>JBGCDK010000070.1:0-87135 GCA_045105295.1 Mariniblastus sp.
GCCGCCGTTGTGGGGCTACGCTTCTCATCCGATGGTCGACGGCGAAAACTTGATCGTACCAGTTGGCGGCGAAGGCTCTGGCTTGGTCGCTTTCAATAAAAAAACAGGCAAAGAAATCTGGCGTGCCGTCACAACTGGCGACATCGGATACGCTCCCGTTGTGATCTACGAGCCGAAAAACGAATCCGGTGGGGCGGCTGGAAAACGTCAGTTGATTTTTTGGCACGCCAACGGAATCACTTCGGTTGATCCTGCCAGTGGCGAACAATTTTGGTTCACCAAATTTCCAGCAGAAAAAAATCCGTCGGTCGTCACGATTGCGACTCCTGTCATTGTTAAAAACAAAGTCTTGATCGCGGAATTTTACAAAGGAGCGATCATGCTGGAGTTGGGCTCAAATCCACCCAGTGCAAAAGAAGTTTGGCGTGACAGTAAGCCAAACGAGCGATTGGAAGATGCCATGAATTCGATGATGGCCACACCTATCGTTAAAGATTCATTGGCGTACGGTGTCGCCTACGGCAAGCGAGGAAATGGCGTTCTTCGTTGTGTCGAGCTTGAGACTGGGGATATGAAATGGGCTGATGAAAAATGGATAGCGGAAAAACCTCTTATGTTTGCCAATGGATTCATCACTCCAAACGAAGACAAGGTGTTAATCTTCGATGACATTGGAGAGCTAATCATTGGCAAATTGTCACCAACAGGGTTTGATGAGCTCGATCGGGCAAAATTATTGGAGCCAACGTCAGGTGCGCGGGGACGTGATGTTGTTTGGTGTCATCCTGCCTACTCCGATGGTTCGATCGTCGTTCGAAATGACAAAGAGATCATTCGCGTTAGTTTGAAAAAATAGGAGCGATTGTTGAACCTGTCGATGACTTGCCCGGCATGCGGGAAGCAATTTCGAAATATCAAACCTGAACTCGCGGGAAAGAAAGTCCGGTGTGGTTGTGGGGCGGTTCTTAGAGTTGGGAAATTGGCTAATTCATCGACGGCACGATTGCAGCCCAGTGGCAATCAACCAAATAGGCCAAATTCAACGAAGCGCAAGTCGAACGTTACTAAATCGAATGTGCTCGTCAACGATGAAGCCAGTCAGCCAGCTCAAAACCCTGCGTCTTCCGATCTTCTCAGTGTGGATTTGCTGGGTGATGAAATGCTGGGCGACGAGTTGGTTGGCTTGAGTCTTGAGTCTCCCCTTAAAAGCGACGGTCAAAGCAGTCAGCGGCGAAATGTAGTTGAGGCGCCTTCACCAAGTCCGGCAAAGCCAAAATCAGTTAAGCCAAAAACAACTGGGCCAAAAACAACTGGGCCAAGTAGGGCGAAACTAAAACCGGCTAGTCCGAAGCCAACCACGCCGAAGCCAAACACGCCGAAGACTCCCGAAGAAAATGCAGATCGACCTACCGTCGAGCAACAAAAAAAGAAAAAGCACCGTCCGCCAGTTCCCGTTGCCGAAACATCAGTCGTCCACGATGGCCAGCCAGTTTTTGTTTCGACCTACGATGACTTGGATTCGATTCTTGAAGGGGCGGGGGACGCATCGCCGGTCGTTGCTCGAACAGAGCCAAATCCCGTTGCCCAATCAGAAAGTACCAACGCGGTCGGCGAGACGGCTGAAGTGGAAGCGAAAAAATCATTGCCGCTCGGTTTTTTCGCGGCTCTTGGATCCGCAACATTGGCGTTTTGGTTCGGTACGTTTGTGATGCTTTGCCGATTTCAAGTGATCAAGGGCTTTCTGCTCAACACGTGTTGCACCGCAATCCAGACGATGAATCGAGGTTCGTTTGAGACGGGTGAAATTACTGAGACAATGTCATTGGTGTTTGTTTGCTTGGGCTGGGCGTTGTGGGTACTCGCGGCGACACTGGTCATTTTCGCCGTCGTTCAGTTTGCTGATGCATTGGTGAAATTGATTTTTGGACGGCTGCTGTTTAGCTGGGCGGATGGACTGACTGCTGCTGCTGCGATAACGACCGTGTTCGTGATAATCGCTGTGTTGTTCACTCAGTCAACTTATGTGTCGCAGCTTCATCGCGAGCTAGATGAGTATGAACGACCTGCCGTTCAAGAGGGCGAGCATTTACCGAACGTAGATCGACGACGGGAGGAAATTGACGATGAAGCGAACGCGTTTCGGTATTCCATGATTGGCGGGGCGATGATGCCAACATGCGTTTTCGTTCTATCGATGGTTCGCCTGTTTGTTTTGACGTCCGAGGAAAAATCAAAGCCCTTAAAAACGGTGATTCATTAAAAGCAAATACGTGCATGCGCGGCGTTCGCGTTTCGTGTACTCGGCCAGCAAGCATGACGACGTTTAGTCGATCATTGAGTGGTCGAACTTATTTCGTTTCACTTTGGAATTCGGGTGTGCGAGGACTCTTTGTAAGGTCCAAAGATCGCTTGAGTCTCTTGCCTACGGCTCTACACGTAAGCCAGGCGCACGGACAATTTTTGCTAACTCGCCGTGATCGAGCCAAGCGAGTTTGCAGTGCATACAGGTATCTAAAACAATGTTGCCAGGGCCGTAATAGGGGTGGGCATCCATTCGTTCCATGCAGGCTGGGCAGTTGGAAAATCTATCCATTTCTCTCGGATCGATGGGCTGCGGTCGATCATCCTCGCCTTTGTATTTACTCCGCAATTCAGTTGCAAGTTCGCCGAGTGTTACACTGGCGATTACAAATCCTCGACAATTTTCGCAAAAACAAACTTGGGTTTTGTCACAAATTAATCCAACCTCGAGAGCAATGGAACACTTGGGGCATTGAAAGCCAGTTTTCTTGCCTTGCGGAATGATTGCCAGTTCGGCCGATTCAATCTTGGTCGGAAAACTAAATGTGTTGCAAGGCCTGCAGCTATGGTGAGCTTGACCGTGGACAGGAAGCATCGGTGATGCGCAAGATTGGCAATTCGTCATTGTTTGGGGCTGCTGAAATCGTTTGAATTTGATGCGGAACTCTACCCAAACGTAGTGCGCCCTAACCCACGATGCTCTCGAAACCTCGATTCCAAAATCAGGCAGCTAGATCGGACGCGATTTAACTGACACACTCGATACAACCACTATCCTGTGCCACAATGATCACGTCGAATCGAACTGGCGCCGGCAACGGTTCAGCTATTTTGTAATGACCATGTTGGGACGTCTCGCTTTCAGATTCGCAATTCCCTGATCGGTCACTCGCGTGCCGGTCACATTCACCACCTGTAGGTTGGGAACATTGGCAAGTTCCATCAATCCGCGATCGGTGATCGCTGTACTGATTAGCTGTAGCGATCTGAGTTTCTTTAGATTTCTAAAACTAGTCAGTTGAAAATCTTGCACCGACGATGCGCTCAAATCAACTTCATCAAGTTGCGGGAAAAGTTCAAGCGCCCGCAGTGAGTCCTTCTCGAAGCTGCAATTTGTCATGATCAACTGATGGATTTTCGTGCAGGTTTTAAGCGTTGCCAGTTGCTGCAGCGTGACGGTATTTTGGGAAATGTCCAGCCACTGCAAATTGACGCATTGAGAAATTGCCTCGTAGGCCGGCAATTTCAATCCTGCGGCAGGCAAAGCAAGTTCACGGCGACTTTCGGGTTTCGACAAAAACCGTTCAACGTGTTTTGAATCGATTTTCAAAAACTCAGGGTAACGCGCGTCCCAATTTGCGAAACTTCGTTTCATGATCTTCTCAAACGCGCCAGCCTTGACTCTTTTTTTGTGAATCAAATTCAAGAATTGGACCAGCGATTTTTGATGCGCTCCGTTCTCATCGTTCATCAACATTTCAGTCAATCCAGCCGCAACGCTATAGAGACGTTTTTGTTCTGGGTGACTCTGAAGTCCGGCCCGTCCGAGCGAGGATAATTCCTGCATGGTGATTGGAAAATTCTCTAACAGTTTTCTGACGCGAGCATATTGAACGCGCCGAGAATCGAATCCGCCCAGCGTTACATAGTCGCCGAAATCTGCCAGCGATTCGAAATAGGTTGCAATTCCCTCGTCGAGCCAGATAAATTGCGTCTCAAAGTTATTACCTTTCGCCCGACCGGACTCTCGAAACAGCTGATGAGTCAGCTCGTGTCGCCAGGTGGCTTGAACTTCGGCGTCACCGTCATAGAAAAATGAAATCTTGTTTTCGGGACTGTAGTAGCCGGTCGATACCGAAATCCCTCGCTTGACTCGCTCCAGCTGGGCATCGTAGTCGGCTTTGTTTTTAAGAAAGACAACACGGAACTTTCGAGAAGAATTGCGTGCACTTCCTTTTCCAGCTATCCATTTTTTTACCGCACTTGGTGTGCTCCAATATTCAAAAAAGACTTGTCGCCAAACAGGGTGCCAACGCTCAAGTTGTTCCGCAAGGTATCGAACTCGTTCTTCACTCGCGTTAGATTCAATTTCAAAATGAGAGGTCGTGACACGAATATACGAACTGCCAGGCCATTGAATGACGTCGTGTTGTCGTTTGGCGACCCTAACGCGGATTCGGTCAGAGGTAACGTTCCAGCCGGTTTCAGATTTTGAATGACCGAGTATTTTTCGGGCTTCAGCATGATCTCGGTTATGGCACACGGCTTCGTTTAGAAGCTGGAATGCGACTGCGCCCGCGTCTGCATCGGCTGCCTTTTGTGCGAGGGCAAAGATTCGATCAGCGTGCTTTACTCTCGCTTGATTGACTTTTTCTAGCCACTCAATGACAGATTTGTCGGTGAGGCCTTTGGGCGCCGTCGGCATGGCCTCTTCGTTGGGCAGATAAATGTACTGCCTCGAGAGGTCTCTATTCACAAACTGCTCAAGCGTTGCGTCGACTTGTTGTGGTGCATTATTCTCACGGCACCAATTGGCGATATCCTGAAGTTCTTCGCCATACTGTCGCTCTAACCGTTTTCGCATGGCACGCCAATCCGTTTGCGACTCATCCGTAGATGATTCTTGAGCGGTGACAAGCGAAACAAACAGTAAACAAATGGTGGCTGTGAAAGCGACGACAAACGATTTGAGTAGAAGAGTTTTCATGCCTCTATCATAGCACAAGCTTTATTTTTTCCCGAGTTGTATCGGGCGATGCTACTTCTTGAGATCCCGAAGGGCGTCGGTTATTTCGCGTTTTGCGTCGTAGATTTCACGTCTCGCATCCATAATTTCACGTTCAGAAGAACTGCCTGAGCCGCGGGCACCGATGGCGCGAAACATCATGTAGGCGACCGAAATTATGGTCGTCATGAGCCCAGCAGCGATTCCAATTACCGTTGTCAGTAGGTTTTTTTCTTCACTCTCTCTACGGCTTCGCTCCTCGGCGTCTTTCCGGATTTTTTCTTCAGCCAATTGCTTTTCTTCGTTCTCTTCGATGCGCTTCGTGACCTTGTCTATTTCCAAACCGATCACGCCCAACATTTTTAGCGAATTTGCTCCGCCGTTGGCCATCGCTTCATTGGCCGCTTTCCTTTGAGCTTTCAGTGAATCCAATCGTTCATCCAATGTGCTTCTTTCTTGACGCAGCGCAACCAGTTGGGCTGCGCGAACACTTGCGTCTTGCGTTTTCGCTTTCTCTCGCAGTTCAGTCGTGCGTGCACTGTTGAGTGACAATATGTACCACATCGGGACGACAACAGCGACCAACAACGATGCGGCCACGATGCAGGCAAGGACTTTGTTTTGAAAAACCCATTTCTGTGCGGTTTGAGTTTGCTTGGGAAACGTAAGTTCGCTCAGTCCACTGGCGGGAAACCAGTCAGGCGCTCCTTCGTACCAAACAAGATCTGTTTCGATAAGAACGCCCATCGCTGCGAGCTCTTGCAATCGCTGAACGGTGACCGGCCCCGTTTGGACGCCTTGGTTATTGTAAAAGTATCCGATCTCGCCGCCGGTTGCATGGACCATCACTGCGTCTTGGACTGCAACCGGTTCGGTGAAGAGGTCACCAAAATCATACGCCGAATACCACTCGCGCCGATCAGAAGAAAGCTCGCTGGATGGCGTGATGCGCCCGCGGGATTTCATCGAGTGAATGACCTGAGCGTTGAAAGGTCCACGGATCTTATCGTCGATCCGCACAAACCAAGTGTTGCTGCCAAGTTCCATATCAGCTTCCTTTCAGGCGGACCCACATTAAGAATGCCAAAACTGAAAGGCCAATGACAAGTACGATCAAAGAAGTGATCGCAACGATGGTTAGAATTTTTGTGTCTTTGGTGTTGGAGTTGTAGGCGTCAATCTGAGCGTGTACTAGCGGAGGGATTTCGATTCCGTGGCTTTCCGCTCGAATCAGCGCCATCTCGATTTGCTCTTCGGTATGGTTGCCACCGAGCATCGATTGAAGTGTTTTCAAATCTGCACCAAACGCACCCATGCGCTGTGTCATTTCCAGGTTCTGGCGTTTGCCTGTCATGCTGTCGAAACTGGTTTTGACTTCTTCGCTGACGTGAAAATTCGGGTGGTAGGCGCGGGCGATGGCGAACATTTGTGTCGTTTCATCATGCAAACGATTGAACGTCTCGGTGTCGTTGGCTTGGTAGGCTCGGCGCGATTTTCGAACCTTAAGAGGAATCGAATGCTCTTTGTAAACGATTGGAATCGCTTGGCGAAGAAAGTTATTGTACGCCGGCGTATAGGGTGCTTCCCATTCTTGCTGGTCGTGCTGCGTAACAACGGTAATTAGTTCATCCATTTCGTTGTTTCGCATGGCATCGGCCCCACGACGTGCGAGTTCAGCCATCAAGTTGGATTCAAGGTTTTCGATGTCATTTCGCCAAACGGGGTTCGTTTGTTCAAGAATCGAAAGCTGTCGAACCATCGTCAAGCGGTCAGACAGAGGAGCCTTTGCCAGTGCCATTTCGCGATACTGATAAAGCACATCAGCCGTTTCGCGTTCGGTTTGGTAGGAGTCGTAAACTAAAGTCAGAAGGTCAGATTTTACGGGCTGGAAACGGGCCCATCCGTAACTGGAAACGAGGTCTTCCCAAAGATCAACCAAGCCGTGTAGGGAAAGCAGTTCGCATTGTTTCTGAAGCGATGGTTCCTGTTCGGCATAACGAATCGCTTGCGTGCGATGTCCGGATTGCAAAAACAAACGACATCTCAGTAGGCGGTTGTTGACTTCCTCGCAAGCCTGCGCGTACTTCTCAGCACACTCCCGAATGCGATCGTCTTCCGTTTGATCGGTCGACGTCAAGAACGCGTTGATTTGCTCAATGGTGTAGGCGTCGATCGTCATTTACTTCTTTTTTGAATCAATAATTTTTAAGCGTATTAGATTTTCTTTGCCCTCTGCATCGTCAAGATATTTAAATCCAATCCTGTCGGCGGCCAATCGACGTTGGATTCTCGTTGTGGGCTTGTTCCAAAAATTTGCCGTTTTCCTGAATCCATCTTGATTCCATTTGAATACCAATTCATCACCAAATCCGTTGTCTTGATGCATGACGGTTGCAAAATGGTAGGTCCCCGCAAAAAGAAGCATTCTCTTGCCGTCATTCTGTGTTTCAAACCCAAACTTTCCTTTTTCCTTCTGTCTAGACGAAGGCCAATTGTCAACGCGAAGAGAACGGAAGGGACCTGCGACCCTGTGTTTCGTTTCTGGTCGCCAAATGTCGACGGCATACTCGACTGTGGGATCAGCTCGTGGTGCATCTGGATTGTCGGCTACCTTTTCATTGTTTGCTTCGTCCGGGTTCTTTTCTTTTCCTTTTCCGTCGTCCATTTTTTTTTGATCGTCCGCCATCCCATCGATCAATTTGGCCACTTGCGTTTCTAGCTCTTTTATTCTGGCGACTTGCTCTTCGATGGTTTTCTGGTTCTTGGCAGTCTCCTCATCCATCAATTCAAGTTCTTCGGTCAATTCAACTTCAGTCTGTTCGAGTAGCTGTTTCTCTTTTGCAAGTTCGTTGCGAGCTTCGGTAAGTTCTTCAAACTGAACTCGCCAACTCTTGACATCGCCCTCAAGCCCTTCGATATCGTTATTGCCTTTTTCGCTGGCCTGTTTTGCGACTAACAACTGTTGCTCAAGCCCTTTCTTGGCGAGCACTTCTGTTTCAAATTTGTGTTTGTAACTAAAAACAAATGGCAAACACGATCCTATCGCGATGGCGAGTCCGGCGACCAAGCCTAGCAACCCCATCGCGATGCTGCTCGTTGTCGTTTCCCTTTTGCGGTCTTTGTGTGAGGAAGTTTGAATCGTAGGAACACCGCCGGGGTGGATCGGTTGAACTGCAGCTTTTCCTGGAAGCGTTGGTGGATTGTCATTCACTCCACGGTTTTGGGCGCCCCTTTCAAGCGAGTCTTCTGGCAGGGTGGCCATCGGGATGCCGGAGTCGAGCTCCAAGCCAGTGTTGGATTGAGCGGCTTTGGTTTGGGCAGCCAAGACTATATCCAAGTTGTTCCCACTGCGTGCGGCGATCACTTCCGGAGGCGCATCGTTGGCGTACCGTGAGGCGTTGAACGAAAACAATTGCTGCTTTGGAATCGAAAGATGTTTGGGCGCAGGGCTTGGAAAAAACTTCATCACACAGGCGTCGCGTTCAACGTCGCTTGCTAAATAGGTCGTAAACGTGAACTGCCACATTTTGTCCGTAGGCAAAACGCTCAGGGCTTCTTCCGCTAATGAAATTGCGTGGGCCGGATCATGAAACGGAATGTAGATCGAACGGTTGCGCCTGGCGCGAATGATTGCATCGCCTGCTGCTCCAGCATCTCCGAATATGGATGCCCAAGTCCCACAGCTGTCCACCGATTCTCGGACAGGGGGAATCGGTCGGCATTGAGCGAGCTCTTCGACTTTTCCATCCCAGCGGCCAGCAAATAAATTTGAATTGAACAACGAGGCGGGATTGCAACGCGGTCGATTGGATTGGTGTATGGCAACGTGGTGGCAAAAGAATCCAGCCCGTTGAGAGTATCCAACTGCTGCCGAAGCCCGAGAGAGTACAAACCAGGTATCCGCACCATCAGAGCATTTTGAAAAACAACAGCGAACATGGTTCTTGAACTGCGAGTAGTTGTCGTAACAACTCAGTTGCTCCATGTGTCGTTGAAGTTTCGTAGGTATACCTTGAGTCCGCTTGACCGTGGTGAAGCCCGTGCTCGTGATGTCCAAGCCCTGTTTGGCTTCGGCGTACCAAAGTTCGTGATTCTGATTCCTTGCACTCACGTCAGTTGACCATCCCTATTAAACCTGAATCGGAAAATGCCAAGCCGGCGATAAAAGGTAGGTCGACGCGGAAGGGGACGATTTTTTCGGCGCTGATCATCGGTCGCCCGTCGCCCGTGAAGTGAGTTGGTTTGGATCCCAACGCGGAAACGGGGACGTAGTAGACAGAATTGGAAACCGATTCTGCGGCGGTAACAATCGACGGAATGAACTCTTCGAGTTTGCTTTTCATTTCAGCTGACTGATGTAGAAATTTTGGTACATCCAGAGCGGCTCGGTCCTTTTGCTGAGTCAGCGGAATGGACCAATCGATATCGGGGAGCACCGACTGCCAGACATCCATTTTGCAAACGGCGACAAACAATGGTTTGGAAATGTACTCGCCGTCTGCGATGCCGCTCAACGCGCGGATACGTCTTGCTGACTCAAGTAGGATATGCTCCTGGAAATTCGTTTTCTCTGAAAAATGACGTTCCGCGGACGCTGAATTCATTTTGGCACGCCAGCGTGAATCCTGCGTTGGGTCGTAGACGAAAACAAGAAAATCAGCCATCGCCATGTGACGCGTGCCCGGTTCCTGATTCGAGTCGCGACCGGCTTCGTAATGCTCACCCGCGTTGTCGTAGAGGCACAGCATCGCTTTGGAGCGAAGTTTTTTCTTGCGAATGGCGTCGAGGTTAAACGAAAACGGTTTGGGGTAGTTAACTTTTTGGTTGCCGTAGGAAACGGTGTTGTACAGCATCCCGCCCAACTGAGTTTTAGGGATCAAGTCACCAAGGACGAACAGGTCTTTGTTGTTCGCACGCAGGAACAGTTCTTTCTCATACCGATTCAGAACGGCGTTTCCGTTCAAATCCGCGTCGCTAAAATTAAGCTTGAAAAGCTTGGGCAGTTTTTCCCTCAGCCGATTCACGAGGGAGGCAAGGTAATACGATTTTCCACTTTGCGGGCTGCCAAGGATCGAAGCAAAAATGACGTCCCGCTCGATGATGGACCTTGGAAGAGCAAGATGACAATTAGGGCAGGCAAGGAGGTGGCATTCTTGACCAAGTGCGTCGATTGCATTCCCGTTCGCGTTGAATCGAGAGGGTAAAAAACGAATGGCTTGATCCTTGATCAGCAAGTCACCTTTGAGGTCTTCATGCTCGGAGAGCCAAAGCATCTCTGCAGTTGGAAACTGGTTCCAACAGTGAATGCAGGTTACGTTTGGTTTGAGCTTTATCATCGTTGGTTCGCAAGCTGTTCAATTTGCTTTTCAAAACATAAGTTTAATCGACTTTGAATCATTGATGCAAAGATCGGCATCGCGATCAAGTAACTTATTATCGTGAACAAGTGGGGGAGTTGGAAAAAAAGGAAGCTCGCCTCGCCGCTCGGTGGATCAGGGCTGAACATGATCGCACCCCAAACCACCAAACCGATCAATCCTAAACCCAGCGGCAAGAGGTAGAGAACGGCGACAATGATGGCTAGTGCACGCGGAATTTTCTCAGCGATTCCCAGGGTTCTGGAGAATTGGTTGACTCGATCAACCAAACGAACAAAAGCCACGATGATCCAGTAGAGATTAAAAAACGGCACAAAGCAAAGAAAGATTGCTTTGGCTGGAGATGGGTCGTCGGCACGAAATTTGGGCAGTACGCCATGGCGAGAAAGCAACCAAAAGAAAGTGAAAATGCCCAACGTCAAAGCGTGAAGTAGTAGCATCGGGAAAATTGGAAACGGCCGAACGAGTGCTGCGCGTTCTGTTTCCAGATCAGTCATCGGTGGCGGTTCAATCGGCGCTGGCTGCGCCGCGTCGTACTCTTGTTGTTTCAAGAAAGAGTCAAGCGTTTGCCAAGCCTCTGGTGCTTGGATCGTTGAGATTCTCGTTAGCGCATCGCAATCGCCACGATCGCGCATCGTTTTGATTTGCTCCAATGCAAAAGGCCCGTAACGTTTCCCTTTAGAGAGGATAAAAAAATTGGGATCCGACATCGCCGCCTTAATTCAAGCATCAGAGAGAAGGTTTAGTGAGGGACATCAGTTGTGGGGCGTCCTTCAAATCGCTTGTTTAACTATGATCGTTTGGGCTGTCCGCTTCAACTAACTTTGCCGTTGGCGAAGGATATTTTTCACAAACCAGAACGCATTTCTCCAATAGCAACGGAAAATACCCCGCAGCCCAAAAAGTCTGCCCCAAATTTTGCCTAGTTGATGGTGTGCCGATCAAGCGGGCCTAAAATTCGCGCACGAAAAAGCCCTTCGTGAAAAGGGCTGAATCGGTTTTGTAAATTGACAACGAGATAGTTAGCTCGCTTTTTATAGCAGGCCATCCAACTCATCTACCAATTCGCCAAATCGCTTTAACGCCGTGTCGACTGGTTCTGGTTTCTCCAAATCAACGCCCGCATCGCGAAGTAGATCCAATGGGTACTTTGAACATCCACCCTTGAGGAAACCAAGATACTCAGCCAGTTCTTGCGGCCCACCATTTAACACTCGTTGGCTGAGAGCAATCGCAGCCGACAAACCAGTCGCGTATTTGTAAACGTAAAACGCGCGATAAAAGTGTGGAATCCTCATGCACTCCAATGGCAACTCGTCGTCGATCGCGAAATCTGGACCGAAGTAATCGGTAAGCAATTTCCCGTACGTCGTCTTGAGTGCGTCGACTGTCAGCGGTTCACCGGCCTCGGCCATCGCGTGGGTAATTTTTTCGAACTCGGCAAACATTGTCTGGCGAATAATCGTTCCGCGAATGCTGTCGATTTCGTTGTTGATCAAATAAGCTTTCAAACGGTCATCTTTCGCGTTGTCGAGCATATGACGTGTCAACAATTGCTCGTTGAATGTACTTGCAACTTCGGCGACAAAAATCGTGTAGTTGTAGTATTCGTAAGGCTGGTTTTGAATCGAGAGATGCGAATGCATCGAGTGGCCAGCCTCGTGCGTCAAAGTAAACACATCGTTCAGAACCGCAGGCTTGTAGTTCATCATGATGTAGGGCGTACCATCATAGGTTCCATAACTGAACGCGCCGGACTGTTTGCCCTGGTTCGGGTAACGGTCACACCAACGACCGGACAAACCGTTACGCAGCACACTGCAGTACTCTTCGCCTAGGGGCGCGAGTGACTCGCAGATGACTTCGACGGCTTCGTCCCATTCATGTTTGACCTCGATGTCGCTCAAAATTGGAACGTAAGTGTCGTAGTGATGGACTTTGTCAAGTTCCATGTTACGCTTTCGCAAGTCGTAGTATTTGTACAGTGATGGCAGGTTGTTTCTCACCGAGGCGATCAAGTTGTCGTAAACCGCGGGTGGAACATTGTCCGCGTACAACGCCTGTTCAAGTGCACTGTCATAGCCACGAGCCCGCGCGTAGTAGATGTCTTTTTGTATCGAACCCGCCAGCGTTGCTGCTAACGTGTTTTCGTGGGCAGCAAATTGTTCGTAAAACTGATGGAACGCTGTTTTGCGAACCTCTCGATTGGGAGAAATCAAGAACTGAGAAAACGAACTGGAAGTGAGCTCTTCTGTTTCGCCTTTGTCGTTGGTAATGTTTCCGAACTTTAAATCTGAATCGTGAAGCTGTCGAAAGATTTTCGACGTCGCGCCGGCCATCTCGCCTTGCATCGCCAGCAACTGTTCTTCTTTATTGCCAAGTGTATATTTTTTATAGCGAGTCAAACGCTCAAGCATTAACGCGTACAATTCCAGCTCGGGTTGTTTCACGAGCTCAGCCAATTTTTCGTCCGGAATGGCGAGGATTTCCGGGCGAATGTAACTAGCCGCTTCACCGGCTTTTGTGGCGATGTTTTGAAATCGTCCCATCATTCGTTGATAGGTGCTGTCCGATTGGTCTTCAACAGTTTTTAAATAAGCGTAGTTGCCCATTCGCTCAGCCAGGCGATCGGCACTGCTGTCGAATTTAAGGCATGCAGCCAGTTCAGCAGCACTATTGCCGAGCGTGCCTTTGAATTGTTCGTACCCGGGGATCATAGCCTCGAACTGGTCAAACGCTTTGTCCCATTCCGCATCATCGGCGAATAGTTTGGACAAATCCCATGTGTCCGACTCTTTGACTTCGCTACGTTCGGGTAAACGGATCACGGTGGCAGTGCTCATTTTAGCTCCAGTTAACTTATGAATGATCGGTGCCGATTCAACCAACAGCGGAACGGCATCGTTTGTTTATGAGGTAGTGGATCTTTTTAAAGATCTTTTGAGTTTTAAATACTTCGGCCAAAATCGAATCGACTATACCCAAAAATAGGATGGACATTCCTGTCCGTCATCCTTCAGTCAGGTAACAACGCTCAACCTCACGTCGAACATCGATCAGTTGCAGCGCTGCATCAAATTCAGCGATTTCAGATTATAAAGCAAAACGTGTTTTCGCTGGAGACGAGATTCAGCCGTAAAACGGTTGGTCGATTCAGTTTACCTAATATGCGGCTGCGGGCTCGATTGAAAAAGTTGCGAGATCTAAAATGGAGTCCGTGAACGATGGTGTCATAGTCAGCACGACAGAGGCCAAGCAATAGAGTTCATGTATTTGAAGTTTTCAAAATGGAACGGCCGGGCTACGAATGAAAAACTGGATGCTTATCATCGGTCCTGTGCTCGCGGTCGCTATCGGCATGACGCTCTACCAATTTGGGTATGGTTCTGACATCGCCTGGACGGCAGGTGTCACTTTTCTGGTTGCGGTTTGGTGGATCACCGAACCGATCGCCATCGCGGCGACGTCTTTTATTCCGTTGGCCGTTTTTCCTGTGGTTGGCGTTTTGGATTCTTCTCAGGTTGCAGGGGCTTACGGGAACAAACTGGTGTTGTTGATGTTGGGGGGATTCATGCTGTCGGCGGCGTTGGAGCGAAGTGGTGCCCACCAGCGAATCGCACTTACGATGGTGAATCTTTTTGGCGGAACGAGCGCCCGTCGGTTGGTGTTTGGATTCATGGCAGCGTCGGCTTTTTTGAGCATGTGGATTTCCAATGCGGCGACGACGTTGATGTTGTTGCCGATTGTGATGGCGGTTGTGGCTCAAACAAATAGCAAAAAATTACATTTGAGCTTGCTCTTGGGCGTGGCCTACGCGGCAAGCGTCGGTGGAGTCGGCACACCGATCGGGACCCCGCCAAATATGGTTTTCCAAGGCGTCTATAAAGAAGTCATCGGATTAGAGGTCGGTTTTCTCGATTGGATGATGATGGCGCTACCCGTGGTATTTGTGATGTTGCCGATCATTGGAATTTGGCTGACTCGAGGGCTGGGAAATATCGAGCCGGTCAAGCTTCCGCCCGCTGGAGCATGGCGCACAGAAGAAGTCAGAACGCTGATCGTTTTTGCTGCCACGGCACTGCTTTGGATCACTCGCAAACAGCCATTTGGCGGATGGACAGAGATGGCGGATCAATCCGGTTTCCCAATGCCCCACGCCAACGATGCTGCGGTTGGATTGATCGGCGCGATCGCATTGTTCTTGATCCCCAATGGCAAAGGCGAACCGTTGCTCGACTGGAAAACAGCGGAGAAGATTCCTTGGGGTGTGTTGATTTTGTTCGCTGGCGGATTGTGCATGGCATCCGCGTTTGTGAGTTCGGGATTGAGCGAGCTGCTTGGCAATGGGTTGGCTGGTTTGGGAACACTGCCAACATTGCTGTTGATTGCATCGCTTTGTTTGGCGGTAACGTTCTTGACTGAAGTCACCAGCAACACCGCCACGACGACGTTGTTGATGCCCATCCTTGCGACTGCTGCGATTACAGCGGCGATCGAACCAAAGATTTTCATGATCCCGGCAACCATCAGCGCGAGTTTCGCCTTTATGCTGCCGGTAGCGACTCCTCCTAACGCGATCGTTTTCGGTTCGGAAAAGATTACAGTGCGGGAGATGGCCCGAGAAGGTTTCGCGCTTAACTTAATCGGTGTCGTGGTGGTGACTTTAATTTGCTACGTGTTGTTTGGGCGTTGAGTTTTGCCGGCATTGAATGCAAGATTGAAGGCAAGACTGATTGTAGGTATCAAAAATTTTGCTAATCGACGTCGGTTTTTTTAGAGGCACCTTGGACGCACTCAACACCGAGGGCTGAATATTGGTTCCAGTTGTTTGAAAAAAAATGTTCCAATAACTGACCCGTTCGAGCGAATTTACTCGAACGATAATCAGTGAGGAATCTGGATGTCAACGACCGTTTGCGGCACGAAGCTGGCGACACCAAAATCGGGCCATCAATTTCCTGTGTGCTGCCGTGCATGTGCTTGCCACGCATAACGAATGATTCTGAGTGCGGGTTTTTGACAGCGCAAAATTGAATCGCTCTAATCGAATACGATTGTCAGTCTTTCGGGAGTTTGCGAGACCGTCGACTTGAGGATTTTCGACTTTTAATCGTAACTACTATTCGGTGAATGAGTATGAATAAATCTCGCGTTTCATTGATCGAACTGTTTGCGTTGCCGCTGTTGATCCTTCCAGCCTTGCTGGCCAAGGATGATCTGTTCTTCGATAGTGATTTCAAATTGCGAACAGAATTCGGGTTTGCACTTCTGATTCCCTTTCTTCAAATCCCGCTGTTTTGTTTTTTGATTTCGAGACGCAGAGATCTTGCCGGTTTGCGGATAGGTCCTATCGCGGGCTCGATTGCCATTGGAATAATGGTTGGGTTTTCATGCGGGCTAATGATCAGCTTGCCCGCGTATGTTAAAGCGGCGTCGCTTATCGAAGCGAATCCATGGATGCAAGCGATATCACCGCAACCGAGGATGACGGCATTTTTTTTGATACCGATCAAGTACGCCATCGCTGGCATCGGGTTTAGCTTGCTCTTTCACATTTTATTGCGTGCGTTGCAAGGTAGATCACGCGATTCGGAAACGATTGTGCCAACCAAGCGTCGCCGAACTGGCGACGTCAAAGCAATAATTGGGTTCGCATTTGCGGCGAGTCTCCTATTATACGTGTTCATTTTACGGCCATTTGCCGGTATCTACGTCACGATAACAAACGGGGAAACTAGCACAATGAACACCGTTCAGGTTCATGTTGAAGGCAGAGACTACACATTCGGTGATCTTAGAACGGGCGAGCAACGTACATTTCTTGTCCGTCCACAAGGTGTTTCGACCGTTGCTGTCTCATATGAAATAGACGGCAAGATGAACCGAGAGGATCTGCATGGCTATTTGGTTACGGCTGATGATAGGGGAACTATCAAGGTCAACTTCAAGAATTCCATTGTTTATGTAAAACCCAATCTGTATAAGGCTGAGCTGAAGTACTATTGAACGTTCGTTTTGATTTCGTGTGGCGGTTCGACCATGCGATTATCCAAAAGGCATCAGCCGCTACTTCAACTGGACTAGATGTTTGAAGTTCCCGGGCACGAATAAGCTTCCTTGCGTGGTGTCTTGCGGCGACGAGGACGAAAGCGATGTAGCCAATTCGTCTGATGTCGATTGGCCTGACAAGAAACTCGCGAATGCCGAAGCGATTTGCGTGACCTGTTCCGGCGTCTGATGCACGAACTCCAGACGGAAATTCGAAATGCCTGCATCGACCCACGACTGAAACGACTTTGGATCCGTTTGGGCTTCTGCTCCGAAAATTGTATTGCGACATCCGACATCGGCCATGACGGGATGGGCGCGGCCCTCGGAATCTCGAACGGAGACTTGGTGTTTTTCGCAAGGGTGACCGCAATTGGTATTGTCGGTTCCATCAGAAAGGAAACGACAGAATACACAGTGTTCGGTATGGAAAACTGGCAAGTGTGAATAGGCGATGACTTCCAAAGAAGCGATTGGGACTTGGTCGGCCAACTCTCGCACCTGTTGTGAATTCAAATCATACGTCGGTGTGATTTGCGAAAGACCCATATCCAGATAGGCCCAAGCCGAAAGTGCATTGGCCGCGTTCAAACTGAAATCGCCGATCAATTTCGGGCGTTGATCGCAATCGGTTTCCTGAACTAAATCGTGTAGTAGTCCACCGGATCGAACCAGGATGTCGCATTCAAGCGAGACCAAGAACCGAATCACATTTTGCTCACTCGGTTTCAGAATACGCGGACTGGCGACTCGGGCTCGCAGTCCAGCGGCTTGAATTTTCTCGACAGAGGGCCGCAGTCCATACAGCTCAAGATAGTCAAGCGTGATTGAGCCGACCGCGTTTTCGGATTCGTTTGCAACTGCGATCGCGGCATCCAACTGCTCAGGTGTTCGGACCAGCAAATGTAGCTTTGGGACGCTCGGGGCTTCGATCTCATTCTGTTGATCTAGTTTGGATTTTAGTTCAGCCAATTCTATTTCAAGGGCAGGGGATGCCTTGATCGGCTGGATCTTTCCGCCTTCTTCAAACAGTTCGTCTACCAGTTGACGTCTGGCTTGATTAAGCAAACTGGTTGGCACAAAAACGGCGTCTGAGGTTAGCAGTTTGACTTCGTTTAGATGAAACGGCGTACCACCAAGTCGTCCCAGTTTTTCGTTCAAAATTTCCAAGTCAAGCGAACGTTTCTCAGCGGGCACCAAAGGGCGATCGCCTTCATACGTTTGGGTCATCCCATTTTCAATCGTGGCTACGATCTTGATCGGCTGGTCGAGGTTCGCGGTGACTTCGAAAGAGATCGGGCGAGTGAAGACCGGGACTTCCGTTCGTGTAAGTGTTTTCAGTTTCTTGATTAGTTGGGGATCGTTGGTTCGCCAAACCAGATCACCAATTCGAATCCTGTCAAAGTCGATGTCGTCGTGGCCAAATTCAAGTTCAACTCGGTCGCCGGCGGTTTCGTGAACCTCATAAATGTGGCCGCCTTCTTCGGGGTCGTCCGGGCTTCGCCAGGTAGCGGAATCAAATACCAGCCCATCGCCTCGTTTGAGCGAATGTTCAACTTCGACTTCGACGCGCTGGTTGGCTATTTTCGTGACGGTACCGACCATAACTCCGCGGTGTCGAGGCGCGCGACCAATCACAGCAGTTTGGTGATTCGTGCCAGACATGAAATGCGGGCCAAGTCCGCGTGAGTAGATCTGTTCGAGCTCTAATTTCTCTTCGTTTGGAACTTCGATTCCCATCCCAAGGCTCGCCAGATCGATGGCTTCTCGATACGAGCGAGTGGTCAGCCCGACGTACTCACTGTTTTTATAGCGGCCCTCGATTTTTACACAGGCGATTCCAATATCAATTAGCTCAGGAATCTGCTCGAGTGCACAAAGATCGCCCGGCGAAAGGAGATACCGATACTCGCCCAGGTCACGTTCCTCTCCGTCAACGATCAAGTCGTACGAAAGGCGGCATGCCTGGGCGCACTTGCCCCGGTTTGCACTGCGGCCACCCCACGCTTCGCTGCTGAAACACTGACCGGAATAGGAAACACAAAGCGCCCCGTGAACGAACACTTCCAGTTCAACATCGGTCGACTCAGCGATTTTTCGAATGTCTGTCAGGCTCAGTTCACGGCCAAGCACAACTCGATTGCAACCAACGGATTTTGCGAGTTCCGCGCCTTGGGCGCTCGTGATAGACATCTGCGTACTGCCGTGGATCTCGAGATCAGGCGAGATCTTGCGGATAAGTTTCGCAACACCGATGTCTTGAACGATGACGGCATCCACTCCAGATTCCGCGATCGCCATAATCGTCTCTTCGGCTTGACCAAGTTCATGGTCAAAAACGAGAGTGTTAAACGTAACGAACCCTTTTACGCCCCTTGAATGGAGGGTTTCCATTACTTCGGGCAGCTCCGTCAACGTGAATCCGACTTTCGCACGGGCGGAAAAATGATTCAATCCGAAATAGACCGCATCAGCTCCCCCCTCAATGGCGGTTTGAAGTTGTGGCCAGTACCCGGCAGGGCTCATCAGTTCAGGTTTTTTGGGTGAGCGATTCATACGGGTTCGATTTGGAGTTTCTTGAATTGGTGGCCGATAAGATGGTAGCGTTGCAGTCACGAACTGAACACGAGACACTCAATCGTCATTGTGCGAATTTTCGTCAAAGTCGATTTGTTCGGTCGATAATTATAGGGAGGGGAGCAATCTAGAGGGTCCATTACGCCTTTGTCCATTGCGTGGCATAAGGTTGCGTATTGTCTACCCCAAAACAGCCAAGTTATGCCCGACTCAACACTCACAACTGATTCATCACTGGACCGATTGCAAGGCATTATTGCGAATCTTCAAGGCTATCTAGAAGAGTCGCGCGAGCTTGAGATAAGCGGGGCCGTTCCCAGTACCCTGAACTCTATTTCCGACGCTGTCGAGCAAGCGGCAAAAGAACTTGAGTCTGCGAAAGCCAAGCATAGTCGACTGCCGTCCGATTTAGCTGATGGAAGTCAACAAAATGCCTCGGATTCAACAAAAGCGTTCGTCGATACGATCCTCGAGCACACACAAGACGGTTTTGTCGTTTTGGAAAAGTACCACTCGGTCGCCAATAACTACGTGGCGCTCAGTTTGTTTGGTTGCGACCAACAGACTATCGACGAGTACAACTTTCTGAGAATCGTTAGTGCTAATTTCGAAGTCGATGCAGATTGGCCAGCCGCCGTGATGCAACTTTTGGAAAACGACAGTATCGTCGAGCAAGAAATCAAGCGTATCAGCGTCGATGAATCGGCTGAGGATTTCTGGTGCGAGTTAACGTTACGAAAATCAGTGGTCGACGGTCGAGATCAGGTATTTGTGACCGCTCGCGATATTTCACGTCGAAAAGAATATGAATTCGCATTGGCTCGAAATAGAGACTTTCTGCATAACACGATCAACGCGGTTCCTGAACCGCTTTCAGTAAAATCAGCCAACCTCGATATCGTGTTGGTCAACGATTCGTTTTGCGAAACACACAATGTTCGACGCGAAGACGTGGTCGGGAAATCGGCCGAACTTGTTCTTCCAGGAACACGATCACCACAAATGGTTCAACGTGAACTGGATGTGCTCGAGACAGGTAAAAAACAGGCTGCTTTGGAATCGTTTCTCGATGATGACCAGCAGCAAGTCATTCTTTCAACCTATCGCTGTGCATTCTTGGATCAGGCATCCGGCGAACCCTACATGGTTGCTTCGTCGCGAGACGTAACGACCGAAATGAAACGTGAGAATCGACTTCGGTTATTGGCAAGCGTTTTTGAAAACGCCCAAGAGGGAGTTGCCATCCTCAGTACTGATGGTGCCATTTGTGAGGCCAATCCCGAATTCATCGCAACCATTGGCAAGACTCATCAGGCAGTCTTAGGTATGTGCCTATCGACAGTCGTCAACTGTGAGCCACACAATTTCTCTGAGATCATCGCGGTGGCCCAAGAAGGCCGGCCATGGTTTGGCAACGTGAAAATGATCAACAAGCGGCATGAGGAAATAGCCTGTTGGCTTTCGTTGAGCCCGTCCAAAAATTTGCGTGGCGAATCAACAAATTTGATCGCAATGTTCTCGGACATTACGCAGATCGAGCACACCAAACGCGAACTTCGACGACAGGCCCTGCACGACAATTTAACGGATCTGCCCAACCGTCGATTTTATCGCAACCAAATTTCTGATCTGATCGCCTCGGATGTATCCGGTGACCTTCGTTTTGGAGTCAGCTTTTTAGATTTGGATGACTTCAAAATCGTCAATGATACTCTTGGCCATGATGCTGGCGATCGGTTGTTGGTAGAAGTCAGTAAACGTGTCAAATCAACGCTGGGCTCCGATTGCTTTTTGGCTCGATTTGGCGGCGATGAATTTGCCCTTTTAATTCCAGAAGAAAAAGGGGCTGCACTGCGAGCTCATGAGTGTTCTCGAGCCGTCGTCGAAGCACTTGGTAGGCCGTTTGATTTGTCTGGCCATGAAGTACACATCGGTGTGAGCATCGGGACGACGATTTATCCGGACCACGCCACCGACGTCGAGTCGTTGATGCGTCACGCGGATGTGGCGATGTACAAAGCAAAAGAAGAGGGCAAGAACAAAGTCACATTCTTCTCGTCAGAGTTGGTCGAGATCGTTGAAAAGAAGCAGGCGATGCTAACGGAGCTCCGGCAAGCACTCGAAAATGGCGATCTAAATGTCGTCTATCAACCGAAAATGTGTCTCAAGACAAACCGTATCAACAGCTGTGAAGCGCTTGTTCGTTGGACCAAACCTGATGGGGCAGTGGTGTCACCGTCAGAGTTCATCCCGATCGCCGAAGATTTTGGTTTGATCGCGGCACTGGGACATCAAGTTCTAAAAACAGTTTGTCTCCAAGCTCGTATTTGGTACGACGAAGGAATCCTTTGCGGGCCGATCGCAGTAAACCTGTCGCCACGCCAACTGAAGGAAGCCAATTTTATCGAGCGATTAAAACTGTTGATGGAAGAGTCGCAGATTCAACCTGAATGGATTGAGTTGGAGATCACCGAGAACGCGGTGATGGAAGATCGCGAGCGTGCCCTTCGTATGATGCATCAGATCAACGAGCTGGGTGTTTCAATTGCGATCGACGATTTTGGAACTGGTTACTCGTCTCTGAGTTACATCCGCGACTTCCCGATTCGTACGCTTAAGATTGATACATCGTTTATCAAAAACCTTCCGGAGTGTACTCGCGCTGTCGCGATCGCCCATACGGTTCTTTCGCTGGGCCATGGTTTAGATCTTAAGGTCGTCGCAGAAGGCGTCGAAACCCCCGAGCAACTTAAGTTTCTCCGTGATGCTGGATGCGATATGGTTCAAGGCTATTACGTTAGCCGGCCCGTCACTGCGATCGAGTTCTCCGAATTCATCGGAAACCAGTAAGTTACCGATTGACCTACTTTGCGATCGGAAGCAGGCGAAATAGTTTGGGCACTGACTTGAAAAATGGCACTGAGTGATTCCTTTGGCTGGATGCGAGAAAGCAGGCAATGTTGTTTAGGTCAAAAAAATAGGAACCCAAGTCTTAATGGGTAACTTTTCGTCAACGTAGTTTTTCTTGACTTCGTTTCTTTTGCTCTTTCAGCTTCTCGCGTCTTTCATTTCTCATTTTTTCTGAAGCATTTTCTGTGTCGTAGATGTCGCCAACTAATTGCCGAAAGAGTTCTTGTTTCTCTGGGGAAAGCGCATCCAGAACTTCCTTCATTTTCTCCTTGTTTAGACGGGCGAGCTCTTCTCGGAATTCATCGTCAACGCGTTCAGTAACGTCTCGAAGCTTGTTCTTCTCTTCCTTTGTCAGCTCCAGTCGATCCGCAACCGCCAGAGGGAGTCCGATGAACCCAATGTGTTCCGACTGTATTTTGGCAGATTGCTGAAGTGAAAGTTGGTTCATTCGTTCCATTTGATGTGGCAGCAACACTTCCTCGACTTTGCTAATGTTGGCGTCTACCACTTTTGAAGTTGCCGATTGGATTTGAATAGCAATCTCCTGGATTTTTTCGGTTTCACCAGCCGCCCTGTGCTCCTGGAGTTTCGCTTGTAGTTTCATCATTCCAAGCTGAGCCTCGCCCAGCTCCTTATGAAAATCTTTGGAGATCTGTTGGAGTTGCTCACGTTGCTCTCCAAGGATTTCCATTTCTTTCATCAGTTCGGTGTTGTAGGTGAGGCCCGTTAGGCGGCTGAGCATCATTTGATTGCCCAATGACTCTTGCGATTTTCTCTGAACTTCTGCCATCCGCTTTTGGAATTTTTGCGCGGGGGTTTCAAGGTCATCTTGACCGGAAACAGGGGCAACCCAGATGCAACAAGCGATTGCGAAGCAAGCAACGACGTTGGCAGTGCGAGCCGCGCGAGAGAGGTATCCAGTAGAGCTTCGTTTTGACAACATTTGGGTGGTCCGTGATAGCAAGGCATGAATCTGTTTGTTGACGCGAGTGCGACGCCAGATTCTAACGCGGACTGATCGTGGGTTCAAATCGCCCGGCGTTTTGAGTCATTCTCTGGGGCAAGTTTGCTCGATCGAAACATGATATACCGATGAGTCAAACATAGGCATTAAAAAAGCGACAGACACAGAGGTCTGCCGCTTCGGTTGCATATTGAGAGTGCACGGGAGTCGCTTGGCTTTCAAGCGCATGAATGATTGGTTATCTAGCGGTTGGCGAAATCATTGTTTCAAGCCGCTCCAGCTGTATCGGCGAAAGGTGACTTGGTGCGATAACATTGTCCATCGCATCAGTGCCTGGTCCAACGAGGCCGTAATCGTTTTCGAACAAGGCGTCGTTGCCGTATGAGTGACCCGTCACAAACATGACTCGTCCGTCTTCGAACAAGCAGTTCTGACCGCGGCCACGATGGTTCGCGCTGCGACGGCCTTCCAAATCAACGGATGGCTGATCGGCAAGCAAAACAACATTGGATCGGCCCATGTTTCGAGGCGAGCAGTAACGATCGTTCTCGCAATAGCCCATCGAGTATCCGTAGTGGCCGCCCATCGTTCGTCGGTAATGGCTGAGCTCAACGTCACATTCCGCACATTCAACTTGGTCAACTGATGGGATGTGAACAGGAGCTTGCTCAGATGCGATCCCGGCACAGGCCAACAAAGAATCGTCACTGAGTAGACCAGCGTCTTTTAAGATTGGGCCGTAACATCCTGATGCCGCCATGTTTCCACCGCGTGGAATTGCCACAAAGCTACCGTCGTTCATCGAACTGAAATTCAACATCGCAACGCCGACTTGGCGAAGATTGTTTTCGCAATGTACCAAACGACTGGTGTAACGTTGGTAGGAGATGGCTGGGAAGAGCAGTCCTGCACAGATCGCAACGAGTGCCATGCCGACTAGGACGTCGGGGATGGACCATGAAGTCGGATGAAGGATACGTTCGTGGGCTGCGGGGCGAATTCGGGGTGTTGATCCTTCGCTTGGTCTATCACTCGCCATGGCCAACGCCAAAGCGTCAGAGTTGGCGAAACTGGAATCAATAGCTTCGACGTCAGTGCCGTTTTCGTTTTGCCAATTGGCGACGGCTTCGCAGGCTCGGCGAGCTAATCCTGGACGCGGGCCTGCAGTGTCAATGTAATCAAGAGGCTGCATTGCGGTCTTGATTTTCAGAAGCTGAACTTCGAGTTCGGGATTCTGGTCAATATGTTTTTCGAGGTCACGTTGTTCTTGAGCGTCCAATGCTCCTAACACGTAACCCAGCAAATTTTCTTGCGAGGGAGATTTCACTTCAGGGGTCTCTCAACTGTTGCAGCCGTCGACATCCATCTAGTCGACTTGGCTGGTATTCCAAACGTCGGTAAGTTTGGTGATCGCCGAATTCAATCGACTTTTGACCGTGCCGACAGGGATGTCTAACACTTCCGCAGCTTCGCGATATTTCATTCCTTGGTAATAGACCAGGTGAATAACAGCAGTCATTGATTCGGGTAACTGATCTAAAGTTTCTCGAACCAGACGACTTCGCTCAGCACGAACGGCAGCGTTGGCAGGGTCGGGATCACCACTTTCCAAAAGGTTAACTAATCGACCAACGTCCTCGTTGTCTTGCTCGCGAGGCGTATCCAAACTGACCGTCCTGTGTCGCTTGTTACGTCGTCGAGCATCGATGGCTGCGTTGGTCGCAATCGTGTAAAGCCACGGACGAAATCGTCGGCCCTCTTCAAACGTGTTGCACTTTAAGTGCACAGCAAGAAAAGCAGCTTGGAAAACGTCTTCTGCCATTTCGGCATTGCCAAGGTATCGACGCAGGTAACTGAACAGCTCACGCTCATAACGGTACACCAATTGGGCGTACAATTCGCGATCACCAGTCTGGCGATATTCGAGCAATAGTTCTTCGTCAGTCACAGAGTCAGTTTTTGCCTTGAGTTGTCGTGCCGTAAAGTTGACACCGTTGATTGTGGCTTGCATTCCAATTTACGCATCTTAATGGAGGATGGTTCGGTCTTTGCCAAAAAAGCTTGATCCGAGCCGTTTTCCGATGCGTCTCCTATTAATTAGTGGTATCAGTTGAATTTTGAAGGCGATTTGTCCGTCCGCTGCTCTCAACTGCCTTCCCTACAATCTCTATCGCAGTGCTGTGAGACACGTTAGGTCCGCTTTGACACAGTTTTTTCAGAGATTTGGTGTCACGTGGTTGAAAGCTAAGGATTCCGCACTTCAAATGTCTCCTGATCTGACAGATCCTTCTGTTACCAACCGTTTGCAAACTCCGTGCCAAGCCAATGACAAATCCTGACAATGCTAAAAATCGTTATATCTGGGCTCGCTCTGGCGACGTTAACGCCTTCTTTGGCTTGATGTTAGATAACATTGCTGGCATGGTGCTGATGGTTAGCATGCTGCTTTTCAATTTTGGGTTCCCTGTAGATTTTGCACTTAGTTACATGATCCCGGGCACCGCCATCGGTGTGCTGGTCGGAGACCTGATGTTCTTTTGGCTAGCATTCGTGTTAGCAAAGCGTGAAAACCGTTCCGACGTAACAGCGATGCCACTGGGACTGGATACGCCCAGTACGTTGGGCATGGTTTTATTCGTCATCGGGCCAGCGTTTATTGGCAAAGCAACGGAGCTCGCTAAAGCCGCCGGGTTCGCGGACATCGCAGCCATGCGGACCGCCGCTGAAACCAACGCGGCAACCATCGCGACTCAGTTGGCAGACGTTCACCAAGAGGCCGCCTTGCACGCGTGGCACGTCGGCATGATCGGAATCCTTCTGACTGGCGTTTTCAAAATCATCTGCGCGTTTGGATCGGGGTGGATTCGCAACGTTGTCCCTCGTGCTGGTTTGTTGGGATCACTAGCGGCAATCGCGCTCGTTCTGATTGCGTTTATTCCGTTAGCCAATATGACCGCCAATCCGATCGTCGGGTTTGCTTCGTTGGTCGTTGTCTTTATCACGTTGATTGGGCGAAACCAATTACCATTTAAAATTCCCGGAGCTCTTGGGGCGGTCGTGATCGGATGTTTACTTTGGTACATCATGCTCGGCATCGACAAAGCCGGCCTCGACATCGTCAGCGAACAACACACCGCGTTCGAACCAGTTTGGTGGCCGCAGGAATGGTTGACCGCATTTTCATTCGGATGGACCGCAGCATTTGGCGATGCATTGGGCTACCTGCCGTATATCATTCCGTTTGCATTGGCGACGGTCATTGGCGGAATTGATTGTGCGGAAAGCGCCGCGTCGGCTGGTGATGATTTTAACACCGGCACTGTGATTGGCATTGAAGGAATCGCGACTCTTGTGGCTGGACTGTGTGGTGGCGTGATTCAGACTACGCCATACATTGGGCATCCAGCCTACAAAGCGATGGGAGGACGCGCGGCCTATATTTTGGCGACCGCGTTGTTCATCGGTTCCGCCGGATTGATTGGTTACTTTAGTTTGATTTTCAACTGGCTACCTGAGGCGGCGGTATTCCCAATTCTGATTTTCATTGGGATCGAGATCACAGGTCAATCGTTTCAGGTCACTCCCAAGCGACACTACTCCGCGTTGGCAGTGGCTTGTTTGCCGGCTCTCGCGAAACTGGTCACGATCTTTCTCGGTCAGTACATGATGGCGATCGACTATTCAAAAATCGGCGAGGCGGATGCGGCACGATTGCAATCGGTTTGGCTAAACCTCAGCGTTCTGGCGGGCGGGTTTATTATCTCGAGTTTGCTGTGGGCGTCCGCTATGGCGATGATCGTGGATCGTAAGTTTAACGCTGCGACGGCTTGTTTTGCGATCGGCGGAATTTTGGTGCTGTTCGGGATCATTCATTCGCCGCTTCCGGGTGACGAGATGTTTTGGCCGTGGGAGATTTGGAATGTGAACGTGATTTCCGCGGCACAAAAATCCGTCGTTCTGCAGTTTTCGATTGCTTACTTTGTCATGGGGTTGATTACCTACGGCATGTCGATTTGGTCAACTGATGCGAATGTCATTAACACGGATGAAGAATTTGAAGCACTCGGCGAGTAATCAATAATGCAACGCTCGAAACCAGCGTTCGAAAACAGATTTCACTACGGATTTCACTTTACCGACAATCGAAAACATCATGGCACTCCAAAGAATCCTCGAACCTGAAGTGATGGACTCCGCCAAGGAGGCTCAGGAATACAACGACATGGATCACTCGGCAGTAAACAAAGTTTTCGTTGCCGACCTTCTGGCATATGCAATGTCTGTCGACGCAGAAGAAGAATTCGCACTCGGCGATGTTATTGATTTGGGCACAGGAACAGCTTTGATTCCAATCGAGCTTTGTAAAACGCATGAGTCCTGCCGTGTGATGGCGGTCGATCTCGCCGCACACATGCTTGATCTCGCCAAGTACAACGTGCAGGTTGCCGGTTTGGAAGATCGAGTTTCGCTGGCTCAGATTGACGCGAAAGAGATGCCGTTTGATTCGCACATGTTCGACGTTTCGATGTCCAACAGCATTATTCATCACATTGCAGATCCCCTGTCGAGTTTGAAAGAGATGGTTCGCGTCACGCAAGAAGACGGAATCGTTTTCGTGCGAGATTTGATGCGCCCCGAAACGCAAGAAGAGATCGACCAGTTAGTGATGACTTACACCGGCGAAGAAACCGAGTATTCCCAGAAATTATTCCGCGACTCGTTACACGCATCGTTATCGTTAGATGAAATTTGCGAGATGGTTGAGGAGTTGGGCTACGATTCTGATTCCGTCACCGCGACAACCGACCGACATTGGACTTGGGCGACGATTCGATAGATTCCTGGGGCTGTAGCAATTGTGCATGTAATCGTTTGTCGATTGTTTGCGCCAGATTGAGTATCTGAATACTGCTAACTGAATGTTGCCAACTTCCAACAAAAAAACAATGAAACAAATTGTCGCCATCGTGAAACCTTTTCTCGCTGAGAAAGTCATCGAATCCGTCGCCGGCGAGTTGATTGAAGAGCTGAGCATCCGCGAGGTCAAAGGATTCGGGCGACAGAAAAACTATCTCGATCAATACGGCGAAAACGAATACTCGTTGGCCTTCGTTCCCAAAGTCGAAATCTCGATCTGGGCAGCCAATGAAAACGTAGAATCAATTATCGATCAAATTGTTTCTGTTTCCCGCACGGGTCGATTGGGTGATGGGAAAATCATGGTGCTGCCAGTCATCTCTCCAATCTCTGACGTTTGTTGATCGATAGCGATTGAGTTTGTAGACCCTCGGCGCTCTCGCACAATTTTTGATGAGGCTTGCTCTACCGTCGGGCAATCCAGAAAAAAATTGCATCGGCCACGTTTGCTGGAGCCGCTAGGGCTTTCCTCGTAATTTCACTTTGGTCTGGCCGGTCGGGATGATTTGGGCCGCGATCTTTCCATTGAAAAACGATCTTCCCTCAGCCCTTGCTGTTGCTGGTCGATCTGGTCCGTTGTGATAGGCAAGCTCGGAGTCTGACTCAATAAAGAGCGGTGTGCTACGGTGCAAACTATTCAACACTATGGACAAGTTTCTGCACCGTCGGTTGGGTGTCAGGTGAATGATTGATCGAGACGACGGTTCTGTCACTCGCCTCTCCGCGTTTGTGGCGAATGAACTCGATGTGCTTCTGCCAGACACCTTCTTGGCCTTGGGAACTCGAAAGTCAACAAAATTTGTGATTGCATACGCAGCGACCCGTGGCCGGCGGGGTTGGGGGAATCAGGCCGGCGCAGAAAGTTAGTCGAAATCAAAGAATGGATTCGACACGCCATTTGAGCGGATGTCGCGATTGGTTTTGGTTGCCTAATTCCAACGAACTCCGCTGGCCAGCCAAAGTTGGATAACTTCGACCGATAATTCCGGTTATAAGCTTGTGCTTGAGAGGTTTCCAAAGCATCGAATCGAATTCAAGCCCTTGGTCACAAGTGCATTTTTGTCTTGGATTGACTATCATGGAAACTCAACAATCACTCTGAAATTCCGTGTTCAGTGCGATTGATTCACAACGCTGGAAACTAAAATGACTACTTCACGAAGACTTATTTCAATTGCAGCAACATTGGTGCTCGCAATATTTTCCTCGACCGTAACGGCTCAGGACAAAGTTGATTTCGTCAAACAGATCAAACCGATCTTTGAAAAACATTGCATCGGGTGCCACGGTCCAGAAGAAGAGGAAGCGTTCCGCATCGACGACCGCGAAGCAACTGTCGATTACTACATCGAGCCTGGAGAGCCAGATGAAAGTGATTTGTACGCTTCGTTAATTTCTGATGACGAAGAAGAACTGATGCCACCTCCAGGAGAAGAAAACCCTCTGTCGGCAGCTCAAATTTCTCTGGTCAAGACCTGGATCGAGCAAGGAGCTGATTGGCCAGAGGGAGTCACGATGAAAGCCGCTTCGATCAAGGTGGACGACGGCGGCGACGACAAAAAAGACGGAGAATCGGAAGACGGAAAGGAAACCGTTAACGATGTGAACGATAAAAAAACGCAGCAGGTTTTCAATGCAATTGGATCCCTTCACCCGGCCGCAATCCATCTGCCAATCGGTTTGCTTTTGGCATCCGGTTTGTTTGCATTCTTTAGCCTTCGCGGAAATTTCGTGATGAGCGATTGTGCCTATTACTGCTTGTGGCTTGGTACAATCGGAGCGATCATCGCTTGTGCAACAGGTTGGTGGTTCAGCCCGATGGAGAATCGTGGCGAAGTCGGCGCATGGAAAGACCTCTTTGACCAAACACAGCCCGTTTTTTGGCACCGAACTGGCGGACTCATTGTGACCGCCGTCGCGTTTCTATTGGCCTTATTCGCTGCAGGTGCGAGAAGCCGTGACCCGGATGATGGTATCACTTGGAAGCTTGGCTTGATCGTGCTCGCGTTTGGAATTGGCTGGGTCGGACACACCGGCGGCGAATTGCATTACGGCGAAGGTCACTACGAAGATCTCAATGGATTGTGGAACGACCTTGTCAGCCCAGAGGGCGACGCCAAAATTCCAATCGAGAAAAAAGATGAAGTCGAAGACGACGAATCCATGATCGGAAAGGCTTCCGGAGAAGGAACTGATATTTAACGATCGTAGTTTTGGTTGGTGAGATTTGTAAAACAGACCAGCAACCTAACGAAACAAAAAGAGCCCGCATGTGAAAGCACGTGGGCTCTTTTTATTTTGAAAGCGACCGTCGGCTCGATGGAAATTCAATCAAGCCGATCGCTGTTTATTGTTAATCAATTATGAGTCTGCTCGCCGAAGCGATCATCGCGAGCCTGCATGCGACTGTTCTATCTGGCTACCCCTCCTGAACCATTGTTGTCAGACGGTCTACCGCCTGGTCCATCGAATGGTTGGGATGGCGTAGATGGTTTTGAAACAACGTTTTCACAATCAGTAATTTCTTTGTTGGAAATACGTCTGGCCCTGGTTTGTGTTTGTCTGTTCGTAACGTTGTTCTGCATGAACGTCTTGGGCTGTGTCTGTCTCTCGATCTCGTCCATGAGTCGATTTTCGTACTTGGCAAGTTCCTTGTCGTAGGGGCCGAGTTTTGCCTTGACGGTGTTGTCGCCAAATCTGCCGAGCGTACTGAGCATGTCGCGGATCAACTTCAATCGCCTTAAGTAGGCGATAGTCCACGTGTCAATGTCTCTGCCTCGCTTGATGACCTTTTTGAATCCCTCTTCTAGTGCGAGAGATTTCATGTGGGCGGTAACGTCGTCGGACAGCACTTGCATGGTGGCTTCCATGTCGTAATTGGTTTTCGCCACCGACTCAAAAGGAGTTTTAGATTCTCCGTACATCGACATAGTGGAACCCAATTCGATGCGAGCTAATGCAATCATCCAGCGAAGGCCTTTTTTCTGGTACTCATCGCAAAACTTGGTCCGCGTGATTTCGTCTGCCTTTGCCAAGTTTGGGAAATTGTTGAACGCGGAACTGACTCCGTTGAAATAAGTAAACTCTGGACGGTCGTTAAGGATCGTGTCGTATACCGGCAGTTCATCCAGCGTCGAAATCTTGATCAGCTGCATGAACGATTCGAGGCATTTTCCATATTCATAACTTCCAACCAAACGATAGGGAATCGTGCGATTGACACCTTGAACTTTCAATTCTCGAACAGTTGTGACATGCGTTGTCGTTGTTGTGTTGTGTGTGCTCACGGCATCACAGTAGTAACGGCCTCAGTAAAAACGATCGGAAGCTGTTCCCACCGTTTGAGTTTGCGAGTTGGAAGGGCCGTCGTAGCTGGACTGATCCAAAAAGGCATCTCGTCGCTCGACAGCCCAGGTAAAATAGTGTCGGCGATCATAACCGGGAGACAATTTCCCCGTTTCAGAATCCACATCCCCGATGGCTTTCGGTCGTTTTTTAGGCATGAATAAACCGAACATCACGTCTTGATTTTGAACGGCGGATTCAGGTTTTAGCAAACCGTGTGCAAGCGACGAACTTCCGTAACGGCCACGCAACCACCAATGTGCTCCGACACGTAATAGTAGGGCTTTTTCAATGACGTCTTTGCCGTGTTCACGACCGGACGCCACCAGTTGCTTGCCTTGATCAATAATCGTAGGGTCCTTTAGTTTTTCCCTCTTCAGTTCTTCAGGTTTGTGTGCCTGAAAAAATTGAGTTAACTCGCCAGCATGTAGTTCAAGCGCAAACGCCGCGTTCAGTCGATCTTTAAAACTTGTTTTCTTTCGCAAGATCTCTTCGGCCTTGCTCAATGCGACCAATCGAAGTTCCGCCTCACGTTGCAACATCTCTTCAAATTTTTCGCGAACGGCGATACCGATCATCATCCGTTTTGTAATTTCACCAACGAGGTTTTCGTCTTCTGCTTTTTTTGCGGCATCAAGTAATTGTTGATTCAAACCGTTCGTCGCTCTGACAACTTGATCTAGATTAAGAAAGCGGTTTTTCCAAACATGGACTTCCCAAAACAACTGATCGGCTTCACGCCAATCCGCAGGAAGCTCCAGTGGATCTTGCATCAATTGATGCTTGTTGAGATCGCTCATTTCTGAATTGATGGACTCGATTAATCCAGCCGCGATGTACTGCGTGAAGATCGGTTTCCACGTTTTAGTTTGAACGGGTGCTCGTTGATTGATCAGGTTGATGATTTCAGCCGAGACTCGTTCGCTTAGAACGCCATGCCCGATGCTGCGGCAATAATCTTCGACCGCAGCGACCGTTGCAGGTGGATGTTTGAGGACTAATGACTGCACAGCATTCAAAAGCGGAATGCCAGATTCGGACTCCAATGCAGGCACTAACTGTTTCCGGCAAATCAAACGGACAGCTCGAGGAAGTTTATTGAACGCAGCGACTTTCCAATCGTCTGCCGTTTTTTTGCCTTCCCCAGCGCGCTCCGCCACACCTTTTAGCAGTTCTTTCGTCAGCTCTTCTTGGGCAGGTTGAGAGTCGCTTTTTCCCTGTGTTTTGCCATAGCTAAGGCAAGACGGGACAGCGAGGAAACAACACGCGAGACCAATAGATAAGCATTTTTTGATCATTGAAATACCCAGGCTTCGAAAAGAACCGGCAGGAATGTCCGGCCGAACGATCTCAAAAACGCTGGACTATCTCAAGTTCTACAGAGAATTTTCAGAATGGCAAATAGTTTTCTCTGCTTGCGGCAACGCCTAAAAGTAGGCCGGATTTGGCCTGAGAAGAGGTCGGGTTTTCTAGATCACGAAACATCGAATTGTTAGCAATCCAATACTCGTGAGTCCCGCAAGAAGCGTAGGCCCAGTAATTGCGAATCAAGGCTTGTTCTTGTTTGGGCTCAATCGTGATCCGTTCACGCACCCAGTGTTTCGTCTTTTGTGCGTCCAACTTTTCGCCATGACAAACGATCGGTAGCGACGTGGTACTGTGGATCTTCGGATACGTTGACCTCGACCAAATCGCCAGCCTTGTTTAATAGCGACTTGCATTCCGGGCTAAGGTGCGTCAGGTGCAAACGCTTTCCGACGCTTTCGTATTTTTCAGCCAGTCCATTAATGGCTTCCAATCCTGACTGGTCGTAGACTCGTGAATAGTAAAAATCAATCACGACATCTTCTGGGTCTTCAGCAGGGTTGAACATCTCTTTGAATGATGAAACGGAAGCGAAGAACAGTGGGCCGTGTAACTGATAGATCTTACTTCCAAATTCGTTGTGTTTGATGTCTGCACCAATATGAGTCGCGTGTTGCCAAGCGAAAACTAACGCCGAAACGATGACTCCAAGAATAACTGCCGATGCAAGGTCGTGCATGATCACGGTGTAACCTGCGACCAGTGTCATAACGATCATGTCGCTCTTGGGCATCCGACGGAACATTTTCAACGATGCCCATTCGAACGTTCCGATGACAACCATGAACATGACTCCAACCAATGCAGCCATTGGGATTTGTTCGATGACCGGTGCCAAGAACAAAATGAATAACAGCAAACAAACAGCCGCAGTGATGCCCGACAGTCGACCACGACCACCAGAATTCACGTTGATCAGCGACTGTCCAATCATGGCGCATCCGCCCATTCCGCCGAACAAGCCGCAGACTAGGTTGGCAGTTCCTTGGCCAACACATTCCCGGTTGCCGTGTCCACGAGTTTCAGTAATCTCATCAATCAGAGTCAGTGTCATCAAAGATTCGATCAAGCCAACACCGCACAAAATCACGGCATATGGGAAAATGATGACAAGCGTCGCCCACGTAAACGGGACCATTTCATATTCAAGGAAAAACAAAGTCGGTAGGCCGCCGCTAATTCCTGCTTGGGCTTCAGCGTTGGCAACTTCGTCGGGCGTAATGGTTGAGGCAACAACAGCATGCTTCGCTGCGTCAGATTCCGTTTCGATCGCTGTTTCTGTGTCGGCTTCCGCATGACCATGGGAGTGTGAATTTTTAGCAAGCGAATTTGTTCGCAGCATATCTCCAACGGTAGCGATCGGGTTTTCGGTTCCTTCTGTATGCATCGAATAGTTGACGCCAAGTGAAATGATCGTCACCGTTGCAATCGCAACCAGAGAAGCAGGAACGGCTCGGGTAAGTTTTGGAAGCAACCAAATGATTAGCATCGTCAGTCCAACGAGCCCAAGCATCACGAATAATCGTGGACCAGTCAGAAAAACGAGTTCGCCATTGAGGCCAAGCGTTTTGAAACTGCCAATTTGCGCAAGGCAAATTACAATCGCCAAACCATTCACGAATCCCAGCATGACCGAATGAGGAACCATGCGGATCAGTTTTCCCAGTCTTGCGATTCCAATTGCAATCTGCATGACACCGCAAAGAATCACAGTTGGGAATAGGTACTCCACTCCGTTCTGTGCAACCAGGGCGACCACAACGACCGCCATGGCACCCGTCGCGCCAGAGATCATTCCGGGGCGACCACCAAAAATAGCCGCCAGCAATCCAATGAAAAATGCGGAGTAAAGGCCGATCAGCGGTGATAGTCCAGCAACAAAGGCAAACGCAATCGCTTCAGGGACCAACGCAAGTGCGACGGTAATTCCGGAGAGCAAATCGTCTTTATAAGAGGCAGATTTCTGACGAAAAAAGTTGAGCATGTTGAATCCAAAACGGTCTTTTGATTTGTTCCGAGCGGAACTTTCTGGATTCAGTCGCCAATACGTAAAACGTCACTTGGCACGGGCGAAACGACAGCTCGGCGTTCCGAGTTTCGTTAGATAGACCGTGATCCTTTTAATCCAGTGTAGGACTATAGCTCGTGCCCAATGATGGTCAATGGAGATAAGTTTTCCTTTACTTTTTCGTGCTGTTTCAAAATCAAGCAAAAACGACACTCGAAATGGGCTAAGGGGGGGCACGACCCGCTTAATCGGTGCTACTGATACTTATTGTCACGAAACCACAGCGACAGTGAGGACCGGTTTTTATTCGTTTAGAAAATGAGAGATCCGCTCAAACGATATGACCCTGACAGCACGGTCCGGTCTGCTCGGCGGACGTGTACTGCCAGCTAGTTTCGCTCGAAAAGTGCTTTGCGCAATTCAGACTCAAACGAATCGCTCGTATCGACCACTTCGCGAAATTCTTCTCGGTCAAGCACGAAACAAGTCGTGTCTTGTGTGGCAATGACGCTGGCGTTTCGTGGCTGGTCCTTGATCAATGCGACCTCGCCAAAATAGTTACCAGTCGCAAGTTGGTTGATGATCTCCACCTCACCGGTGCTGGTTTTCGCGATATCGACGCAGCCCTCTGAAATCATAAAAAACTCGCGTCCCTCTTCGCCCTCGGTAACGATGTAATCGCCGGCTGAGTATTTGCGAATCTCAATATTGTTCGCGACTTCGGCCAGCGTCCTCGGCGTTAGATCAGCGAAGAATTCCGTCTTGCGCAAGAACTCGCAGATCATTCCAGTTTGCTTCACATCTGAATCGTTCTTGATGTGCCCGGCTACCATGTTGATGATTCGATCTGCCACGTCGAGGATTCGGTTGTCGTGGGTCACAATCAAAACGGTGCACCCCTCGCGATCCGCCATTTCTCGAAACAGCGTTACAGCTTCGCGTCCGGATTCTTCATCGAGTGCTGCGGTCGGTTCGTCAGCCAAAACAATTCTCGGGTTGTGAATCAATCCACGTGCAATCGCCACGCGTTGTTTCTGCCCACCTGAAAGCGATTTGGGTTTGTAGTGAACTCGCTCACCTAGCCCCAGTCGCGTCAACATGTGTTCGATCTTGGGTGCGACGTCTGCTCCCTTCATCCCGGCAAGCTCCGTTGCCATGCGAACATTTTGAAACGCAGACAAAGACCCAAACAAGTTGTGCGCTTGAAAAATAAATCCGATCTTCTTTCGAATTTGTGTCAGGCCGTACTGAGACATTCCGTTGAGTTCCTCGCCCAAGATTTTCAAACTTCCATCTTGCACCGTCCTCAGCGTTCCGATCAAAGTCAGCAACGTCGTTTTACCGGAACCAGATGGACCCGTCATGATTACGATCTCGCCACGTTTGACTTTCAATTTGTTGTCAAACAGTGCCTGCGTTTTGGCGTCCCCCGAACCAAAATAGTGGTTCAGTCCATCGACCTCGATCACGGGTGAATCATTGGTTGGTTGACCGGCGGGACGCGGTTCGGTTTGATTTGAAGTACTTATCATTGTGATTCAATATTGAAAAAACACGTGGTCAACGACTGGCAGTCAAATAGCAATTAGTGGCGAGTTTGTCTAAATGTTAAGAGCTTCAGGGAATATAAATTGGAGGTGCAGATTACAAACTCAAATTAAAATAAACTCGCAGGGTCGGCGGACAAAAGTTTCCGCAACGCGATCAGGGCTGAGATAACGCACATCGCCACGGTCAGACCCAGAACCAAACTTGTCCGTTCAAAATCGAGAAACATCACCAAGCCAGTCAGTTGGTTCAGCCCCGCAAATGCGACGAGAGCAATCAGGAATCCAGGCAAGAACGAAACGAATGAAAGTAACAGTGCCTGAAAAACAACAACCGCACCAAAGAAAATAGGCGGGTAACCCATGGCTTTGATGGTCGCGAACTCACCCATATGATCGCTAATGTCGGTTGCCAGAACTTGGTAGCAAATAATCAACCCGACTACGAATCCGATCAAAGTACCGAACCAGAATATCAGCCCGATCGGCGTGTTGGTGCCCCAGAAATCACGTTCAGATTGCAGGAAGTCAGAACGAGTTTGAACAATAATGTTCGGCCCGAGCATGTTTTTCAGTCGAGCCACCGTTTGGTTGATATCGGCATCAGTCTGGCAATGGACGACGCCATAGTCGACCATCGAGAGTGGATCGCCGCTTCCGCGAAACGAAAAGTAGTTCGCGAAATTGGCTGGCGTCATCACCAAGTTCCCATCGTTCGAAAAATTGATACCGCTTTCGAACAATGCAACGATGTGAATCTGTTTCCCCGCCAACTCGCCAAATGCTTTGTCGGACAATTCACTCTCTGAACGCGGCAAGCCAAACATTGTTTTGCTTTTGACATCTGCCGCAGCGGTATTGGGGTTGGCCAATTGTTTGGCGTGGTTCGCAAGCCCAAACTCGGTGAACATTTCGCTGTTCGGCTCAAACGCCAGAACTCGAATTTTCCGTGACGAAGACCCCAACCGCCGAATCGGAGAGGCAACGTTTTCGATGTAAAGCGGTTCGGCTGTTTGAACTCCTTCGCAAGAACGAGCCGTCGTGACGTGTCGAAGTGGCATTTGTTGACCGCTCGAAAGCATGAACCGGGATTTGCTGCGAATCACAATGTCGGCTTCGATCTTCGTTTCCATGATCCGAACGTTGCTGTCGAATAGCGCGTTTCGAAATCCGGTTTGCATAAAAATCAACACGACGGCAAACATGATTCCCGAACAGCGAACCAGCAACCGTTGCCAATCAGCGGTTGTGTTACTCCAAGCCAGTTTTGCTGCGAGACGTAAATGCATAGCAAGTTCAGATCAAAAAAGATCGGCTGGATCTGCCCTCCGAAGTTTTTGCATGGCGATCGCGCCTGACATACAACACATGGTTAACGTTGCAACGAAAACGATGATCTGCCGGCTGACCGTCATTGTTAGTGGCAAGTTGGCCGCGTTCCCGATGACGGAATAAAGGAACAACGACGAAAAATAGGCAACGATATAGCTCGTCACGCCGAGGATGATCGCTTGTTCAAGCACGACTCGCGAAAGGTAGCTGTTTCGGTAGCCCATAGCTTTAAGCGTCGCGTACTCGCCGATCTGTTTGGAGATGTCAGAAGACAAAACAATGTAAACCACAATCGCACCAACCATCATTGCGATCACAACACCAGCGATGAAAATAAACCCAATCGGCGTGTTTCCAATCCAATGCCTGACTTCCCGATCGACGACTTCGCGGCGTGTCAAAATTTGGACCGGTTGAGAACCCGGTCGGAGATTCATGGCTTGATTGATTGCGTCTCGTGCCGCGATTGGATTGGCGGACTGCGACGAATTTAGTTGGATCAAACCGATCGTGACATCGGCTTCGGAGTGATTGGGAAAGAGTTTCGCAAACCCGCGTTCGTCAATGATAGCGGCACCGTTGGCGGCCAGACCCGTTCCGATTTTGAACAGCCCTGCAATCTCAACTTCTTTCTGATTCAACTCGACTCGCAAGCCAACGTCTTTTTCTGAAAATCCTTTTTTGTTATTTGCTCCGAGAAAAGTAGGTCGCGATTTTTGGTCGACCAAGATTCGGTCTGTACCGGCAAGCTGCGAAAGGTCTGGATACGACAGGTTAGGATCATTGCGAGCAAACGTTTGGCCTGTTGGGGCGACACCCATGATCAGCATGCCGCGTTGAACAGATTCGGCAGCGTAATTCCACTTGCCAAGGCTGATGTGGTAGGGCTGCACGTGCTCGACACCAGGAACGTTCTCAATTTTTTCGAGATACTCCCGGGGGATTTGGTTTGCATCACAAAAGTGATAATAGTCTGGCGAGCAGGCGACTAAATCGAATTTCAAGTTGTTGTAGAAAATGACGGCAGTGTCGAGAACGGCTCCAAGAAACCCAAGTTGCATGAAGATCAGAACTACCGCAATGCTGATTCCAGCAATCGACAAAACGGTTCGCCAGCCGCCTTCAAGCAAGTTGTAAATCGAAAGTGGCGTAGCCATTGTCTTCGTTTCTGGTCTGTTGGGGCTCGAGCGATCATTGGGGCCGTCGGCGATCCTGCTATTTCAAAGCGCCCGGTTCGACTTCGAGTTCAACTTCGACTTGCAAGTTCACCAATTTGGCGGCGGCTTTTGAGTCGTCCAGTTTAACCGTTACTGTCCCGGTTCGTCGGTCAACGCTGGCGAAAGGGTTGGGGTCTTTTAATGACGGCGCCCCGATCATGATTCCTTTGGCGATAATGGTTCCGAGCATCGGTTGCTTCAGAGCCGTGCTGGTGATTTTGGCCCGGAGGTCGTTGTGTTTGTCGAGGTCGATTAGGTGAAGGAACGAATCGTTGACTTCAACAACACAATGCATGTTGTCCGTGTTACCAAGAATCATCACAGGTTGGTTGGTTGCCGAATCGCCCTCGCGAACGATGATGTCCAAAATCGTTGAGCTGTCCACAGGAGATTCGATTTGGGTCATCTCGTAGGCTTTTTTTGCCATCGCAACTGCTGCGTCCAGCGACTGAATCGGTATGGCTTTTTCAGCATTCTTTAAAGTGTTCGCAACCGCGCTAAAGTTATTTTGGGCAACCGTCTTGGCTCGTTCAGCACTTTTCTTGCCCAGCATGATATCCAAGTTCGCTTGTTCGATTTGCAAACGAATCTGTTCAACCAGCAGTTGTTGTTTGTCCATCTCCGTTTGATTGACCAAGTCTTCTGAAACGGGGTTGGCTTGAATACTCAATAACCGATCTTGAAGCTTTTTAGCTGCTGCAAGTTGTCGTTCCAGTAATTTGATTTTCTGAGCTTCGCCAGCAATCTTTTCATCGGAAGCCTCGGCTTCAGCAAGTGCTAGTTTGGCCGAGTCCAACGTGAATGCGCCTTGCTCTTTTTCATATTCGACTTTTTTGAGCGCGTCGGATCGCCGAGCAATGGCAAGTGCAAGATCCTTCTCGCGAAGCTGTCGGCTTTGAAGTGTTAGAAGAGTCTCGCCCAAGCGAACTTTTTCGCCGACTTTTCGATCGATCAAATTTGCAATGCGTTCGCCCGGAGGAGCAACAATTTTGATCAAGCCATCGGCAGGTACCAGTTTGCCGAGACCGTGGATCGTTTGGGGATTGTTGGCGGGCAAGCCGGGCGTGTTCTGAGAATCAGAATCGACGTTCGAAGGAACATTCAAACTCGTCCCATATTGACTGCCGAGAAACCAGCCGCCGACCCCGGTAATCAGGATCGCGAGAATGATAAAGATCGCACGCATCTGTGTTTCCATTTTAATTTTGGAAAGGACTCGGCCGTTTGGAACGACCCGCTGCTGAACATCGGTGGCATCACTTAGCCGCGAAGGTTTCCCAATGCGGGATGAAATTTTGTATCAAACGTTTGGAATTTCGATGCAAATTTCTTTCGCTGATTCTAATGGTTTCCGCTGGGTAGATGAATCTAATTTGAGTCGCCACAGTCGATTGTTTACGGACAATTGCAATTGTTGGCCGTTTCATCAAGCTGAAAACCGCATTCGCGAATCAGTTCTCCCTGAGCCTGGAAAAGTTTGATCGTTGCAATCTCGTGTTCAATCGCCAACGTAACACGTTTTGATTTTGCTTTCTGGCGCTGAACCCAATTTTGGTTAGATTCGATCATGGCTTCGTCTCGCTCAAGCTCTTTTTTTGATTCGAGTTGCTCGGCCTGAATGTTCAGGCGATCAATGTCTTCCTGGGCAATGGCCAGCCCTTCTAGTGCCGTCTGGATCTCAAGCAAGGCTTTACTGACTTCCGCACGAGCCGCCATTCGACGGGCATCAACGATCTGTTGAAGCTGGACTTTCCGTGTTTCGATCGTCGTGTCATTTTCTTCGTTCGGTTTTAGCATATCCAAAACTTGTTTGCGAAGAAATTTCGACTTGATCGAAGCCGGCGTTAGCTGGACACCAATCCGCGAATCGAATTGGCTGAGTAATTTGTATATTGAATTCGTTCCAACTCCATTTGCGATTGCCATTTCGGCTGCGCGAACGCCTGGGCGGTTGGAGGAAGCGATGTCATTCTGTTGCTTGATGTTGAACGGTATGGCTTCGGGACGAAGCATGTGGCTAACGCGAAAGTCGATAGGGTTATCCAAATCAGCGTTGACCATCTGATTCAAGCGAAACATCAGTTCTTGCTTTGCGGCGCTTAGTTTGGACTCGGTTTCTTTAATTTCAATGTCGCTGTTGGCTAATTCGTTCTTTGCATCGGCCGTTGCAAATCCTGCTTCGTCTGCAGCCTGGGTTGTTTCTCGGAGTTTTGCGAGATGCTGTTTCGTTTCTACCAGCAACGCGGATTGTAGTTCGACTTCCACCAATCGTAAAAATAGCTCAGCTGCAGCACCTGCCGAAATGTTTCGTTGCTCAAGTGCTTCGCCTTGCAAGATAAGATCGATACTGCCGCTACGCTCTTTGGTTGCCTGTCGCGATTGGCAAGCGATGGCGTAACGTTCGGCTTCGAGTAGGTCGGCGGCTTCTGAGTTTTTGGCGGCGAGACAAACAACGTCTTGAAGACTGATGGGAATGGATCCGCCAGTCGCGATTTTGTCGAAAAGCGATTGTTTAACTGATTCGTAATTTGGGATCCCACTAAAGTCATAGCCAACACCTTCGTTTGAAATCGGCGCGACAATGATTTCTGTTTTCTCCGAAACGTACGGAGAGCAGGCAGGGGGAGGGCATTGCCGTCGAGACGCACAGCCACAAACGATCGAGATCGTAATGGCTAGCGTTAGGTTGGTGGCAATTCGGGACATCATTTATTTATATGAAGCAGGGGCTATGCTCCATCCATCGAATCATTCCGAATGCTCGGATCAATGCTTACAGCCGGAAAACCTTATTTCGCGAGGTTACCAAGGTTGCAACTCGAATAACCGGCAAGGTTTATCAAGTCATTGTCTTGTTGAGAAAATGCGCTTTGCCGTGGTGCTCTCAACCAACTGCTTAGGTTGTTGCCCTCGTCGTTGCGTGGTTGTGGTTGTGGTTGTGGTGAGGTTTGTTTGCTGGCACCCTTTCAGGATGCATTGCACGTCGTATCGAATTGCCTGCCGGTGGTGTCGCTTGCACTCAACCACCGGCGATAGGCTGTAACTTCTTCGAAGTATTCGGCTGAAGCTCTTGTTGGCTACCTCTGACTCAGCGCCGCAGCGCCCCCAATGGACTGCAACTCCACCGGGAAATCTCTGAGGCAACTCTGGCCAAACACGGTAGCGTTAGTCGGCCGCAAATCCTTCAGAGTTCCTCCAGTCTATCGCCGTTACGTCTAGTCGAATGCACAATTTGGGCTGACTGTGAGGAGCTCGTCGGAAGAATTTTTAGCTGCGTGTCGCGTTTGATATACTTGTAGTTCGAGCGCCAGTTCCGGTCGATGACACTTTGGTCCAGGTTCAAAATCGCGACAGATGATACTTTAGTTCATGCTCGAATTCGCGACCGATGAAACGACCGATGCAAACGTTGCTTGATTCGAGTCAGCTTGATCTGAATCGAGGCTTGGAAAAATTGGCGTTTCGAAATCAAGATACAACGCCCACTCGTTCATGTGTTTGCCTGAGCGTTCTTCATGAAGTGCTTCATGGTTGTGCATGAATTTCCAAGCATCGGCGCTGCCTTTGAATTCTTTTGGCCCAAGGTATCGCACGATTCGATAGTGTGTCGGGGTTTGTCGCCAGTTCGTTGGCTCAAAATCGGGTGTGGGTTCTACGATAAACGCGTGAAATTTAGTTGATGGTTTTCTTCTTAATTTGGTCATGTCATTAACTCCTTAGGGACAACGGCATCATCCCTTGACGCACTCAATCTTCGCACTCACTGCAGGAAACGTTTTGTCTCCACCGGTAGTATCGAAAGTGGCGTGACACATTTGGTCATCCAGCAAACTAAATCGCGCGTGCGCTAGTTGTTTTTGCAAAAAAAACCATAAAAAGAGCGTTTTCGAATTGTGTGGACAGTTGCTGCCGAAGTTGTGTAACGTTTACTAATGGGGCACGCAAGATCATCGATGGTTGATACGAAAGCGGTTAATCGATGGGGTCGGTGGCGTACCAGTCCTTGGGCAATTCGGAGCATCAATGGGACTTCATCGCAGTCATTCGGAACTTTCGATGCAATATAGATGTTTTGTGCCTCGCAAGAAAATCTGATCACCGACAATCGCTGGTGAGGCGTCGATTCCTTCATCCAGTGAATTCGTTTTGATGACTTCAAAATCGTCACCACCACGAAGCACAATCGTTTTGCCTTCACGCGATGTGAAATAAATCCGATCGCTAACGGCAACGGGGGAGGCGTATAGGCTCTTCAGGCCAGGCAGTCGAACTGGTTTTTCGTAAATCGATTTGCCCGTGGTCGCATCGTAGCACCCAATCGTTGCTGCCAACGAGCGATTGAAATATAACCGACCATCCAAAACGATTGGTGACGGAACGTACGGCGTGTACTGAGGGATTTTCCACTTCAGAGGTTGGTCCTTGCCAATTTTGTCACTTGATATTTCACCCGATGAAGCCAAGTCAATCGAGTAGGCCATACTGCCTCGGTAACCCGCCATGCAAATCACATTGTTACCAAACTGAACAGGGCAGGGGATTGCATTGAGAGTCGTACCTGGTGACTTCCAAATCAAATCACCCGTTTCGAGGTTGTAGCTTCGCACCGCCTTGGTCCCGTTGGTGATCAGCTGCATCGCCCCGCTTTCCTTGGATTGTGTGATCAGAGGAGTCGCCCAAGTTGTCGGCTCTTCGCGATCCAGCTTCCAAATCACATCGCCATTTTTTGCATTGAGCACAAAAATCTGCGACTGGTCCTCTTGGTCCCAGTTCACGACCAGCCTGCCGTCGTGTAGTACTGGCGAGACCGCTTCACCCCATCCGCGCCTCGTTCGCATATCGCCAAGGTCCTTTTCCCAGACCAGTTCCCCATCAAACGTTAAGCAAAAAATGCCATAGGAGCCGAATGACGCGTATAAGAAATTCCCGTCGGTGGTCGGTGAAGCAGCCGCAAACGTGGTCGATTGGTGATGGCTTTCATGCGCAGTCTGTTCGGTGACAACTTTCTTCCATTGGAGTTTTCCCGTGTGCCGATCAAAACTCCAAACGACAAATTCAACGGTATGTTTAGGCGGCTGCGGAATGATTTCTGGGTGTGGCGTGACTGGAACTTTGGGGAGGCGATCGGTTTCGATTGCAGAAAGCACGAATACTTGATCGTCCCAAATGATCGGAGTGGAGCTTCCTTCGCCTTCGATCGCCGTTTTCCATTTGACGTTGGAGTCTTCGCTCCAGCTCGTTGGTGGGTTGCCCTTGCTGGCAACGCCGCTTGCGTTGGGGCCACGCCATTGATGCCAGTTGTTGTGTTTCGAAATGTCGAAATCGACTTTCGATTGTTGGGCAAGTAGTCCGTTGGCTAGAGAGAGTGATGCAAAAAAAATAGTCGCGACGATGCGAAGTTGCGTCATTGGAATCACCTTTGTAGGGCCGAGCTCAGGTCTACTGTTCTGAGTGTTAATAGAGGCCGCTTGGTTGAGAAATTTGGAGGCTAAAAGCTTGGAATGAAAAAAAGCCGCCCAAAAATTTGGAGCGGCCATTGTATTTCGGTTGGGATCAAGCAGCAGTTACTCTGAGGCTGCAATGTCGATCTCGTGGCCTGCTTCTTTCATCAGAACTTCCAGTCCACGATCAATGTCGTCACCAAGGACTTCTTTGTAACGAATCACGCCATTACCATCGATCAAGTAAACCGTCGGCCAGCCAGAGGTCTCCACATTCCACTCAGTTGAGATAGGTCCGCGAGTTCCTTTGGGCCCGTTCCAAAAATGTCGCCAGCTCAGGTTTTCACTGGCAACCGCATTTCGTGCTTCTTCTTTATCTCCGTCACTGTTCACGCCAAGCAACACGAACGGTTTGTCGGCGAGCTTGCGAGTGATGTCTTGTTCGTGGCCGTACATCGCGCGACATGGTGGACACCAATGGCCCCAGAAATCGAGCATGACAACTTTGCCGCGATAGTCACTGAGCTTGAACGGAATGTCATCGAGATCGTTGCCTTCGATTTCAGGTGCAACCATTCCGACTTGAAGTCTCGTCAACTCGAACAACTCGCTCTTCGCGTATTCTGCACAAGTCTTACGCCCCTTGAATTTTACATCCGCATGTTTGTCAATAACTAACTGAAGCAATTCAGCCTGACGTTTGTCTTGCTCCTCAGTTCGATCGGCGTTGATGTAATCAAGCTGCCCCGGTTGAAGCCGAGCCGTGACCGCTGGGTTGAGTTCGATCGTTCGACGGAAATATGGCAACTGCCCAAGGTATTGAGAATAGTTCACGATGACTTTGGCTTTGATATCACCCGACGATGCGTTGGCGATCATTTGATCAAACCAGTCTTCGATTTGTTGTCGGGGAACTTCTTTGATGAACGACTCTGATACTTTGGCAAGGTTGATCTTGTTAGAGTACTTTTCGATCAGCAAAGAAATCGCTTTATCTTTCTGTGCTCCGCTAGTTTGGCCAACGTTGAACAAAACGCATTTGACTGCGATTTTTGTGTCAGGATACTTCTCAGCCAACGCCATGAATTTTTCGGCGAAAACAGGAGTCGGATTCTTGGTGGCAAGAAGTTCTGCCTGTTTGTCTTTCGACTCAGCCTTGGCAACGAGCTGACGAAGCTCTTTGACGGCGCCTTGAAATTCAGAGTTGATTTCCTCGTAGGCCTTGGCGGCAGCGGCCTCTGAGTTGTTTTGGGCGACAACGCATTGCAACGCCGCGTCTGAGAAACAAGCGATCGAAAAAACGACGGCGATGACTGGTAACCAAAATCGAAACATGGTTTGCTCCCTGGGTATCCCAGAAAATTGTGAGTTCAAGGTTTTTGAAACGTTGGAATTAGCGATTTAGAAGGGCAATCGCTGACAACTCTTCGCACCGAAGAGCCATGCCAACATCTTACATTAAACTAACTGCATCATGTTGGCGACGGATCATTTTCGCATAAGCTCCATCTTTACGCATCAGCGATTCATGCGTGCCAGTTTCCACGATTTCGCCTTCTTCTAGGACGACAATTTGGTCGGCGTGTGTGATAGTTGACAGTCGGTGGGCGATGATAAATGTTGTCCGATTTCGCAAAAGCGTCGTCATTGATTCTTGGATCAGCTGTTCGCTTTCGGTATCGAGGTTGCTGGTCGCTTCATCCAGAATCAAAATCTGCGGATTGGCTAGCAAAGCCCGAGCGATCGAAAGCCGTTGGCGCTGCCCACCGGAAAGTTTTACGCCACGTTCGCCGATGACGGAATCATATCCGTCTGGCAGCTCGATGATGAACTCATCTGCATTGGCGCGTTTGGCAGCTTCGATCACTTGCTCCCGAGTTGCTTCGCGATTGGCGTAAGCAATGTTTTGAAACACGGTTCCATCGAACAAGAAAACTTCTTGCTGAACGACACCGATTAAATCACGAAAGGATCGAAGTTGATAGTCTCGAAGGTCTCGCCCGTTTAGCGTGATGCGACCGCTTTTGGGATCATAAAAACGAGCGACTAGGTCGGTGATGGTTGTCTTGCCGGCACCACTTCGCCCGACTAATGCAACGACGCTTCCGCCGGGAACCGTCAGGCTGAAGTCTCGAATGACGTCTTTAGGAGGCTCTTTTTTATCGCCATCGGCATCGTCAGTATCGCTATTGGGATCAGCAATTTCGTCTTCAAAATCTTTATCGTCCTTTAAACTATCGTCGTCTTTGTATGCGAAAGACACATTTTCAAACGCGAGCTCCCGCACTTCGGTTCCGGCATCGATGGCGTCGTCTCGGTCGGGTTTGTCGATCGGTGTTTCCAGCACTTCGAAAACTCGCTCCATCGATGCAAGCGAACGTTGAAGCTCGGTGAGCGATTCCACGATCTGCCAAACTGGGTTAAGAAGCAGCAAAGTGTAAAACTGAAACGCGGAAATGTCTCCAATCGTTGTTCGTTGATCTGCCGGAACGTTGTTGGCAATGTCGGCGAGGTACCAATATCCACCTGCCCAAGTGATCACGACACCGATCAGCGCCATCAGGAATCCCCAAGTGCTCCACAGGATGATCTCACGTTTGGCTGCGAACAATCGCATTCGCGTGATCAAGTGGTGGCCGACGGTGTACTCGTGCGACTCGCGCGATTCGCCACCAAATGCGCGGACAGCCCGAACCCCTTGGAATGCTTCGCCAACGCGACCGTCGACTAATGAGACGTCTTTGCGGATCGCTCGGTAGATGGGGCGGATTTTGCGAATCGCGATCAAGCTGAGGATCATTATTGGGGGAACGATACCAAGCGCCGTTAACGCGAGTTTCCAGTTCAAGGAAAATAGAATCACCATCGCGATTAACAGCCGCAGAACTGCGACGCCCGGTGAGATCACGGCCATCTGCAATAGGCCCGTTGTTTTGTTAATGTCGTCGGTCAAACGCGAGATGATCCCGCCGACTTTCATGTTGGACAGATTGTCCAGCGGCAATCGAATCAAGCGATCAAAAAGCGCACGTCGAAGCGTAAGAATGACTCGCACGTTGAGCAAACGCTGGTTCCAAGCACGCGCAACGCCCAAGCCACGCGTCAGAATCACAACGCCCAGGAACATGCCGCCGACAAAGTTCAATCGAATGACGCGGTCTGTGGGGGAGAGATCGCCAAGCAAAATTTGATCAATGATGTATCGCGCGAACAGCGGTTGAATCATTTCCAGCGCGGAAACAGAAACCGCCAGGAATCCCAGTAGTGCGACCATTTTCCAATGAGGCCACAGTCGATCGACATACAAACGCAAGTATCCGCGTTGCCTTTTTTTCTTTTCCCGTTTGCTTTCGAGATCGTCAGATGGTTTGTTCTTTTCGTCTTTTTCCTCTTTGTCTTTTTTGAATTCGCCTGAGTTGAATTTGCCAAGAAACTCACCAAACCGACCCCTGGACGTTTTGGCAAGTGGCTTTTTGGCGTCCTTGTCGGGTTCTGACAAACCTGTGGAGCTGGCGGGACGATGATTCATGAAAAAGTAGCAACGGGGAGGGCGGTGGCATCAATCAAACATGATTGACGTTTTCAATCAGAAGACAACCGCTAATCAATATTTTGATGATTGAGCAATCGTTGCGTTTTAAAAACAAGAGTCGCCAGGCTTGGCTTTTGGGGTTCGAGTTAAAGCGACACTTTTTCGAGAGGGCATTTTCTGCTGACCTGAGAGTCGGGTGTCTGTTTGTACCTCGCTCAGACGTGTCTTGAATATCTTGTAGAAACCGTGTCGGCAGATTGAGGCTCGGCTGCAAAAACTCTTGCAAGCCAGTCGGCAAATGGCGCCGCTGGAGGTGCGGAAGTGAGAGAAAGCTCACTTGCACAACAGTGTCACCGTTAGAAGACGCGAGATCGAGTATCGGTTAAGGGCTAAACCGGGTTTATTGAAACTCGATCGTTCAGAGTTATGTTGTGGTGTCTTGATTTGGGCCCAGAAGCCCTTTGTTCATTTTTTGAGGAATCGTAAAGCACACTGTGCAGCCGGAGCCCTCAGTGTTTGCAACCCAAATTTTTCCTTGGAGCTGATCAACGATTCGCTTACAAATCGCCAATCCAATTCCCGTTCCCGGGTAGGCGGCGTGGGAGTGTAGACGCTTGAAAATTCCAAAAATTCGGTCTCGATACTGTGGCTCGATTCCAATTCCGTTGTCTGATATTTCAAACTTCCAAAACCCATTAAGGGCTTCCGATGAAATGTGGATTGTCGGCGCTTCTTCAGAGCGGTATTTTATCGAATTGCCAATCAAGTTTTGGAACAGTTGCGAAAGTTCTCTTGGTTCAGCAAAAACATCAGGCAGCTGGTCGTGGGTGATGGTGGCGCCTGATTCTTTGATAGAAGCATCGAGATTCGAGATAGCATCAGTCAATGCCGTGTTGGAGTCAATTTTAATGCTCCGGTGCTTTTCAGATCCGATCCTGGAATAGATTAGTAAGTCTTGGATCAGAGAACGCATTCGAGTTGCGCCGTCTACTGCGAAATCAAGATACTTTTTGCCATTGTCATCAAGCTGTTCGGAATAGTCCTGCCGAAGCAAGTCGCAGAATGAAGCGACTTTTCTAAGTGGTTCCTGCAAGTCATGTGATGCGATCGAAGCAAATTGCTCCAAATCCTGATTGCTTTGCAGGATCGCTTGTTCAAAACCTTTTCTCTCGCTTATGTCTTGAATCGAACCTGACATTCGGATGGCTTTTCCTGTTTCATCCCGCACAGAAGCTCCACGGCTTCTAAACCATTTGTAGGCACCGCCTTTTGTTCTCAGTCGATGTTCGATGCTGAATTCCGTGTCGTTTTCTTGATGGAACGAGACTGCATTCCATGTTGCCTCTTGATCGTCCGGGTGGAGGATGTTGGCAAAACTTTCGATCTCACTTGGAAAATCTTCTTCACTATCGCCATAGCCCAGCAGTTCCCTGTACCTCGACGCGTACCAAGTTTTGTTTGTTTGGAGGTCCCAGTCCCAAATTCCATCCCTTGTGCCTCGGACTGCATTTTCAAAACGCTCTTGGCTCAGGCGGTATTCTTCTTGCGAAACGGTTGTTCTTTCGACTTCACTCAACATGGCATTGAAACCTTTGCCAAGATCAACAAATTCGCTGGGCCCAACTTCTGAAACTCGCAAACTGAGGTCGCGTGTGTTCTGAATCGTTTCAATCTGCGTGAGCAGGTTTGCAGACGGTCTCGTGGCCAGTCTCGCTGCGAGCCAGATAACGCCTAGTAATCCAGTTAATAGTACGCCCGATTGAATCAATTGCGATCGTGTTGCATCGCGTGCAGCTTTGAGTGCGGATTCTTTTGATTCCAGAAAACTGACACGTAAATCTAAGAGGCCGTCGATTTCGGCCGACGCGTACAACCAGCCATTGTCCACAACGAAATCTTCATTGATCGGCGCAATTGTTGCGTCGGTTGAGTAAATGACAGAATCTTCGGTGTGAAATACCAGCGCACTTGTTTCAGGGACAGCAGAGTGTTGGGCAACGAATTCGTCGAGAGCGCAAGCCGTGACCACGCTCCCTTCGGCGCGGTTTGAATAAAGAACAGGAACAGCGACCGTTAGCGTTCGATCCATCATCCCCAAATGGCGCTTGCCAGACATGACGTCTGAGAACCAAGCCTCCGAACCGCGGTCCGATGCGTTGGCATTCGTGGACGCGAGAACCCGCCCTTTATAGTCTGTCATTGAAACTTGTTGGCTGCTGGTCCCTGGAAGTTTGAGTGACCGAAAATAGGACTGTAGGGTGGAGTTGCGATGCTCCAGATCAACAATTCCATTGACGACCATGTCGTTTTGAGCGACCGCCGTGGTGGCCTCAATGATAGTGTTCAGTCTCACTTCGACTTGGTGACCAGCATTGATGGCTGATTTGTCGACACGCGCTTGGATCTCTTGGTTGAGTGCTTGTGAAACAAAATAACCGTTAATGAAAATAGCGGCGAGTAAAGCCAAGGCCGCCAATGGTGCAATTCGGAAGAAAATTTGCGACTGGAGCGATTGAGGTTTGGATGATTTGTTGCTCACTTATCCTCCTCGTCACTTGTTGTTGTTGTGCTCGCACTTTTTGCGTCACTGATCGGCTGGATCACACTGTTCTCGCCAAACCTCGCCAAGACAAAATCATCTGCGTTGAGCGCATCGTGATGGCCGGGTCGAAAGGCAGGATCGTAGTCGCGAATGACGCCGCAGTATTGTCCGAGTGTTTCGAGAGCATCGCGTACTAACGGACGGTCGGTCGAATTTGCTTTTTCGGTTGCCGCCGCCAACATCATTAATATTTCATACGTATGAGCCGTTCCTGCGGGGCAGAAAATGTCTTTAGCGTTTTGGCAGTCCTTGAAACGATTCTTGTATGCCGCGACGAGTCGGTTCGAACGTTCAGGATGCTTTGGTTTAATGAAGGAGTGGGTTTGGATAAAGCTCAGGTCAACTTGGGGAAGATATTCTTTGGCCAGTTCCGCAAAATCACTGCCGGTGATACCCCAATGCGAAATGATCGGTATCCGTTTAGACTCGGGAATCGAAGCCATCGCTTTCAATGTTGTGACGCCTTCTAACGGATTGCAAACCAATAAAATGCAATCCGCTCCGTTTTCGATTAGGCGATTGACTTGCGGGCTGAGTTCGGGCTCTCCCATATTTAGCCATTCGACAACGGCAGGTTGTGCGTTGCGTGCCAGAAGTGCATTCTGAACGGCTTTTGCGTTTGAACGTCCCCATGATGTTCGTTCCAAAAGCAGGCCAACCTTTTTGAAATTGCGATCAAATGCTTGGTCCACCAAAAAACCACCCGCGTATTCGTCTCGCACAGAAACTCGGTACACGTAGTTAGGCGAGAATCCGTTTTCTACAATCGGTGTCCCAGCGGCCCATGGACCCAAATAGATTAGTTTGTGTTTGTGAATTGTTTGCAATTCTCTCAGAGCCACCGGTGTGTGAAGACCGCCAATCACGGCCAATACATCTCGCATCTCAGAGAACTCGATGATGTGATCCACACCTCGATCTGGATTGCCACGATGATCCCGGACGATGAGTTCAATTGGACGACCGAGAAGACCGCCACCAGAATTAATTTCCTCAATGGCTAGTTCGGCACCGCGTCGAATCGCTTCCCCCGACATCGCAGAACCTGATGACATGTCTGTGTCTAGTCCGATGACCAGCGAGTTTTCAATTTGCGGCTGAGCATCAAACTTGGGGCTCTCTTTTACTGTGGGTTGAGAGTCGATGATGAGGTTTTTTAGTTTTGCAACACTGGGGGATTTCTTGTTCGCCTCAGGTTTCGAGCGATTACATCCTGCACCGCAAGTGATAATTAGCAGCACGCCGAGGGTTAGTGCGACCAAGTTAGTACTGATTTTTGATTCGGGGCAGAAGGGAATATTCGACACTGGTATTCAATTTTTGTGGGGAAGAGTTTCGCAAAAAGGCGTGCGTGGCTACAAAACGATTTCCACACAACGTCTGTAGTGTAACGAATACGCGTCCTGAATTGTTATCGCGATTCTCTGAAACGGCTTGCGAACAAAAAGAATGAGTTGTCGATAAAAAAAATGGTTTGCGAACGAAATGCATGTTGTGCAAGATTTTATAGTTTTTATCTTTGTGACTGGACGCGCAGGATCTCGAATCCCTCGTTTTCCTAAGCTGGCTGCTGATTTTTCGCCCACATATGCCAGCGAGGCCAGTCTTGATGAGATCTAAGCACAAGGCGGGGCATAAAAAAAGGGTTTGACCTGCGATCATGCAAGTCAAACCCCTTTGGGTTTCAGTAGAAAATTAGTGAGAGACGTCAACTATTTAGCGTCGTCTTTTTCGGCTTCACTTTTCTTCTTTTCAGCTTTGTCTTCAGATGCTTTTTCTTCTGATTTCTTTGCTTCCGGCTTTTCGTCAGCCTTCTTTTCAGAGTCGTCATCTTTGGAAGTTTCCTTTTCAGGATCTTCTTCGGAGCTTTCTTCTGGCTTTTCTCGTTCAGCCTTCGCCGCTGCCATGGCAGCTTCGTCTTCGGCTTCGTGATCAACGCCAACCAAGCTGACTTCGTGGCCCATTTCGCCCATCAGTTCTTCGAGGGCTTTATCAAGACCTTCTCCGCGAAGGTTCTTGTATCGGATCTTGCCATCCTTATCGATCAGATAAGTCGTAGGCCAGCCTTTGACATTCCAGGTCGTCGAAATTTTTACTTCCGGGTCTGTGTTTTGGAAGCTTCTCCAAGTCAAACTCTTCTCTTTACTGACGGCCCGAATTTGTTCGAGTGTCTTTCTTCCAATTTCCTGGTCGCTGTTAACGCCAATGATTGTGAAAGGTTTGTCTGCCATTCTTCTTACGAGCGACCGCTCGTGTGGGTACATAGCCCGGCACGGTGGTCACCAATCGCCCCAAAAGTCGAGCAAGACGACTTTGCCACGGTAATCAGAAAGCTTAAATTCGACGCCGTCCAAATCCTTCGCAACGATTTCAGGAGCCGTTTTCCCAATTGCAAGATTTCGAAGTGCAAACAATTCCTTCTCAGCCTTCGCGATCAATGCCGTGTTTTCCTTGACGTAGCCATCAAGCATTTTGTCCAGCATTTCGAGTTCGTTTTCGTCGCGTTCTTTCTTCAGAAACTCTTGAACTTCGGCAGGGAAGTTCTTTCGCATGTCCTCATCGGCATCAGCCAACATCGTTGAATAGGTTTGGATTGAGCCGACCAACGCAATACGATTCATAACCGCGTTGGCTTTGACGGGCCCCGAAGCGTTTTCGGAAATCGTTGTCAGCCACTTGTCATTTTTCTCAGACGGCAATCCGCGAGAAAGCGTTGACATCAACGGAATCATTTTTGGGTTGTTGACGTGGTGTTGGATTAGCAAATCAATCGAAGCATCTTTGGCTTCGCTTTCGGTGCGAAGCATGGCCATTTTGACAAGCGAGTCAACGGACCGTTCGGATGTTGGATCGGCTTTGATCAAATCCATCAGGCTTTCAATGGCTTCGGTTTTTGAAACGTCTTTGCCAGGAGCCATGGCGATTGTGGAAAGCATATTGAAAGCACTGTCCGAATCTGATTTCGCAGTGGCGAGCATTTGCTTCATTGCTGCAGATTTCGCGTCGCCTGATCCGCTTCTGGCAATCAACTGAAACGCAGACTTTGCTTTTGCTGAATCTGGATCTGATTGTGCGAATTCGAGAAGCATGTTCATGGCTTCTTTTTTTGCTTCGCCTGAACCACCAGCAGCGATCTTGCGAATCGCATTCAGAGATTCATCAGTGCCTTTGTATTCTTTGGCAAATTCAATGTACTGATCGCCCATTGTTTGAAGAGGAGCGGTTTTCATCAGTGCGTCAAACTCTTCACGAGTTTTGACTTTGCGTCGTGCAGCAGAAAAAGTTTTAGTCGCGGCGTTGAATTCTTTGGTCATCGCAGCGAATTTTTCTTTCGCGGCAGCCAGGCGCTCTTTGGCTTTGTTGGCCTTGGCCATTTCAGCTTTGACGGCAGCAGCTGCGGCGGTTTCTTCTGCGCTCTTTTTTGGCGCTGCAGGTTCGGTTTTTGTTACCGCTTTTTCTTTTTCTTCATCAACGGCTGGCTTGGCTTTGGCGGCTGCTTTTTCTTTGTCTGGTTTGGCCGTTTCGTCCTTGGATTTTTCTTGCTCAGGATCCTGAGTGGCCGCAACGGCATCAGGTTTCTGAACTCTCGTCGTATCACTGACGGCCGTGCTAGGTTGCGAACAACCAGGCGCGACAAACATTGTCAGGGCTAACAAATACCTCAAACGCATGCGTGATCCTCCTCTTGAATTATGCTTCAGCAGCCCATCTTAGAGCGATTGGGTGCCACTAACGTGCTAAATAACAATCCAGAGTATAACTCGTTTCCCCCGAACGTCGTACGTTATCGTTTAAAAGAAACGGCTCAAAAGTAGTTTCTGGCACAAAACAGTTCGGATTCTTGCGGCTGAAAATTCGTATCGCCAAATTGGACCCGCTTTTGGGTGGCAATAGCTGGAGGGAAGGCTGGAAATCACGGAGCGATCATCAGTTGCGGCATAATATCGCGTAGCGTCAAAACGCGCTGCCCGAGTATTTGAAACGTTCGGTGGAGGCCGTCAGTTCAGGCTCAACCTGTCCATGTTGGTCAATCGTTCCAGCGAAATACGACCAGAGCGATCACAAATGGGATGATACTCCAGCCAATCATCACGGCCAGCTCTGGCCCCAGAGTCATGATCGACTTGCCATCCATCATCAACGCGCGAAGGGCGTCAATCAACGGTGTGAGCGGAAGGAGCTTGATCAGCGGATGGACGACTTCTGGAAACTGTTCGTACGAAAAAAAGATCCCGCTCAACGTCCACATCGGCAGCATCACGAGGTTCATCAAACCCGATACTGTTTCGAGTGTTTGAGCGCGAGCGGCCACCAACAATCCGATTCCTGCGAATTCAATCGCGCCGATGATGACGACCAGAATGATCGACGCCCAGTTACCATGGATCGTTACACCGAAGATCAAATACGAAAACAAAAGCAGCACCACAATCTGCGGAATCATAAAGATCAAACGGCTGGTCATCATCCCCATCAAGAAATGGGTTCGCTTCATCGGCGTCGCCATAAACCGTTTAAGCAACTTACGGATTCGCATGTCAACGATTGCAAACCCTACCCCCCAAAGCCCACCACCCATCAGTCCCATGGCGAGCAATCCAGGAACGAGAAAGTCGACATAGCGACTGCCCGGTTCATCGAATTCAACATCAACCGCTTGGATGACGTCCTTTCGACCCATGGATTTTTGCAGCTGGGAATCGACCAGGTTTCTCGCTGCGAGACTTCCGGGGCGAACGGGATCGTATTTGTACTCAACGTTGTCCAAACTAGTTGATCCCAGCACGAGCATGCTGGTCTTGCTGGTTCGCAGGCGGTCGAGGGATTCGGATTCAGAAACGATCGTTAGATTGATTCGAGTTTCTGGCTCTAGTTTTTCAACGATCTCTGCCGCGATGGGGCCTTCAAGAATGTCGACCGCAAACGACTCGACGGGTTTGTTGCGAAACGCGACACCAAGAACAACGACCATCAACACCGGGAAAAAATAAACCCAGAATACGGCTTCCGGACGGCGCACGAATTCACGCAATCGGGCAAGAGTAATCGCAAGGATGGGGTGCATCTGTTTCATAAAGATTGGTAGTTAGAAACGTGTGTTTCGTGATGGTGTTTGGCAAGTTGAAAGTTCGAAAAAACTTAACTTGATTTCGCAGGCTCTTCGTCCGTCAGATGTCGCCCGGTCAGACTGACAAAAACGTCTTCTAAACTTGCATGGCGAGTCGTCAAACTCGAAAGAGCAATTCCTTTGCTCGCCAGTCCTGTAATTAGCTCAGGTAAGACAACATGGGGTTGGCCTACCGTGACGCGAAAATCTGTTTCTGTTTTTTCAATTTGATCGACGGTCGGAATCGATTTGATTTCCGACAAATCTAGCGTGTCATGATCACGATCGACGGAAAACTCAATAACGTGTTCGGCGCCGATCGACCGAATCAACTCGCTGGGCGTCCCTTCGGCAATGATCTTTCCCGAGTCAAAAATTGCAACCCGATCGCACAATCGTTCCGCCTCTTCCATATAGTGTGTCGTGAGCAGAACCGTCTTGCTTTCGCGTTTAAACGTCTCGATGATGTCCCACAATTGGCGACGGCTGGAGGGATCAAGGCCTGTCGTTGGTTCGTCAAGGAAGATCAATTCTGGGTCGCCGACCAATGCCGTGGCAACAGCCAAGCGTTGTTTTTGGCCACCCGAGAGCGTTTTGATCCAGGCTTTTTCTTTTTCCTCTAGTGACACGCGGGCCATCGCGTCGGCGGGGGCGATCCCCGATGAATAAAAACTGCGAAACAGATTCAACGTTTCACCCACGCTCAGCCGGTCACTCAGTTGAGTTTCCTGAAGCGACACCCCAATACGTTCGCGAATCGCGATGGCGTCTTTGCCCCAATGCATCCCCAGCACTTCGGCTTCACCAGATGTCGCACCGAGCAATCCCTCAAGAATCTCGATCGTCGTTGTTTTGCCAGCCCCGTTGGGACCGAGCACACCGTAGCATTCACCAACTTTGACTTCGAAGTTGATCCCGCGGACCGCCTCAACTGGTGGTTTACCTTGATAGGTCTTTACCAGATTTTTACAGCGAATCGCGGACGGCTTGGGAGCGGAGGACATGGGATTTTGTAAGTCTCAAGTTGGGTGTGTTTTCGCAAAATCAATTAGATAAGCGTCGACGTCTGGAGTTCTGGTTGCCTTTGGCTCTGGTTGACTTTGGCTCTGGTTGACTTTAACTAACTGCGCTGAATTCTGCCGAAAGAACTGCACGCACGTGGTCGAGAACTTGTTTTTGAACAGCTTCGAAATCGTTGCTGTCGATGAACGCGCCGGCTGCGGCTTTGTGACCGCCTCCGCCAAACTCGGACGCCACAACGTTGGCCTCAGATTGGCAGCGACTTCGGAAACTCATTTTGAAACCGCCGTCGACTTGACCCACTAAAATAACAGCGAACACAGTTCCGTCGATTTCCAACGCGAGGTTGATTAGATCTTCGGTGTCGGTTGTTTGAGCGCCAGTTTTTTCGTAATCATCGGGCATGATAAACGTATGAGCCAAACGTCCATCGAGCTCGGTTTGGATCCGGGCGAGAACGGTTCCACGCAATCGAACGCGACCGGCCGTTTCACGCTCGTAGAGATCGCCGTAGATTTTGCTTGGCACCGCGCCGCCTTGCATCAATTTTGCAGCGGCCGTGTATGTGACTTCTTTGACTGAGTTGAAACGGAACCAGCCTGTGTCTGTCGCCAGCGCTGCAAACAACGGAGTTGCAATTTCTGGAGTCAGTATTACGCCCAAGTGCTCGGCCGCCTCGACACACATTCGGCCAACGGCTTCGGCCGTCGTGTTTTTGAATAGTTCTGCATCGATGTCATCCTCACCGACGTGGTGGTCGAAGATGATTTTCTTGTAGGTTGAATTTCGAATCACATCAGCCATGTCACCTAGCTGAACCCAAGCGCTCGTATCAAGAATCATGTGAAGATCCGCGTCGGCAAACTCTTCGGCTTTGATGTCTTCGTTGATGCACATGATCCGGTTTTCAGGATCGATGAACTTCAGGTTGGGAGGAACGGGCTGACCGCAGACGATGCGAACTTTCTTGCCAAGTGCTTCCAGAATTCCAGCCATGCCGAGACAGCTGCCAAGCGCGTCGCAGTCAGGGCGAATGTGGCTGGTCAAAATAATATTGTTAGCAGCAGAAATGACTTCGCTAAAACGGTTCCAGTCAACGTTCATGGTTTCGTGTCTTTTGGGTTGGGTATAATGGTGGTTTAAAGGGTGTTTGCACGAGCGGGAGGTTCGATTTTAAACTCGAAGGAGTAGAGCTATTTCCCGCGATTTGCAGGATGCTTTTCGGCGAGCAAGAAGTTTGTCTACGCTGAAAACCTTTGCCCCAATCTAATGCGAAAACTTTCGTGAAAGTTTCCGCGTTGCATCGACGTCCAATTTTAGTTGAGAAACCAGTTCGTCCGGTGATCCAAACTGTCGAATATCCCGCAGACGACTAATAAAATCAACCTCGATCGCCTCGCCGTAGATCGACGTTTCGAAATCGAGCAGATGAGATTCGACCTTAGGGAGGTCTTCACCAAACGTCGGGTTGGGGCCAATGTGGATTGCCGACCAGTGCGATCGACCGTGAATATAAGTCCGGCCAGCATAAACTCCCATCGCAGGCACAAGTGTATCAATAGCGTCGAGATTTGCTGTGGGGAATCCGATTTTGGAACCGCGAGCCGCACCATGGGTGACCATTCCGCGAATTCGATAAGGGCGGGTCAATAGTTCACGAGCCTGATCAATGTCGCCGATCTTGACGAGGTTCCGGATGCGGCTGCTTGAGATGTATTCGTCGGATTCAAGCATCGGTTCGACGATCTTGAGTTGCATGGAGTTGGAAACGCAAAGCTCGGCAAGTTTTTCAGTGGTGCCTTCTCGGCCGCGACCGAAGAAAAAGTTTGGCCCCTCGACCATGGCCTTGGCACCCAGCTGATCCACAATGATCTGTTGAAAGAACTCTTGATAAGTGAGGCCAAGCAATGCCTTGTCTGTTGGATAGGCAACAACAGCGTCCACGCCAAGTTCCGCCAGCAAGTCGGCTTTACGATTGGTCCAAGTCAATGGCGGTGGCGTTTGTTCTGGTCGCAACAGCCGAACCGGATGTGGGTCAAACGTGAATACAATCGCAGGGCCGTTGTTGTCGGTAGCGAATTTTTTCAGCTGGTCGATGATCACGCTGTGCCCTCGATGCACGCCATCAAAGTTTCCAATCGTCAGCGCTCCACCGCGAAGGGAGTCTGGAAATTCAGAAAGTTTTCGAATGAGTTTCATTTTTAGTTATCGATGAAAAGTTGGTTGTGACCCCTGAGTCACAGCCAGGTGAGTGAGCGTTCGGATTCGGCGCGATTGGCTGAGTTTAGATTCTTTTGGGGGTCAAGAATTCGATCGTGAACTGCGTGCCTTGTCCGACTTCGGATTGGACATTGATTCTCGCGTCGTGGGCTTCGATGATTTTTTTGGCTGTGGGCAATCCAAGTCCCGTGCCACCCTCTTTGGATGTATAAAATTCTTTGAACATATTGATCAATGCGGAGGCTTCCATTCCACATCCTGTGTCGATCAAGTCGAGTGCGACTCCCGTTCGGGTGATGCGTGTGCGGGCAAGCAATTCACCACCGTTGGGCATCGCCTCCATCGCGTTTTTGACAAGGTTGACCAACGCGGCTTGCAGTGTTTGTGGATCGAGGTTGATGCTAGGAAGGTCGGCGTCGAGGTGTCGGACAATTTCAACTTGTTGTTTTCCAGCTTGAGTCTCAAAGAAATCAAGCACTTGAGAAATTTGCCCGTTCAAGCTGCCGGGTTTTAATTCCAGCGAGCTGAGTTTTGTGAATTTAAGAAAATCATTGAGCAGTGTTTCGAGTCGTGTGCATTGCTGGATGACAGTTTCAGTACGCTGCAGGGCTCGTCGACCGTCGGGGGTTGTCATCGCTTCGAAATCTTCGTGAAGCAGTTCCATGTTCATCACGATGATGGAAAGTGGGTTTTTGATCTCGTGCGCAAGCGAACCTGCCAAACTGGCTAGTTCGTTGTAACGCTTTCGAAGTCGATCAATGGGTTCCATGGTTTTTTAGCAGCGGCTTTTAGTAGTTAGTAGTTAGTAGTTAGTAGTTAGTAGTTAGTAGTTAGTAGTTAGGATTCAGGATTCAGGATTCAGGATTCAGGATTCAGGATTCAGGCTGGGCAATAAAAAAGCTCGGGACGAAAAATCTGTCCCGAGCAATTTTAATTCATTTAGAGTTCCAAAACAGGAACCAAACGCTTCGATTTAGCGACGATCTCGACCGCCACCACCGTTGCCGCCGCTTCCACCACCACGGTTTCCGCCGCCTCCGCCACCACTTCGGCCGCGTCCACCGCCACCGCCACTTCGGCCGCGCCCGCCACCACCGCTTCGACCACGTCCACCGCCGCCGCCACTGCGACCACGGTCTCCGCCGCTTCCGCCTTCACTGCGTGGTGGCCGATCGTATCCGCCTTCACCTCCGCCTTCGCCACCTTCACCAGATGCCGCGTCGGCAGTTGCCATTGCGAATTCGTCTTCGAGGCCAAGCTCTTCAAGGGCTTTCCGTCGACTAAGTTTGACTCGGTCGTTGTTGTCGACGTCGATGACGAGAACTTTCATTTCATCGCCGACGTGACAAATCGTTTCGACGTTATCAATGAAGCCGTTGGAAAGTTCACTGATGTGGCAAAGCCCATCACGACCTGGAAGGATTTCGACAAACGCACCAAAGTCTTTAACGCTGCTGACAGTCCCGTCGTAGATCTTACCGATCTGAACAGTGGCTGTGCAGGCTTCGACTTTCTTAAGAGCGACTTCTGCAAGTGCTCCATCACTACCAGCAACCGTTACGCGACCGTCCTCGGAAACTTCGATAACGGTTTGGGTTGTTTCTTGGATCGCACGGATGTTCTTTCCGCCAGGGCCAATCAACATGCCGATTTTTTCTGGGTCGATCTGAGTGACCAACAGTCGTGGAGCGTTGTCCGAAAGATTTTCTGCAGGGCGGGAAATCGTGCGAAGCATTGTACGCAAGATCTCGATACGAGCTTCGCGAGATTGAGCCAGCGCTTCTTTCAGGATCTTGCTGCTGATTCCGCGAATCTTCAGGTCAAGCTGAATGCCCGTGATGCCGTTTTGTGTACCGGCAACCTTGAAGTCCATGTCGCCAAAGTGATCTTCGCTTCCGAGGATGTCAGTCAGCAACATGTAATCGTCGCCTTCCTGAACCATGCCAACGGAGATACCGGCAACTGGGTTTTTGATTTTCACGCCAGCGGCCATTAGGCCCAGCGTTGTTCCACAGACTGTCGCCATCGACGACGATCCGTTGGATTCAAGAATGTCAGAAACGATTCGGATGGTGTATGGGAAATCGTCGAGATCTGGAAGCACTGGTTTGATGCTTCGCTCGGCCAATGCACCATGTCCAATTTCACGACGTCCAGGACCTCGGATTGGGCGACACTCACCAACACTGAAGCTCGGGAAGTTGTAATCCAACATGAACTTTTTGGAGTACTCGTCCATTAAGCCATCAACACGTTGCTCGTCACGGCCTGTTCCCAGTGTGACAGTGATCATCGCTTGGGTTTCACCACGTTGGAAAACAGCAGAACCGTGAACACGCGGGATAACGTTGGTGTGGCATTCGATTGCACGCAATGTCTTGCCGTCGCGTCCGTCTGATCGAACACCTGCAAGAATTGAATCGCGAATGACTCGCTCTTCAAGATCGTGAATCGCTGTTTTGACATCGCCCATAGAGAACGCATTGTCGGCATCAGGATCAGGGATCATCGCAGCAATGATTTTATCCTTGAGCGCGTTCTTTGCGGCACCACGATCGTGCTTGCCAGCGATCAAAACTGCGGCTTTGTAATCGTCGTAGTACTTGCCTTTGAGTTTCTCAAGCAACCCGTTGTCTTCTGGAGCGTTGAATTCGTCTTTCTCAGGGGCGACTTTTTCGAATAGCTCACGCTGAAGTTCGATGACTTGGCGACAGATGTCGTGCCCGAACTCTACGGCGGCCATCATGTCGGCTTCGGGTACTTCGCGAGCGAAACCTTCGATCATCGTGACGGCATCTTCAGTGGCCGACATGATAACATCCATGTCAGTTTCTTCGAGCTGATCATGCGTTGGGAAAGCAATGAACTCTCCGTTGACACGAGCGATACGAGTCGAGGCGACTGGATCGTAGAAAGGCATGGCGGAGATGAAACAGGCGGTCGATGCTCCGTTCATCGCCAGCACATCGCCATCTGTTTGTTTGTCGCTGGAGAGAACGAAGTTTTGGCACTGGACTTCGTTTTTGAATCCAGGGGCAAACATCGGACGGATCGGACGGTCGATCAAACGGGCGGTCAGCGTCTCTTTTGTGGTTGGACGGCCTTCGCGTTTGATGAATCCGCCTGGGAATTTACCCGCTGCACATGTTCGCTCGCGGTAATCGCACATCAACGGGAAAAAGTCGATGCCCGGACGGGGGGTTCCAGTCGCTGCAGTCGAAAGCACAACGGTGTCGTTGTATTGGACCAAAATAGCTGCAGCTGCCTGTTTCGCTAGGTAGCCAGTTTCGAAAGACAGAACGCTTTCACCGATTTTTTTTTCTACTCTTATTTTCACAATTCATTCCTACATTAAAACTTCATCACTAATTTTGATTGCAATTCACAATGAGATCGTGCATCTCAAAAACATCAGCCCACCGGTTGAGTTAAAAAAGGGCTCAACAGTGGAAGTGAATTGCGGCGTTGGTTGAACTGACAACCGACGCGACGACAACAATTGCAGATTGATGCTCGAAATCCGGAGAAGCTCCCACAATTTGTGGAAGTCCTGAGAATCAAGCAGCAAACGATCACTCGAGAATGAGTAATTGACTCACGAGAGAATAAGAACATGCATAAGTAACAACTTACGAAAGCCCTCACCAAAGCAAGAATCAGAGATGGCGACTACAGAAAGCATCACACTGAGAAAATCAGCTCGATGCAGACGAAGTTCATCGCCATGATTCAATTAACAAGCACTCGTCTCACAGTGCAAAAAGATCAAGGCGTTGCAGGTGACCCGGCAACGCCCTAGAAACAAACTATTTACGAATATTCAATCGCTCGATGATATCGAGGTAACGGTCAGCGTCGTTCTTCCGGACATAGTCCAGCAATCGACGACGTCGAGAGACCATCCCCAACAGGCCGCGGCGAGTTGAGTAGTCTTTCTTGTTTGAACGCATGTGCTCAGTCAAGTTGTTAATCCGAGTTGTCAGAATGGCAATCTGCACATCAGGCGAACCTGTATCGCCGTCCTGCGTCTGAAATTCACCAACCAACTCAGCTTTTTTGTCTTTCGTAATGGCCATAACCAATGATCCCGTGCCCGCGGCGAATCTTGTGACTCTTACCGCCTCGCGTTCGATCCAACTCCTACAAGTACAAATTTTCGTTATTTTTCACTGCAATTAATCCGCCAAGTTTACCGATTGACCCATTTTTTGCAAGAAGAGAAATCGAGTAAATTCAAACCAATTGGCTATTAAACGTCCAATCGTGAGCGATTTCTGAGCGACTGGTCATATCAAAACCAGTTCACCCTTCATCGGTGCTGATTTACCCGTCACATTACCCATTTTGCTGGAATTGACCGCTTGCGATTGGGGACGGCAATCGTACGAAGCAAAACACTCAACTTTACCAGTTATCGGGACGGTGAGTGATGACACACAAACCACCCAAAAAATCCAAATTAAAAGCTCGTTTTATGAACTCAAGGCGTGTCTCATCCGAAACTTAAGCATACGATATAAGTTGTGACTGATTGTTCAACACGTAGAGCAAGTCTCGTCCACCCAATTCTAAAGTTTGTAATTCAGGAGAATTCGAATGCGTTCACTTTTAACTTTGATGGCTTGCGCTATGCTCGCCATCTCAGTCGGTTGCGACAGCGCTGCAACCCCCGAGAAAAAAGAAGATGCCAAAACAACTGAGTCTGCTGCCACTACTCCGGCAACTGGCGAAACTCAGACAGTGTCCCTCAAACTCCCAAACATGACCTGAGGCGGTTGTGCAACAAAAGTGCGTAGCGCTTTAGAGACTTTGGGTGTATCAGACATTGAGTGTGACACAGCGTCTAGATCTTGTAGTTTTTCAGCTCCAAAAGACATGGACGTTGAAGCCAAGCTGAAGGAAATTGCTTCAGCTGAGGACAAGATGAAAGACTGGTCGATGGAGTAACTTTCTCCTGAAGTTAGTTCATGAAGATATAAAGATGCTCGTCGATTTTTTCGGCGGGCATTTTTTACGCCCTGATCCAATGTTCGCTGCCTGCCCGGTTTGGGGCTGGTTGAACGTCATGCCAAGGTCGGCGTTCATGGGCGTTACTTGGCTGCCGTCTTTTTAATCTTGCGGGCAACCTCTGGCGCGAAAACAAAACTGTGTTCCGTCTCTGGGTTCATGACGATTCCAAATTTCTTTGGAAGGTTGGTTAGGAATTCCTTTCCGTCCACCAAAAAGCAGGGGAGTTCATCCTCTTCGTTTAGAGGAACGTCTTCGCCAAGTTCGGCAAATGTTCCGGCGTGGTCTTCTGATGTGAACGCTACCAGTGCTGGGAAGCCTTCGATTTCAATAACCATCGCCGACGTGTCGTTTTGATCAGGCTCAGAAACATTGACCAACCAAAATTCGGAGCCAAGAATGGCCGCCGCAAGTTCGGTGAGTGATTCGTTTTCGTTTTGGCAAGCCGCCAGTAAAGCGTCGTTCATTGGGTCATTGTTCGTTTGGGCCAGAGAATGTTCGGTGCGATCGTAGTCTGCGGGCACAGATTTGTGAACAGGACAAACGGTCTACGACTGGGCTTTCGCAAAGACCAAGCCGCAATGTGGCATCGCGGCGGGCTGATCCAGGACTCTGTGCGCACTCGGGGCGGGTTGATTGTTCTGCACTGATTGCTCCAAATGTATTCAAAACTCAACAAGACTTTTCTCTTTTGCAACATTAGGCATACTCGATGATGCCGAAATGAAACATCGTTACAGAGTTGGATAAGTAAAACCCCAAAAAAGAAGTTTGGCACAGGTTCTGCAATGTCTTGTATCAACACAATCCCTTAGAGGAGTTAGCTGATGAAAAACTTTTTGACCAGTGAAGCTGGAGCCACCACAGCCGAATACGCAATCCTGTTGGCTTTGATTGCTGGAGCTTTGTTGTTCTCAATCCTTGCAGTTGGCGGTGAAGCCAATGTATTTTGGGGCAACACAGGATCTGAGCTTTCCAACGCTTTCGAATAATCCAAACAATACAATATTACCCCGACGGTAAACGGAACCGCCTCGTGTCTGATGAGACATACGAGGCGTTTTTCGTGCGCGATTGAGAAGTGCGCGTGCTTGAAGAACGGTTGAGCAGTTAGCAGTGCTCCTACTTTGGCAGAGGTGACGAACGAGAAGGCGCACCCTCTACTGACTCGAAATCTCCTCCGGCCTGATCCAACCCATGACTCCAAATCCGGCGACAAAGTAAATATCGACGACTTCCATTCGGTAAAACTGAAAATCACCAAATGACATCCATTGGGCTGCGTCTGGATTAGCAGCCAAGTAGGCCTTTCGGATTTCTTCGATGTTCTCCTCGACCGGAATGAGTGTGCCCATCACCGTTGCCCGCCCGCCAGCTAGAGCGCTGGCTGATTGGGATGCCGTAACCAGCAAAGCAGCATTGGGATTGCTGCGGAGGTTTTTTGAGTGGGTTGCCATCGAGCTAAAGAAAAATACGGGTTCGTTTTGTGGCGACATGCAATAGCTGGCTACCGAAGCAAAAGGGAACTCGGGATGTTTGACGGAGAACGTCGAGAGTGATCCACTGTTGTTTTGCTTTAACAGCTCGATGGTAGGTGCAGCAAGCGATTGTGATTCTCGTGTTTCTGGATCGCGTTGAGGTATTGGGTCCGATGGCATGGCATGTTTCTTGAAGTTGGCTTTGTTTAGCCCCAAATACTGATCGGGTCAAAACGAATGTCGGAGTAAAAGGCTGAACCGAATCGTGTGTCATTCATTGTTCAGCCCACTACAAGTGAGATTGGGTTCCTGTTCCAACGATACGGAGTTGTGGTGCAAAGGAAAGCCTTGCCCAGTTATCTTCGACAATGAAAGAGTAAAGTGAGCAACAATCCCTACCAGTCTCCTTGTGAGGCAGTGCCCAAATCGAAAGTCCAATCAAAACCGGGGTATGGCCGTGTTTACATTAATCAAGTCGCCGTCGTCTCGACGTTGATGTTGGTTCAAGGGGCTTTGCTTTTATTGGTCGCGTTGATTCTGGTTATTAACAGCGTAATGTTCACACAGTTTGGTTTGTTCGATATTCCAAACCCAAATGCAAACGATCCTGAAGTGCAGCGGGGGATTGCCGCAGGAAAAGTGATAATGTTTTGGGTTTTTGGCGGATTAGGTGCGGCCAGCGCCATGATAGGAATCTTGCATATCATCGCGGGCATACTGGGTTTTCAATATCGTGGGAGAAGGCTCACTATTTTTACACTCTGCATTGGATTGGTTTCCATGTTGACTTGTTACTGTGCTCCGACGGCTATCGCGTTGATGGTCTACGGCTTGATCATCTTCATGCATCCCTCTGTCAAACAAGCGTTTGAGATGAAGAAGTCGGGCTTAACAAATCAAGAAATTCAAATGCACTTCACGTATTGATTCTGTCAGCATTGAGATGTGTTCAACCCGGGGCGTCTGGGATTCCTTATCCGCTCATTGGAGACGCCTTTTATCATCTCTCAAGTTTCATCGACTTAGCCCAACCCGGCGGCGAGCGAGTAGGCAAGCTTCTCCTGCGACCTCGAAATCTGCACAGTTCTCTGGGCGGGTATCGTAGTGTCGACAACGGTACGGATTTGATTGGTCGCCATCGCCGTCCAACGCAACGCAGAAGCCTTCGGGGCGCGGCACGCAATACTCACCGTCGTCGCGAAGTTGCACGAGATCGGGATGTAATTCTTTGAATGGATCGTTTGCGGATACCGTCAGTAGGTCGAACCCCTGGCGACAACACGCACCACAAGTACCGCAGTCCTCAATCGAGAACGTTGGCTCCCAGCGTTCACAAGCTTGCTCGTTGAAGTTAACAGTGGGTGCGGTCTGGCCTGGTTCTTGATGTTGGCGGCACCCTAAACCGTGTTTTTTATTGAAGAGCAAAAGACCTGAGTTTGCAGAGTTGGGAGATTCTTCGGAATCATTTGGCTCTCTTAAAATGGAAATATCATTTTCCTCGCCAGGGTCGCGAGCAATTGCCCAGGCACAGGAGCCGCAATGCGAATCTTCATCATTGGACAGCAGCGAGCCCAGTCGGTGACGAGCGCGTGACACACTCCAAAGTGAACTTGGATCCGCTGCTGCATCCCGAACTGCGTCAGCGATCGTTGCCGTCGCGGACAGAGCTCGCGTCAGTACCGGCTCAAAAGGCTCCAGCCGAGCGAGGTGAGACGCGGATTGTGCAATCGCGATTGCCGGGTCTTCTCCGTCTCGCAATGGATCCTCCGGCAGCGCGTCCCAGTACGGTCGCCAGTCGGTAGTCACGGACATGAACTCGCGCAGTCCAAACGGGGCCGCGAGTGCAGCTTGCAACCGATGGGCAGCGTACTCGTAAACCAAATCACTATCGTCAATATTACTCAGCCCCCAATCAGCCAGATGGATTCCGCGTCTGCCCGCGACCAACCAATGACAGATTTCGTGAAAAATCATTTGGCCCAAACAGTCATCAGCATCGAACGCAGATTCCTCGGCGATGGTCAGCGTTCCTTTGCCATCGTAGGAAGCAAACGCGTCATTCGAGCGGCGAATCTCCAAGCCCAAATTTGCGGCAGCGCGAATCCAAATCAAATCGACCGGGTCGTCGTAGCGATGAATGATGGGGCGCTCGGGCATGGGAAAGAATCTGACTGACTATCGGTTTGGGGATGAAGTGACTTAGATCGGCGTATTGTATCATCTCGCTGTTTGAAGTTTTGCCAAAGGATAGTCAATCGAGTTCACGCCCAGTTCGTCGCGTTTCCGAGCAAACCAAAGGCGTTTGGGGCGAGACACCGGGCTGGGAAGTTTGAAGCTCAACGAAGGACGGTCTGAGAACCGTGTTCGCCGATGGTGATTCCAGTCACGAGTCTGCTATCTTGGTGGGTTAGAAGAAAGAGGTTTGGGCCAATGAATGAGATTACCGATCATGTTGGCTCGTCCTTGGTTAAAAACTGTAAGCAAGAAAAGTCGGAGAAAAGATTGAGCGTATGTAGCGACGCACTGCAGGTGCTTTTAGCGGTTTCTCGTGCCATCGTTTCGCACCGCGAACTTTCAGTGTTAATGCGAGAGCTGGCCAGTGAACTGCGCAAGGTCGTCAAGTTCGATTACTTGGCGCTCCTGCTCTACGACGAGTCGCAAAACTGTCTCGTGGCCAAAATTCTCGAGCCTGCTGAGTTGGTTGAAGAAGCTCGAAAGATTATTGCAACGATCGATGGATCACCTGCTGGGCATGTTTGGAAAACTCAAGAGCCTCTTTTGATTGATGACATATCGCTCAATGACCGCTGGCCAGAGTTCTTTGAAAAAACGAAACAGTTTGGCGTCGTTTGCTCGTGCGAGTTGCCACTGACCTCTGCCCGGCAAAAACTTGGCACTCTCGTTTTTGCAAGCAAAACTCAAAATGCATTCAATGATCAAAACTTGGGATTCCTCAAGCTGGTATCGAGTCAAGTTGCCATCGCGGTTGAGAATGCTCTAGCGTTTGAAGAAATCGCCGGGCTCAAAAAGCAGCTGGAGCAAGAAAAAGCTTATCTCGAGGAAGAGTTTCGCAGCAACCATAATTTTTTGGAAATCGTCGGTGAGAACGAAGCGTTGCGGCAAGTTTTAAAACACGTAGAGACTGTCGCCGTCACGGACTCAACGGTGCTCATCTATGGTGAAACAGGAACTGGCAAAGAGTTGATTGCAAGAGCGTTGCACGATCGAAGTCCGCGTCGCGGTCGAACATTTATCAAACTTAATTGCGCTGCAATTCCAACGGGGCTCCTTGAAAGCGAGCTTTTTGGTCATGAGAAAGGGGCTTTCACGGGAGCGGTAAGCCAGAAAATTGGGCGGTTCGAATTGGCGGACGGTGGAACCCTTTTTCTGGATGAGATCGGTGATATCCCTTCCGAGCTTCAGCCAAAACTATTGCGCGTGCTGCAAGAGCAAGAGTTCGAGCGACTTGGCGGAACGAAAACGACTAAGGTAGATGTGCGTTTGATTTCAGCGACTCATCGCAATCTTCAGCAGCTGGTAGAGCAAGGGAGTTTTCGAAGCGACTTGTTTTACCGTCTCAATGTGTTTCCGATCTCCTTGCCTCCACTTCGAGATCGCCCGGATGACATTCCCTTGCTGGTGCGCTATTTCACACAGCTGTTTTCCAAACGCATCGGTCGAACGATTGAGTCTATTCCGGCAAACGTGATCGAACATTTGTGTCGGTACTCCTGGCCGGGAAATATTCGAGAGTTGCAGAATGTGATCGAGCGGGCTGTCATTCTTTCTCCTGGAAAAACGTTACAGGTCGCTTTGCAGGATTTGAGCTTGAGCGCGAGTGTTACGCCGGACGTATCAGAAAAGACTGTCGAGCAAGATGCTCAAACGTTGGCTGATGCTGAGCGAGCATTGATCATCGACGCTTTGAAGCGTGCTCGCTGGGTCGTTGGTGGCGATCATGGTGCTGCCTCGTTGCTGGGTTTGAAGCGAACGACTCTGCAAAAAAAGATGAAGAAACTAGGAATCGAAAGGCCCAGCTAGTGGCCAGTTGAGGCGGAAATTTAGGGCTCGCCGCTTTTTATTCCACCGCGGTTTAACATGCTGGAACCTTAGTTATCCAAGCGGATGAAAAGAATTTTTTGGTTGTCTGATTTGCCAGAACCCAAAGCCACTATTCAATTTTTTAAGGCCAGTCGGCTAACTTGGCGTCGTGCAAAGTGCCACTTTTGCCGCCATGGTGGCGACTGCTGCCGCCCCGGCGTCACTGCTGCGGTGGCACTGCTTGCTTCTCTTTTTGCGCTATCAAAAACAGTCTTCACAATCTGTTGCACAGAATGTAATTAACGGGCAAATCGTTTTCAGCGGTCATAGTTGGCACGCTGAATGCAATGGGTTCGAATCTGGATTCTAAATTTCAAGGACGAACTCAACGGGTTGCTCCGAAAGGCTTAATTAATATGTTTTCAAATGAAGATCAAAGATCTAAGACTGCAAATATTGCTTTGTGGGTGTTGCAAGGATTGTTAGCGGCAATGTTTCTTATGGCCGGAATGTCTAAATTGTCAGGCCAAGAGATGATGGTTGAGAATTTTCAGAAGATCGGGTTGGGGCAGTGGTTTCGATACCTAACCGGTGCTGTCGAGGTTGTCGCTGCCATACTCTTGGTTGTACCGCGGCTCAGTGCAGTGGGTGCCGGGCTACTGGTGTGCACGATGATCGGAGCAAGCGTGGCGCATTTTACGACTCTCGGCGGCAGCGCGATCCCCCCGATGGTGCTTGGTTCGATGGCTGCCATTATTCTGTTTGGCCGTCGACATTCGCTTTTTTCAATCGTCGTTTCAAGAAGTGAAGATGTTCCCGAGTCAATGATAAAAACTCTCTAGCGGCCTTTCAAAACTGAGTTGACTGCTTTCCCGGGTGTCATGCTTTGTGTTTGCGTGGCATCATCACGCAAGTGAGATGCATGGCACCAGTCAACTTAGGTTTGGCTCGCTGGAAAGCAGCAACTTGTGGGAGTCACGCGGAAATTTTAACGGATCAAAACAATTTAAAGCTCATGGAGGAGCGTCATGAAGAATACAAAAAATCTTGTTTCCACTAGCGCGTTGTTACTTGCCGCGTTGGTTGTCATTGCGGGCTGCAAGGCAATGCCCGTCCACGTAGCAGCGCCAAAGCCCGTAGCGTCTTACACGGGTGAGAAAAGCCAGTTGGAAAAGGGGCGAGCGATTTATGTTTCGTTTTTGAGGTGTGCAAAGTGTCATCGTCCCAAGCCAGTTTATGACTACGATCCTGAAACTTGGCGGCACGATATTCTTCCGCGCATGGCAGTAAAAGCCAAACTAAAACCAGACGATTATTCTGCAGTGTTGGAGTATGTCACCTCCGAAGCGGCACAGCGGCAGCCAGAGTAGGTTGCAACAGATGTATATTTGCTCGCGGTAGTTGGCTCACGTGTCGTTGTTGAGAGCGAACGATCCAATTTTCACTAGTTTCAATTGTTGAGGTTAACGTGCAACGTAGAAATTTTGTTAACGGGATGTTGGGGTGTTCAACATTACTGGCCATCAATGGGTTGTCATCAAGTTTGAAAGCCTCGTCAATGACCGACCACAAACCTGCTTTAGTTGAGAGTGCACTTTTTGGTGCGGTGCATTTAAACAATACTTCAATCGAGCGAGCAACGCGGTTTTGGGTAAATATCGTGGGTTTGACTTGTCGATCCAAGTCTGACAAAGTTGCGGAATTCGGCACGGCGAAAAAGACTTTAGTGGTCGTGCATCAAACTGCGAAACAGCCTTTTCAAAAAGGCTACAGCGGGTTGTATCACTTTGCCATCCACGCCCCCAACGAGCGAGAGTTTGCCAGGATGGTCTATCGGCTTTTGGCGAACCGATATCCGTGTTCACCGACTGATCACACGATGTCAAAGTCTATTTATCTAACGGATCCAGACGGCATCACTGTTGAGTTTACTTTGGAGACGCCCGAACGATTCAAACGCGTTATCACGACGGGCGGCTTGAAGATGGAAGGCGTCGATGGCATTGTGCGCGGTCCCTCTGAAAAACTAGATGTGGACGCTGTGTTACAAGCGTTGCCCGACAGGGATCTACGGCGGGGCATTTCAAGCGAAGCCAATATTGGGCATTTTCATTTGTATGCAAACAATGTCGAAAAATCGAACTCTTTTTACAGAGCAATGGGGTTTGAGCAATTCAACTACTTGCCGCAGTTCAAATACGCTGACGTTGGAGCGGGGGGTGCGTATAGGCATCGCATCGCCATGAATTCTTGGCACGGAACCAACAGGCCGTTGGCGCCCCAAGGAAGCGCTGGGCTTCTTTACTTCCAGGTTGACTATACATCAGGCGAGGGGCTTCGATCGGCGATCAAGAATTTTACAGGCTACGCTTCTGATGAAAGAGGTCATTGGCTAATTGATCCAACGGGAAATAGGATTTTGCTTGCTTCCGTTTGAGAGAGTTGCCGCTCGATCAACGACACTTATAAGGCAATGAAGAATTTCAACACCCGCGAATCGGTGAGTCGATTTGGGGGTGTTTGTTTTTGGGCATCGCTGATTTCTATTTTTTAACTCAACCACTCCATGATAGCATTGGCGCAATCGCATCATTCTCGTTTTCCTGTAACATGTGAAAGACATTCTTACCTGAATTTATTTCACTCGTTCAATCACGAAAAAATATGGACCTCAGACTATCTCTTATGACATCAGTCGTTTTGGCATTGGTTAGCCAGAGTCATGGGCAAACTGTCGTCGCACATCGCGGATCTTCAATCAGTGCCCCAGAAAATACATTGGCAGCGTTTCGTCTCGCTTGGGAGCAAAATGCCGACGCGATCGAAGCAGATTTTCACATGACATCGGATGAGCAGATCGTTTGTTTGCACGACAAAACGACCAAGCGAACTGCCCCCGGCCAAACAGTGCTCTCGGTGGCAACCTCAAGTTTGGTGGACTTGAAAAAGTTGGATGTTGGATCTTGGAAGTCAAGCGATTTTGCCGGCGAGCCAATTCCGACAATGGCGGAGGTGCTTAATACGGTTCCCAAGGGGAAACAGATCTTTGTTGAGATCAAATGTGGCGTAGAGGTCGTTCCGCACTTAGCCAAAATATTGTCGGCAGCAGAGCTTGAGGCGGAGCAGGTTGTGATTATCTGCTTCAGCAAAAAGGTTGTTCAAGCGATTCGTCGAAAGCTACCGCAGTTCAAGTGCAATTGGCTTACAAGCTACAAAAATGACAGCCCGGAAAAACTGTGGCGACCAACCAAGGAACAAGTCAGCGAAACATTGGACAAGCTTGGTGCGACCGGGATCGGATCTCAGTTCAACCGCGATGTTGTGGATCAAGCATTTGTCGATTCGATCCAATCGCAAGGGCTTGGATTTCATGTTTGGACTGTGGATGAACCAGCGCAAATTCAATCCGCGTTCGAGATGGGTGTAGATTCAGTGACGACGAATTGCCCCGATGTTGCGATCGGTATTCGGGACGGTTTGAAGAGTGAATCGAAAACTAAATCGAAAACTAAATCGAAAGAGCCTGCGGTATCGGGAGCACGCAAATAGCGTCGCGGGACTGGGTAGTTGAGTGCGGCCAAGCCGTGCATAATTTGCGCGACCATTTGATGTTGATGAAACAGCGGCACCAAAACCGTGTAAATGGGCGACTTGCTTCTTCGGTCCAACCATTCCGCTGGCTGAAGTTTTAGCCGATGATGGATGGCAAGTATCCGCCAGTCGTTGCGGCTCGGAAATGGGCTGCCACGTCGTCTTTCGGTGCCAACGACGATCGGGTGTTGAACGCTATCAAAACCCAAACGATGAAGCTTAGAAATCCAGCCTCCGAGATTCTGTATGTCTGTACCGAAGAAGCCAAGCAAAAGCGTTTTTGAAAAGATCCCTAACACACGCCATGTCGAACCGGCGATCGAAACTGACGCGGTTGAATTCGAAAAAGTCGTCCGGTCGCGACGTAGCACTCGGGTTTATTCTGACGAGCAAGTGCCAGAGTCTGTGGTTTGGAAATGCCTGGAACTCGCAACGCTTGCGCCCAATTCCTCGAACTTGCAATGCTGGGAGTTTTACTGGGTTCGGGATGAGACTAAGAAAAAATCGCTAGTGAAGTTTTGTCTTGGCCAACCTGCGGCAGCCACAGCTCAAGAGTTGATCGTCTGCGTGGCGAGACTGGATACATGGAAACGAAATTCGAAGATGATGTTGGAGCACCTGGAATCTGCAGCCGATGTGCCTGAATCAAAATTGCACTATCAGCGTAAGATTGTTCCGCTGGCCTACGGTCACGGCCCGTTTTACATTCTTGGTCCGTTCAAAAAGTTGTTGATCGCTGCGATGGGATTATTTCGAGTCGTTCCCCGAGGGCCAGCTGGGAAAGCCGACATGCGAGTCTGGGCACACAAAACGACGGCGCTGGCGTGTGAAAATCTAATGCTCTCATTCCGCGCGTTTGGATTCGACAGCTGCCCGATGGAAGGCATGGACGAACGAAGAGTTCAAAAATTACTTGGCCTCCCAAGAGCCGCAGAGATTTGCATGGTGATCTCGGCCGGCAAACGTGCGGAACACGGAATCTACGACAAGCAATTTCGTTTTGATTCTTCGCTGTCTATTTTCGAAGTCTGATCCAGTTCGGCGGGAATGAGAATGCAGATATTTTGTCGTTTGAGGTATCGGTGCGTGTGCACAATAGATTTGGGACGGCTGAATTGCCCTTGGTACTTTACCAATAGGTAAACTAGTTCCGCCCACACTCCGGAAGGTCGTTGTACAATTGCTTAGACGCAGATCGAATTTACATTCTGATACCACGGGAGAGAGCATTGAAGGCTTACTGCATTTCTTGGGCTGCGTGCCTATTCGTTTTACTTTGTCTGCCCGATGGCATGCTGTCGGCCGACAACGCTCGCCCAAATGTTTTGTTCATTGCGGTTGATGACCTTCGCCCTGCGATGGGGTGCTACGGCGACGATGCGGCGATCACTCCCAATATGGATCGCTTGGCCGCAAACGGATTACTGTTCAATCAGGCCTATTGCCAGGTCGCAGTTTGCAACCCTTCACGTGCGAGTCTGATGACTGGCCAACGGCCCGACAAGCTAGGCGTGTGGACGTTGCCTATTCACTTTCGCGAAGCCAAGCCTGACGCGGTAACGCTTCCTCAGTGGTTTCGGAAATTTGGTTATACCGCGGTGAGTCATGGAAAGATTTATCACAACCCAACGCCCGATCCACAATCGTGGAGTGAACCCATTCGAAACTTGCCCTCGCTGCCGTATCCCTATCCGGAGGGAACAAAGGAATTCATCAAGTCTGCGAGAGAGGCCCTGCCAAATAACGATTGGCGCAAAAGGAACCTTCGGCCGCCTTGTACTGCCGCGCCTGAATTGCCCGACAATCAAGTGCTTGACGGTGCCAGGACGGATATGGCGATCGAAGATTTGCGGAGGCTTGGAAAACAAAAAGAGCCATTCTTCCTGGCGATGGGGTACATTCGTCCACACTTGGCGTGGGTGGCTCCGAAAAAGTATTGGGATATGCACAACCCAGATGAACTTCCTGTCGTGACCAACCCAACGATCACTCCCAATACGCCGCCGTACGCTTTGCACAACAACAGCGAGCTTTCTCACTATGTTGATCTCAAGGACATGCCAAAACCTTGGGAGGAAGAAACCGTTTCACAAGAAAAAGCTCGGCACATGGTTCATGGCTACTACGCTTGTGTCAGTTACGTCGACGCACAAATTGGCCGCTTGCTAGATGCGCTTGAAGAAGAAGGTTTGGCAGGGAACACAATCGTTGTCCTATGGAGTGACCACGGTTGGAAGCTTGGTGAGTATCGCGGTTGGGGAAAAATGACCAACTATGAGATCGACGCGCGAGTTCCGATGATCATTTCTGCGCCGGGGATGAAGGCGAAATTTCCAACGGCTGGAAAAAAGACGGACCAGTTGGCTGAGTTGCTTGATCTCTTTCCAACACTTTGTGAGTTGGTCGACATCGAAACACCAGAATTTGTTGATGGTAAAAGCCTCGTCCCTATGTTGGTTGACGAAAATGCAAAAGTCCATGACGCGTCGGTTAGCCAATACTATCGAAAATTTGAAGGTCGAGAGTTCATGGGGTACTCGATCCGAACCCCGACCCATCGAATGATCGAATGGCGGGATTTTGAAACAGGTAAAGTCGCTGAGCGAGAGCTTTACGATCATCAAACAGACCATCGGGAATCGGTAAACTTGATTGGTTCAGGCTCGACGGAGTTGGTTGGTGAGATGACAAAACTGCTTGCTCAAACTCATCCACCGAGAAAATTGGTCATGACACCAGCGGTTCATTCAAACCCCAATCGCGGCCGCTGGCCAGCAGAGCTTTCGTTTTCCAACGAGCACGAAACGGAAATTTCGGTGTACGCAATTACGCCAACGGGAAAACGCGGGCGACCTAAAAAACTGATGCCAGGAGAAGAGCTGACGATCAAGGCCAGGATCGGCGGGGTGTTTGTGATTGAAAGCGTTGATGGGAAGATCTATCAGATTCACTCGCCTTCGTTGCCAACCCGAAAGATTGAGGTCAAATAAGATCCCAGTCAATCATCAAGCCGCAGAACTATTGGTTTGATGAAGAGTCGCAAGTTCGCAAAGGCTCTAAGCTGCGGAGTTCAGAAAGCGAGAGATGCAAAGTGAAAACTTGGAACGTAAAGTACGGATTCCCACGCGCTTGGGATTTGTCGTTCATGCCGGTCCACAAAAAAATCCCTGCCGGGCTTTAATCGGCAGGGATTCAGTTTTCTTCGGCGTTTTTTAAAGACTCGGTTGTCGTTTAGAATTGAAATTTTGAAGCCGTCCACCAACAAGAATTTGTCAGCTCGCGATTCCAGAACTTGCACCTATCCGTGAATCGGATATTTAATTCTGCTTTCTTCAAGTGATTTTCAAATCAGCATTAAGAAAATCAACAGGGTCGTAAAACCTTGTCTTGAAACTTCTCTTCCAAAAAATGTTCTCGAGTCCAGGTTAAGTGCTTTGGGAGCTAATAGGGACTTACTGAGCCGCCACACTTTTGTTGTCCGGAGTTTACATCTCGCGAAGTGGATTGAGATGTTAGCTCCACTGAGTTCTGTGTGTTGGATGACCGCATTCCATTTGGCAGCTCGAGTCGACTTTCCGATGGCTCAAATTTGACCGGTCAATTTCTTGACCAGTCACCTCTGGGGCACATTGAGTTGACTCGTGCAGTTAACGGTGGTCAACCAACACGGAATCAAGAGCTTACTCATCTAAGCACTTGATGGTTGAGTGAATCAAGCAACTACGCACCTGCTAAAAACACTCCTGATGAACGCTAAACTTTTAAGCGCTCTTTGATTCCGGCATCTCAAACGAGTGAGGATTAATGCCCTTGCTCACGATTTTTTCGTCGATCACGATCTTGGAACCTTTCGGCTTGTCGGGAAGATCGTACATGATGTCGAGCATCACTTGTTCAAGGATCGAACGGAGTCCTCGTGCACCAGTGCCTTTTTCCATCGCTTTCTCAGCGACTTTTCGAAGTGCTTCGTCGGTGAATTTAAGATCGCAGTTTTCCATTTGGAAAAGTGATTCGAACTGACGCACAAGTGCGTTTTTCGGCTCAGTAAGAACTCGCATGAGTCCTTCTTCTCCAAGTGGTGCAAGTGCCGTGGTAACGGGCAGGCGACCGACTAGTTCCGGGATCAGCCCGAATTCTAGAATGTCGTCACTCGTCACCTGTGGCAAAATCTCGGCCATGTCAGCTTCCTCGCGGAAACCAGATCCGGACCCAAATCCAATCGTGCGTTCTCCAAGTCGTTTGCGAATGATGTCGTCGATGCCGACAAAGGTACCACCACAGATAAACAGAATGTCGCTGGTGTCAATCTGAATGTACTGTTGCTCTGGGTGTTTACGTCCGCCTTGCGGTGGAACGTTCGCAACGGTGCCTTCCAACATTTTCAGAAGGGCTTGCTGAACTCCTTCGCCTGAAACATCGCGGGTAATCGAAACATTGTTGCTCGTCTTACCAATCTTGTCGATTTCATCGAGATAAATCACCCCACGTTGGGCTGCTTCAACATCGAAGTCCGCTGCGTGTAGCAGTTTCAGTAAAAGATTTTCGACGTCTTCGCCAACATAACCTGCTTCGGTCAATGTTGTAGCGTCACCAATAGCAAACGGAACGTTCAAGATTCTCGCAAGGGTGCGAGCCAACAACGTTTTGCCCGATCCAGTTGGACCGACCAACATGATGTTAGATTTATCAATCTCGACATCGTTTCCTTCCCACCCAAGCGACAGTCGCTTGTAATGGTTATGCACAGCAACGCCCAACACTTTCTTCGCAGAGTGTTGACCAATGACGTATTCGTCCATGCGTTCGACGATTTCACGCGGTGTCAGAATCTTGTTGAATAATTGTTTTGACGGTCCACGTCGACGTTGCTCCTGTTCCAGAATTGACTGGCACAGTTCAATGCAATCTCCACAAATGTAGACATCGCCTGGCCCTTCAACTAAGGGTCCAACATCTCGGTAGTTTTTTCGACAAAACGAACAATGCGCGTTTTTCTTTGAAGCACCACTAGTGCGGCGGCTTCCAGTATCGTTGCCTGCGGGCATCTTCACTCCTTAAGCGTTTCTAGTCCAACCGTAGTTGACGTTCGAACATTGACTGGTGACTACACCTCATCAGTCAACGGTGCTTCCTTGCCCGCGAACTTCGAACTCTATTTCTATCAGCAAACATGCTGTCAAATCTTTACTGTGTGACAGCACCTTGTTTCAATCCGACCAGCTGTCATTTTTGATCCATTCAAGACAACTTCCGGCGTATGTTTTTGTTTTTGTCAGGACAAGCCTGTCATTCATCTTCTTTTGACGGAACTTCCGGCTTGCTCGGCAAAGCAACGAAATCGGGGTCCATGTTTTTCGGAATTGACTGAGTCAGTTTTGCATATTCCTCTTCGTCAACTTTCCCTTCATCTCGCAGCCTTTGAAACTCGGTGATGTAACTCGAAGGGTCCGGCGCTTTTCCCAACGCCATGTCTCGAAATAGTTTTACGAGGTAGAAGCCAACACTCGCGACGATTACTAGTCCAGCAACCGCAACGATCCACCGAGCCTCGGGGATTTGCATCGTCTCAGACCAAAATTTCTTGATTGTTTCCATCTTCTACAAAAGGGCTTCAAATTCTGCGGCAGTCACTTGAATGGCGGCGACTGAAATTGTTTCAGAAGCTGATTATATCCATTGTAACGATCGGAGTTTAGTTCAATTTCCTGGCTGTTTATCCAAGCTGTTTGTTCGGCTCGTTTTTTCATGATCGTCTGCGCGTTTGAATTGGCTGGCGATTCTTGGTGTTTGCACCGGTGATACGGGCTTTGAGCTCAAAAGGTTCGAACCATTCTGCGAATTCACAATGCTGAAAAACCGTCAATAAACGCTTGGGTCACCAGAGTTTCCAATCAACGACGATCCTCAGAACCGCGTCACGCCTTGGGATCAGGTTGTCGAGCCGAGGATTGGTTTTGAGCGTTCAGTCGGTCGATTCCCCAATTAGTGACCTGCGCACTAGAGAGTGGAGGTGCGCCGCAGCGTTGTTTTTAAACATGCTGAAATCCATTCAAAGGGAAGCTCATGTTGAAGTTCAAGATTGCAATTCGTTTCGAGCCGATCGTTTTCATCGCGTTGTTTTTTTCTTGCTTTACATTGCACGCTCAAACGACAGAGCGAGTACTCTCGCGGACAGCATTGGTGCAAAATCAATTTGGACAGCACGAATTGGTTGAACTCGAATCGCCACAGGCTCGACTCTCACTCGCCCCATTCGCTCGCGTTCAAAATCAACACTTTGACCCGAACGCACAAAACAATTCAATTCGAATCGCGCAAGCCACAGCTCGCTCGCGGCAGCACCCGTTTTCAACTCGTTCTGCTTTTAGCAATGTGAAAACCGTCGCGACGAATCTTCGCGGATTTGGAGTGCCCTTCAAGATTAGTGCAGACAACGAAGCCTTCATTGAGGTTCAGCTTTATCTCTCAAGGGATATGGGGCAGACATGGTCTTTTCAAGGTCGCCAATCAACAGACAAAAATGAGTTCCCATTTCAAGCCGACAGTGACGGAGAATATTGGTTCGCACTAAAAACACTTAACCGCGATCGCAAATTACTTCCTGGTGGGGACCCTACGCCAGAGTTGAAAATCGTCGTGGACTCCGTCAAACCGAAACTGGATTTTCGAGTTGAAACAGACAAGGCTGGTCGGGTCGTATGCCGTTGGCGAGCCGAAGACAAAAATCTTGCGCCTCAGTCGTTACAAATTTTCTATCAGTCTTTGAGTAACACTACTACGGCAGGGGAGTGGCAGAAAGTTCCCGTGAGTTTAAAAGGCGACGCCCGCGTTGGAGTCTATTCAGATCAACTTGCCTGGTGGCCTGAGACGACAGACCGAGCGTTGAGAGTCGCCGTTGAAATCGCTGATATTGCTGGAAACAAAATTCAATTGGAGCGTCAGGTTGTTGTGCCGCAGTCAAACTGGCGGTCTCGCTCGCAGTCGACCGCTCAGGTCACGGATCGAAAGAAACCTCGATCCAACTTTAATAGTGCCGGGGCTTGGCCGACGCCGCAACAAATTGTGCCACCCAATGCAAGTCAGGCTGGATCAGGTCAACAGCGCGTCAATCCATCAGTAGACCGAGCGAATCCAGCCCGTCAACATACGGCAAGCCACCCACCGAACGTTATCTGTAAAGACGGTGTGTGTATGCCCGCTCCAGCTCAAGACGACAATCAACCGATAGTTGCCAAGAGAATTCCAAAGAAAAATCCGATTCCCCGCGTGGCCGTCAACCAACCGTACGCCAACAATGGGCTGACCACTCCACCAATGCAGTTGGTCGGTTCCAGGGCAGAGTTTGCCGCCCCGCCAATGCCCGAGGGATATGTGCCCAGCGTCGAACCACGCGGTCAGGCACCACAGCGAAATCAAACCTCAAGCCAAAATTCGATCGTCTGGAAAAGTGAAACCGAAAAATGGATCCCAAAAAATCAATCTAGTTTCTCTTCGACATTGAGATCTGATTCTTCCATCGCGCCCAATCCTTATCCGAAAAAGCCACCAGCGAAGCCAGTAACGGATGTTCCTTCCAACGCACCGACAATGAGTGTCCAAGGAGACTTGGTCGTTGGCGAATCTTCGACCATGGGGCCAAGCAATCAGTATCGCGGTTTGAAGTCGCAAGCCAATCAAATGATTCCAAGCCCAGAATTGTTGCCAGGAATTGCCACGCAGCGTCAGCCCCAAAAACAGTCGGTCGTACCAAGTGAAGTTGCATTGTCTCGTGATCAAAAGCAAGCCAACACGCGGACTAATCGTAATCTCCAGCCGAATTCAGGAAGTGCGTGGAACACCCAAGCTCCGCGCGATCTCCAGTCTCGGAACGAACAAAACCCAAACCCGATGAAGCAATCTGGGTTCGCGAATCGAAAAATGGGAGCAATCGGCGACGCAATTCCAAGTCGATCAGTTTCAACAAACAATAAATCGAACGCACGCACGACCAATAATCGAGCCGCCAATACAAATGCCCCCACGCAGATTATTGGCAGCAAGCGATTTCGGTTGAGCTACGGCATCGACGCGATTGATCCTTCAGGCGTTGCCCGTGTCGATCTTTGGGTGACTCGAGATCAGGGCAAAAGTTGGAATGTTTGGGGCAGCGATCCTGATAACCAAAGTCCATTTCCTGTCGAGGTTCAGGAAGAGGGCAGGTTCGGTTTTCGAATCGTCGTACATTCGAAAGATGGTTTGACAGGGCAGGGCCCATCGAGTGGAGACGATGCTGATATGTGGGTTTTGATCGACACCCAGGCTCCTTTGACCCGAATCACAGCCGTCCCGTATGGTCGCGGTGACGAAGCGGGAAGGCTAGTGATCAATTATTCAGTGTCGGACAGTCGGCTTACCCTTCGCCCAATCACGCTTTCCTACAGCGGTAACCCTGAGGGGCCTTGGACGAAAATCGAAGAAGGGATTCGCAACGAATCTCGCTACGTTTGGAAGGTCAAAGCCAACGTGCCCGATCGAATTTTTCTTCGGATCGAAGCCGTCGACAAAGCTGGCAATATCGGTTTCCACATTCCCAGCCAAGCCATCGATGTGTCAGGTTTGGTCCCCCGCGGAACAATCCACGCCGTGTCGCCTGTTGGTTTAAAACGCAACTAGAAAGTGCTTGGTGAAGTTGAAGCGGCTAGTTGAAGTGAGCAGTTGAGTAGCACTCGAAGGAGAGTAGCAAACCGACGTTGGCCTAGCGGGCTTGGATACTTTCGGGCAGACAAGATCTTTGTTCGATACGCAAACCTTGAGAGACAAATATTAAGCGCAAAGGAAAGGATCGTGTTAACGATCCTTTCCTTTCTCAAATTGTGCTTAACGATTCAAAGACGTCTCGATAGAAAACGCTTCGATAGAAAACGTCTCGATGTTCGATTACAGAAAACCGTGTTTGCTGCAGAACGGTTGGATGTACTGCCAGATCACTCCTGAAACGCGAACGTCCTCGGCGTAAGTGATCGTTGTCATGCCGTCGATCCCGCCTTCATCGATCAAGTCAGTGCCCTTTTTGTCGTTGGGTTTCGTCCACGGCATGCCGCCCATGCCGCCATGCGTGCAGAGGAATTTGTAGCAATTGACCACCGTCGGAACGCGGTACTTCATTGCATCGTTGCTGAATGAGCCACGAGAAGAGGATTTGGGATCACGAATCAAATGGAGACACTCAACGACATTGTTGGGGATGATTTCTGCGTCAATCACGATATGACGGTCGACACAATCAAACAGCAGCAACGCATCGACGGCGATGTTCGCCTTTTTTAGCTTTGCTGCAATCGCAACCGCACCTGCCGCACCCCGACTGTAGCCAGTTAGCAGAACTTTTTTGGGCGTACGAGAGTTCGTGACGTTTCTCTTGATAAAGGAATACCCGCCCGAAACTGCTGCTACTAAACCTCCACCTGCTGCAACAGGGCCGCGGAAGTATTTATGATTTGCACCTGCGCGTCCGGCGATTCTTTTTACAAAGCTATTGGCGAAGTCTAAATCGTATTGCCGATTTCGAGACGCCGAAGGTGTAAACGCCGCACCCGTTCCATCAATTCCCACGATTAAATTCACGCTCGTCTCCCAACTCTATGAATGTTCCCAGATGCATCTATGTATAAAGCCGTGTACGCCTCGCCATCGGTTGTGTTGCACAGAAAATCCCGCTTCTTGCATTATTCTGAGAAACTCGAATATTTCCCCATGTTTTCCATACCAATGTTACACCACCAAAAAAGCCACGAAAACCGGTGAATCGTTCACTAGTTCCAAGATAGATGTGATTCTTAAATCCTGCGAAATCTCATTTGGTATCCTCTAGCAATGAACAGCCCGCCACAAATTGAAAGAAAGAAAATGTCGACACGAGTATTCGTAGCATTCTTAAGTTTAATGTTGCTCGGTGGATTGGGTTTGGAATCATTGGTCGTGGCTCAGGCGAAACAGGCAGAGACGCAAACGGGCCAAACTGAAACAAGTCATTCGACGATTGGAGACACTACTGACCAAGTCGATTCGTCAAACGAGCCCACGTTGCGAACGTTTGATCCCACGCCAGCGTTGGTGGTCGCGAAGACCGAGCTGAAGAGAGCCAAGTTTCAGGTCATCGATATCCACTCTCATTTTGGTTTGCGACTCAAGGGGGATCTGCTCGCGTTGGAGAAATACATCATGGTGATGGATGCCAACAATATTGTGGTCTCTGTCAGCATGGATTCGCCGCTCGGAAGAGAATCGGAGCATCTCAAGTTTATTAGACGATACAAAAATCGCCTCGCTTCCTTCGTGCATTTGGATTTCATCGGAGATGGTCAGCGAGACGATCCGAAAACGTGGGCCTCAAGTCAGCCCGGTTTTGTGCGCAACTGTGTTGAGCATCTCAAGGTTGCGAAAACCAAAGGCGTCCTTGGGCTTAAGTTTTTTAAATCATTTGGTTTGACGGACAAAAATGCCGACGGAAGTTTGCTGAAAATAGACGATCCGCGTTGGGACCCGATTTGGAAGACTTGCGGCGAACTAGGTTTGCCTGTGATCATGCATGTCGCTGACCCTGTTGCATTTTTTCAGCCGATTGATGAACGCAACGAACGGTGGGAAGAGCTCAGTCGTCATCCAGATTGGAGTTTTTATGGAGACGCGTTTCCCAGTCGAGAAGAATTGTTAGAGTCTCGAAACCGAGTGATCAAGCGACATCCGAAGACGAATTTTATTGGGGCTCATTTTGCAAATAATAGCGAGGATTTAATCCAAGTCGCAAAATGGCTGGACGAGTACCCAAACTTGGTAGTCGAGTTTGCGTCACGAATCAACGAGCTAGGCCGGCAGCCTTACACGGCGCGAAAATTCTTTATCAAGTATCAAGATCGGATCCTGTTCGGGACGGATGGTCCATGGCCCGAGCTGCGTCTCAGTTACTATTGGCGATTTTTGGAAACGTATGACGAGTATTTTCCTTACAGCGAGAAATCACCCGCCCCCCAAGGCATGTGGCGGATTTATGGAATCGGTTTGCCAGATGATGTCTTGAAAAAAATCTATCACGAGAACGCGATGCGGATCGTTCCAGGGTTACGCGAAACGTTTGAGCGTGCCACTGGATTGCGAGACTACAGAAAGTAGAAATGGCCCTCTCGGGTAAAGCCGTCGTTCGTTCTGTGCAAGCGAAATCCTTGAACGGTTCTGGCGAGTCCAGCTTGCTCGATCGAAGCATGATCCGCTTGCCCAATTGCGGAGGCGATCGCGTTAATTCTCGAGCTTGTTGTTGCCAAGTTCAAATACAATTCGAACCGACGCTGTAATCTCAATCGTACCCGAAGCAATACTGCTTGAGCCACGTGAGATCGAGGGGACGGAAACGTTTTGCATCGAGAAGTTCGAGTAACGGTTGCCGTTGTCTTCGGTGATGGTTTGAACAGCGGCAAGCGTTGCGCCTAACTCACCAGCCATTGCTGTGGCCTTTTCTCGTGCTGCGCGAACTGCCTTTAGTCTCGCCTCGTCGCGGTACTTACGAAGTTCGGATGTGCGAAATTCTATTCCGCCCACATTGTTAACACCTCGCTCGATCAAGCCGCGATAAACATCCTCGAATGAATCGAGATTGGTGATCGTTACAGAAAGCTGACGGCTTGCTGTGTAGCCAATGGGCTTTAGGGGAGACTTCTTTTTTGCTGGATCGACAGGCTTGGCCAAAGGCACGTTTGTCTGAGCTGTTTGAAAGGGTAGTTTGGATTGGTATCCGTACTTTGCGTTGTCTTCAAAGATGGGCCGAATACTAATCACGCGGGTGCGGATGTTTTTCGGTTCAACTTTTGAACCCTTAAGAAATTCCGTTACCGATTTTATTTTCTCGTCGTTGTCTTTTACTGCCGCGTCAAGTTCGGTTTCACGAGATTCGATTGTGAATGTCAAAACGGCTTCATCCGGCGCGACGCGAACTTCTGCTTTTCCCGTGACGGTGATCGTTGGAGTCTTCGACTCGTCCGCTTTTGAGTTCGCTTGGACGAGTAAGATCAAGCCAATGATCAACAATTGAGACCGGAGTGTTTTTAAGTTTTGAATCATGGGGTTTCTAGGCGATAGTTGTGTTTCGATAGGAGTGTATTCTGCGGTGTTGCTACAAAATTGTCGCTATAAAATTGCTTCAACTAGCCCGGAGGCCATGTGAGCGGACGGCCAGCGAGGATGTGTAAATGCAAATGATCCACGGATTGGCCTCCGTGTTTTCCGCAATTCATCACAACGCGATAGCCAGTTTCTTCGATGCCCAACTCCCTCGCGACTTTTCCAGCGGTCAATAAAAGATGCCCTGCCAGTGCTGCGTCTTCGTCCTTCAAACTCGCGACGTTGATGACTTCCTTTTTCGGAATCAACAAAACATGAGTTGGGGCTTGGGGCGAGACATCATGAAACGCCAAACAAAGATCGTCTTCGTAAATTTTGTTTGCCGGAATCTCGCCGTCGATTATCTTCTTAAAAATCGTTTTCTCTTGAGCCACTTGTGGTACCCGTCGTCATTGGTTCATCGGAATCGCTTGGTCGGCAATCAAGATCACGATGCCGCCTCGAACAGGCAGTATCAACGACTGGTCTTCATTGAGAAACCCGGATTCCAATGGTTCAGCAACGGATTGCCCGATTTGATTGACCAGGTCTCCCGATGAGATTTTTTTATTCAAATCGCTAATGAGCCCGTCATCCGCTTGCGTCAACGGGGACTTCGTTTGAGGACAACGGATAAGCTGCATAAGGTCCGAGTCGAAATTGGTGGCCATGTTGTATTGAAATGGTTGAATGATGGAAGTTCGGCAAAGGAAGTTTGGCGAAATGATAGCATCTTTGGATTGAGCAGGGACCTGGAAAAACAGATGTGAAGATTCGTATTGTTTGAATATGTTCGCTGGGTTATCAAAATAGGCTGGCGGTTAGTTGCTTGGTGGGCACTACCATTGGCGAGGAATGAATTCTCGTAGGAATCCCGCACGATTCGATGTACTGAAGGAGTCAGTCATGGCACGGATGTTTTCTGGTTTTGTTTCAATTTTGCTTTTGTTTGTTTGCTTGCCAATAAGCGGTTCGACCGTTGCGGCTCAAACAGCGGTTTCTTCTCGTTCCGCGATCCCAAAGCTTGATCTGCCGACAAGCGGACAGCCTTTCTACTCTTTGATTGAAGACGCGATTGTCAAGACTCCGGTAGAAAACCCTGCACCGAGTTTGGTTGCTGACGCTGGTGTTCGAACGTGTCGGTTGAATGCTCCATGTTCCGGAATGTGCCAGTCAAAATGTTCTGGTAGTTGTCGTTCAGGCATCGTTTGTTCCGACCAAGAATGTGAAGACGCCTGCAAGTCAGTTGACGAAACCGTTGCTGGTCTTCTCGATCCTGCCGACGAATATTGTGATCAGATGGCAGGTTTGTTGGCCAACACTCTGGGTGGAAGCAACATGCCTGAGAGCAAAGTCAAAGCCATCAAAGAAGCAATGAAGATGGTCGCTGCAAAGGCTCGTGAAGAAGCCAATAACAAAACCGAAAAGTTGCATGCTGAATATCAAACCGCGATGCAGCAAATGCAAGCCAATATGAATCACATGGCAAATGTAAGTGATTCAAACGAAAACTTCAGGGCTTGGCTTCACCCGATCTATACCAATCAAACGAAAGCATTCGAGCAGCTTCGTTCGATTGCGAAAAGCAAAATGATGATCACTCAGCGACTGGAGATCATCGATGCTCGGCTTGCTGCGATGTCTGGGAATTCCGAAAATGGAAAAGCTCAATCTCAACGACTGCCGACCCAGCTACAAACTCCCCAGGATTTTGGGACCAATTTAACTCGGACCTTTGATGCGAATTCCAATCGAGTAGGGAACGAACCGTTGGCATACGGTCGGTCAACGATCGTAGAAAGCGAATTGCTGCGGGATGAACTTCAGCAGTTGCAAGCTCGGATCAAACGATTGCAATCTGGCCAATTGAGTCCAGGGAGTTCGACTGGCATTCGTAAAGCCAGTTACCTCGAACCGATTTACTCGCCAGATCAAGTGCGTCAGCAAAAACTGCAGCAACGTAGCCAACGGTTACAGCCGATTGACAACGACAATCGACCAAGTCGTTTGATCTGGTCGCGCTAGTTTGTTTCGAGATAGTTGGCCCAATATTCGGGCCAAAAACATGATGTCGTAGATCAAGATCAATGACCGTATCGTTGGTCGCGAAACCTTCGTTGCTATTTTGCACCTGCTCGCCAGTTGTAATCGACCAGATCAATTGGACCAATTTATTTTGGCCGAGTTCACTAGGCACTGTCTCTTAAATCATATTTCTCTAATCAATCTTCTGATGGCAGCGATCCGAACGAAGGCGATGTATGACGATGTAAGTTTATCGTATCTGGTCGCGATACGGCGTGATTCCTTCAGCCAGCCAATTACCCGTTCAA
>JBGCDK010000071.1:0-15195 GCA_045105295.1 Mariniblastus sp.
GTTTCAATTTGGTCCGGCAAAAGCTGGGAGAAACACTCGTTGGCAGCTTCTTCATTGTGCCCCTGGGCGATCGCCTCGACGGTGCTGTTGTCAAGATCGTAGATCAGCGTGATGTAGTTCTGGCCTTTTTTGAATGACTTCTCGTCGATGCCGATGTGAGGCAGCGGGCTGACTGCTTTCGTGCCTGACCACGCTCGACGGCTCGCTCCAGAATGCTCCATGTTGTTTCCCAGCCAATGTGAAGAATCTTGCGGGCACCTTCGACCGTCTGAGTTGCCTTGAGCAAACGAATCGCAAACGCCTCGAACATCAAGGTAAAGCGACTGTTGGGACTCGACCAAGCGACGGCCACCTGTTTGACGCCATGCTCGGGACAGTCTACTCGTGGAATCGAGGCTTCGAGCATGGTCTTGAATTGGCAACTATCAAGGTGACGCCAGCGACGCGCCGCAGTATGGTCGTAGCAACCAAGTTCATTGGATGAATACATCACAATGACTTACATGACGACGTTTGGTGATTTTGGTGCCCGTGGTTCAGACGCTTACTCGCACAGCTTCGTGTTCGATTTGACATTAACCGAGAAATTGAACTGGATCATCCAAAGCGATCTATTGCGTGTCGGTTCAACTGGCGAAGACAACGTTGGCTTGAATCAATACTTTATCTACACGATGAACGATCGCGTTTCGCTTGGTTCACGTATGGAATGGTGGAAGGGTGATTCGCTAACTGGCTACGCTCCGCACGGCGGCGTTGTCCCTGCAACCGGATCACATTCTTATTACGAGTCAACGTTTGGTGTGAATTACAAAATCAATTCCAACATAACGCTTCGACCTGAGTATCGATACGACTGGTCGCCAGCGGTTAACTACGAGCAAGGAACCTTTGGTATCGACATGGTCGCAACGTTCTAAGTGTGCGACGCTTACTGAGACCACAGAAATCTGGTTTCACCAAAATTCAAAACGCCTTTGATACTTTGTCAAAGGCGTTTTTTTGTGCGCTTTTTTTCACAAAATAGAGTGACCACTGGCTGGTGCCAAAGGAAACTGGCGCGAAACACAATTCGACTGAAAAATTGTTCAGGCCAAAATCACTTAAATCAAACGAGCTTAAAATAAAAAGCGACCCTCAGGAGTCTCACCCCAAGGGCCGCTTTCTCAACGCAAACACACAACCTTCATTTTTTTGAAGCTGCCGTCCGCCTACCATCGGAGTATTTCGCCCCTTATCACCAAGAGGAATGGTCTCTGATTTGGAGTCAGGAATTTGTCATCTCTTGCAAGTTCCTGGTTCACTTGAAACATAGCTTTAAATCTGGCGTGGGGTCGGACAAATTTGTAAGAAATCACCTCCGTCTGGCTAAAACTGTGCTTTCATTTTGAATCCCAAAAAGATGGCCGCCGCTGCAAGCATCGAGAAAATTCACTTTCCCTCGTGAAAACGGACTTTCTCTCGTGGTTTGCGGGATTTTCGCTGTGCTGGCTCCAACCTTTGGCTTCACCCGGATTTTTGCCAGCTTGATGCGAATTTACTTAAGTCCCCGGTGACAAACGGTTAATCGCAATCGAGATCACCCTAGTTTGCCCCGAAACTTAGCGTTGGGGACTTTGGTCTCTTTTGTTAGATTGCTGTTCTTCAAAGGATTGCCGCAGGGAATTGGATAGGATTCCATCCCGACCATTTGGAATTTCAAAGGACTGACCCATGAATCAAGTTTTCATGAAGAACATCGCTTGTTCATTTACCGCCCTGACTGCAGTTTTAATGCTCGCCAGTGGGTGTGCCGCACAGAACAATGCTTCAAAGTTTGGCGGTTTCGGCTCACAGCAGCCAACCAGCCAAAATGCAGCCGGAACGCTAACGTCGGCCACCAACAACTCCCCAGGATTGCTTGATCCAACCAAGGCAACCGACACGGCGCCAGCCCAGTTCGATGTATTGTGCCGAACGAACAAAGGTGTCATGACAATCCGCGTTCATCGTGACTGGGCCCCCAACGCTGCAGATCGTTTTTACAACATGGTCAATGTTGGCTTCTTCAACGACATCGCGATCTTTCGGGCAATCGAAGGATTCATGTTTCAGTTTGGCATCAACGGCAATCCAGCCGTTAATGCCAAATGGTCAGAGGCCACCATCCGAGACGATCCATGGGCTGGTCAATCCAACTTGCGTGGCCGAGTCACGTTCGCACAAACGGGAGCTCCTAACAGCCGATCAACGCAAATGTTCATTAACTTGCGGGATAACAAGGAACTGGACAAACCACGAGGCGGCGGTTCAGCCTTCATTCCTTTTGGCGAAATCATTGGAGGCCACGACGTAATGGATAAAATCAACACGAAATACGGTGAGAATGGTCGCGACATTCAGCCAGGATACAAAAGCAGAGGCGATGCATTTATCAGAGCCAAAATGCCCGAAGCCACTCGCATCTTCTCGATCACTTTGAAGCCGAACAATTGATTGACCGAAACAGTGATTCGTTTGGGCGAATTAAAGACTTAACGCTCAGCGAAATCGCAAAACAGTAGAACAATCGAAATACAAAAACAGCATGGCGTTGCACTGAGCGACACCATGCTTTTTTATGCATATCTCAAGTTTATTTGAAACAAATTTGCAAATCGGGTTTCAACAAATTTGGTTTCCAAACAGACATTCTGATTCAACGACGTCGTCGCAAACAAACACCTAGGAATACCAAACCGAGCAATCCAGCAGACGATGGTTCTGGTACGGAGGAGATTCCATTGATTTGAAAATCGTCAAACGCGAACTCGGAATTGCCGTCGGAGCTGGTGACGATAACTTCGACCACCAAAATAGTTCCTGTCCCGGCAATACTCAGCCCACCAAACGTCGTCATTGCACTGCTTGGCAAAAATCCGTCACCGATTCCATCAAAGTCCGTATCCTGACGAATGACGTTATTGGTGGTGTCGCCACCGGGCTCTACGGCTTCGAAAGCGATGAGATTTTGAAACGCGCCGCCGTCGACAGACGCCCGCACCAAAAAACTCTCTTCATCATCGTACGATGGCGTCGTTGCACCGTTTCCACCAGTTGCAAATTTGAAATCGACGCTAAGGTTGTCAAACGTCGAGATGTTAACGGCAAAACTAATGGTACCAGTATCAGGCCGCGTACCGCCGTCATCCATGTCTTCGATCGCGAAGAAACTTGAACCACCGAAACCAGTATACGGATCCACCGGAACAGCAGCACCGAGCAGCGGTATGATCCCAAAATAATCGCTTGTGCCGTCATGAAATTCCGGCGTAGAAACAGAATAAGTCCGGCTTTCGTCTTCGAAGTCCTCTAGCAAAAGAACATCTGCTTTGGCGGCTGGGCCAGGGAAAACTGCGATCGTCAAAACCGCGATCGATAGAACTGCAACGGCCTTAGACATGTCAAAACTGAAAAGACGCATGTGACCATCCTGGATAGGGAAGAGATGAGCGCCAAAAGATTCCAAACTTTTTGTGGCCGAATTTTCGTCAAAACAGTGTACGTTTTCCCTTACGACTGGGCGATGGAAAACCCTCAATTTTGTTTGGCGAACCAGGGAGAGCTGTCTAGTTATTCAAACTGATTGGGTCATTCGTGTTGGAATGAATGGCTGATCGCGTAAGCGTGTCTATTCGTTCAAACACGCTTTGAGAAAATGGAAACTGGTCGCAAAAACATCGCGATTAAAAATTCAGCGAGCGTTCATTCGCTCGTGCATGCCTACAATTTAGCCCTGCAAAAGTAAGGATTGTCAAAAGAGCAATCGAAAGGGATAGTCAATAGAGCTTTTGAAACTGCGGCGACCAGATCACAACCAAGGCTAGTCAACCATTGACCCCGGATCGCCGGTCGGTAGTTGCGTCCCGTGTGGGTTGTAGTCGTCGATGTTGGAGACATCCAAATCTTCCTGAAATCCATCATTGGGGACGATCATGATCTCACTATGCAAATCGCTTTGGTGAGCAACAACGTTATGGTGTCGTGTCAGCTCAAGGATCGCGAGAAACATTCCGACCATCGCCGATTTGTGCATCCCAATTTCAAACAGTTCTGAGAATGAAACGTTTTGCTGCTGCACAATACGAGCGTGAATTCGCTGCATGTAAACATGAATGGGTGTTTCGTCGTAGGTGATATTCGCTTGCGGAACGGGGCGGTTGTCTCTCAATACGCGACCAAAGGCGCTTACCAAGTCCCACAACTCGACCTCTTGGATCGGTTGCTCCGCCATATCAATTTTCTTTGTCGGAAGATCGTCCGCCATTCGAGGAAATCGACTTTGCCAACGAATTCTTTGCTCATCCAACAGCCCGCTGGCGTCCTTAAATTTCTTGAACATCAACAACCGCTGAACCAGATCCTGACGCGGGTCGGCGACCTCAGCCTCTTCCTTTTCCAAATCATTGCGTGGCAAAACGGCACGGGCCTTGAGCTCGACGAGGATACTGGCCACTTCGATGAAATCTCCGACTGAATCAATGGAAATTTCTTTTAGCACATCGATGTACTCTAAATACTTCTCTGTGACGGGGGTAAGCGCAATGTTGGTGACTTCGACTTCATGTCGTCGTACCAAGTACAGCAACAGGTCGATGGGACCGCGGAAAAAATCACTTTCAACTTTGAAACTCAATTTGGGCTTTCGTTTTTGGGCTTTCGTCTCGGCTGTGGTTTTCGTTTTTGTTTCAGTGAATCCTTAGATTCGCGTTTTTAGATTCGCGCCAGTTCGTTGTGCTGCTATGCGGAGCCTTCACGATAGACCGTTGCTTCAAACGCGGCAGTCAACAAACAGATCTTGGTTGCCACTATTGGCTGAATGGGGATTGGCTAATTTGGGTTTAGGCTGGTTACTGAATTCTTCTTAGAAATATTATCGGCTGTAGGTTTGGAACGACCATGCCAAACTTAACAATCATGTCGGAACGCGTTTTGCAATCTGCAACGGAGTGGAGGACCAATCCGGTAAATCTTGTTTGACCCGATTATGTTGGTTGTTTTTCCAAAACTACCCGATCCTGAGCTGCGACCAAAAATACCCAGCTTTACAGCCCAGCAGACGGAATAGCTTGCCGATACTTCCCATGTTGACCCACAACACACTAATAACAACTAAGGTACTAACAGGGTTGTATCGCACAGGCGAAATTCAGCAATCCAGCGAGGAGTATCTCAAAGGATGTACCAAGATCCTATACAGATCAAAAATTTACAGCAACTAAGACAATTTGTATCTCATACACTCTGCCAACAAAACGATTTTGAAGAAGGTATTTTCCAGGTCACCGAGAAAATTCTCACACGAGGCGACCGAACATGCGGCATTTTCTTTTGCCTACATGGTCCGCGAAGCGTCAAACTAACGGCCGTTTGGGAAACTGAAAAAAATTCGATACTGTTTTATGGCTCGACCGGTGAGCGATTCAAAAAAACGGTGCTTTCGACAGCACCCAAACTCTTGTCGAAATAGTTTGCATTGCTTGACGACGCAAACGCACTTTTCATTTTTTATATTTTGTACTTACTAACCCTTAATTTTAAGGATATCCGATATGCTCGTTCTTTCCAGGAAGGAAAGCGAAAAGATCATGCTTGGTGACTCAATCGTTCTAACGATCGTGAGAGTTTCTGGTGATCGGGTTCGACTCGGGATTGAAGCTCCCTCTGATATGTTAATTCTCAGAAAAGAGCTTGATCCTTCTGAACCCAAACCATCGCAAGAAGATCGCGTGCAAAAGAAAGCGGCATGACGCCAACCTCTTTTGATAATTCCAAACAAAAAGGCAGTTGTGGTCCCGCACAACTGCCTTTTGTTTTGTACCTACATCCGTGTCAACTCGAACGGATTCGTTGAGCCTAATCCTCACGCTTCATCGTGATTGATTTTGTCAGAGAGCTTTCTTGGAAAAGACCAGTCAATCCGAAACCGTTCCCGGCATTCAATGGAACGGAAGCAGTAACAGTGACTTCATCAGTCGTCACATCGATGGTGCTGGGCGTGACGGTGACAGTAAAATCTTTGATCAGCACATCCAAAAGCGATTCAGTGGTCGCCTTGCAGACATGCGTCGCAGCTCCTGGAACAATTCCCCGTCGAGCGCCTTCAAAACAAGCGTTCTCTACTGCTGCCTGAATTGTATGGACACGAGTGAATTCGATGCATGCGAATATCAGTGAAAAAAAGATAGGCGCAACCATTGCAAATTCAATGGCCATCAGACCACTCCTACGATTTCGATTTTTTCTTCGTTTAACCATTTGAATCTATTTCTGTTTTTTGATTGCTGACAAACTTCCTGATTAATCTGTCAGGATTGCGAACGAGCCAGCCAATCGCTTGAACACTGTCTTGAGCTCATTAGTACCGTCAGCGTGGTAATGCTCACCACCGCCATCGGTCGCCGTCGTTATCATGTCTGCCGTGTTGGCGTCATCACTAAACGTGATCGTGTGTACTGTAATTCCGGAAGCGTTGCATGCTGTGGCTTCTGCGAATGGTGAACCGCCATCGTTGAACGAACCATCTGTGAACAAGATGATAAATCTATCGCGATTTGGATGAGCATTTGCTTCCATGTGAAGCCTTGCTTGGTTCAATCCTGCTGTGATATTGGTCCCACCAAACCAAACACTGGTATTCAGATTGTTCATACAGGTACGGATACTCGCGGTCGAATACGTCAGCGTTTGATCCAAGGAAGACGCCGTCGATGTAATTCCACTGCAATCAACTTGCCCGTCACTCGCAAACGTCACCAGTGCGACCCGCTCTTGAACTGAGGTTGCGTCTAGCTCGTCTAGGAAATCATCAATCGCTCTATCAAGCGATCGCCATCGACTGGATCCGTTAGGGTTTTGACACCGCACTTCAGTTTGCTCAGCTGTGTTCGTTTCACCAACGGTTTTCCATTTCATCGAACCGGATCGATCCAACACAAGACAGATTTCAACATCTCTAAAACTCGCGGTCGCTTGTTGCTGAACCTCGAAAGTTGGGTGGCCATAGAACATCCCAAAAAACTGAGGCACACTGCCGTTCACGTTGAGGGGATTGCGTCGTGCGAACACTCTGACTGAATTGTATGGTGTCATTCCATGATTATAAGTCCACGCACCATTGCCTTGCAGCGTTGCACGCCCGAACGCAATTTCATCGTCTTGGAGTTGATGAAGAGTGCCTGCAATCAAGTTCTGTGAAGCGACCGCTTTGGCAGCAAGTCTCGCCTGAGCGACATCTCCACCAGTTCTGGCCAAAGTATCCGCGGCTGCTTTTGCGGCCAAGTCGGAAACTGCACGAGCTTCGTTTCTAATCCTGACTACATTCGCGTAGTCAATTGAAAACCCTAGAAGGATAATTAGGACAGGCAGCAACATTGCAAACAAAACGACGACCACGCCGGCACGACTAATTTTGGCTCGATTCATTTAGTAACTCGCTTTGATTTAAATTTCGTGTGTTTTGAAGAGGCAGATGGAAGGCAAAACTGAAGTAGGCAACAAACCAGAGTCACTGTCGTTGGGTTGAGATCGACACATTGACTCCAGTGATATCTAAGTACTGAAACGCTTTGTCTTTCGCGACCCGCACCGAAAACATTTCACCAGCAGTCAGGTCCGAAAAAGCAGTCCCACTTGGAGAAACCGAGACAGTGCATCCGTCGATCGCTCTCGCGGCCAAGACCCCCTCGACGCGATCAATAATTTGTTGTTCAGTGGCATTTACCCTCATCCCTGTTAACGCGCCTTCGTGGGCGGCAGAAGTGAGTGTTTGTTTCAAAAAGATTGAGGTCGAAAGCTCGATGGTTCCAAAAACGATCAGCAGTAACACTGGCAGACAAATTGCCATTTCGATAATCGCTGCGCCTTTTCTTATTCGAGCCATGTTTGGGAGTTGGGTTGAATGTGGGTTTGTTTTCTAATTTGAGACTTCTCGAAAACTTAGTTTTTCCTTATGTCAAGGGCGTGAATCCTTCAAATTTGAGGGCAAAAAAAGGTTACCAGTTGCATTGGGGGGATAGTTTTAAGGCCTGGAACTAATGAAGCGATTACACCGATTTAAAAATTTCGCGATCTGTAGCGCTGAACTTTGGGAATCGCCCATGGACATTGGCTCCAAGCACATCGAAACCTATTTCGGGTAAGATTGTCTCGGCATACCTAAACATTGGAGATAACATGGCGCTTTCGGTTTTAACCTCGGCTTTGACTCGACTTTCACAGATTCTGACCTGCCTTGTCCTCGTTCTTCTTTGCTCGCCGGCAAATGCTTCGCGGCTGACGGTTACGCAGGAAGTGAAAAACCAGAATCCCGAAAACCAAGACTCCAGCGACTCGATTCCCAACACCCAAGCGTTGTCGATCCCAATGACACCACCGATGGAAGCCCTTGGGATGATGGAATTACCTAAAGGGTTTCAGGCGACCCTGTTTGCAGCCGAACCCAACGTCCATCAACCGATCTCAGTAACGACCGACGCTCGAGGGCGATTATGGATAGCCGAATGTTATACTTACTCAGACAACAAAGAGAATTACAACACGGAACTCAACGACCGGATCGTCATTTTCGAAGACGTCGATAACGATGGCGTTTTTGACAAGCGGAAGGTTTTTTGGGACAAGGGTAAAAAACTAACCAGCGTCGAAGTTGGATTTGGCGGAGTCTGGGTGACTGCCGCGCCCAATTTGATGTTCATCCCTGATCGCAACGGTGACGATCTTCCCGACGGACCGCCAGAAATTCTGTTGGACGGATTCGAAGGCGACGTGATTCGGCACAACATCGTCAACGGTTTGCGTTGGGGCCCAGATGGTTGGCTCTACGGCCGTCACGGAATCCAGGCAACTTCATTTGTTGGACCTCCCGGTTCGACAGAGTCTCAGCGCGTCGCCATGAACTGCTCCATTTGGCGTATCCATCCTGTCACCCAAACGTTTGAAATTGTTGCCGAGGGCGGAACCAATCCATGGGGATTCGACTACGACGAACACGGCGAGATGTTCATGATCAACACGGTTATTGGTCACTTGTTTCACGTCATCCCCAACGCGAGATATCGCCGCATGTATGGGTCGCATTTCAATCCACATACTTATCAAGTCATCGAACAAACGGCCGATCACTTTCACTGGGACGTCAATGAGGAACACTGGGCGGTCACGAAAAAAGACGGTATGTCCGATGGCACCGACAAAGCCGGCGGTGGTCACGCCCACACCGGTTTGATGATCTATCAAGGCAACAATTGGCCCAAGGAATTTCACAACAAATTATTTACTGCGAACTTTCATGGGCGACGTATCAACAGTGACACCATCGACCGCGAAGGAAACTCTTACGTCAGTCATCACGGCGTTGACTACTTCAAGACTTCGGATCCTTGGTTTCGCGGTGTTGAAATGATCTACGGACCTGATGGTGGCGTGTTTCTACTTGACTGGTCAGACATTGGTGAGTGCCATGAAAACGACGGCATTCACCGAACTTCTGGGCGAATCTTCAAAATCAAATACGAGGATGCAACAGCGAAAAATTCGAAAGCTGCCAAGGTTGGAAACCTTCAACAGATGGGCAACAAACCATTGATTAATTTGCTTTCTCATCCAAACCAATGGTACGCACGAAAAGCAAGACGATTGCTGCAAGAGCGAATGGTTTCGTTCATGGCGAAAAAGTCATCACGATTGTCAGCGTTCGAACGAACGACAATGGAAAAAATCGAAAGTGAATTTCTAGATTCAATTTTCGGATTTTTTGATTCCAACGAAGACCCAAAAATCAAACTTCGCGCAATGTGGGCAATTTACTCATGTGAACTTGCGACGAACGAGTGGTTGCTCAAACAGTCTTACCACCCGGACGAACACATTCGAACTTGGGCCGTCCGTTTTTTAGCCGATGGTCAATTAGAGATTGACGATAAAGTAGAAACGCGATTCAAGGAACTGGCGAAAAGCGATCCCTCTGGTTTGGTCCGTCTGTACGTTGCCAGTGCCCTGCCCCGCTTCTCTTCGGCGGTTGCGATCGAAATGGCCACAATTCTGACCAGCCACAACGCCGACGCCAACGACCGAGTTCAACCGAGCCTTATTTGGTTTGGTGTCGAACCATTTTTGAAGGAGAATGTTGATTCGGCTATTAACTTGGCAATCGAATCCAAGATCCAACTTGTGAGGCGGAATATCGTTCGTCGATTGACGTATGAAATCGAGAACGACGGAACAGCTGCTGAGAAAATCGCGCAGCAGATTGCCAGTTCTGATGATGAGCAATTGCGAGCGGATTTCTTAATGGGAATGTCTGAGGCTCTCCAAGGTTGGAACCAAGCTCCTGCTCCGAACTCGTGGAAAAAAGTGTCAGAGAAACTCTCAAACTCCAAGAACGAAAAAATTGCAGAGCTGGTTCAAACGCTCAGTGTTGTGTTTGGTGACGGCCGAGCGACAGGCGAACTTCAGAGGATTGCGAAGGACTCTGGTGCTCCAGTTGAGTCACGGAGAAAGGCCATTCTCGCTTGGGCCAATTCGAAAATGCCAAACGACGAGGCCGCAAAATCGCTGTTTGATTCGCTTAAGGGTTTCATCCGTGACAAATCGCTTACCAACGCAACAGTCGAGGCGTTTTCAAACTGCCCACAGCGTGAAGTCGCGCAAGTCATCCTGAGTCAGTTCAAACGAATGGACCCGCAAGGCAAAACCATCTCTGTAAACACATTGGTCTCCCGAGATGTCTGGGCGAAAAAACTTTTGTTAGCGATTGAAAATGGCAAAGTGCCAGTTGAATCAATCACCGCCTCACACGCTCGACAGATTATGAATTTTGAAAACGATGCATTGATGAAACAACTTACGAAAGTCTGGGGCGAAATTCGACAGACCTCTCAGCAGCGAAAAGAGCAAATCGAAAAACTCAGGGCGGAGCTAACGGTCGATGTACTGAAAAAATCAGACCACGAAAAAGGACGTATGCTGTTTGAAAAACACTGCGCCAGTTGCCATATCATGTTTGGAAATGGTGGACGGATTGGCCCTGACCTCACTGGGTCGGATCGCAAAAACCTTAATTACTTGCTCGAGAACATCGTCGACCCAAGTGCGTCAGTGGCCGAAAGTTATCGGTCGTCAATCATCACTCTGGACGACGGTCGCTTGATAACTGGGACAATCATTTCACAAAACGACCGGACCATCGAAGTCCAAACTAAAGATACGATCCGAACTTTCGATCGGCGATCGGTGGACGAGATTCGAAAAACGAAAAACTCTCTAATGCCGGAGGGATTGATTGATAGCCTGTCCAAGGAAGAGAAGGCTGCACTTTTTGGGTTCCTTTCAAAATAAGAATATTGAGGCTAGTGTCTTTACGACTTGCAGTGGTAGAGAAATGAAAGTCGCTCAGAACCGTCCTGGACGCTGGGTATTCCAACTTTGAGATATCAAACAACCTTGGCGAGCTAACGCGAGTGGGTTACTTAAAGTGAGATCAACTTAATGGACAGACTTATGTGGGCGATCCCCAACGTAATTCAGCGCGAAAAAAAACCGGCAGCCATCTGACTGCCGGTTGAGTTTGTTTTCGCTTTGATTGTTGCCCTGATTTTCGCTTTGAGTTACTCAGATCGAAATTCAGAGTCTAAATGTTACCAGCGAGCGTTCGGACAACCGCCTCGGCCGTAGCCGCCATAGCTGCCTCTGAATTGGCTTCCACCGTAGTATCCACCGTGTCCGTAACCATGCCCGCCGTAGCCGCGACTTGGCACGTACCGAACATTGATGCTAGGCCCGAACCCGCCGCCTCCGTAAAAATTTTGCCGCGGGACAAAATTGTTTTGCCGATAGATTTGGCTTCCACCATAAAACTGATTGCCGCCGTAAAATTGGTTGCCGCCATAGAAACGGGCGTCTTTCGATTGACCGATAGCTCGACCAGTGGCTCCACCGACCAATCCACCAATCACAGCGCCACCAAGAGCGTTGTTTCTTTGGTCTCCGATGACACCACCGATGATTGCCCCGGCGATGGCTCCGTTGCGAGTTCCGCGTTGGGTGAAGCTTTGGGCTTGAGCGAGTGACGGTAGCGACATTAGTGCGACGGCTGCTGCTGCGAATGCGAATTTGTATTTTGACATTTTTGTATCCTTGTTTGCTTAGTAAGCGGGGGGTTGTGACGTCTTAGGTAAGAGCAATGCCGATGCCAATCTGAAAATTCGCTAAAACACCGGCTTTCCTTGCATGTCTCGCCAAAATCGCTTTACAAACCGTGATCTATCGGACTACAACGTGTCGCGGAATTGGAACACAATCGAGTTTGTAAAACGTTCGAGATGGCCTAAAACGTTCATCATTGCTCTGGAAAGGACCATTGATACCGTTGGGCCGCGCCACAATGGATTGATTACATTTCACAGATGAATGCCGAGCCAGAATCGCGAGCAGTCCACCACAGCCCTTCACCCATTCTCCACAACTCTCAACCACTATTGGCAAACTGAAATGACATGGAGCAAACCAGAGACTTGGATGGAGTATCGAATCCAAGTCGGATCGGGCTTGCTCGTCATGATTGGATTTGGATTTTGGTTGCTCTGGCCAATGATTGTGTACGATCTGGCAAGAATGGTTTGGTGGCAAATGATTCTTTTCTGCGTTGGCGATTTAACGGCGATTGTTTTTCTGATCCGATGGATGACTCGAACGGACGAATCGCCAGGACTTATTCGTAAGGCAATGCAAATAAAGAAACGTTCGGAAAGACTATCAGAGAATGATTCCACCGCCCGTTCCACTCTTTTCCCACCAGGACGTTCCGTTGCGATTGTTTTGATCCTTTCACTGCTGTTGGACATGAGTGCTACAGCACTGTCGCTATACAGTAATTACTTGGGCAAAAAACGAGCACAGCCTACGGTTGCTGATGTATTGTCTGTTGCAGAATCAAATTTCCGCAAAGCGTCGCATTACCGGATCAACATTTCTTATTTGGACCAAAGCCAAAATGAAATCAAGACCTACATCGCGTTTGCTCGAATGCCAAACGATCCAATCAAACCCGAACATATTGCTCCGTTGCGAATGATTGAAAGTAAAAAGAAAAATAGAAAGCTTGATGTCATTTTTGATCCATATCTATCGCAACGGGTTTGGCTCAAGGATCAAACCGACGAAACTAGCGTAGCCGTTCTCAGTTGCATCATTCACATCTTCCAATTCATCGGTGTGCTTACCATCAGCAGCGAGTTAATTTCAAAAAAGCAAATCGTTGCGGATCCACGCACGATCTACATGCTGCCAATCGTAATGTACGCAGCCGCGATAGTGTTCCTTGGGTTCGCCATTCATCACCCGTGAATTCGATCGGTAAATTCGCTTAAACGGACGATTTCGAATTCTCGCGATCAAAACATCTCTTTGACGGCAATCCAGCCCACTGTTCAGCAAGTAAATCGACAGAACTGCCTCGATTGTTCGCGTTTGATTTTGACGGCATCGGTTACGCTTTTTAAACTGGAAGATGCCATCAACCCAAAGAGATCCAGCCGATATGTCTCGAACAATATTGCTTTCATTTGCATTTGCTATTTCGTCTCTGACTTTCAGCACGATTGCGCTCTACGCACAAGATGAAAACCAACCGCAAAAGTTCACGGACCAGCAGCTTGAATTCTTTGAAAACAAAGTCCGTCCGCTTTTGGTTGAGCATTGCTTCGACTGCCATGGCCCGGACGCGTCTCCGATCGAAGGCAGCCTGAGCCTCGCGTCTCGAAAGGCGATGCTCTCAGGTGGCGATACGGGGCCGGCAATCGTTGCGGGGCATCCAGACAAAAGCCTAATGATCGATGCGATCAATTATGGCGAAGTCTACGAAATGCCGCCTGACACAAAACTTCCTGCAGAAGACATCGAGACTCTCACCAGGTGGGTCAAAGACGGAGCCGCCTGGCCTTCGTCGAGCAACACAGAAGTCACAACCAAATCTGCTTTCGATTTAAAACAGCGAAAGAAAGACCACTGGTGCTGGCAACCGATCAAGAAATCCAAACCACCCTCGGTTAAAAATACTCAATGGCCGAACGATCCGATCGACGCTTTCATCCTCAACAAAGTCGAATCGGCTGGATTGAAGATCGCCGGACCGGCGAAAAAACGAACTCTGATTCGGCGCGCGTATTTTGACATCATCGGTTTACCGCCATCTCCCGATCAAGTCCAAGCATTCATCGACGATGATTCTGACAACGCATTTGAAAAAGTTGTCGATCAATTGTTGGCGTCGCCGCATTTTGGCGAACGTTGGGCGCGGCACTGGATGGATTTGATTCGCTACGCGGAAACGGGCGGTCACGAATTCGATTACCCGATCCCTTATGCGCATCGTTACCGCGACTATCTTATTCGTGCGTTCAACGAAGACGTTCCGTACAAACAGTTTTTGCAGGAACACATTGCCGGGGACTTAATTAAGAAACCAAGACGTCATCCGACCGAAGATTACAACGAGTCGATTCAAGGAACCGGTTTCTGGTTTCTCCACGAGGCCAAACATGCGGCTGTCGACTCTAAGGCCGAAGAAGCTCGCACGATCGACAATCAAATCGATGTCATGTCAAAAACGTTTCTCGGATTGACCGTTGCGTGCGCTCGATGCCACGACCACAAGTTCGATGCGATCTCGACAGAAGATTTCTATTCCCTGTCCGGGTTCTTGCAAAGTTCTCGCCGCCAAGACGCGATGCTTGACCCCGGTCGCAAGATTGAAAACAGTTTTGCCAAAGCAGTCAAACTGGTAGGGCAGGGCACCAAGAGCACCACGAAGTTGGTCAATGCTTTAAAGAAAGCTGACCCTGAGTTCACTGCGAAATATTTTAATGCGGCGATTTCGTTTTTGCGAAACGACCAGTCATGGAACAACCTCGGATCAACCGTGATCCAAGGTGAATCGTTGAAACAAGTCAGTGTGTCTCGAGGCGTCACCGAAATTCAGATGATCAAGCCTGAAGGAAAATTGAAATGGCAAGACGATAAACAGTATTGGTGGCGAGACGCGAAAAAAGGCGATACTTGGGTGCTCGAATTTGAAGCTCCAACCGCCGGGACGTACGAATCCGATGCTATTTTCACGACCGCCAATGATTACGGCAAAGTCACAATTTCGATCAATGATAACGTCGTTACCAAACGTGT
>JBGCDK010000072.1:0-35410 GCA_045105295.1 Mariniblastus sp.
ACACGTCGTGTATAGGAAAAAAACTAAACAGAATCCCAATAGTGGGAATTAGTTTTGTCAGTAGGTGACGAGAAGATACCGGTTCAAACATGCATTAGTTTTAATTGTTGATTCGTGGTTTGGCAATTTTAGAGTGGCGGACCCAAACAGAGAGCAGGATTGCCTGTAAACTATGGCGAAGACAACGGAGTAAAACGCTCAGTGCATACGTATGACATGGCACCGAGTTAGTACGACCAGGCCATAAAGTATCGGAATTGACAATGAAACTTGAAATCTCTTTTACCAAACTCTTGATCGGGGCTGTGCTTAATCTGGTTTTAAGTTTTTTGTTTGTGGTTCAACCTTTGCTGGCTGATGGTGACGGTGAGGCAAAACCCAATGTGATCGTGATCATGGTAGACGATCTTGGCTTTGGCGATCTCAGTAGCTATGGCGCGACGGATTTGCATTCGCCCAATATTGACAAACTGGTTACCGCTGGAATGAAGTTCAATTTCGCCTATGCAAACTGTCCCGTTTGCTCGCCTTCACGTGCGTCTTTGGTGACAGGGCGTTATCCAGAACTAGCGGGAGTACCTGGAGTGATTCGAACGCATCCTGAAAATAGCTGGGGCTACCTCGATCCGGCGGCTCGAACTCTGCCCGACGTGCTCAAGGTTGGTGGCTACGAATCTGCGTTGATTGGAAAATGGCATTTGGGACTTGAGTCGCCCAACATTCCAAACGAACGTGGTTTCGATTTCTTTCATGGATTTCTGGGGGACATGATGGACGACTACTATACGCACAAACGCCATGGCAATGGCTATATGTTTAGGAACGAGACTCAGATTTACCCGGAGGGACATGCGACTGATCTTTTTACGAAATGGTCGTGCGAGTATTTGCGTTCGAGAGTTGGAAAGGAGAAACCGTTTTTTCTTTGCCTGACTTACAACGCGCCGCATACCCCAATCCAACCGCCAGAAGATTGGTTCAAACAAGTCATGAAGCGCGAGTCTGGAATCTCTGGCAACGGCATTGCACCCAAACGAGCCAAACTGGTTGCATTGATTGAGCACATGGACAAAGGGATCGGCGAATTGATGATGACATTGAAAGACACCGGACTGGACAGGAATACGCTTGTGATTTTTACGTCTGACAACGGCGGTCAATTGAATGCGGGCGCCAACAATGGAGCTCTTCGTGATGGAAAACAGTCGATGTACGAAGGAGGAATTCGCGTGCCAATGTGTGCAATTTGGCCGGGGAAAATTCAGGCTGGTTCAGAAACTGATGTAAGGATTGCAACGATGGATATTTATCCAACGGTTTGTTCAGCAGCTGGAGCTAAGTTTAATCACGCGATTGATGGGGTGAGTTTTCTCAATGTACTGATGGGCACACAGCCGAAGATTGCGGAGCGAGATCTTTTTTTTCACCGTCGCGAGGGAGGCACTCGCTATGGTGGCTTGATTGCCAATGCGATGATTCGAGGAAAGTGGAAACTGCTACAGAATAGTCCGTTTGCACCTCAGGAGCTTTACAATTTGGAATCTGACCCGCTTGAAGAGCGGAATCTTGCGAAGTCGAATCGTAAAAAATTCAATGAACTTGCGGCTGGGCTGAGAAAACAAGTTCAGCGTGGTGGCGAGATGCCTTGGCAAAAACCAACAATCGCAAAATAAGTCGCCCTTGCATTAGGTGCAGCAATTGTTATCTGAAAAAATTTAGCCAAATTACGAAGACAGCAATTGCAAGTACGGTCGCTGTTGAACCCGCAGCTGTTTTTAACCAAAGCGGGTTCAAGTTTTTCTCAGTCGCACCGTCGTTATCAAAGTCGTGATTTTCACTGGTAGTGGTTTGGCCGGAACTGAGTTGGGGTTCTGGTTCAGGCGTTTGCGAGTTTAGCCAAGTTTGCAAGGTGGCTCGAAACTGATTGGCCGTTTGAAATCGACTTGCCGGGGAAACTGAAACAGCACGCAAGCAAATTTGGTTAAGTTCGGCGTCAATGTCTTCGCGCAATTCACTTGGTTGACGTGGCGGACGATCGTAGCTTTCGCAACTCAAGTTATAGGGCCGGTTACCAGTAAGTAGCTCATAAAGAATGACTCCCATTGAGTACAAGTCACATTGGATTGGGGAAATGATGTCGTGTTTGCGAAACATTTCCGGAGCCATATAGTCAGGAGTTCCGACTGTCATCGAGTGTGCCGTTCCGAGGTGCCTTGCCAATCCAAAGTCAGCAACAATTGGCTGTTCGTCGCTCATCAATATGTTCGATGGTTTCAGATCCCAATGAATAATTCCTCTGGCGTGACACTCACAGACAGCGTCAAGAATTTGGATGGCCAGAGTTATCGCTCGACGAATAGAAAGATTGGGAGGCTTGCGGCAGAATTGTTTTAGCGTCGCTCCGTGGATGAGCTTGGTCACGAAAAAGGAATGGTTTTCCATCACGCCTTGATCGTAGACGGGTAAGACTCCGGGATGGTCAATGCGGCCCAGTAGAACTGCTTCGTCGCTGATTTTCCCATTGCCCATGAACAGGACTTTTGCGGCGACGTTTCGCCTGAGTGCAATCTGTTCAACTTCGTAGACAACTCCGGAACCGCCGCGGCCAATTTCTTTTCGGAAAATGTAACCACCATGAGTGACCGGCATGGTCCCCAGGAAATAGCTGACGGGGCAAAACGATTCAACAAAATTGTCTATCGATGTGACGATTGCTTCTTGAATTGAGTGAGTTGGGATATCGGGGAATTCTTTTGAGAACTCAACCACGGTGCAGTCTTGGCCGATTCTGAGCCGGTGTTCAGTTGCGATGCCGATCAATGCAAGGATTGAACCGCTTGGCAAGTCGTCACAATACTCTGTCGAAAATTGTTTTACGGTTAAGCTTTTATCACGAAGCTTTTGCTCGAAATCTAAAATTATGTCGGCGGTAAGCATGGAGATTGATCTTTTTCGAAAGCTCTCAGCGAGTGCTGAGATTTAAGTTCGGCATTAGCTTTTGTGCTGGTTCAAAAAGTTTGTAGGCAATCTGGTGTCGTTGTGAGGCGTAAAAAAATTGAGCTTGGCAGAGGTAAGTTTTCCGACTTGGGAAGCCCAGAAAGGAACCTGCTAACATTGAAAAATTGGCAGACGAAAAGTAGGTCGTTGGCACTGTTGAAATGGTGCGAATTTGTCGCACGAATTGTTGAGGTTCAGCATTCGGAATGCCTCGCAAATTTTGGAAAAGTCACAGAAGAGATTGGGACGCATCCCGGCGGTACCTTACACGGGGCTGAGAGTTTGCGTCAATCTGGATTTGAGTTCCAGAGATCTACGATTAAAGGGCAGCTTTTTGAATCAAAATTCGCACTCAAATCGCGTAGCAGAAGTCACTTTAAGCCAACTAAAAGCGTGCTCAAAAATGGAAACCCAAAAAAAAGGAGCACAGAAAAAACTGTGCCCCCGTGTCTAAACATTTCGACTGCGGTGGACCGCTGAATTGAGACAGCAGATTGTCGTTTCGGGGTGACTCAAATGTTTCAGGCTTGGGGGGAGTTGTCAGTTGGGAAGGGAATGGAATCGGGCCAACGGTAGGAGTTCCAAAATGTAACAAGGCTTGCGAGTTCGGGACCGGAATGAACACCAAGTTTTTCGTACAGCTCTTTCCTACACTTTTCAATTGTTTTTTCAGACACGTCTATCAATTTGCAAATCTGCTTATTAGGGAGTCCCCTCGCAACATATCTTGCGACGCGGTATTCACGTTCATTCAGCGAGCTGAATCGAGGGAGTTTGCGAACCGTGTTTGAAAAGTGCTGAGCTTCGACCAAAAAATCAGCGAGCTCCCATTGAAGTAGCGGAAGTGCCTTTGGCAGATAAAAGGCCTTCACAGGAGTGCAAGGATTCTGAAAAAGGGGAATGCTTCCTACATTTGCTTCGGTAGGCGTCGTCGATGTGTCAGCCAGCAACAGAACTTTACGGAACAAACTTGTTTTCAAAAGTTCAAGGATTTGCTCAACTTCGATGCAAAGCTGAACTCCGCATTCCACCACGACGATTACCGGCTGATAGCTCGACAACGCGCTTAGGCCTGCAACAGCGCTTTCCTGCGTGTGAAAACGTCTGACTTGGATGCCATACGGTGCCAAGGCTCGCTCACAGTCGGTATTGTGGGTGTCTTTACCAAAGTAAATACAAACTGCCTGGCCAAGGTAGGTTTTTGATTCGCTTTGTCTGTTTCTATCCATACTCGGTTTAGGGCGAGCGACGTGAGTGAACATACTCGGTCGCATCGCTGGTGGTGAACTGTTGAAGTTTCCGCTTTGCATCTCATCCCCCTCAGGTGAACTAACTGTGCTACCTAGTGATTGCTTGCAGACGAAGGCTTAATTGCCCTCCAACCCGAATAGTGAATTCTCTACTATTCCAGCCTCTTCAAACACTTATGCAGCGCATTCCAATTGCTACAAACAGATCGTAGGGATTACGGAATAGTGCAAATAAATCTTTTCAAAATTTTGCATACCAAGGAGGACAGTAATGTCTGGGACCATTACAGCATGGCTGGATCGGATGCGCCTTGGCGATCCAAACGCTGTTGAACGACTCTGGAATTATTTTTCACCCGATCTGATTCGAAACTTAGCTCCTGAGTGCAGCAAGCTAAAAATCTGCGATGAGGAAGACATCGTGATTGTCGCGTTCTATCAGCTGACCAAAGCGATGGAGGAAAACAAAGCGGAGGGGATCACCAACCGTCGTGAGTTTTGGAAATTGCTGCGCGTAATTACCAAAAACAAAGTTAGGGATTGGTTAAGATACGACACAGCTAAACGTCGGGGAGGCGATGAAAGGGTTCTCTCAATTTCATCTTGCGATGTCGACGACGCTTCGAAGCTTCAAAAGTCAACGATTGAAAGCTATGACGATTGCGATCTGATCGAACGGTTTCAAAAAGTTGTTGGAAAGATGGATCGCCCGGAGTACTCCGAAGTCATTCGATTAAAGGTGAGCGGCAAAACGAATGCGGAAATTGCCAGAGAGCTTGGCCTCGCACTTCGAACCATTCAGTACCTAATATCTTCGATCAAGCAGGTTTGGTTGGAGAGTTTTCGAGATGATGACCGACTAGAGAGTGCTGCATAGAAAATGAATAGGGTGCACGTTCTGGTTTCTTCTCGCTGGACTATTGTGCCCCGAGGATCTTGTTGTGGACGAAGCCTTTTTAATGTTGGCTTGTCCACGTTAATGAGTGCTCTCCACGAGTTGGATCTCGCCAGCTGTCGCGCTTCCATGGAATTCGAAATCTTGACGATAAATAGCCGCCTTAATTCCAATAATTTTTGTGACGTCCAGCGATCCCAGCAAAGACACCGTCGTTAATGTCAGCCAAAGTAGAAGCTCGCCAGTGGAGCTTTTTGACGGTATACATTCGCCACCGCTTTTTGGCAGGCTATGGTTTTACGGATTGAGTCCCACCTTTTGATGGTTGAAAACATCAAGCTTTGCCAACGGTTCAAAAGAAAAAACGACTCGGGACATCCCTCGAAATGACCGCGTGGAGATCGCGGCTCTCGAAATCCGACGTAGAGTTTTGCCGCAGAAAAAATATTCTCGCGGTCAGAAACATACGTTTAGATTCGCTTCTGAAATTTCGAAAATGTGTTGAACGTTTCTCACGTCGCGCTTGTTCAGAGTGCAGGTTTCGTTGTTCTCTCGCAAGCTTTTTTCTGGATGAGAACCGATGAACCGATGCCGGAAAAAAAATCTGCTGCAAAATTCTATCGAGCGTTTTGAAAATTCTTTGTCTTCATCGCTGGGGAATGGCGTGTGAATAAACGGTGAGGAAACGTAAACAGTAACTTGAAAATAATGGAACCGGGAATGTCGATCTCTTATCCAACGAGCAATTCAGTCAGCAATACGACATCGGGTGCGTACGCTGCTTTACCTCGTCAACAATTTTTCCCAAGCATCACGTTGCCGTCTTTGGTCAATACCTACATGGCGTTTTGCATGGCCATCATCGGTAGCGTTTCAATCTATGATTGTTACCTGGTTGTTTACTTTCGCGAATCAATTCTGACCGGGGAAAAGAATCCAATCTGCCTTGAACTGCTTCGTTGGGATCCAGTTTATTTCAGCTGGTTCATTTCGTTTAAACTCTTAGGAGCCTTTTTGGTACTGGCCATATTGTTCGGCCTGACAAAATTCAAATTCAGCTATGGCGTCATCGTAACGACGGCAATCGCAATGTTTCAAATTGCTTTGGTTTTCTATTTGCAATTTGCCGATTCAACAAAGGGCGGAGAGATTAGTGCATTCCTTGATCTTTTCATATAAGATTCGGCTTTGAAGTTTTCACAAACGAATCAAGGCCGAACATGTCAGATAACCAAAAGTCTCCTGGAAATGAAACGCTCAATCGTCGCAACTTCATTCAGAAATCTGCCATAGGCACTGGTGTGGTTACCGGGGCCCTCGCTGGCATTGCAAAACGTGGAACAGCGGGTGAAGCGAACTCAAGCGTTGGGTTGAATCGAAAGAACAAATTCAATCTTCCGTTTGCCCCTCATCCTCGCATGTTCAAGGCCTCAGCGGGGGAGAATGTCATTGATCAAATCAAGTTCGCTCATGATCAAGGTTTCACTGCTTGGGAAATGAACGGCCTCGGAAAACAGTCAGCCGAGGAGCAAGAGAAAGTTGGAAAGACACTTGCTGATCTGGGCATGAAGATGGGAGTGTTCGTCGGCTACGGAAGTTTCGATCGCCCAACCTTCGCGCGGAAAAACGATACGGTCATCGAAGAAGTCTTGGCTTCGATCAAGCAAGCCGTCGAAATCGCCAAGCGATGCAATGCAAAATGGTTTACTGTGGTGCCAGGTTCGATCGACCAGCAATACCAGTCCGAAGGCGGCGAATGGAATAAATACGGCGGAGGACGTTTGGCTGCAGGCTATCAGTTTGCCAACGTTGTTGATTTGCTGCGCCGATGTTCTGAAATCCTTGAGCCGCATGAATTGACGATGGTGCTTGAGCCATTGAATTGGCACACAAATCACGGTGGTGCGTTTCTTAGAGATTCTGATCAAGCGTTCGCAATCTGCCGGGCAGTCAACAGTCCGAGTTGCAAGATTCTGTTTGACATCTACCACCAACAAATATCCGAAGGCAACTTGATCGCAAATATCGATCTTTGTTGGAGTGAGATCGGGTATTTCCAATGCGGTGATAATCCTGGAAGGAAGGAGCCTGGTACCGGGGAAATCAACTATGCCAAAGTGTTCCAGCACATCCATGATCGTTCAGCCAAAGAAGGGCGAGAGTTCATCGTAGGAATGGAACACGGAAATTCAATCAAGGGAAAAGAAGGCGAGCAAGCAGTGATCGACGCCTACGTCAAAGTGAATCCTTCCTGAAACATGGTCGTCGCCAGGTTAAAAAAATGGACACGAATTCGATTCAGGGTCTTGCGAAAGATCCTGAATCGCAAGTCCACTGAATCGCAAGTCCATTGAAACGCGGCGAGAGATTTGTCGCCAAGGGTTGGTCATTCTCTTTCTTAAAGCCAAAATTTTTCCCGAGCACTCCGTCAAAGAAAATGACAGAACGTTGACTCAGTCGTGTCCGAAAAACGTGGGAGTTCTAACTTTACTTTTTGGGATCAACCGTTTTTAAATAAGCCAGGATTTCGAAAATTTCGTCTTCGGTGAAACGATCAAGTAATCCTTTGGGCATGATGCTCACGGAGGATTGCATCATCTCATCGACTTCTTCTTTAGCGATCACCGTTGGCTTTTTTGATTCAGGGTTGGGCAAAATGGAGATGGATTCTTTATCTTCAGCGACGACGATCCCCGAAACAATGTCGCCATCTAGTGTGATGACTTTGCGGACCATGTATTCAGGGGCGATCTTGTGCGAAGGCTCAATGATCTCGCGCAGAATTCCGGTTGAATCGCCCTTCCACCTTGTCCAAATGTCAGTCAACTCTGGACCCACGGCTTGGCCTTCATCTCCAATTTTATGGCACTGGGCACAGGTGGCTTCGGCGAACAAACGTTTCCCAATCTTTTCTGTTCTGCCACGCAATCCGGATTCTGTTTTATCTTTGAAATCGTCAATCGTCCATGTCTTAACGATCGGTCGATTCTGTCCAACAGGATCCTTGGGTTCGATCGGGTTACGCTGAAATTCAGCGAGATCTTTGGTGACAACCATCACGCCGTACATTCGCATCCAGTGTCCGGGGAATGTGCAGACATAGGGATACTCGCCCGGATTCGCCGGGGCCGTGAAAGTGACCCGTGCTTGTTTCTCCGATGGAACCATGTCGGTTGCAAACAAAACTTTGTCTGAGTCAGGAACGTACTGCTTTCCGCTTTTCCCAATCGCAGGACCGTCGGCGGCGGCTTGGAGAGCGACCTCTTGCAATGCATCGGGCATCGTTACGACCAAATTGTGAGCCATCAAATCTTCATTTTTCAGGATCAGCTGAACTTCCGTGCCTGCTTCGACGGCAAACCAAGGAATGTCGTATCGCATTTCCTCATCAACGGTGTGGATTAAAATGACTCGCACAGTCACCGCATCAAGTCGTTTCCGGTATGCGTCGCTTTTATCTTTTTCAACCAATCCCAAAATTTGATCGGCCAATTGCATGGACTCAATGAACTCGTTGGACGTTCGATCAGCAGCGGGCGTTTTTTCGGCATGAGCAACCAGGAAATCAGCCAGCTCTGTCGCTGTCTCGGAGTTTCGCAGTTTGCGTGGGACGCCGAGCAACGTTTTTACGGCAGCGCGACGAAGTTTCGAATTGGAAACGAGTTTGGAAGCGACTTTAAAGTCCCCTGCCCGATCGGAGTTGATCGTCGCCAATGTGGTCACTGCGGCCAAGCGAACGGTTTCTGGTTCGGTTTCTGCAAGTGATTCAATTACGCGAGGTCTCATTGAATTTCGTAATTGTTGATTGCCAAGCAAACCAATTGCCGAAAGCATCGCCGCTTTCGCTGGAGAATCGACCGACGAAAGCTCAATCGCTTTCTCCGATTCACCGGCTGTGATCAACGCAGCGTAGCCGGTTGCTCGGACGCGTATGTCATCTGATGTTGCTGTTTTTACAAGCTGATCGATATGACGTTTCAATTGGTCTGGGTTTTGACCAAGAAGCAGTTGGTTGAGTTGCTGGGGGACCGCATTTTGGTCTTTTGAATCACCGATCGTTGGAATGATTTTCAGCAATTCTTCCGCGGGATCGGTTTGGTTGATTTTCGCAATCGCGTTGAGAGCAATCTCACGATCCTGGTTCGCCATTCCGTTGCGTGTCAAAATCATCAAATGAGCCGGCAGATATTTCGGATCATCATCGCGTCGTTCGACACGTAGCAACGCTGCGTTGTCCAGTCGCCTCAGTTGGAAATTAACAATCCTTGCTGGTTTGTCGAAAAAGATTCGCGGTGCTTTTTTTTCCTGCGATTCCTGATTGCCATGATTGTGGTCGTGGTCATAACCAATGGCACACGCCGCCGAAATTTGCAGTGCAATCGTCAATGAGAGAATGGTTGTCAGTCGAATCATCATAGGGTCGAGTCCAAATTGAAATGTAGGAAGGACATTCCTGCCCGCCAATTACCGATGTAGTACGAACACTCCTGTCCGCCAATTACCGATGTAGGACGGACACTTCTGGCCGTCACTTACCGATGTAGGACGGATACTTCTGGCCGTCACTTTCCGATGTAGGATGGACATTCCTGTCCGTCATTTGCCGATTTAGGACGGACATTTCTGTCCGTCACTTACCGAGCCTGAAAAAATACCAACCAGGCATCCTCTACTGAACATCAACTTAATCGTAAAATTACCGGACGCCGTTACTGGTACAAATCATGGTACAAATCAGCACCTCGCCAACTTTGTTCAAGTACGACGAGGTGCTAGGTAGAGGTGCTAGGTAAAGCAAAGCTCTGGTCGAAGTAAATTTCGAACGCGTTTCTGCGTCTCGATTTGAGGAAACGCTGTTACTCTGGCTGAAGTACTTTCATGGTTTCTTCTAGCAGATAGTTCATGTTTTCGTCTGCTTCAAAGTTGAGCACGTCTAAAACGCCTTCTGCAATCTCGTCACCCGAGAGGAAACTCGCCGCACGAACCGCTTCCGCACGGACCAACGCTGAATCATCGCTGATCCTTTGCTTGACCAATGTTACCGCGTTGGGAACACGATCATGCCAATAAGAAAGCACGCGTGTCGCAGCTGCACGAGCGTGATAGTCTTTTGCGTTCAACATCGTTTCAAGCAATTCCTGATTCACAATGTTGTGTGTCTGGTACTGCCAAAGTCCTTCAAGCATCATTCGCTCATACTCAGCATCGGTTGTATCAAGCGACTCCATCCATTTTTTGACTTCCGGGATGACTGCGTCTGTATCTCGAGCCGCCAACTCGCGTTTGACACGGTAGCGGTTTCGATCGTCTGGAGTGTTGAGAAGTTTAACTAAATTCGAGATTGGCTCGCCATCAATTTTCGGTGGCTTGACCAAAGGTCGACCTTTGTAAGTGATTCGCCAGATTCGACCGTGGCTATGATCGCGATTGGGCTCACGCAAGTTGTGTTGCAAATGACCGATCAGCGCGTTGTGCCAGTCGACGATATACAAGGCACCATCAGGGCCAAATTGAATGTCGACAGGGCGGAAGTTTCCATCGTCACAATTTAGCAATGGCTCGATTTCTGGACAGAAGAATCCACTTCCTTTTTCAGTCATCGTGTGGTTCAAGATGGCTCGCTCGCTAATCACATTGTTGAAAAGGTAATTGCCTTGAGCTTCTGGCGGGAAGTGAGAACTTGAAACAATCTCACAACCTGAAGTAGGGCGAATTCGCTTTTTCAAAAGCTTCGGAGCGTCGGGAATTTTTTTCCCCTTGGGTATGCCCAAAGTCCGTTTGTAGTGGCTACCGCCCGGATGTTTTGCAGGGAAGTTAACTTTCCCTGAAATCAAAGTCGCCCAGTAGTGCTGGCCGCCCGATGCATCGGCGATGAAGTTTTGCCCCCATTTGTCAAACACGTGACCCCAAGGATTTGCGAAAGCGTAGTTGACGTGAACATGAGTGTTTTGTGTCCTTGGATCGTGTCGCCAAATGCCTGCCTCGTTCAAACGCTGCGGACCGTACGGAGTTTCAACCTGCGTGTACTTGAAAGTTCCCTCGCAAAAATAGAGTCCACCGCCGGGGCCCCACTCAAATGCACTGGTGCCGTGGTGAGAATCAGCCGTTCCAAGTCCCGTAACAACCCGCGTTCGAGTGTCGGCTTTGTCGTCTCCGTCGGTGTCTTTGATGAATAGAATGTCTGGTTGCTGAGCAACATAAACACCGCCGTGTCCCAGTTCGAAACCGGTTGGGACATAAAGCCCGTCGGCAAAAACTTTGCAGTCGTCGGCGCGGCCGTCTGAATCGGAATCAGTCAGGATAAGCAATTTGTCATCGAGTTTTGTTTTCGGTTTCCAGTGAGGATACGACGGCATCGTCGTCACCCACATTCGGCCTTTCGCGTCAAAGTTCAATGCGACGGGGTTGGCCAATTCGGGGAAATCCTCTTCGGTTGCGAAAACGTTGATCTCGTACCCATCAGCCAATTTGAATTTAGAGACTTGATCGGCGGCGGGACGATAATCGAGCGAACCAAGCTTTCCAGCTTTTGCTTGTTTGTCGTTCGGTCCACCAACGTTTGTTTTCGGATTGATAAACGGAAGCGTGTTTGAATCATCAATTTCGTTTGGAACAGAGTCACCGGAAGCCAAAGCCCAAATCCGTTTGTCTCGGTTGGCTGTCATCTGGTCCAGAATCGTACGCTCGCGTTCCATGACGTCTTCGTTGTTGTACGTGCCGTCTGAGCCAGCCTTGCCACGTGTTCCATAAATGGAGAATCCGTTGACCGCTCGGTAACGATGCCACCAATGAAAGTTTTTGTCATCGACCGCGGATTTGACTTTCGCATCAACAGCGTCAGCCATTTTAACGCCGCCGAAAAGCGATTTGTTTAAGACAGGAGCCAACGCTTGATAGCCTGCATCATTGAGCTGAAAACCGTCCAGTGTCATTCTTTCGTCGGATCCCTTAAAAAGCTCTTGAGTCGGTTTGAATAAATCTGCGAACCCAACCCCGTGCTTTTTCGCGACCGATGCCATTGCGGCGGAATACATTTCAAGGTTTTGGTTTTCCGTTGTTCCGTCAGGCAAGTTTTTGTCGCCCGTGTTTTCGAATGCCGTTGGCGAGACCAAGACAATTTTCGGGGAAGTTTTTGATTTAGAGTAGGATTTCGTTTTTGTCTCTTCTACTAGTTTGTCAAGTTTCCTTGTGAAACTCTCAAGGCCCGCTTTTCCGTCAAACGATTCGTTTCCACCAAAGAAAAACAGAATTGCAGTCGCGCCCGAGTGAGTTAAGTGTTGGTCGGGCGTGCCGAAATTGAGCGAACGCAAACGCACGTCGACGGTGTCTCCGGGAAAGCACAAATTGCGGACCGTTAGTTCTTTGTCGGCGAAGGACTGGTGGAGAAGCGATTCCCAGTGGTTGCGGTGTTGCAGTCGCTCTCCAAGGCCATTTCCGATCAAGCAAATGTGTTCGCCAAGCTCGATATCAAGTGCTGCACCGTTGGTAGCGGGCTTGGGTTGTTTAACCGCCGTCGCAGCAGTCGCCGTGGTCGATGTTTTGGCATTTTCTTTTTTTGTTTGTTCGGAACGTGGTTTCTCGGCAGTCGGATTTTTTTTCTTTCGTGGAGTTCGTTTTTTCAAAGGTTTGTCTGGCATGATAGGTGAGTCCCATCCAGCCAGTTCAAGTGGTTTTACACCGACGTAATAATTCGAGTTCATCTGGAAGGTCGACGGGTTGTACTTGCCCACCATGGTGATGTTAGAGTCAGGTTTAATCTTGTCCTCCATTCCCATCGCCCAAAAACAAGAGTTGACTAACATCCGCCGGAAATCATCATCGACGATGTCTTCTGAAGCACCAGAAGTTGTGGTGAACACACGACCAGTGGCTCCATTTTTGCCAGTGTAAGTTCGAGTCCACGCGTTAGGGCATGGTTTTTTGTCGGCGGCTGGAGCAGAGTCTTTTTTCATCGTGGTCAGGGGCTGCGTCATTGCGAGAACTTCGCTGCCCGGCATTGGGTCGGTCCAGTATCCACCAGATTGAGTCCACGGATTGGTAACACCACTGAGGATTGGATGATTCTTTTTCGACTCAACAATGTCCAAGCGGGTGCTCATAACATGGTTGCGACCATAATGGCTGACCCAAGTCTCACCCAAAACTTGTCGTCCGAATCCGCCTTTGTAATCGTCTCCCGCAAACTTGTGGTCGAATTTGGCGAACTTGGAATTTTTGGGAACCTGGAATGCATGAGTTGAAGTTCTCAATCCAACGATCGGTCCTGCGCGATCGAGATAATCAACGATGGGTTGAAACTGGTCGGCAGGAAAATTTTGAAAGCGAAGAAACATAACGGCTAAGTCGGCATCAGCAAGAGCTTCGGTTCCCGGCATGTGACTGGAACCAGGGACAATATCGCCCGTTTTTTTGTCGACCGAAAAAAGCACCGTACATTTGAAACCGTAGTGCTTGGCGAGGATGCGAGCGAGCATGGGGCAAGTCTGCTCACCACGATACTCATGATCGCCTGCAAGAAATACAATGTGCTTGCCTTTGCCGGGGCCATCGGTGCCTTCATAAACGAGGGGTTTCGATTGGGCGAATAGCTGAGTCGAAATTAACAGGCAGAACGTTGATAGTAAAAACTTGCTTAAGATGGATCGCTCAAAACGCATGGAGTGGTTCCCAATAAAAGAAATTTCGTTCGCGTGGTCGAAAATCAACCAGTCAAACCGAATCCCATTCTAATTCGTTTCTACTGCCAAACACTAGCCAGCCATCAAATCGATTGGTTCTTTTTCGAACGACTTAAATCCAAAAATTTGCTGCGAATTGAACAATAAATTCGACTAAGAAATGTCTTGGGCGACATCAGTTCGGTTGCACGTAAATCGCATGTCAATTTGCACTTCGCCGTCGGTGAGTTCGGCCAGTTGAACGTCTCTCAGGATGACATTGTGCTCTTGGATACGTGCGGCTATTCGAAGGAATTCCGCTATCTCGCCGGAACCGGTTTCTTCAAGGCTGTCGGCGGCGACTAGGAGGTTGTCGCTATTGGGCAAGTTATCAAAAAACCTTGCAAGCATGATCCGTCTCATGTTTAGGTTCGCCAATCTCGTTCAAAAAAAGAATGGTTGCTTGCACCGTCAACGGATGCAACGCTGGATGAGCTTAACAGTGGAAACGTTTCAACGGTGATTTGCAAGTATTTTGGCCAATACTTACTCACGCAGTCATGGTTTAGGTTGGTCGCGGCAATGAGAATTCGCAAGCGACAGTTGAACTTGGAAAGCGACAGTTAAGCTTGGAAAACGGGTTGTGGAACCGAGATTTGGAAATCGGTTTTTGGATCGAGTTTCAAATTCTTGGTGCAAATAAATAACGCGGTTAGTCCACTACGTTTTCGACTACCTAATTTGATTGCGTCCGCCAATCGCAGTGGCAGTCCGAACGCGTTTTTGAATCATGTTGATCGAGTTGGTTGCTTGGAGTCTGACTTTCGCATCGACACCGTCAAGATTCGAAATTTCAGCCAGAGATTGCAAAGCGTTTTGGCCACCAATCTGACCAAGCAAACTGCATGCGGAAAGTTGGACTTTAGAAGATTCGTTTTTCAGGTAAGGAACGACGTAGGGTTCCGATGCCCCTCCAAGCTTGCTGAGCACCAACATGATTTGAGCCCGGTCTTCGCCTGCGAATCGTTTTGCCAATTCTGGGATGACTCGGGTGTCGCCAATTTTTTCGAGACTGCGATAAGCAATCCAACGGACATCAAAATTAGAATCGTTGATGCCAGAGAGAATCAGGCCAAGGTTATTCTGTGGATCTGCTGCCGCGAGGTAGTCAATAACGAGGCGTCGAGTCGAAGAGTCTTTAGAAACTGCACATCGACGAACGATCTCAAGGACGGCTGGGGAATTGCTAGGAGGTGTAACGCTGCGAAGTTGACGAATCCCTTTGCGGACTGTCGCGTGATCGGTTGCTTCTGCGATCATTCGTGCAGTTGGCTGAAGGTTGGCCGGTACCGCCTGCAGAACGTTGGTCGGAATGCTGACGAGAATCGTCGAATTAGTCCCGAACGTGGTGCGAGGGCTTGTCTGCGGGACCTGCGAAAATATGGAATCCGACTCGCCATCGTTTTTACTAGAGTTGCCGCCGGCGTTACGACTCGCCGTTTTTGAATCGAATTCGATCTTGGTGATTTCAGGCAGTCCAGTTTTGGAATTGTTCAAACCAACATTGCTTCGGTAGTTCAAATTGGGTTGTGGGAACGTCATTGTTTGGGCGTCTAAATCTGCTTTAGAGCCATTGGTTTTACCCAAATAATTACCGCGCGTTCGGCCTTCTGGTTCAAGAGCAAGACGGCGAGATTGAAGATCGTTCGTAGGAGGCGCGACTGCTCGTTCCGGTTCTGCAGTGACGGGCGCTGGCCTGCTCGTTCCATTGCGAGTGTTCTCAGTCGCACTTGGTCCACTGAGTTTTACGTTTGGCGTGTGAGTGTTAGTGGCGGGCTCACTTGCCATCAGTCCTTTGACAAACTTTGCATCGCCTTTTGACAGCCGAGCGAAAGGCACTTCAATCACGACGTTGTTCGTTTTCCGAAGCGTAACACTTGCATCGTTGATCTTTAGCAATCTGGCTTCGATCGAAAATGTACCCGAATCATCTGACCATATTCGCGCAGGCCCCAATTGATTTTCGGTTTGGAGCTGCTGGCCGTAAGATGAAGAGATTGCAAGGGAACTTGCGATCAACATTAGTAATGTCGTGGTTGATTTCCGAATCATGAAACGTCCTGTCATTTTGGAAATATTTAGATTGCTACCGAATTTCGAATGGCAACTTGTTCTCCTCAGCTATTCCATTTGCTGAAGGACTCATTTTATTTCATTTTGTGGATTCAACTCAATGGAGGAATCCGTATTTTTAAAGACGCGTTTTACCGGCTATTTACGGTAACGTCCAAATGCTTGGTCGAGTTTCCACCACTAGCTCACCCACAAAGAGTAGCCAAGCGTGTATTGCAATTTTTTTCATCTAGATCGGAAGGCAAAGTTTCCTTTGGCGTTCGCGCGTTGAGTCCAAATGATGGTTGAATTGTGACGCTGGCTTGCTTTGTTTCAAAGTCTTACCAACCAACAGGGGAAACGTGGCTTTCCATTTCGCTTTGAGTTGAAGATAATTTGATAGCTTCACGAGCAACCAGCTTTCGAAGAGTTGCCGTTTTGAACATGGCCTAAATTGCAAAGAGTCACGCAGATGAGCGAACCTAAAAAAATCAAGATTTTCGATACGACGCTACGAGATGGCGAGCAGTCACCGGGCGCGAGTATGAATCTCCAGGAAAAGCTCGAAATCGCACAGGCTCTGATTGATCTTGGGGTGAATGTAATCGAGGCCGGATTTCCGATCGCGTCTCCAGGTGACTTTGAATCCGTTCGCGAGATCGCCAACAATTTTCGTGGTGCAGAGATTTGTGGGCTGGCAAGGTCGAATGACAAAGACATCGATCGGGCTTGGGAGGCGCTCAAGGGAGCACCCGATCCTCGCATCCATGTCTTTCTTGCGACCAGTGCGATCCACCGTGAATTCAAATTGAATATGTCACCTGACGAGATCATTTCCCGAGCCGTCCAAGGCGTCAAACGCGCGAAAAGTTATTGCGACAATATCGAGTTCTCTCCCGAGGACGCGGCTCGAACTGAAATTGATTTTCTTTGCCGAGTCGTCGAAGCAGTCATCGATGCCGGTGCAACAACCGTCAATATTCCTGACACCGTCGGCTACGCTACCCCTACCCAGATGGGGAACGTGATCAAGAATCTTGTTAATCGCGTGCCCAATATCGACAAGGCAATCATCAGTGTGCATTGTCACAATGACCTCGGGCTTGCTGTCGCGAACAGTTTGGCTGCCGTGCAAAATGGCGCCGGACAAATCGAATGCACGATCAACGGTATCGGTGAGCGTGCCGGAAACTGCGCGCTCGAAGAAGTCGTCATGGCGATGCGAACTCGTCCTGATATTTATAACTATGAAACGTCAATCAACACTCGCCGCTTGGTGCCATCGAGCCGATTGGTTTCAACGATCACGGGTTTGCAAGTTCAGCGCAACAAAGCCGTCGTTGGCAGAAACGCGTTCGCCCATGAAGCCGGTATTCATCAGGACGGCATGTTAAAAGAGCGAACGACGTACGAGATCATGCGTCCCGAAGACGTCGGTTTTGCAGATACCGATTTGGTGTTGGGCAAGCACAGTGGTCGAGCCGCGTTGGCAGACCGAGCAAAACAACTTGGGTTCAGTTTGACAGGCGAGCAGTTGCAGAGCGTGTTTTCGGAATTCAAAAAACTAGCCGACCGTAAAAAGGAAATTTTCGACGGCGATATTTCCGCCTTGATCGAGCACGAGATACTCGGAACCGTCGAGGAAGAGTGGTCACTTGTGACGTTTAAAGTTGATTTAAACTATCAGCAGGCACCCAAGATCAATTTGACACTTCGCAAAGGCGACGAAGAGCAGTCGGTTGAGCTTGCCGAAGGCTCGGGACCAGTCGACGCGGCATTTTTGGCGGTCAAGAAAATCACGGGCGTCGAAATGACTTGTAAAGAATTCCAAGTCCGAAGTACTTCGCTCGGTTACGACGCGCCAGGGGAAATTACTTTGGAAGCCGAAAGTGGCGGGCAAGTTTATCGAGGCCGCGCTGTGTCGACCGATTGTGTTGAGGCTTCGATCAAGGCCGTTTTGAACGCCACCAATCGAATCCTGGTTGCCAACCGATCGAAGACAAACGGTTCAGCGTAATATTCTGACGTGAGCCTTTGTCGTAGGGATCGGAAGAACTCCGATTGTATCGCAATGCCGAATTCTGTCGGTCAGGATTGGCGACAGTTTGAGGAACGGCTTGAGCTTGATTTTTAAACGAAAAAACGGCCGTTGGATCTATCCAACGGCCGTTTTTGATTCTCTATGTAGCCAAGTGATGAGGCTCGTCTATCTGAACAGTTGTCGAACACCGAATGTGAAGAACAGGTTCGAGGCAAAGTTAATCGCTTCTTCTTGAGGTTTGTATCTCAAGATCAGCGTGTCACCGGCTTTCACAAGGATTCTTTGTCGGGGATCGTTGATGGTGTCGTTCAAGTCGATCCGAATCGCAAGTTGGCGGTCTCCAGGGATCCTACGAAGGATAACAAGTTCCGTTGGTGGGACGTTCTGAGCCGATCCTCCAAGAAGACCCGTTCGCTGTCCCGTTCCAAATCCGCCACCGGTAAGAGAGATCGCCGCGAGAACATCGAGATCGTAATCTCGAGGGATCGGAAATTCTCCGCCGGGAAGCAAACCGCTGGTGTAGAAAACATCCGTCTCACGAGTGTCAACGTATACGACATCGCCGTCTCTCAGGATAATGTCTTCCTGTCGGAATCGCGGTATCTCGCCAGCCTTGAGGCGAAGCGGGATAGAGATTGAATTGGTCTCGTCAGGAATATTCGGAATGGCTCCGTAGGGGAACTGGTCCGGGCTGTTGGTTCTGTAGAACTCAGCCATCTGTTGGTCACGTCTGGCTGTATCCATTCGATCGCCTCGCAAGACCCGAATGTCAGACTTTGCGTTGATACCAGGGATACCACCCGTCTGAAGCAATGCGTTGAGGACGTCGTTTTTGTACGCAGGCATCTGCAAAACGAAACCTCGACTACTTTGGTCAGAACGATCGGTAACACCGGCTCGTTGTGCCAATCCTTGCTGCTGCAATCCACGACCCGCAGCTGAGTTATCCTGACGGACAACAAACACGCGGTAAGTTCTTTCTCGGAACAACGTCACGATGATACGGCCGTCTTCTTTTAGGATCGGCTCAGGACCGCCACGATAGGCTCGCTTGATCAAGGCTTCTGCCTGTTGGATCGTTAGACCACGAACAGGAATTGGTTTGATCAAAGGCAGCGAAAGAGTGCCGTCTTCACGGACGGGAACTGGATATCCGATCGCCGGTGGAAGGTCACTGTCGGGTGAAGGCAACTGAACTGGTGGAGCATCTTCAAAGTTTCCAAGCACACCTTCGATGAAGACGCCCAAAACGTCTTTCGCATCGAGAGTGTAAAACTCGGGTTTGGATTGTCGCAATCGAACGGAGTCCAACGAAACTTTGTTCGCCTGTGGTTCAGCAAGGAACTGAGGCGGCACTCGGTTGGCCGGGATGGTGTCGATCGGTGAGAAAGTAGCCGTGCAACCGGTAAGTGAAAAACCGATCAGCATAGCCGCGACAACGGCCAGCCGTGTGGCTTTTCCTTTAACGATCGAGTTGGTGCGAGTGTGATTTGCCATCACGTCAGACTCCCTTGAAAGCGACTCAACGCCGCGAGTTAGTGAAGTTTTCAAAACTGGATTTGGGAATCCAAGATCGTTTTGAAATTCCTCGTTTGTGATTTGTGTATCCGATGCGTTGTCTGTCTTAGTTCTCTTGGTTCTGTTTCCACTCTTCGGCCGACATTGCGTAAGGCAGTGGCTCATTGGATTCCGGTGGAGCAATGTAGTCCGCGGGAATGACGCTGTTGGCCGAGTTTGGAGCAATCGAACCCTGCTCTGCTGAGTAACCAAATGGTAGCGGCAGCGGGGTCGCCAACATTTCGTCAGCAGCTGGAGCGTAATTGGTTTGACTCATGACAGATGGCATCTGATTGATTGGCGGTAGAGAAAATTGTGGTGGTGCAAAATTCGGTTGAACGATGGGAACGCCCGTCGCTCGAGAGCTTTGCTGTTGCGGTGAAACAACGGGAACGTCGCTTGGCAAAACTGGTTTGGCTTTGTCCTGTGTAACTGCGGAATCAATCATGCGGGAAATCAACACGTCGTGGTAAGTCCCCGACTTGTCGCCCTTGGCAGCTTTTACTCCCGCTGGATATCCTTCGAACCAACTGTTGACGCATTTGGCTCCGTCAGTTGATTGAAATTCATAGCCACGATACTCAGCAGGAGGCAAAGCCGGAACGTATCCGTCGCCACCGTTGCTGACATCGGAGTAACCTGCACAGAAACCGTTTTGAAAGTGCTCTTCGTAAGCACGATTGCAGTTGCCGTAACGAAGGTTGTAAGCTCGGCGAGCCCAGACCATGTCGCGATAAGAGACAACCACGGCTTCGCCCAGCCCAAGGTTTCGCCAGCTTTGGCAACCAATGTTTGGAACAACCATAAGGGCAGCGAGTGCCAGAAGAATCAACCGACCCCCAAATTGGGTTTGAGTATCGCGTTGGACAAGAGCGGATTTGTTGGACATGTTTTCCCCCTGAGTGAATTCCAAAGAAACAGAAGTCTCAATGGATGTCTGGAAATGAAGACAAGCTCCATTACCTCACCCAAGTAATCGCCCAATAAGCTATGCCGAATTTAACGAAGATTGGCGTTATGCTCGTTTTCGTGAAAATATTAGTAGTATTGATCGTTCTGCATGGTTCGATCGTTCCGATTGATTGGGTATCAGGTCGTAAGTGCATGCGACGAAGTACCAGCAAGGGCGTGATAGCGTTCTATTGCGTGGCGGCATCCGCAACAGCAGTATCTGCCCCGCAACGCGCAGGAAACACTTTTACAGCGTGGTAGTTTTGCCCAGAGAAAATGCAGACGATCGACGGGCTGCGCTAGGTCTGGAACTGGACACTTGCTTAGGAAGCTGGGACGATAAAGCACTTATCTTTCCCGTCGAGTTAGAGAGAAAAGATGTCCGATGTTGATTCAAGCCAGCCCTACATACTCAAAATTCACGAGCTGCTTTCTCCAAGTGAATGTGCAGAACTGATTCAACGGATTGAAGACCTCGACCCCAAAACTGCAACGATCAATTCGGCTGGAGGTACCAAGGTTAACCTCGATGTTCGCAATAACGATCGTGTAATTTTCGATGATCAAGCGTTGGCCGATGACTTGCTCAAACGAATTGATGAGGATGCACCCAGGGAAATTTTTGGGCGAGAGTTGGTTGGTGTAAACGAAAGGTTTCGTTGCTATCGCTATCAAGCAGGGATGCGATTCGCTCCTCACGCCGATGGTTCGTTTGTTCGAAATGAATCCGAGCGAAGTTACTACTCTTTTTTAGTTTACCTAAATGCCGGATTTGAAGGCGGCAACACGACCTTCATGACGAACCCTGAGATTTCAATCGAGCCTGAGGTTGGAATGGGACTGCTTTTTCAGCATCCGATTATCCATGAAGGAAGCGTCGTGAATTCAGGAATAAAGTACGTTGCCAGAACTGATTTGATGTATCGCAAGACCGCGAGTTGATTGAATGAAATCCAATCCATACCTGTCACCAGCACCTATCACAGAATCGCCTCGGGTGAGCGAGGGCGCGAGGGGCCCCCGGAAAGTTAAAGTCGCAAAAATTCTCTTTGGTTTTGGCGCTGTGATGACTTTTTTGCAATCGTTTATTAGTTACGTGCCAGAGCCTGGTTTGATTTGCCGTGACACTGCTGTTTGTATGGTGTTTGTCTCAATGGGTTTTTTTACTCGGCGAACGACGTACAAGATTGTTAGTGCCATTCTTGCTGCTTGGCTGGTCAGTATTTCGGTCAGAGATTTCCAAGCTTGGATAGGCGTTTAAGTTACCTTTGCGATTGGATAAATTCGTTGATCGGCTCAAGGTTCCGCCGATTGGCAAACCCCAAAGCACCCTTGATCTTGGCTGTCCAAACCGCGACTTTCCAAACCGCGACTTTCTAAACCGCGACTTTCTAAACCGCGACTTTCTAAACCGCGACTTTTCCATTGACCAGGTTGATCACCCGGTCTGCCTTGGCCGCCAAAGCGTTGTCGTGAGTGACCATGACAACTGTCAAGTTCTCGTTCTTTCGAAGTGCTGTCAGAGTATCCATCACCTCCCGACCATTTTCTGAATCGAGGTTTCCTGTTGGCTCGTCGGCCAGCAACACAGACGGCTCTGAGATCAAAGATCGAGCGATCGCCGTTCGCTGCATCTCGCCACCGGACAACTGGCTCGGCTTGTGAGTCAAACGATGTCCCATTCCAACCATCTCAAGCAGCTCAATCGCCCGCTTGCGATACGCTTTTTTGTTGCGAAGGTAAGCGAAAAATCCATCTTGAACCATGCGAGGGATAAGTACATTCTCCACCGTCGAAAGTTCGGGAAGCAGGTGGTAGAACTGGAAAATCATCCCAAATTCATTGTTCCGCAACCGTTCTTTTTTCCGCGAAGGCAGATTGTCGATCCGCGTATCTTGAAACACGATCTCGCCACTGTCTGGAGCGTCGAGGGTCCCAAGCAAATGCAACAACGTGCTTTTGCCGGATCCACTTTGGCCGACAATTGCCGTGAAATCGCCTTCGGTAATCTCAAGGTCGACGCCTTTGAGGACGGGAACCTCTAGCTTTCCCTTACGGTAGCTTTTGTGAAGTCCCGATGTCGACATTGCGATTGATTTGACAATCTTGAGCGGTGCCTTGGTTGATTTTTTTGAACGTGCAAGACTGGCTTGCATTCCAGCTGACTGGCTTCGAACTGCATCACTCATAACGTAGAGCCTCAACTGGGTGTAAGCGGGCGGCGCGAAGTGCTGGAAGTACACTCGCCAAAACAGCGATCGCGATGGCTCCCAGTCCAACCCAAATAACGGTCAACGGGTTCACGATTGTGGGAATTTCAGAGAAGTAATAAATCGTTGGGTCAAAAATCTCTTGTCCCGTGATCGTTCCGACCCAATCAGCTATCTCATTGATGTAATTAACAAACACGAGCCCAAGAATAATACCCACGCCCGTTCCAACGGAACCGAGTGACATGCCGTATCCCAAAAAGATCGACATTACGCCGCGACTGGGAGCGCCAAGTGCTTTGAGGATTCCAATGTCTTTCGTTTTTTCGACAACGATCATATAGAACGTCGCAAGGATGCCGAATCCAGCAACCGCGATGATCAAGAACAGTAAAATGTTGAGGATTGTAAGTTCCATGTTGACCGCAGCCAGCAATGGGCGTTGGGTGTCTTGCCAAGTGCGGATGTCAAAATCGTAGTCCTGTGGTGGGAATTGAGCGATCAATTTGTCTCGCACCAGGTCCAAATCCGCGCCTTCTTTTAGTTTGATTTGGATGGTTGAAACAGAACCGTCGCCTGTCATCGGGTCAATCATGCCTCGCAATTGTTGCAGTTCACTGAGCGGAACAAATGCGAAACTTGAGTCGTACTCGTGCATGTTGGACGAGTAAAAATCAACAACCGTGCAGTTAGCCATCACGGGTCGCGCGCTAGTTCCGATCGTCGTCAGCATAATATTTGCATCGTCACCGGGCTTGATCATATAGCCGTCTTTGTGCGATCCATCGGCCATGATGTACTTTCGCTCAGAGATCGCGATCCCGAGAATCAATCCAGTGTGAATCGATTTCGCTGGGTCAAACAACTCTTCCTCGTCCATTGGGTTGTACTTGGCTTGTGGGTCCACCGGGACAAATCGGTGGATCTTCCCACCGCGCCCATCGTCGATTGCACTCCCAAATTTTTCACCGAAAGCATCTTTTTGATTTGCTTCAGATGCCAGAACCTTGTCCAGGTCGGGCACTTGGTCAGGCAACGGTGTGAACTGCGATGATTCTGGTGCCCTGTTCGCAGAAGGCGTGTTTTGCTGAGGTTCTTCCTGAATTCGCGCGTTGTAAGAAGCCTGAGCATCTTGAAACGAAGGAACTAGCGGTGGTTGCGACCCAACGTTTTGCGAGTCTGGAATACCATTTTGGCGATAGCCTCGATTATCAAAATACGAATTAGCGGTCTCTTGATAGAGACGGTCCTGCTCCTCAAGCCATTCTCGTTGACGCCGTTGTCGCTCGATTCGAGCACGTCGGTAACGCCAGCCAATTTCTTCAGGTTTGAATTTTTTGTCGTAGCCATCGGTCTCGAGGTCGAACGAAAAATGAGTTTTCTTTATTTCGTTTGTTAGAAACGGTTCGAAATCCGTCACCTTACCGAATGTTTGGTCGTCGATGCCAAGCAGCATGACCTGTTGCGTGCGAGGTTTGCCACGGAAATCGAACGAAAGCAAAGCAGGTGTGCGAACGACAGCAGTGATGTTTTCAAGGTCATCACCGATGACGTTTTTGATCAAAGCAATTCGCTGGGAAGGACTTTTGATTTCTCCCAAGATAGGAGCAGATACTTCGATATCCGAAAGTATGCCATGCAGGCGGCTTTTCATTTGATCGACAAAGCCAGCCATCACGCTGTTGACGACGATTAGAGTCGCAACACCGAGTGTCACGCTGATAATCGATGCGAGTGCGATAAATCGAGTCTTGAGATATCGCCACGATAAAAGGAGTTTGTACATTCGCCAATCCTTTGGCAGTTTTATGATTCCCGAGTCCACTCGGGTTTACGAAGCGCAGTTGCTTCTGTTCGGAATTCTATTTCTTAATGCTATCTATTGAAAGCTTGATTTAATCTTGCGAAAAAGTGCGAGTTAAAGTGCCAGCAGAACGCAAGCTTTCGCCGCCCCGCGCTAATTGCCCAGCTTTCGTTTACCAAAAAAGGAAGCCGGAACTCTAGCGAGCCCGGCTATATGGAATTCAACAGCTTCAATCGTTTCGGCGTTGGCTAACAAATTGCATTATTATTGCGACTCAGTTGGTGGCTCTGTATTGCAACGCTGGCCAGTTCGGCAGGTTTCAAACCACACAAGAGAGACTCAACCGACTAATTCTCAGCTCGCAACAACGGAAACAGAATAATGTCACGAATCGAAGGCGAATTCGTCAGCAGCATCACCAAACGATCGATCCCAATTCCAAGCCCACCCGCTGGCGGCATGCCGTTTCGAAGGGCTCGAACAAAATCGTGATCCATTTTCGCCATTGAATCTTCTTCTGCCATTCCGTCCAACTGCTTGGCGAATAACTCTTCCTGCAAATCAGGATCGTTCAATTCCGTATACGCGTTGGCCAGTTCCATGCCATTGATGAACAGCTCAAAACGCTCGGCGATCGCAGGGTTGTCTTTCTTCCGCTTTGTCAGCGGGCAAATACTTGCGGGATAATCGGTAACAAAAACCGGACCGATCAATGCGTCTTCAACTTTTGCCTCGAACACTTCGTTCTTGATCACGTCAGGATGCTTGCCCTCGACTGGCAGTCCCAGCGAAACAGCGTAGTCTTTCACGGCCTGTGGGTCTTGAGGATCAACGCCTGTGTTCTCGGCGAACAGTTCATCGTAAGGCCGACGCGCGAATGGAGTTGAAAAATCAACTTGCGTGTCACCATAAGGAACCACTTTGTCAGATCCGATTGCGGCAAGTGCATTCGCAATGACCGCTTCTGTCAAATCCATCATCGAAACGTAATCGCCGTAGGCTTGGTAGACCTCCAGCATCGTGAACTCAGGATTGTGCTTGGGGCTGATGCCTTCGTTTCGGTAGACGCGGCCAAGTTCGAAAACTCGTTCCATTCCGCCGACCATCAAACGCTTGAGGTGAAGCTCAAGCGCGATTCGCATGTTCAGCGGCATGTCCAATGCATTGTGGTGGGTTTCAAACGGACGAGCCGCCGCGCCACCGGCAACCGTATGCAGCGTGGGGCCTTCGATCTCTACAAAGTGCTGAACCGTCAATGTCTCACGAATCGAAGCCACAATTTTGGAGCGATCAAGGAACCGATCGCGAACGCCTTCGTTATAGGCGAGGTCGACGTAACGCCTGCGTTGTCGCATTTCTGCATCCACCAAACCAACGTGCTTGGCAGGCGGTTGGTCTAGCGTCTTGCAGAGTACGTGAATCTTGTCCGCAAAAATTGAAAGCTCACCCGTTTGTGTTCGGCGGAGCGTTCCATCGATTCCAATCAAATCGCCAAGATCGAGGCACTGGATCAGTTCCCAGTTTTCTTCTCCGACTTGCTTTTGGCCAACAAACAATTGGATTCGGCCTGTCCAGTCTTCGATGTCGATGAACTGAAGTTTTCCCTTGTCACGGTGAAGCAAAATTCGACCGGCGGCACGGACTTTGGGACCGGTCATAGTTCCCTTGCCCTGCTCCTTGCACCATGAACGGAAATCGGAATCGCCAAGTTCCTCGTCGGTCGGCAAGTCGAGCGATTCGCCAGCTTCGTTTACGAATTTGATTTCGCCGGTGCGTTCTCGGATGTCACCGATCATGCTGCGATCGTCAAAACGCTGACCCCACGGGTCGACGCCGAGTTCGATGATTTTCTGGAGCTTGGCTCGTCGTGATTCGTCACTGCCTGTGCTGACGCTTCCTGCTTCGTCGTTCATTTTTTGGGTGGAGGTTAAGGGTTGAATAAAGGGGTGAATTCGCAGACATGGGGACTGCGGTTGTTGCCGTATTCTAAAGAAACGATCTTCATTGGCGTAGGTGCCAACCAAAGAAGGATACGGGAACCGAAGTGTGTCTACCGCCGCACCCGTGCAATAAAACTGCTGTTTACTGGCCCCAGCGAGCCATGACACGGTTGGCAATGCCGGGGATCAGTCGGTCCATCCAGACGATGAAACGACCACCGTGAGTCAGAATGATTTCGTGTTTGTTTTTTTTGATCGCACGAATCGTTTTAGATGCGACGGTTTCTGGCGGCATTGAACCACGGCTTTTCCAATCTTTTTTTGTGTTGTCTTCGATGGCTTGGTCAAAAAACTCGCTGTCCGTGGTGCTGGGACTAACCAGCAAAAGGTCGACGCCGTCCTTGGAAAGCTCCGCTCGGATCGAGTCGCTGAATCCATGAAGTGCAAACTTGCTCGCACAGTACTCACTTTTGAGCGGCGCCGCACGATGAGCCAAAACGCTGCTCATGTTGACGATGATTGGCTCTTTTCCTGACTTCAATAGTGGCAAAGATTCGCGAATCAACTCAGCGATCGCGAAAAAGTTGACTTCAAAAACCTTCCTCAGTCGTTCGTCATCCGCTTCGTCAAAACGTCCCATCGCTCCAACACCCGCGTTGTTGATCAGGATGTCCAAGCCACCCAATTGGTTCGCGCAGGTTTCGAGCAAACGTTTTCTTATGTCGGGCGAGGTAACATCGCCAGCAAATGTCAGGCAAATTCCTCCAGCGGTTTTGATTTCCGCAGCAAGATCGTCCAGGCGGTCGCTGCGCCTCGCACAAGCCACTACCTGTGCGCCCTCGGCAGCCATCTGTTTTGCCAAATGCCAGCCAATGCCACTCGAAGCGCCAGTAATGATGACGCGTTTGTTTGTAATTTGACGCATTGGCGATGGTTGAAGTTTATAGGGCGCAGGTATGTAGGTTGGGCGTTCCTGTCCGATTTTTTGCGGCAAGCAAGACTCACTATCTTACATTTCAACTCGAGATTGACGAAGCCCCGTGGACAGAGCATCGGTGAACAGAAAAAGGGCCGAGCGATACGCCCGGCCCTTTGTTGTTATCAACGATCATTTAGTGTGCTGGATTTATCGGTTGTCGTCGACTGTTTTTTCATCGTCGTCAAGCTCGTGATCTTCGTCGTCGTGTCCATGCTCATGTTCACTGTCGTCACCATCTTCATCGTGATCTTCATGGCTCTCATCGTCGTGTTCGCCATCTTCATGTTGACCATTCTTTTCACGAGATTCCATTTCGCGGTGCAGCAGTTCCATTCGACGATGCAAGTCCTCAAGAGCTTTGTCGCCTTGTTCCCGAGTGATCCTCCCCGACTCGACGGCCGTTTTGACTCGTAGTCGCATTGCAGCCAATTTCGTCCGCGCTTCTTCGCTCATCCTACGTTCGTTGTGTTCTTTCACATCACGAGCTTCATTAACGCGTTCGCGTTCTTGTTCAGATTGCGATCTTTCCATGCGTGCCATTCGCTGCTTGGCTTTCTCGAACGCTTCTTTTGCTTCTTCGCGCGACATGTCACCTGACTCAACCGCTGCTTTGATCCGTCTTTCAAAACCTGCCCAACGTTCTTTCATGGCTCGTTCGTTGTCGGGCATTTCTTCTTCGTCGTTGCCGCCTGCCAGTTCTTCTTTATACGCTTGAAGCTTCAGTCTCGCATCTTTGCCAGACAGTTCTCCGGACTCAACCGCTTTTCGTAGCTTGACGGCAGCCTGCCGATACATCTCTTCGACATCGGATTGTTGCGTGGATGCTTGGGCATCTTTCATTTTCTTGCGGAGATCTCGAATGCGTTGCTCGGCTTCTTTTTCTGAGATCATTCCTGACTCGACGTTTTCACGCATCTGGCGCTCGAATAGATGGAATCGATTCATGCGTTGATCGTTCCTCGCTTCTCGGTTTACTTCTTTTCCATCGTTGTCATTCCAAAGTTCTCTTCGGAAATCAATCAATCGACGTTCGGCATCTTGCTCAGAAATCCGCCCGTTTTCGACGGCTTGAACCAAAGCGCGTTCACGTTCTCGATATTTCTCAACGCGTTCGTCATCGAAGTCTACTTCTTCCTCCTCTTCGTATCGCTCACGGTGTTCGCCTTCATGGTTTTGGTGTTCTTCCTCGAGATGCTCTCGAAGCGCTTCCATCATGACGGCGGCTTGGATGATTGTAAGCTCATTGTGCTTAATAGATCGGGCAAGCCGCTTTTGGACGGCTTCCAAATCCTGAGCGTTGGCAGATTGAAGCGGCGTCATGCCCAGTGGTACGATTAGCAATGCGAATAAGGCAACGCAAAATTGCCAAAACCGAGTTGTGTTTTTTCGAATGCGCGAATTGGAAAGAATCATCTCAATTCTCCGTTTTAAATTTCCGCCACTATTAATTTCACTTGCCATCGCCGGCGGACGGAGTGCCGGGAAAACAAGAGACTCGACAGCAGCCAAAATTGATTCCGCATAATCTCGCGGCTCCGAATTGTGGCAGCTTAGCAACTACTCGTCGCAACAAACTTCTTCAGCGGCTCGGAGATTTCTATCGGCAAGCCAAACAATTGGATTCGATCAAAACAGGCGCCCTTCAGCCATTCCAGCTAACTCCCAGCGTAACCTCTACGCCGTACATGAGCCAATTCGTGAGTCAAAAACCTATTTCCGCTGGGTTTCGGACAAGTCTTGAAAAATTGATTCGAGCAAAAAGATATTCACTCTCGCCCAATCCACTAGCTAAACGACAGCAATCGTCGAACGGAGGCGAATTAACCCACGTCGTCGATCGGCAATTCTGGTTCCGGGGGCGAACCCTGAAGAGGCGTGGGGATAAAGGGATCAATGGAGCCCTGTATTGGTAGCGATCCCGAACCGTCGGCTGCTGCCTCGGGGGCAGGGTTTGGGGCAATCAAATCCTCTACCACTGATTCGTTTTGAGGTTCTGCTGAGTTGGTAGTTTCCTCCTCAGTTGATTCTGCAATCCACCCCGCTGGGCTATGTGGCGTAACAATCGTATCCGTCGGATCGATTCGCCCAAGATATTTCAGCGGGATTCGGCAGTGGACTTTGACCATGTCCTCACCGTATTGTGTCGAAAGAATTTCGCCCTTGGCGGCAATGTAAGCCAAAAGTTTTCCGTTGCTGACGGACATTTCAATGTCAACGTCTTGAAAAGAACGGCTGAGTGCGTCACTTACAACAGAGTGGAGTTTCTCAAAACCGATTTTGGTTTTGGCACTTACTGGAACAGCATTGGGATAACGATTGATCACCGAATCCAACGTCGCCAGGTTGTTCATCTGGTCGACTTTGTTGAGCACGAGCAAGGTGTCTTTTTCTTCGATGCCAATTTCTTGAAGCACTTCATAGACGGAGGAAATCTGGTCGGCGACTTTGGGATTGCTTGCGTCAGCAACATGAATCAACAAGTCAGCCTGTCGCGTCTCTTCCAACGTTGCTTTGAAACTGGCGATCAAGCTGTGTGGTAGATCGCGAATAAAACCAACGGTGTCACTCAGCAACACCGGGCCCCAATTGGGAAGCGTCCAGCGGCGCGTCCGCGTATCCAGCGTTGCAAACAATTTGTCTTCGGCCAATACGTCGGCGTCGGTAAGCGAATTCATCAACGTGCTTTTGCCGGCATTGGTGTATCCAACCAAAGAAACTGTCATCGTGCCCTTTCGGGATGCAACCTGACGTTCCTTTCGCTTTTCAACTTTGGTCAGTTCAGATTTTAAATCGTGGATTCGTTTTTCAACCAACCGGCGGTCAGTCTCCAACTGTTTTTCACCCGGACCACGCATACCAACACCCATCTTCAAGCGAGAAAGGTGGGTCCACATTCGCTTCAGTCGTGGCAGGGCATATTCGAGTTGAGCCAGCTCGACGGCCAATCGCGATTCATAGGTCTGAGCATGAGTGGCGAAGATATCAAGGATCAGTTCCGTTCGGTCCAGAACTTTTACCGTAAGAGCGACTTCGAGGTTGCGGTTTTGGGCCGGTGAAAGGTCGTTGTCGAAAATGACAACATCGGCTGCATGAAACTCAACCAACTGATGCAGCTCTTCGACTTTACCTTTACCGATGTAAGTCGCGGTGTCTGGTTTTTCGCGTCGTTGAACCATGCCACCCAAAACGACCGCACCGGCGGTTTCGGCAAGACCTTGGATTTCGTCGAGCGGGTCAAAATCGATGGGATCGTCCGGAAGAACGACTCTTACGATTAAAGCAATTTCCTGTTCGACTTGCTGCGAGCGTTTCCTGTCCTGCACGAGTTATTTTTTTCCTTGGTAAAGAGATTAATTGTCGTTGAGTAACGACGTGTTGGAGACAAAGGGTATCGCCAGAGGTTCACGAAGTGAGGCTATTTGTCCCTCTTGGCATCCGATTTCCTGGTGTCCGAGTCTTGAGTTTTAGGTTCGGATTTTTTGTCAACAGAATCCGTCTCAGGTTGGGGATCTGATGTTGATTCGTCGGATTCGGGTGTTTCGGGCTCTTTCATCGGTTCAGCTTTTCGAGGTGGAATGATCTTGCCGGGTTTAAAGATCATATAAACTCTTGTTCCAACCGGGGGGATATTGGCAGTGAAGGCATCAAAAAGCAGATTCGCGTTGGACTCCGAACTTTTGACATTCACATCGATACTAGCCGTTGAAAAATTTGAAAGGCAAACCATCTCGCCTGAGTCAGCGTAGTAGACTTTCTCGCCGGTGTCGGGATCTTCCCAGAACTCGCTACCTCCAAAAACCCACTGCTGAGTCATTGCTTTTTTTGTCTTTGTGTTGCGAATCCATTTTTTCGCATTCTCAGTAATGATCTTTTTTGAATCGGGGTCGCGATACATAAGATCAATCTCGATGACCGGCCCATGAACTGGCCGGTAAGTTGGGTTCCATGAGGACGGTTTTCCAGGTTTCACATCCAATGCCAGCAATGCACGGTGAACTTGAGACGCCATTGCTTTTGCGGCGATCACAGACTCATGTTCCTTACTGCCTTCTGGGCAAATAAACATCTCGAGGGGGCCAGCCTTCAAACAAACTTTACCGCCTACCATGACTTGTTTGTTTTTGACGTCGATCCACAACTCTTGTTCTTCCAGAACCCGGGTCCAGTTTTTAGGAATGTCAATTGGATCAGATTCAGGTGGCTCTGGCTCTTCGTCCATCTCATAAGAAACGCGTTCATCTTCTTTGTTGGTGGAGGTTCGAGAATTTGCAGTTTCTGCTTTCGCCTTTGAATCTTTTTGGGAGGGAATCAGTTGGTCAGATGCCGCTCGCGCTGCCTTGTCCTTCCGCGTCGTTTCACCCGATTGGGTGGTCCCATTTTTGGAGCCTGAATCTGGAGTCTCGGTCGAGTCCGGCTTTGCGGTTGGCTGACCGCTTTCGGATTTCGTTGCTACGACTTCGCCCGGATCACTGGCGTCGCTGCACGAAACCAGCAGTAAAACAAAGCACGGAAGAATAGCTCTGATGGCAACGAAGCCGTTTGACTTGGAATTCATTTTTAGCCGATCTCACTTGTGTGGGTAAATACTCTGCCAATTATAGCGTCGTATTCTCAGATGGCATGGCCAATGTTTGCTTGTATCCCAGCAAATTTACGTTGATCGGGCGGTTTTCTAGCTAGGATTGACTGATAAGATATCCGACCCCAACCATACATTGTCTTGCCAGCTAGACCGTTGGCATCGAATGCACGACAAGAGATCACGATGACGCCGAAAACTGACCTCCACGACAAAAATAAAAACAATTCGAAAGCGGCTGGGAAATCAGTTTTGAAGACCAAGCGAGGGCAAAAAAACGCTGGACTCAGCGGCGGCAAAAGGAAATCCAGTGGCAAATTAAAAACACAATCAAAGAACAACCCCAAAGTCGCGAAGTCCAAAAATATCTGGCCAGGCGTAGCGATTGATGTGCGAAGCATCACAAAGTCCTTCAAGCTCCCGCGGTTGTTTTCGGATTCCCCAAAAAGCAAAAATGACACCGCAAAATTTTCGAAGTCCGAATCGCCAATCCTCTGGCTGGCTAACACCGATGACTTTCCTGGCAAATGGAATGATATCGTTGCGTGGCATCGCGTTGGGCTCAAGGCACTCGGTCGCAAGAAAGATTCCAAGCTCAAGGACAAAAAGCAACTGGGGCTTCGGCGGTTGGCGAGTCAAATTTTCGCAGCGGTCGACTCCTATGACTTGGACTCGCAAAATTTCGCCGACGCGTCGCGATTGTTGGCGGCGTGTCATTGGATTCGCGCGATCGCTGGTCACTGCGAATATCAAGACTGGAGCGACTGCGTCACGAAGATTCTTGAGATTTCTTTGGCAGCCGAGTCTGATGTCTATCTTTCGCCTGCGATCTACCAAATACTCGCACTCGAAGTCCCTTTAGCGATCGCGTTTCAAGTTCCTGAAATCGAGGATTATCGCGGCCTCGGCATGCGTTGTGCTAAAAAATTATCCATCAGTATCGCCGAAATTCTGGATCACGACGGCTGGCCCCACAGTAGATACTTGGAAGAGTTTGGTCTGTTGGTTGCCAGTTGGGTGCGTTGCCATGCCATGATGTCCAAAATGGATTTGGAACTCGATGGCGAATCTGCAATCCAACTTGAGTGGTTGTTACGACAAGTTTTGCGGATGCTCAGGTCCGACGGCACAGTCGCGTTTGCACCTCGCGGTTCCCGGCCTATCACTAAATTGTTTTTGAAGTTCTTAAAGAAAATCTCTAACGATCCAAGCGACAAAGCCTTGATCCAGTTGTTCTCTGGAAAGGCGAAAGCAAAGAATAGCGAAAAGGCAAGCGTGAAGGCCTCCAAAGCAAATTCCATTCAGCGTCTTTCCCGAGAGATCGAGACCAGTAACGTATCGGAGTGGGCGATGTCGTCATTGCTTCGAAGCCAATGGGAGCTGGGCTCTCCACGCGTTGCCGTTGATTTCGCGTCGTCCTGTTGTCGCATGGAAGTCGGAAGCAAGGTTGAGTTAATTGCTGGGAACATCATGCCATCGGTTTCAATCAATGGCGCTGAACTTCCGATTGAGATTGATTTTGAATTGGTTTGTGACGAGCAGAACGAAGAGGTTCAGTATGTCGAAATGGAAGTCGAACTGGGTACGGTTCCCGACAAGACTGCAACGCTGACTCGGCAAATATTGCTTTCTCGGACAGAGCAGTTCTTGTTGGTGGCCGATTCGATTGTTCCAGAGACCGACGCAAGGATTGACTACCGTTGCGATTGGGAGCTTTGTGAAAACATCAGCGGAATGCATGAATCGGAAACGCGGGAGGTCTATTTAAAAAACGATAAAATTCAGGCGCTCGTTTTGCCATTGGCGCTTCCAGAGTGGAAAGTTGGTCGAACCGATGATCGGTTAAGTTTCGAAAATGGAAAAATGAGTTTGGTTCAATCAATCGACGGCAGCGGGCTGTACGCACCTTTGTTTTTTGATTTGAATCCAAAACGTAGCAAGCTCAAACGAACTTGGCGGCAACTGACGGTCGCGGAAGACTTGAAGATCGTACCTCGAGATGTTGCCTGTGCCTTTCGGATGCAGTTAGATAAACAACAATGGTTCTTTTACCGATTCGTTTCTGAATTGGGCAATCGGACGTTCCTTGGGGAAAACTTCAACGGGGAGTTTGCTTTCAACCGTTTTGACAAAAAAGGGACTGTCACTTCTCTGATTCAAATCGAAAACAATGATTGAGCTATTCAAACAAAACCTGAATTCTGTCCATCAACGGATTGAAGATGCGGCGACAAAGTCCGGTCGATCGGTCGATTCGGTCAATCTGATTGGCGTTTCAAAATACGTTGACGCACAAACGACTCGAATCCTTGCCGAAGCCGGTTGCCGCGTTTTAGGAGAAAACCGCCCGCAGTTGCTGTGGGAAAAACATGACGCGCTTTCAGATTTGCCCGTCCCAGTTCGTTGGCACATGATTGGCCACCTTCAAAGGAACAAAGTCAAACGGACGGTTGAATGCTGCGAGTTGATTCACTCTGCCGACAGTCAACGGTTACTAACTGCGATCAATTCGGCTGCAGCGGCTCAGCAGAAAAAAGCTGACGTGTTGTTGGAGGTCAATGTTTCCGGTGAGGATGCCAAGCATGGTTTTTTCGCCAGCGATCTACCACAGGTGTTTTCATTCGTGTCTGGTTTGGAGAGTGTCTTCGTCAAAGGCCTCATGTGCATGGCTGGTTTGGAAGGCGATTTGGATGACGCTCGACGAGAATTCGCCCTGTTGAAAGAGCTTCAACTAAAATTTGTCGATGACCAACCCGACAACGTCGACTTGAAAGAATTGTCGATGGGAATGAGCGGTGATTTCGAAGTCGCGATCGAAGAAGGCTCAACCATGGTCCGCGTCGGTTCGGCTTTGTTTGCCGGAATTAGATAATCTCGGAGTTGAGCTTCCAATGCGAACGTTTCTTCGGCGATCGGCGGTTGGAATCTGCTACTTTGTTCGGTCCACGTCCTTGTGTTTTGTTTGGCAAGCTGATGGATCTCGAATTCAAACAAACTGATGCTGGGATAGAATTTCGAGTCAAAGCCTCGCCCGGTTCCTCCCGTAATGCCATCCGCGGGATCGTTGCTGGTGCGGTAAAAATCAGTGTCACGGTCGTTGCGGAAAAGGGGAAAGCCAACTCCGCGATCGTCAAATTGCTTTCAAAACAGCTTGGGATTTCAAAAAGCCAGATTAAACTGGTTGCAGGTTTGGCTTCATCGCAAAAGAAGGTTCTTGTTTCAGGAATTGAGTTGGCTACGCTTAAGTCACGTTTGGAATTGCTGTAAAACTGAAACCTGCTCGTGTGATTCGTTGCCCGTTTAATTTTCAACGCGAATTGCCGCAGCATGATCCTTTGAGTGAAACCTTTTTTTCCAGCCGCGTTGGCGGACTCGCTTTCTCCAAGCTCTAGTTTTCCAGTCTACTGATATCAAAATTCCTAGTCTCAAAATTCCTAG
>JBGCDK010000073.1:0-41698 GCA_045105295.1 Mariniblastus sp.
AGGCTTTCGTAAACAAGGCTGACACTCGATGCGAATACACCTGGTTGATCCGCCAACATCACAGTCACGCTTGCATAACTGCCGCCGATGTTCGTGCGATAGGTTGAAATATCCAACAGTCCGTCTTGATTGTAGTCTCCAACCAAGACACCTTTCGCGTTTGATTCGTTGTTGATGAACTCGTAAGGCGCTTCGCCAAAGGCCGGTACCGTCAGATTAGTCGTAGCGAACGTACCATCGCCACGATTGATCAACACCGATGGCGTTTGCCCGTCAGAGCTTCTTCCACCACGACTACTTGCGACGACAATGTCCAAGTCGCCATCGTTGTCGATATCAACAGGATCGCCATTGCCCGCAGCGTTATTGGGAAACTCGACGATAGCGTCGGCACCATCTTGATAAACGAAATTCCCGCCGGTTCCATCGCCGAGATAAACTCCTAGACCGCCGTTATTGCCTGACGAACCATTAAGCGCTCCATAGGCGATATCAGCGTGGCTGTCACCGTCGAAATCACCAACGAAGACGGCAAACACGGTTGTTGTAGCTGTCGATGAAAACGGGTAGAAGGGATATAACGCATCAAGCGTTGCCGCGACCGAAAATCCTAAGGCTCCATCGTTTGACAATACAGAGATGGTTCTTTCACGATAGTCGCTCACCACGATGTCCTGATCACCGTCGCCATCCATGTCGGTAATCGCATAGTTACGTTCCGCACCTAAAGGAATCAGTGGACCGGCAGGATCGCCATAAACTGTGACAAACTCATCAAACGTGCCGTCACCAAGCCCGAGCATGTAGCCAAGTTCCTGTTGTGAATTCGACATGCCAACCAGATCAAGGTTGCCGTCTTGATCAAGATCTACGGATTTAAAGTTGTAAAGATTCGTCGTCAAGGTTGTCGAAACCGCATCCGCGAAACCTCCTTGCCCGTCGCCCTGCAGGAATGTCATTGTCGAAGTTTGGCGGTCCATCGTAAGGATGTCGAATCGACCGTCGTTGTCGAAATCTGCCACTCTGAGCGTGCTGTATTTCGACACGCTGGACGCGGGCAACTCCGCCACGGTAGTCGCTTCGCCGAACGTTCCATCAGGGTTGCCCAACGTCACGTTGATCAGTTGTCGAAACGTTCGCGGCCCTTCCGTTCTTGCAAAAGCAGACACAACCAGATCAAGCGTTCCATCGCCATTGAGATCGGCTTGATCCATGCCATCTATTGCATTTTGATCACCTGAGTGTTCAAACGCTGGCAACCCAACATCGACGCTGTAGCCGCTGCGAAGAACCTGGCCAGTCGGAGCTGGCTCGCCAACAGACACTTGAGTCGGCAAGTCAAAAAGGTCGTTGCCAAGGGAATCGATTTGGGAAAGCGATTGATTGCCTGTGTTGAGCGTCACCAATCCCGGTCCCCGGAATCCATTGATGACGGCAACCCCCGAAGGTTCGGCTCCCGCAGCGACCGTCGAGATTTCAAAACCGCTGGACGCAATCGCATCGGTAACCGGATCGGTAACGAAGTTCGGCGGCCGATTTTGAAGCGTCTCGACCACATCGACGGTAAACGACTGGTCAACAAATAGTCCAAACGGATCGGTTGCGCGAATGGTCAAATTGTTGGCACCGATATTGCGGGTCGCCGTTAGCCAACTTAGCTCGCCGGTTGTTTCATCAATTGAAATCGCTGAGTCGCCTTGGACGACACTGTATCGGAGTACTTGCCCTTCATCAGGATCAATCGCAACGGCGGTGTATTTAACGGTGCGGCCTGCTTCAATCACAGTCGGCGGAACGGAAGTAAATCCTGTAGGAGCATTGTTGACTTCGGCAAGAATCGTCAACTCAAACCCAAACTGCTCTCCAGCTTGATTTTGAAGTATCAGATCTTGCGACACCGTTGTCTCCCCTGTCATCAACTGGCCATTCTTGGGTGTCACTTCGATAAAAAATCGCCCGTCGGGCAGCCTGCCGTCAGGCTTCACCAAACTAATTTGCTCGCTAGTTGGATTATCGAATACTGCCAACATTCGTCCGGAGATTGCAACCTGACCAACATTTGTGAATTCAATTTTCGAATACAACGCACCGTCGGCTTGATTGAAAGATGTTTGACCGTAGTTGATTTCCAAACTACCGGTCACATCGGAAAGCCTCGTGAAGTCAATTGGCCCATCGGCTCGAATCGCTTCAGTCGTCGCCGCGGCGCCGACGGGCGTACCAAGTATATTGTCCGACGTAACAATGCTAGTGATTCTTACCTGGGTGTTGGTGTCTTCATCGTTGTTAACCAATCGAAAAACAAGATTTGCAGAAGTGCCAACAGCAACATGCGAGAGATCCAGTTTGACTTTCTGCCCCATTACCACAGTGTTCACGCCACCCACGGGAGCTTCGTCTTCTGTACGATTGAAGAACGAGTCGCGGTTGGTTTCGACCGTATGAACCAGCGAATTTCCGCCCAAATCTAGCAGCGCTATTTCAAAAGCGTCGTTGATCGAATTTGCGTCTCGTCGATCGAAACTTGCATCAAAGTCAATTTCAAGTTCATTAATGGACTCGCCAATTGTAATATTCCGCGTCGCAACGGTTTCAAAATCCTGCGTTTCAAGCAGGAGTATTTCGTCGGACTCTTCCTGAACTTCGATCCGAAATGTTTTGGTATCAGACAGTCCCGTTTCGTCAGTTACTTTGACATCGACACCAAACGTCAGGCCGCCGGCGAACGAGTTTGGGGTCCAGCTAAATAAACCGGTGACAGGATCAAGCGTAGATCCCACGGGGGATCGCAAGGCCTCAAAACGAAGATCGCTTTGATCACTGTCCGCATCGGTTGCAACTAACTGCACATTGAGCTGCTCGCCTTCGGTGATGGTTTGCTTTTCGATGTCTCGCATGACCGGAGCGGAATTGCCACCGCCATCTTCGTTGACCGAAATACGAAAAGTCTGTGTATCTGTGAGGCCCGTTTGGTCTGTGACTTGAACGTCAATTCCGAACCGCAATCCTCCCGTAAACGAATTGGAAGTCCAAGTAAATAAACCGCTGACAGGATCGAGGGTCGATCCAACTGGGGAGCGAAGTGCTGAATAGCTCAACTGATCCTGTCGACTATCACTATCGGTCGCGACCAACTGGACGCTGATCGTCTGTTGTTCGGTGGTCGTTTGATCTTCGATATCTGCCAAGACCGGCGCACTGCCATTGTCGACATCAGCGACCGAAACGCGGAAAGTTTGGACATCGGTAAGGCCTGTCTCATCGGTAACCTGAACATCAATCCCAAACGTCAGGCCCCCTGTGAATGAGTTTGGGGTCCACGTAAACAAACCGCTCACAGGGTCAAGATTAGACCCAACGGGAGAACGCAGAGCCGAATAACGTAGTTGATCTTGCGAACTGTCTTCATCGGTTGCTGACAATTGCACGCTTAAGAGCGCGCCTTCATCGATTTGTTGATCGTCTATCTCAGCCAACACGGGAGCAGAATCTTCACCGATATCATTGACGGTCACTCTAAATGTTTTCGTGTCGCTCAAGCCGGTTTCATCGGTAACCTGAACGTCGATTCCAAAACGCAGGCCGCTGGCAAACGAGTTTGGGGTCCACGTAAACAAACCAGTTGTCGGATCGACACTTGAGCCTGCTGGAGCTCGCAAAGCCGAATACGTAAGTTCACTCTGGGCGCTGTCTGGATCACTGGCGACCAATTGAACCGAAACAAGACTTTCCGCTTCAACTGTCCTGTCCTCAATGTTCTCCAATACAGGCGGAAGATTTTCTGAGCTGTCTTCTACCGTTACTCGGAATGACTCGGTATCTGTCAGGCCTGTTTCGTCAGTGACCTGTACTTCAACGAAAAAACGTCGACCGGCTGCAGCCGAAGTTGGCGTCCATTGAAACACGCCGGAATTGGGATTAAGTGTCGAACCATTGGGAGATCGAATGGCAGAAAACGTAAGCTGATTTTGATTGCTATCGGAATCCGTTGCGACCAGTTGAAGCGAAAACGTCTCGCCTTCGACAGCAGTTTGATCAGCGATTGAGCGAAGGGTCGGTGGTTGTCGCTCATTGGCAAACTTAAACACCTTGATGTCATCGAGCAGTCCTCCAGCTCCAAACTGATCTCCCTGTGTCGTTGATCGAAATTCAAGCCGTCCATTGGAGGCTCCACCAGTCAATGAGATTTCAAACTCTTGAAAGTCAGTTGACTTTAGCCCGCGTCCGTCGCTTGAAAGCGTGGAAATGACTTCGCCATTCCAAAGAACTTCGATTGTGTTTTGGAGGGCATCGAAGCCACGCCGAGCGGAGTAGTCGCCTTGCAAAAGCAGACCACCAGCAGGAACCTCGGATATTTCAACAAACACGCCATTGGTGCCGTCCAACTCCAATAAATTGGTTCCTTCGGACGCAGGACCCACTGCTGGAGAATTGTTTTGAACCTCAACTGGATCTACTGTAGCCGTAAAACCCGATACGTTTTCGAAAAAACGAAACTCGCCCACGGGAACGGTGACGTCTTCGAATCCTGCTTGAAAAACAAGTTCGCCTGTATCACCGTTAAGCATCATCCTGGGCTCCAGTTTCTCGACCTGGAGAAAGTTGTCAGAATCGAAACGTTTTCTCAATCGTTGTTCAGATCGGAGGTTTCGGAATTGCGTAAATAGAGATGAAAGTCGATATTTCGGTTGCATAAGTGGCCATTGCCTCGGCGCTTTATTGTCCAGTCGCGAATCACAAAAGACTCGCTCCAATTCCTAGGCGAAAACGGCTATCAAAACGGCTCAAGAAAAATCCCCAATATTGAAAGATTCGCAATTTTCTGTGATAGAAAATAGAAATGAATGGCGACGTCCGATTTCTAAATTCCTGGCCAGGCTTCCCTAGGTAGGCTCTGATTTGAAACGTTTGCTTGTCGAAAAGACTATTTTCAGGAAGATGTTCTGGCATAATTAGCTCATGGCTTTTGAAAAACGAATTAATCTCGATGAGTTAATGTCTCTTGTTTACGACGACTTACGACAGTTCGCGTCCTCGGCGCTTCGTAATGAGAGGCCAGGTCACACGCTACAAACCACTGCGCTCGTTCACGAAACCTATCTCCGTTTAGCTGGTATCCGAGAGATTGATTGGAAAGACAAGGACGACGTATTACGTGCAGCGATTGGAGTGATGCGGCGAGTGCTGATCGATTGTGCTCGTCAAAAGAACGCATTGAAACGCGATGTTCAGCATTTACAGCTAACTTGCCCGACTGGAAAATTCAGCGACGCAATCAAACCTCCTGACTTTGACCTCTTGGCTCTCGATGAAGCTCTTTTAAGATTGCGAGATGTTGACCCCGTCAAAGCAGAAATCGTAGAGCTCAGATATTTTGGCGGTCAAAAACTTGAGGACGTTAGTCGCATCACCGAGTTGTCGCTGGCAACCGTCAAACGGCATTGGACGTTTGCCAAAGCTTGGCTGTTTCGTGAGTTGGATGCCTAAATCAATGACAATCTCTCCAACCGAGTGGAAACAAATTGAAGATCTGTTCGCTGAAGCGATTAAGTTGCCGCGTTCTCAACGGCAGACGTTTGTTGAATCACGATGCTTAAGGCAACCTGCGATTCTAAAAGAATTGACAACGTTGCTTGAGAGTCACGATCGAACTGACAAAATCGCTCTAGAGCCTGTGCAGTCGGCGGTTGCCGATCAACTTTCTGAGTTCGCTGAACGGATTCGTCAGGACTCGGAGTTACGGCAACAACACGATTCATCAAAAACCGACCATTCAAAAATTGCTGCACTGATTGAAAGTGTAGATCCTGATTTAGTAATTGATGACGTGATCTCGCGTGGCGGGACAAGTATCGTATTTCGCGCGTTGCAGAAAAGTCTTGGGCGCTACGTTGCAGTTAAAGCGCTGGTCTATCTTGATGGGAACCAAAATGCCCCGGCTCGATTTGTCGCAGAATCTAAAGCAACGGCTAGTGTTCGCCACCAGAATGTTGTGGACATCTATTCCGTTCAAGAAGGAGAGTTGCCATTTTTGATAATGGAGCATTTGAATGGCCCTTCGCTTGGAGACGTTACACAAACGATAGATCGGTTGCCATTTCATCTCTCTGCTAAGATCGTCGATCAGGTTGCTGATGGATTGCAGGCAGCACACGACCAAAATCTCGTACACCGCGATGTCAAACCAACCAACGTGATGTTTGAGGAAGCGGTCGGTCCAATGAACCTGACTGCGAAGAATTTGAGATCCAACCTGCGGGTAAAATTGATTGATTTTGGTATCGTGCGAGACCTCGGTGGGGAACGTCATACGCTCGACAAGATGTTGATCGGCACACCGGCATTCATGAGTCCTGAGCAGCTTTTCTTTCCGGAGAAAGTTGACCATAGGAGTGATATTTATGCCCTTGGCGTAGTGTTGTACGAATTATTGACCGGCACCCGGCCTTATCTCGGTGCGCCGCATATGATCATGCGGCAAGTGGAGTCTCGTCCGCCGACATCACCTCGTCAACTGGACGATCGTATCCCTCGAGATCTTGAAAGCATCTGCCTAAAAGCGATGCAATACTCACCGAACAAACGATATCAGTCAGCAAATGAGTTTTCTGCTGACGTACAACGTTTTCTCAATGGACAGCCCACGGTCGCGCGCCCCGTTTCGAAAACTGAGCATGCATTTGCTTGGTGCCGGCGCAATGGAACACTCGCAACAGCGTTGGGCCTGTCTTGTCTTTTGGTGTTTTCACTAGTCATTGGGTCGCTGACGTTTGCTTTGGTGGTTGCTGCCAAAGACCGTGAAATCCAACGTGAACGTTCGGTCAAATTGAATACCCAACTGAACCGCTTGCTGGACGCAGAACCGGGTGTCGTACCATTGGTGATTGAATCTGCTGGGGCGCTTGAGCCAGCGTCAATCAAACGCCTTCAAAGCACGATTTTGGATAGTGGTAATGAGGGCAATCGAAAGCTCAACGCGGCGGTGGCTCTTTCGAAAAATGGCGACTCGCAAACCGAGTTGATTATTTCACTGGTCGACGATTTGCATGTTAGCCCCAGCGTTTGCTCGCTTGTTGTATTTGGAATTCAAAGCGATTCGAACGCGATTGAACAGCTCAAGGCTTCTCTTGCCCAATCCAAAAAAGCTACCGAAAAGGCAAAACGGATTATCTTGTTGGCTCACCTCGGTGATTGGGAAGCGTGGGAGGATGCCTGCCAAAACATCGTTGATCCCACATTACGAACGGAGTGTATTCACCTGTTCCCAAACTGGCATGGCGACTTAAAGGCATTTGCTGCTCAGCTAGATCGATTGCCAGAGCAGTCATGGAATTGGACGGTTTGTCAGGCAATTCTGGAACTTGATTCCAGGTCGGTGAGTCAGGTGAATCGGCAACGATTGAATCGCAGCTTGAAGAAAATTGGACAATCAAAACGATATGAGAACTACCATTTCAGTCAGTTGGCAATGCAAAGCCTAAACGGCAAGCAACAAACTCCCATTCACTTTGACCACCCGGACTGTGTTGAATTTAGTGAAGGAATTCGCATGATTCGAATTCAAGCAGCGAAGTCGCGAATGGGGGCATTTGATCCGGGACGCGACGAACAGGATCACCCTCCGCGAAACGTCGAGATCACGAATGACTATTTTGTTTCTGAAACAGAGATATCGGTCCGCCAATACGCTGCTTACCTAAAGGACGAGTTAAAGATCGCGAGCCTTTCGGACTGGAAAGATGAGACGAGGTTCAATCTGGCCATTAGCCCAACGGATGACCACCCGGTGCAAGCGATTAGTTTTTTTGAAGCAGCAAAATTTTGCAACTGGCTGAGTCGTAAACATGGACTTGCCCCTGCTTACCGAGAATCAGACAAGGAATTGACGGAGCGAACGTATGACGGCACGGTGCTCAATCACTTTGACTGGGAACTGATCGAGGGAGCCAATGGGTTCCGACTACCAACGGATGCTCAATGGGAATTCGCAGCCAGAAATCACTCGCAGACTTTGTACTTCTTTGGCAGCAACGTCGAATTTATCGACAGTTACGGCATTGGATCCGCAGGTCGTATGATCTCCAGTTTGCCCGTCAGACATTTACGTCCAAATTCTCGAGGGCTATATGGAATGTTGGGCAATGTATGGGAATGGACCGACACGATCTACGAGTACGAGAATGACCGCGATTTAGTGGACCCGCGCGGTCCAGAAGACTACAGCAACGATCAGTTCGGAAGAGTTCATCAAGGTGGAGGCGTGGCCAATACGAGAGGCAACATCACGTCGGAAGCGCGAGGGTTGGGGCCACCTTTTGCAAAATACTTCAACGTCGGTTTTCGGGTTGCTCTCGGTGACGATTTTGAGAAAGAAGCAAGGAATAGTTTGCAAGAACATTAGGCTTTGTAGTTGCGCAATGATTTTTCGTAACCAGAATTCGGATAAGAGGCGACACAACTCGGAGACAAAAGGATTCCAATGCCGTCATACACGTATGTAAACACAAATTTAAACGTGAGTGTTTGTGGCTAAAAACCTTCGAGATCTTTAGCGAATTGCTTCGCATAGTTATCCGTCATTCCCACGACGCAATCTAATGTCTGGTGCATCCACCATTGGTAAGGTCGTTTCTCATTTTCAATTGCGTACTCTCGGCCAAATGCAAGATCGAAACATCGTTTCACGGGAAAGTCGAGTTGATCGAAAGATTGGTGGCGGCAGAGCTTTCTTGCTGAATCGCACAATACCGAAGCGACTTTGCCAAGACACCGATACGCCCCAAACTCGGTCGAGACTTTGAACGGGTGAGCGAAAATTTCCTCGTAGCAGTGCTTAATTTCCGCGAGTGAGTCTTTCTGCGATGGTTCCAAATCAGTCGCAAGGTCAGCGTCTCGTTTTCCGTTCATGATCTCTTGGTAATTGTTTTCAAATACGGACCAACAACCGTTGATGAAACAATTGATTGCGCCTGCCCGGAGTTGCCCGATTGGTTTCGTGCTATCGACTTCGCCGCAAACAGTCGCAAAAATATTGCGAACACGTTTGGCGTCAAGGATTCCCATTTTGACGGCGTCTTCCAAGTCTGCGATACGGTAGCAAATATCGTCGGCCGCTTCTGAGAGAAACGAAAGCGGGTGGCGGACGAATTTGTTGTCGACACACAATCCCATCTGCGAAAACGCCTGTTCGAAGAAGGCTCGCTCCGTCGAGAATACGTTGTACTTTTGTTTCTTTGAGGCTCGCGGGTCGGTTGAACACCACGGATATTTGATCATCGCCCCGAGGGTCGCATAGGTGAGCCGCATGTATCCGGCGCGTGGATTGTCCGGCAGCAACGCCAATCGAAATCCTTGCGCGTTGCCTTCAAAGATTTCCCAGTCTTTCTTGATGCCGTCGCTCAATTCAAATTCGCCATCTCCGAAAATGGATTCGGGATCGTCTTTGACCCAAGTCCGAATGGCAAATTCGCCGGCGTGCCCAAATGGCGGATTACCAATGTCATGTGCCAAACAAGCAGCCTGCATGACTTGGCGAAAATCATCGGCTGTTGCCTGGCGGGGTGTTTGTCCAGATTGCTTCAAATACTTCCAAAGCATCGAGGCAAATGAGCGGCCGACGCTGGCAACTTCTAATGAATGGGTTAAACGATTGTGAATATGATCGTTTGGCGCGAGCGGGTGGACTTGAGTTTTTCGCGCCAACCGTCGGAACGGTTTTGAGTAAATGATCCGATCGTAATCGGCCTGAAACGCCGTTCGGAACGGTTCCTGAATCGACGCCTTGGGTGCCTTGCCGTCGTAGGGGCAGCGAAAATCCGACATCAACGTTTGCCAATCTAACAATCTCTTTTCCAATCTTTACCAAATCGAGCGAGGGTTATAGATAGGTTTAGAGCGATTTTCAATCGGCAGGTCTAGGGGGCAATCTAATGGTCAAAGGTGTCAGTTCAACCGATGATGCTGGCCGACAATCTCTTCCAGGCTGTACATAACCGTATCAAGAAAATTTTGGTTGGCTGTGATGATCGTCCCTTCTAATTCAAATTCAACTGTAGCCTGCATACGACTGAGGGCGTCGAATTTAGACCGGCACTCCTGCAATTCAACTACATCAGATTGGCCGAGAGCATCATTGCCGTGAGCTTTGGAAATAAATCGTTTAATCATCGCTCTCTCCGGCGTTTTATCTCTTCGGGTTGGATAGTGGCTGGGATACCAGGCAGTCAAATTTCATTTGAATGATTGTCAGGCGTTGTGCTGAGCTTTTTTGTCGACCGATCGACCGACGCGATAGTGGCGCGTCGGCGTTACGATTTCTAGTGACAATTGATTGTTTACGTTTGCTGGTTTAGCGAATTATCAAAAGCGATTGCGATTGATGCTTAGGCTTTTTTCAGCAGTGAAATTTTGCCCGGTGCGTATCGCTCCAACTCATAGTCGATCTGGATTAAGCACTCTGCAGCATCAAGGGCGGCAACGAGTGCGTCATCAGCAACATCACCGGGAACGATGACTTGATCCAATACGATTCGGTGGTGATGATAATTGGCAAACGCGGCCGAACAAATGTTCAGAACCTCGTGGATGTTCTCAGCAATGTTTTCCGGTATTGAGCCGTTGGCGGTTGCTTCTTTGGCGAGGCCAGGCGGAATCATGGTGAGTGCGGCACCCATGCTGTTTGCAATGCTTAATTCACAGGCGATCACAAATTGCAAATTTCCATCGCAATCGTTGTAGGTCGCCATGACTTTCGGACCGGCAATTGGAGCGGGAGTTTCTACTTCGTTGGCTGTTGTTGCACAGCCAAAAAGTCCGTCCAAAATAGATGTTACAGCTTCGGGGGTAATTGGTTCAGTTGGCATTTTATTGTCACAGGGTGAGGGGGTTTGTTCAGTAGAATTAAGAAAGAACTGGTTCGAGTACTCGTTGGAAGGACTCAGGTGTGAAAGGTTTGGTGATCAAGAAAGTCGCTCCGGCGTCCATTGCTTCTTTTTTTGTTTCGGGGCTGCTTTCGGAAGTAATGAATCCGAACTTGATCTTGTTTCCTTCAGCGCGAAGTTGCTTTAGCAGCTCAATGCCGTTCATCTCTGGCATGTTCCAATCGGAAAACACAAGGTCTGGGCGTTCGGCTGCGATCTGTGCGATTGCCTCGACGCCATCGTTTGCTTCCACAAAATCAAGTGCGTCGAACCCCGCGAGTTTGAGTGTTCGTTTCACAATCATTCGCATCGCTTTACTATCGTCTACAATAAGAACCTTCATCATCTACTCCGTTGGTTGGGTGGTGTTGGGTGAAATTTTGCTTGAAACCGAATTCAGTTCTTTTCATGCAGTTGAATTGTGATTGGATGATTCATGCATTCGAACGTCGTTGTGAGCGTTGGAGTTTCCAACAGCTCGCGAAAATCGTCGACACATGGGAGCGACAATTTGCAATCACGGTCAACGACTCCTTTTGCGTTGCCGCCGATGACATTTACAATTTCACCCATTGCATCAAAGATGTCGGATTTTGAGATTTCCTCTCCTTCCAATCCAAACATGTTGCACGCAATTTCCGAAGCGAGTTCGTGAGGGGCGGTTACACGCAATTCCGCATTCCAATCACCTTGGATTTGAATGGAAGACTGGATTGCAGTTGCTGTAGGATCGAATGAATCACGTGGCGTAGGATCGAAAGGCAATGCGAGCATCGCTGTAAAAAGATCGTTCGCCATTTGTGCGACATCGTCAGCGCTGACAATAGCGCCCGGACTTTCGTTATTAGTTGATTGGTCTATAGCAGACTGAGACATCTGTTTCTTTCCTTTGAAAAGGTACGCCCAAGCCGATGGTAGTTTCGGCTGAACCAATGAAGAGGTAACCATCCGGTCGCAAAACGCGGCGGACACGATTAAGGATTTCAGCTTTCGTAGTTTGGTCGAAGTAGATCAGAACGTTTCGAATAAAGACGATGTCGAACTGGCCGAGATACGGCCATGGTGTTGTCAAATTGAGGCGACGAAACTCAATTGAGTCTCTCAACTCTTGTTTCGCTTGCCACACCGAACCCTTTCGGTCAAAAAACTTGATCAATTTCTTGACCGGCAATCCTCGGTTGACTTCCAACTGAGAATATTCGCCGGACTTGGATTTTTTGAGCATTTCGTCTGACAAATCGGTTGCGACAATCTGCACTTTCCAGTCCCGTAGTTGCGGGAAACTTTCTCGAATGATCATGGCAATCGTGTAAGGTTCTTGACCACACGAACACGCCGCACACCAAATTCTAAGCTCTTTTGTGGCCTGATTCTGTGTGATCAAATCTGGGATAACTTTTTTCTCCAACGCGACGAAAGGGTGGTTGTCACGAAAGAAGCTGGTTTCGTTGATAGTGACCGCTTCGGCGACTTGAGTTGACAGTGTTGGACTCGGGGCTGTACGCATCTTGCCAACCAACTGAACAACGTCAGTCAGACCAACACTTTTTGCAACGGGCAACAATTGCTGCTCAAGCATGTAGGCTTGTCGCGGCGATATTACGTTGCCGGAATATTCTGCAACGACGCCGCTTAAGAATTTAATGTCTGGTTCGGTTAATAGCATTGGATTTATCTTGTTAGAAATTTGGTGTGTGGAGTGGCATTACGTTGCGGGTTGAGACAATGATTGAAAAACTCGACGCACGAGTTCTTGGGCGATTTGATTGAGCGGAAGGATTTGGTCGGCATGGCCAGCTGAAACAACTTTTCCGGGCATCCCCCAAATCACACTCGAGTCTTTGTCTTGCACGATAATGCTCCCGCCTTGAGATTTGATCGCGCCTGAGCCTTGGGCACCGTCTTGCCCCATACCGGTGAGGACGATTCCCATGGCGTTTTTGCCGTAACAGGTGGCCATTGATCGAAACAACGGATCAACGGCAGGGCGACAAGAATTTTCTTTTGGTTCTTGGTCGAGTTTTGCGTGAACCGATACTCCTGACCGCTTGACAGTCAAGTGATAGTCTCCTGGTGAAAGCAGGATGTTACCTTTTCCTACAATCTCTCCGTCTACCGCTTCCTTGACCGAATGCCCAGTTCGAGATGTTAGTCGCGTTGCGAGAAGGCTGGTGAACACCGGCGGCATGTGCTGCGTAATCAATATCGGAACTGGCAAGTTTTTGGGGATGTCCATCAGCAGTTTTGCAAGTGCGTCCGGTCCGCCTGTTGATACACCAATAGCGATCGAGTCGATTCGGTTTTTTGAAGCCGATGTCGTGTCGTTCGTGATCTGGGGTGGGGTTCGTGGTGCGACAACTGTGCGACGAATTGGAAGTGTTGGCGTGACCAGTTCCAATATTTTGGGAAGCAGGTTTTCCTTCAATTGTTCAATTGCATTGGTGATGTGTCCCGCAGCCGCCGGTTTGACTGCGAAATCGTTCGCGCCTGCTGCAAGAGCATCCAGCGTGGCCTCAGCACCGCGACTGGTGAGTGAGCTGAACATCACGATTGGCAAACTTGGGTGGTGTCGGCGAATTTCTCTGGTCGCAACAATGCCGTCCATCACAGGCATCTCCACATCCATCACGACGATGTCTGGGCAGGCGACCGCAACGTTCTTAACTGCGTCTTGGCCGTCTTTTGCTTCATAAACGAACTTCAGTTTCGGTTCTGATTTAAGTGCAGTTTTGATAAGTCTTCGCATTGTGGAAGAGTCATCAACTAACATGACGTTGATATGTTTTTTCATCTGACAAGCCCCTGTTTACAGGTGATGTTTACAGTAGCCATTTCGTAAATATCGTGGACAAGTTGATCAGAGATTTCACAAAAATTGTCATCAATATTTTTTCTGCACACTCGACTTAGTATCTCGGCGGCTTTGTTTTCGCTAGGCTCATAGCCTGCTGGCTCTCCAACGCGTTGGATGTGATTCGCGATGTGGTCACCGGCCGCTACCAAGGCAACCAGTTTCTGGTTTTCGGATTCGTGAGTTGGTTCGTGGTGCCATTGCATAACGTCGGCGATCGAATCCGGCAGTCCACTTTGGCTGGCGAACCAAGCTCCGAAGTCGCAATGATTGATTCCAATTATTTCCTCCTCGCGTCGAAGAAGCTCTTCGTTTTCGTCAAAATCAAGAGGGTCGGCGAGTTTGAATTGCTCTTCACACAGTACTGCGAAAAGAGTCCTTCCAAAATCATGCAACAGTCCGGCGGTAAATTCTTCGCCAAGGTAACCGAGGCAGAAGGCACGATTCAAATGAAGACAAGCGGTAGCGGTTGTGAAACTGTGCTGCCAAAGCAAGTCACGAACCCATTCTTGTTCAAGCGTGATCTTTTTCATCATGCCAGAAATACAAACTGACAAAATCAAGTTGCGACACTGACGCATGCCAAGCCGCACCAGGGATTGGTGAATGCTGGTCACTGGAATTCCGACTGTGAAAAGCGCACTGTTGGCCAGTGAGAGAATTTCAGCCGCCAATTTTGCATCTCGCTCGACAAGGCATGAAAACACCGACATCGAACAGTCGGGATCGTTTGTCAGATTGATTGCCTCTGTTGCAACGGCTGGAAAAACGAACATCTCGTTTTCGCAATTTTTGAGCCGTTTGATAAGTTCTGGCGGTGGTGACGGCAGGAATTCGCTCGTCTTTTTGGGGGTAGTCATCCTTGGTCCTGATTTGTGAATCTAGAATAAGAAAAAAGAAAAGGTGTCAATTTCTGATAAAGGCCACGACTTATAAAAAGCTTTGGCTTGCGACCGATCTGGCGTTTGACTTCGGTGTATCTGAGGATAGACGCCGCTATGTCGCTTGCGACTCTGGCATGTTGACTCCGATTAACTGAAGTTTCTCAATCAAGATGTCGCTTGTGAAAGGTTTCATTACGAATTCGTCAACTCCAGCCATGAGCGCTTTAACCATTTGAGTTGGCTCTGTCTCAGTCGTTACCATGACGAGTTTATGATTCGCATAGACATCCTGTTCACGGACGGCTTGCACAAATTCGTAACCGTTCATTACGGGCATGTTCCAATCAACCAAGACCAGTTCGAGTTCGTCTTTATGCTCTTCGAGTTGGACTATTCCTTCCTGACCATGGCCGGCCTCTAGCACTTCGAAACCTAGATTCTTCATGATTTTTCCGAGGATCTTCCGCATGGCGCGGGAATCATCGATGATTAAAACTTTGGACATTTGAGTTTCTTTCTCGGTTGTAATTTTCGCTAAGTTTTACAAGCACAAAGCGATTGTGACTCGATTGGATTTGCATTTGAAATATTCAAATCGAAATTGAATCGGTTCGTTTAGACTGTCTTCATCGCTCGCGGGTCTGCAGTTGGCAAACAGTACTTTCCAGATGAAGTCTCAGCGGTTGAATAGCCTGATGAGCCGTCAATTTTGCGGCCTGACGCAGCGCCCGTTTCTCCAACAAGTTTCAGCAAGTCTCCGGCCAGCGATTCAATGTCGGCTGCGGTCGCCAGGGTTTCATCTGACTCCGTTGTTGTGTTGGTCGCCGTCTCTGCAACCATCGAGATGCTTCGAGCAATTTCACCACTGCCGATTGCAACCTCGGAAATGTTCCTCGAAATCTCTGACGTCATGGTGGTCTGTTCTTCGACTGCACCAGCGATTGCCGTTTGGCTTTCGCTAATCTGAGAGATGACTTCGCTAACACGCCCGATCGCACTGACGGCTTCTTGAGTTCCTGTTTGGATCGTTTCAATTCGCCCGATGATTTCTTCGGTCGCCTTGCTGGTTTCTTTTGCAAGCTCTTTGACCTCATTGGCTACGACTGCAAATCCTTTGCCTGCCTCGCCAGCTCGAGCGGCTTCGATGGTCGCGTTCAAAGCCAACAAATTGGTTTGCTCGGCGATTGAATTAATGACCTTGATTACGTTCCCGATCTCGGAACTGCTTTCTCCCAGACGAGTGATTGTTGTGTTGGTCTCCTCGGCGGCTTGAACGGCTTCAAGGGCAATGCCTGCAGCACTAGAAGAGTTCGATGCAATCTCCTTGATGCTAGCTTCAAACTGTTCAACTGCTGTCGCAAGGGACTGAGCATTGGCACTGACTTCTTCCGCAGCGCCGCTCGCCATGGTTGCCTGGTCTGAAGTATTCTCCGCATTTTTTCGCAAACGGTTGCTTACGTCAGTAAGTCCCGTGTTTGACAGGAATTGAAGTCGAGCCGCTGAACTGCGAAGTGGGTTGACCGTTTCGCGAGCTGTGAACCAGCCGAAAAATCCAAGGAAGCCCACGGATCCGACAATTGCAAATATCGACCAAGCGACGCGATTGCTGACGATCGAAGCAACCTCAGCTTCATCTTTTGCAGCCTGGCCGGTCGCCATCTGGACAACTTTGTTGATTGATTCGCGATGTGTGCCGTAGTGCTCACGCAACGGTCCACGGGCCAAATCGCGAGCTTTATCAGCATCGCCAGCAAGGCAAGCCGGTATGAACTCGTCGTTCATTAGTTTGTAGAATGCAATTGCTGGTTTGTAGCAATCTTCCGTCTTCAGTTGTTTCATTTCGCTATCGGGGAGCTCTCTTAACCAGTGATCATGTCGATCGCTGAATTCTGCTTCGAGAGCAACGCAGCGGTCAACGTTGGCTTGGACTTGGGATTTGTCCGCTCCATCCTCGACTTCATTAGCGAGATGAAGCGTCATCAAGTAAGTCTCAATGATATAGTTTGGTGGCGGCAAAATGTCCGCAATTAGATCTTTGCCTTGGACGATTCGGTTGTAGTAGGGCCCGTGAACTTTGGCGACGTTGAGCGTGTTAAAACTGAACAACCCGTAAGCAACGAAGGCAATGGCGAATACGGCAACCAAGATATAGAGCTTGGTACGTACAGTGAAATTTTTAAAGTGGGACACGTTTGTTTTCCTTTGAGGGCACAATTGGAGATTGTTTTTGGGTTTTTGAAGGTTTATCTGTTTGGGTTGCTACGCCGCGTCGACGCGAAGAACACTGGCGGTGTCGAGTAGCAAGAGCAGCTCGTCATCCATTTTCATTGTGCCTCGAATGAACTCACGGTGAGCACCCTGAAGTGTTTCAGGTGGTGGCTCGAATCGTTGTTGGTCGACTTCAACGACGTCGCCAATTTCATCGACGAGCAAACTTACTGGCCCGTCAGGTGATCTGATGACAACATTCATAAGTGGGTTTTCACTTTCGCTCTTTGGCAATCCCAATCGAGAGCGTAGATCCAATGCAGTGACAATTTGCCCTCGTAAATTCATTAGGCCATGAACGACGGAGGACGTTAGTGGAACGCGAGTTGTGGGTTGGTAGCGAAGGACTTCTTGCACGTTGCTGACTTCGACGCCTAGGTTCAGGCTGCCGAGGCGAAACGTGCAATAAGATTCGCGGCTTGAGTTTGGTTCAGACATTGTTTTTCCTTTGGTTGGGATCCAACACGGATTAGACGGCGGACGGGGCGAGTAACTCGGGGTAGTTGGCTCGGACAACCTCAGACAGATCAATGATCTCCGTCACCCGGTCCTGGACCACGCATCGGGCAGGTAGTTTGCCATTAGACATGTCGAGTTTTTGATGGACGATGTCCAAAATTTTGCCTACGACAATTCCGACTCGATTTTCTTCACTCGCAAATACAACAGTGTTGAGCCGAGTGGATCCTTCGCATTGGCTGGCAGGCGAATAGCCGTTGAGGTAAATCAAAGGCATGATTTTTCCGCGATACTGAACGACGTCGGAGTGGCCCGATCGTTCGATTTTTGCAGAGTCGAATTCTTCCAAGCGTGCGACGGTTGAAAGCTCGATCGCAGCGCGGGATTGGTCGCCAGGATCGACGATCAACATTTCGTGTCGATCGGCGTTGCGCTCAACCGTTTCGCCGCCATTGCTTTGCAATGCTCGACTGCGGTGTTCAGTGAGTACTGAACTCTTACTTGCCAATCCAAACACGTCCAAGATCAATGCAACGGTTCCATCGCCCATGATGGTCGTGCCCGCATAGGTAGAAATATTCTTTAGGTGGCAACCTAGTGGCTTTACAACAATTTCCTGCGTATCAGTGATCATATCTACAACCAATCCGAATGGCTGGTCTTCGGCGTGAAGGACCACGATGTTTACACTTTCAGGCTGATCCTCTGAGGAGTTTTTTTGGCGAAGCTCCAACTGCTCGTCGAGGTAGACCAGCGGCAGCAAGTTGCCACGCAAGCGGTAGACAGGCGTATCGTGGATATACTCAATCTGAGTTCGTGCGCGTTCATTATCAAGTCTTAACAACTCAAGCAAGCTGACCTGAGGGATTGCGTATTGCTCGCCATCGGTTTTGACGATCAATGCCGGAACGATGGCCAGTGTCAAAGGAATCTTGATTCGAAGCGTTGTGCCTCGCCCAGTTTCGCTTTGTATGTCGATCGTACCTCCGATTCGTTCAATGTTTGTCTTGACGACATCCATCCCAACGCCACGACCGGAAACATTTGTGACTTTTGCTGCTGTGGAAAAACCTGGTAGCAGTATAAGGTTTATGAGCTCACGTTCGCTCATTCGATCAGCCTGTTCTTCAGTGATCAAGCCTTTCTCAAGCGCCTTGTCGCGAACGCGCTGCGAGCTAATGCCTCCACCGTCATCGGCGATTTCGATGTTGACGTGCCCGCCTTCATGAAACGCTCGCAAGCACAACACACCCTTGGCTGGTTTTCCATTGCTTTCTCGGATCTCCGCAGATTCGATTCCATGATCGACTGAATTTCGAACGATGTGAGTCAGCGGATCCTTGAGTGCTTCCAGGATTGTTTTGTCGAGCTCGGTGGCAGCTCCCTCCATTACGACTTCGACGTTTTTCCCGCACGAAGCCGAAAGGTCACGAACGACGCGGGGTAATTTACTCCACGCATTCCGAATCGGCTGCATCCGAGTCTTCATCACGCCCTCTTGAAGCTCTGTCGTAATCAGATTCAAACGCTGTGAGGCCGCGATCATCGCTGGGTCCTCGATGGTTTCGCTGAATTGAATAATTTGATTGCGTGAGAGAACTAGTTCTCCAACGAGGTTCATCAATTTGTCCAACAGGTCAACGTTGATTCGAACTGTTGAGTCAGCAACGGATTGAGTACGATCGGTTGTTTCAGCTGCTGGCTCCGTTTCAGCAGCGCGAGGTTTGCTTGTTTCGTTTTTGGGCGCTTCAACAGCCAGAGGTGCTGGATCTTGAACGGGTGGTACTTTCGGTTGAGTATCAACAGTTTCTGCGACCGTTGGCTCCGATGAAGATGGAGTTTCTGTTTGTGTTATAGTTTCAGCTGCTGGTTCGTTGGGAACAGCCGTGCCAGCCTCTGCCGTTGTTGCCGCAGCAGGAGTTGCGGCAGATTGAGGTGCAGTAGTTTGAGGTTCAGTTGGTTGAGCTTCGGCGGTGTCGCCGTTTTTTAGCTGCTCTAGTTGGGTGACAAGATTCTCATACTCTTGATCACCCTCGATCCCTTTAGATTCGATGTTGGTCAAGATCTCTCGAATCGCGTCGACCATTTGCAATAGGCTGTCAGCCATTTTTCGCGTCAGGTCAAAGTCACCATCCCGAAGAGGAACCAATAGGTTTTCACCAACATGAGCGACGCGTTCTAGTTTCGGGAATGCAAGAAAACCTGACGTTCCTTTAATCGTATGAACCGTACGAAAGATGCTGGCCAATCGATCTCTGTCTTCTGGCGTGTCTTCTAACGCAAGAAGATCCCGATCAAGTTGGTCAAGGCTTTCGTAACTTTCAATCAAAAACTCTTCGATGACTTCTTCAAATCCGTCCATTGCAATCTCCGGTCGCGTATTTTTACTAGTTCAGCCGAGTATCAAAACAATCGTGCGCGACTTCTCAGTTGTGTGATCGTGTTAAAGGTTGTGGACTTGCGAAGGTTTTCCGATTTCGAAAACTATTTCAACTGGCCGGATTCTCATAATTAGGAATCTTCCGGTTTTGGCTAATGAGTCGATTGGTGGGCCGGAAAGTTTTCCACGGCGCTGGGTTAAGAAAGCAGCGTGCCTTTCGCTCGTGAACCCGGTGGGCCGTTTGGTGCTTACGAGAAACGAATCTTTTAAGGCCGTTGGTTTCACCACATAAACGCGATCGTGCGATGGACATTTTGCCTGCCCATTTTTTGACCGAAGAGGAATCGAAAGTTGCAAGCGGAAGCACGCACGTGTTTCTGTTGACTGTTGCGGACGTCAATGCGAGTAAAGAACTCGGATTACAAAAAAGCCGATCGGTGGCGTCGAACGCCAGTACGAGCGCAGGCATTGACCGTAGACATTGGCCGCAAAAAATGAACACAGGTTTTGGAAAGTAAATGCCGAAGGTCTGTATCGAGCGCTGGCACTAACAGTGACAATGAACACGTTCAGAAAAACAGTGTCCCTCTATTGGAAATTTTGACCGAAATTCAAACGATGGCACGAGCTCACTTTGTTTGCGGCGCGCGAGCCATCTTCCACACCGCTACTCATCCCTTGAGCGAGTTTCTGTCCGCTTACTCGCTGCGACTTTCGTTCGGTTCACCAAACACGTTGGGCGTATCTACATTGTTTGATGTCTCAGGGGTTGCAGATCCATGGAGTTGTTGCTCCGGCAATTTGTTGCGAACCGTTGCTTCAAATTCAGAGCTGGCCGTTCTGATGTGCAAGTCCCGTTGTGGGAATGCGATCTCGATGCCTTCTGCTTTGTATGCGTCGTCAATCGCAAGGTTAATCGCATCCAACGTGGGCCAGCGTGAGTCAAAATCTTTCAGGAACGTTCGGGCGGTAAGGTTCAGCGTGCTGTCGCCAAATTCTTCGAACGTGATCGTAGTCGGTGGGCTTTCGACAACCGCCGGGTGATTAACACAGATGTCTCTCAAAATCTCTTTTGCTCGTCGCACGTCAGAACCGTACGCGATCCCTACTCTTACGATCATACGGTTTACTTTGTCAGACAACGTCCAGTTCAAAACTCGGCCAGTGATAAATTCCTTGTTAGGAACGACGTAGTCCTTGCGATCGAAATCAGTAATCGTCGTTGCGCGAATTCGAATCTTTGAAACTGTGCCCGTCACATTATCAACCGAGATGACGTCACCGATTCGAATCGGGCGTTCAAGCAATAGAATGATTCCTGCAATAAAGTTTGCAAAAATTTCCTGCAATCCGAATGCCAAACCGAACGTTAAAGCTGTCGCCAACCATTGGATTTGGGACCAGCCGATATACATCGACCGGCCGGCGGCAACGACACCGACCAGGAGAATGATATATCCGGTAATCGCTTTGACGGCATGTCGAACCGATTGCTCGACAGGTAAGTGTTTGAGAAACATCAGCTCAAGAAACGCAGGGAAGTTGCGAACGGCAAATATCGAGACGATCAAAATAAAGATTGCGATCAGCAAGTGCCGAAGCGTGATAGATTTGACTTCACGTCGCGTAGTAACGGACGTTAGAGCCTTTTCGCTGGCGGTGTCACCATTGGTCGCGGGAGATGCGGAATTTGATTCGCTTGATGTTGATTCCGACTTGGTGACCACCGCCGCCGCGGGAGACATTGTAACTTTGCCGTCGGCCGTGTCTTCTTCCGCAACTGCGATATCCACTGCGGTCGTCCACAGTTGAAATCGGTCGAGTCCTCGCAATGCAGGAAAAACGTCCGCCCAAATGATTGAAATCGCCACGACCCAAGCGATTGCAACGGCGGCTGATACTAGCTTTTGACTTCGCAACACGTTCTCGTCAATGGTCGCAGACGCCTCGGCGAGAAAAGCTTCTTGGTCGGCAGCCCGTTGAAGCTCCGCGGCTTGGGCGTTGTCGACGGGTGCATTTTTTTGAGCAAGCAAACGCGCCCGCGATTGTTCAATGCGTGCCTTTCGGCGGCTAAGTAGAATGAATCTGTCCAACAGAGAGCGGCAGATCTCGAATCCGATTACGATCACAACAGTCGAGAATAGACGATTCACCATCTGGATCGCTGAATAGTAATATCCAACAACGACCATGCCCATTAGCACAACCGGCAACAGCATGATGGCCCAAAACCAAATCGATTTGGATTGAACCAACCAGGCTTTTGGGTTCTGCAAAATCTGCTCGCGATACATCCCTGAGACTGGGTGGAATATACGAAACAGGAAAAAGGTAAGCGAACCAATCGCGACCAAGAACGCAATTCGCTCGATCAAATCGTTTTCGTGGTTGATGTCAATAAAGTAAAGCAGCGAACAAGCAAAAGATGTGATCGCCCCAAACGGAACGAACCAATCAAGCTCGGAATTTAGTTTTGAAACCGTCGCGGCGCTCCAGCCAAAATGTTTTTCAGCCAAGCCATTTTTTCGACAGACTTGACGAAGGGATTCTGTGAGAAAATAGAACCAAGCGGAATTAACAAGCGCGTTTCCCAAAGCAATAGAAAGTGCCGACGTAGGTGTCACGGATTGCAATCGCCAGCCAACAGTGAACATCAGCAGTGGATACAGAATCGAAACAGCCACAGAAAGGAACAGCGTTCGTAACGTCGGCGTAAAATCGGTGTTGCTGCCGCGTGAAACGATAGTCGAATTCGCTTTGATCGCATCACGCATTCGGATGCGATACATAAACAGACTTATGAACAGGAGTATCGAAAACGAATACGTTAAAATATGAGATCTTAAGTCTGCAAAAATTTTCGTCCCAACCTCTGTCCACTTCTCAGCTGAATAAAGATCCTGATCCGATTTGTCGTTTGAAAAATCCGAGAACAGAACATCGTTGCTTCTAATCCAAAGGATTCGTTCATTGATGTACTCGTGAAACTCACTGGTTTTCTCAGTCAGTTGTTTTTCTGTATTCCGAAGATTCGTCAGCGTCGTCAAGTAGGCTTTATGGTTGTTGATTGCCTGTGTCAATAATTCACGTCGTCGCTTGATCAGTTCTGCGGCATCGTCTCGTAGCGATTCGATGCGGGCCTTGGCAATCGTGGCGGCTTCTGTTTTGGGGTCTTTGATCTGCGCTTCTGAAAGTTCTGGATATTTAAGTCGTGCGTCGGCCTCAACCTGGTTGAGGATGACTTCGCTGAGAAGCGAATCGGCCTGTTCTGTTAGGTCAAACTGTTGGCTTTGGTATTTTTCAATTTCACCAATTCGTTCTGCTGCAACGGCCGTAAGCCAGCCCTCGCGCGGGATCTCGGTTTTCCGATTCCTCAAATAGGCACCCACCGATGCAGTCAAACCAACGGCAGTCACGCGGTTTTTAGTGGCTAGAAACTGGCTTTTGATTTGTTTGAGCTTTTGTTCTTCGTCCGTCAACTCAGCGGATGCAGAACGCATCGGGGCAAGAATGTCAGTGGCTAAATCGGCAATGCGAACATTCTCTTCGGCCAACGGTTTAAGCAATTCGGGAACTTGGCTGACAAGTCCTTTGGCTGCAGCGACGGCTTCTTGAGTATCGACTCGTCGTTGATCGGAAAGCTGTTTCTCCAGTGTTTCGGATCGTGTGCGAGCAAGTTTGGCGTTGAGCGTCAACAACTCGACGGTTGAGACCTGTACGCCAAATTTTTGCTCTGCATCAAAGAGCGCCGACTCAGACATCAGTCGTTTTAGTTCTGCGTCCACCCATTGTGAACGAGTGAGCAGTTCGATCGTTTTGGCTTGTGACACCAAGGGAGGTTCGATGGATGCTGCGTTCTCTCGCAGTTGAACATCAAGCGCATCCCGGCGTTGTTTCAAGCCCGCTAGTAATTGGGCCGATTTTGTAGACTCTTCATTTCGAAGAACAATCGAGGTTTGAAGTTTTCGCAACTCCTCATCAGCGACGACGAGTTCGGCGGCCGCGTCTTTGGCTGCTTGCGGAATAGATTCAGGGGCGATCGCAGGCTTTAATGGATCAATGTTGGCCTTGTCGCGTGAAAGTTCTAAAGTTTGCTTCTTTATTTTTTCGGCTCGCTGTTCTGCTGTTTCAGTCAGTCTTTCGTTGGCGAGAGTTTTGGCTTCGCTGGTTGCGATCCGTTGAAGGTTTTCTTCCGCTAGCGTCAGGCTTGCTCGAGCCATTTGCTTTTTGGCGTCGTCAAGCGGACTGTCCTGGAGTTTTTGTTTGATGTCGTCCAGCTGATCCATCGTCACGCTGTCAGAACGCATTTCGACATCGGGCGTTGTGGTCGCAGTGGCGGAGTCTTGTTGGCCGAGAGTGTTGTGGCTGAAGACGAGTATCAACGCGCAAACGTGCAGGATGCAAAAACACGTGAGACGACGTGAGCGGCGGCAAGGGAAAAACAAGTTGGATCCTTGAAAGTGTTTGATCATGTTGGACGCTAGACTATTTAGACTTGAAGATTCCCCAAATCGAGCCTGGTTTTTGGTCTGAGATTCGATCGGTGTAACCAAGTTCAGCGATGCGTTTATTGACGACTTCGAGAAAAGCGTGCATGCGGCTTTCATATTCTTTGGCAAGCCATTTCAAAATGTTCGAGTGCTCTAATTTTTGCGGTTGAGCCAGGTTGTCACCCGGAAGTAGATGTTCGCCCAGGTCGAAAACATAAAAAAATTTTTCGACTTCATCCAAGTTATCTGCTTCCTCGCAAAACTTGACAGATTCCTCTCGAGAGCAGGAAGTTTGGAATTCTATCGAGGTAACAAATCCACCACCTTCGACCGCGTAAACATCGAGTACGAAATTTCGTGTGATCTGATCGTTTGGGACGACTTCGAAACTGTCTTTGTGGACTAGCTCGCCGGCGTGACGAATCTCAGTTCCATCGCTGCTTTGTATTGCGAATTCAGTCATACGTTTGCTCGAAGTTAGAGGGATTTGCCAGGACGATTTAATTGGTCAGAACGACTTGCTACTCGATGCATAGATCGTTGTCGTGAATTGTAGACGAGGAGGCATTTGAAAGTTCGGAAATTCGGAAAACGCTGTCGAACCAACAGACGTTACAAGAGTTTAGGGAAGGGGAGTGATCTGTACTGCAGTGAATTTCGGAAAATAAACAGAGCAAATCCAAGGCAGCAGTTGCGGAACGACCGATTTGGAAACGTCCGAATCAAAATTTAATCGTAATCCTGAAGGCCACGTGGGCTAAACACGTTTTGTTCAATCACTTTGTCGCCGATCAAATCAAGCCACGAAAACCGAATGCAGTCCGCATTCAACTGCGTTGCGAATTCGTTGGAGGCTTCGACTTGGAATCGGTAAGTTCGATGATTGAAGCGTTAACGCTGATCGCGCCGATTGCGCTGTCGAGCCAAACAAAATGTTACTTCTCATTTCTCTTTAAGCTGGGGCTGCGAATTGCCATCGGTTTACGCCCCTGGACCTCGTCTACCTGCCGACTGTTTAACGTGGAAGCTCCATTGAAATAGGAAAAGTCGCACCTCTGAGAGCCAAGTAACGTACTGACTAAGTTTGCCGAAAACAGCAAACGGTCAAGTCATCTGGTTTCCCAATTCCGCCGCTTTTTTGGAACATCCTTGAGCGGATTGTGTCCACCAGTGAAGTCAATTGTTCGTTTAGGTTGCCCGAGCGAACGACATTAACCATTTCTGATGTGGTTAGATTGTCGAACAAGCCATCTGAAGCCAGCAACAACGTATCGTCTTTAGCCATCGCAATCTCAGGGCCGACTTCGATTTTCATGTCGCTCGATCCTACGCAGTTTGTGATGACGTTTCGATCGCTGTGAGTCAGGGCTTCCATTTCTTCCAGAACACCGATCTCGACGGCCATGGCAACAGGCGCGTGAGCTACCGCGAAGAATTTGACATTGCCTTTGTTACTCGTCAGGACTGCACCCGCGTCGCCGACGTGAATGATTCGAACAACGCCGCAGTAGAATTCTGCTACGACCAGAGTTGAACCGGCGCCGACTCCCCAGCTTAAAACCTCGCGGTTGGCTTCCTCGATCGCATCCACAATGGAAGACCGAAGGCTCGACGATGGTTCGGTTGGTTGGCAATTCGAGAATATGGCTTCGATGGTTGCCCTCGCGGCTCGATCGCCAGCATCGTGTCCGCCCAATCCGTCGGCGACGGCGAGGATCACGTGGTCTGATGAAAGCTCGACGACGATCGCGGCATCTTCGTTTACTGTTTCTTTCTCCGGACATTTGTACGAGCAAGCCGAAATGATTCCGCTGGAAAGGTCTAGTTCTGTCGGGGCCGATGCCTCCGCGCAGAGCCACCTCCAACTGCGGATTTGTACTTGTTCAGGCATTAGGTTCGCGTGGCTTTCTTCGAGTGACGAATTGCAAGCGTAGAAAATCGCCTGAATTCTAAGTCCATATCATTCGCGTCTGCGAAATGTTTGCCAGCAAGTTGAAATTGGATTTACCGAGAAAGCGAATTCATCAATAAGTCAGGGCAAATCACAGACGCAAGTTTCAGGGTGAGCCCATCAGATGGATTTCCCGTCAGAAGCAACCCTTGAGTTTATAAAGATTTAGGCCGAGAGAGAAGAACACCAGGGAACGTATGAGAACGTATTGGCCGATTGGGCGCTGAAACGGTCCGGCAAGCGGAACTTTGGTCGGCCGGTCGTTTCGGTTTTACGAACGCAATAGGCGAAAGTTAAAAAGGAACCGCGATTGTGAAAAAGGAACTCATCTGCGGCCTTAATTTATCGGGCGAACCACAAAGTAGCACACGCCGGCGGCGGGATTCGAGGCAATCAGAATCCGCGATTGACTACTTTCAATTTAGTACCCGCGAGATGCCAGATAACTCGGTATAATTCGCGGCCTCAAAAATTTTGGAAAGATCTGATGACCGACACGAACAGTGAACTGGATAGCGACCACAAAGAATCCGGCAATAGGATTTCGATTGGCAGTACGGTTTTTCGGAAGCGCAGTCCTGAGGTTGGTGCGCGCCCCGGTACTTTGGCGGTCGGTGAAGAATCAGTCGAACCGCGTATTCGACTGATTCGATACGACATGCAACCCGGTTCGGTCGCCAAAGACGAGAGAGTCGATGACATTCAGGACCTCCGTGTTGTGCTCGACGCTGACGCTGTCACATGGATTGACGTTCAAGGGTTCGGGGATCTCGAAACCATCGAACGAATCGGTGAGATGTTCTCAATTCATCCACTGGCGTTAGAAGACATGGTCAATGTGCCCCAGCGACCGAAAGCCGAGATCTACGGCGAAAATGTTCTGATCATTACCAGAATGGTTGGGTTGGATCAAAATAACGAAGTTCAAATGGAACAGGTCGCAGTCTTGCTGAGTAAGAATTTCGTGATCACGTTTCAGGAACAATACGGTGACATTCTTGATCCGCTTCGTGAGCGCATTGGAGACTCAACCAGTCGCATGCGAAAACATGGGTCTGATTATTTGATGTATGCGATCGTGGACACCATCGTGGATGGCTACTATCCCGTAATTGATAAATTGGGCGATCACTTAGAAGAACTCGAAAACCGAGTGATGGAGAACCCGTCAACGGAATCATTGGTCGAGCTCAACAAGACAAAAAATTTACTTGTCAATCTACGCAGAGCCGTCTGGCCGCAACGCGAGGCAGTCAACTCGATGGTGCGAGACGACAATACCCTGATCAGCCAAGAAGTTCGGCTGTTTTTACGCGACACTTACGACCATTGTATTCAATCAGCTGAGGTGATTGAAATGTATCGCGAGATGGCGACGGGGTTGATCAATATCTATCTTTCGTCAGTCGCCAACCGCTCAAATGAAGTCATGAAAGTCCTTACGATCATGGCGAGCATTTTTATTCCGCTGACTTTTATGGCCGGAATCTATGGGATGAATTTTGAGTATATGCCCGAACTCAAATTCCGATGGGCCTATCCAATTTTTTGGGGTGTGATGACTGCGACTGGGGTTGGGATGGTGGTTTACTTTTGGCGGAAAGGCTGGATTGGGAAGAAATAACATCGACAAAATTTAGGCAGTTAGGATTAAGCAAATGTGCCAGGTCGCCTCTCGTTGGTTCCCGAAAATAAGTCAAGAGTTTAAACTCTCTCAAGTGTTGTTGGTGACATTGAAGGAAAGGTGTTTCGCTCAGTCTGTCGCGTTTGAGATTTAGGTCGAGTTACGGCTATGTCGAATCGCAGTCGGTAAGTCTTCGCCAGATAGAACAACGAGTTAGCCGTATGTCAGATCGTCAGATGTTTGGGCGGGTACGTATTGATTTGAGGGCAGAATTAGTTCGCAATGACCACGAGTTAAACCCTTTTATGCTAGACTCAGAATCGATTGTTCAATCGAATGGCGGGGCGAGGTTGGTTGCCAAGTTTCTCAATCGAATCATCGACCGAGAGCTGCACGACGGGCAGATCGTCGCGAGGCACAAGTGCAACGTATTAAGTCACGGTTGTTCGAGGTTGCGACCGGAAAAGCGCTCCACGCTCCGACTGATTGCCAAGTTTAATGCCATCAATTTTGTTTGTTAGAAAAACAAGTGACCAAAAAATCTGAAAACATTGAAGACCTACCAATGATTGGTTGGCGAGAATGGGTGAAACTTCCTGAGTTGGGGGTGAATTGGATCAAAGTAAAAGTCGACACTGGTGCGCGGTCGTCCGCGATTCATGCTTTTGACTTGGAAGAATTCAATAAAGGCAACGATAAGTGGGTTCGTTTCAAGGTCTTTACCGCCCAACGGTCTGAGAAGAAAGTCGTTGAAACCGAAGCCAAGATCCTTGAATACCGGTCAGTAAGAAACTCTGGCGGAATAGCTGAGATGCGGCCCGTGATCATCACGACCATGAAGCTGCTGGATATGGATTGGGAAATTGAGTTGACGCTCGCCAATCGTGACGGAATGGGATTTCGAATGCTGCTTGGGCGGCAAGCGGTTCGAAGAAATCTGGTGATCGACCCTGGTGGATCGTACTACAGTAGGAAACCAAAACGCAAAAAGAAAAAATCAAAGAAGTCTTAACGCTTAAACAAACAAAGATCGGCTGAAAAATGAAGTTGGGAATTCTCTCATGTGCGGCAAAGTGTTACAGCACGAAACGCCTGGTTGAAGCTGCAGAGCAGCGCGGGCACGAAGTCAAAGTCATCAACACGAGCAAGCTTGCGATCGACTTGCAAGAAGGCTTTCCCGATTTGTACTATCAGCAAGAACAGTTAGCCGATTTCGATGCAGTGCTGCCTCGAATTGGAGCCTCGTTGACGTATTTTGGCACGGCTGTCGTGCGTCAATTCGAGCAGATGGATGTCTATAGCGCGAATTCTTCGGCGGGGATTTCGAACTCACGAGACAAACTTCGTAGTTTGCAGATCTTCAGCCGCCACCAAATTGGGATTCCGGCTACGACTTATGTTCGCGATAAAAAAGACGTCCTTCCTGCGATCGCAAGAGTCGGTGGTGCTCCGGTCATTATCAAGTTGATCGAGGGTACCCAGGGAATTGGAGTTTTGCTGGCAGAGTCAGTCAAATCCGCTGAAGCGATCATCGAATTGTTGCAGAGCCAAAAACAAAACGTGCTAATTCAAAAGTTCGTAGCTGAAAGTAAAGGCAAAGACGTTCGAGCATTCGTCGTTGGCGATGAAGTTGTTGGTGCGATGCGTCGAGTTGCTCAGGGGCAGGAGTTCCGTAGCAACGTGCATCGCGGCGGAGTTACCGAGGCAATTACGTTGGACGACAACTATCGCGAGACCGCGATTCGTGCCGCTCAGATCATGGGACTGCGCGTCGCTGGTGTTGATATGTTGGAAGGGAAAAACGGTCCGCAAGTTATGGAGGTCAACTCTTCACCGGGCTTGGAAGGTATCGAGAAATGTACCCAACTAGATATCGCCGGTTCAATCGTGGATTACATCGCGGGACGGGTGGATTTCCCAGAGATTGACATTCGCCAACGACTGACGGTCAGTCGAGGATATGGCGTGACTGAACTTTCGATACCGGAAGGCTCTGTGTATGTCGGAAAACGAATCGACGAGTCGGGGTTTGAGGACAAGGACATCAACGTGCTAACGTTGACTCGTGGAACGACTGTGATTCCCAACCCCAAACGTAGCCGAGAACTGGAAAGCGGTGATAGGATTCTGTGTTTTGGAAAACTCGAGCTGATGCGAGAGTTGGTTCCTGTGAGGGTCCGACGCGAACGCAAATCCAAGGTCCAGGAATTGCAAGATTTGCCAGTCGCACACGAAGTTTTCAGCGACGGTTAATTGCAAAAAGTCCGTGAATCACAATCTGATTGGGCACACACCAGAGTTTTATGCGGGGCAAATTTTCCACTCTCCGCTACTTTCCTTAGGTAATCTGAGTATGAACACAAATCGCAAGTCGATTGAAAATTGGGACGGCACACGAGTTCTTGCCGGTGAATCCAAAGATGTATTTCTCGCAGTGAGCGAAAGCTACAGCGGGATGACGGTCAATATCCCTATCCATGTTCGTCGAGCCAAAGAAGAAGGGCCAGTTGTTTTCGTTACCGGCGCACTTCATGGCGATGAAATCAATGGAACAGGCGCGATTCGGCAACTTGTCCAGAGTGAAGAATTTGAGCTAACACGTGGGGCGGTCATTTTGATCCCCGTGTTGAACATTCTCGCGTTCGACCGGCACTCACGTTACTTGCCCGATCGTCGAGACCTAAATCGGGCGTTTCCCGGTTCGGAAACTGGAAGTCTTGCCGGACGGATGGCAAGGACCATTTTTGACAAAATCATAAACCGCTGCGACTACGGAATTGATTTGCACACCGCGGCGGTTCGCCGAACCAACTATCCCAACATCCGAGCAGATTTGTCGAACAAAGAAGTCAGGCGAATTGCAGAAGCGTTTGGGAGTGAGATTATTTTGGACGGCAAAGGCCCAAAAAAATCGCTTCGGCGGGAAGCCTGCGAATCTGGCTGCCATACGATCGTAATGGAAGCTGGCGAAGTTTTTAAAGTCGAGCCCGGAATTGTTGAGGCGTCGGTTCGCGGAGTGCAAAACGTGTTGTGCGAGTTGGACATGCTTGAGCAACCACCGGAATGTCCTGACTACCAAATCACAGTCAAGCGTTCCAAGTGGATTCGAGCGGAGAAGGGTGGTTTCTTGGAATTTCACGTCAAGCCTGGCGAAGTAATCGAAAAAGGCCAACCATTAACGACGAACACGAACTTGCTGGGGCGCGACCGCCACACAGTGTGCGCTCCTTATGATGCAATCGTGATTGGCATGACAACTCTACCGGCGATCAGTCCAGGTGATCCGATTTGTAATCTTGGCAAACTTCCCAACAAGATTAAGCCGTCCGACTTGCGGCGCCTTCGTATCAAAGAGCACGGTTTGGAAGAACGTGTAGTTGAGGAGCTGTCATCAAGTCTGTTGGTGGTTGACCCAACGTCAGATTGACATGTGTTGGAATGTTTGAGCTTGGATGTGTTTGAGCTTGGTTGGTTTACGCTGGTTTGTGGCAGTCTGATGTCTGTGCTGATCGTATGTCTGTGCTGTATCGTATGTCTGTGCTGTATCGTATGTGCCGGACGCTCCGCGGCCAGCGCGTTAGTAACAACACTGGCCGCGGAGCGTCCAGTGCACGTTTTACCGAACAACTTTGATCGAATGTTGTTGACCAAACAATTTTGATCAACAATTTTCAGACGAATAATTAGCTGATCCATCGATGCAAGGGGCTTCAGCACGTGAAAGTAGAGTGAATGTCTCAACCATCAAACCCAGTCGAGACGGAGCAAGTTTTGTCGGACAAAGATCTGCTGAGCCAGTTAAAAATCTTGATCGAGCGCGACAGCTTTGTTGACGTGGAGCAGATTCTTAAAGACCAAGGGCCTGCCGAGCGTACTCGGTTGCTCTCTCGATTGTCTCTGGAGGAAAAGCAGTCGCTGCTGACGCATGTTGAGCTTGATCAGGCGGCCGACCTACTTCATGAAATGCCAGAATTGCAGGCTGTTCGTCTGCTTAAAAATATCGATCCAGCTCAAGCAGCACAGATTCTTAAAGAATTGCCTAGAGACGAGCAGGCTGATTTTGTAGGCGAGTTGCCGGCGGAATCGATGGACGCGATTTTGTCACAGATGAACGACGCCGCGGCTTTGGCGCTGCGAAAGCTGACCGACTACGACGATGAAGTCGCTGGCGGTATCATGATCGTCGAATTTTTGGCTTTTCGGGAGCAGAAAACGGTTGGCGATGTGATTGAATTCATGCGAAGCCGAGTCAATGAGCTGACCGATTTCTCGGTCCAGTACGTTTACGTTGTCGATGGTTCGGACAAACTCCTCGGTGTTTTGCGACTGCGAGATTTATTGCTTTCGCCAAATGAAACTCAGATCTCCGAGATCATGATCACGAACCCCGTTTCGGTTACTGTATCAACCAAGCTGCAGAAGCTACACGCGTTTTTTGTAGAGCACAGCTATATCGGATTGCCAGTCGTTGACGAACGCGAAGTGCTGGTCGGTGTTCTTCGTCGCGGTGACGTTGAGGAAGCGATGGCCGAACACTTTGCCGATGACTTTCGAAAGGCTCAGGGAATTGTAAGCGAAGAAATTCGCACGATGCCTTTGATGCTGCGATCGCGAAGAAGACTGGCTTGGTTGAGCATCAACATTTTGCTGAATATCGCAGCGGCCAGTGTGATCGCGTTTTATCAGGAGACGCTTACGCAAGTCATTGCTCTGGCGGTTTTCCTTCCAATTATTTCTGACATGAGTGGTTGCAGCGGCAACCAAGCGGTCGCGGTTAGTATGCGTGAATTGTCGTTAGGACTGGTTAATCCCAACGAAGTCCTTCGCGTTTGGTTTAAAGAACTCAGCGTGGGACTGATCAACGGTCTCGCGCTCGGCGTCTTGATCTCGCTGGTTGCGTATTTATGGAAAGGCAATCCATGGCTTGGCGGCGTTGTTGGAATCGCAATGATGGCCAACACAGTTATTGCGGTGTCACTGGGCGGCACGCTGCCATTGATCATGCGATGGTTCAAGCTGGATCCGGCGTTAGCTTCGGGGCCAATTCTCACAACCGTGACGGACATGTGCGGATTCTTCTTGGTTCTCGGCAGTGCGTCGATGTTCCTCGAATACCTGACGTAAGCGTTGGGGCGCAAAGATTTTCACCATTATTTGTTGTGGTGATGAATTGGGTTCAGTTCAAAGTCCGTAATTTTCGATGAAAACATTAAACCGCCTTGATGTTTCTGAGTTGAATCCAAGAAACCGCGGATTTTCGGGCAACAATAAATGTGGCTCACTGCGAGAGAACCAAGTCGCTTCGAGTTGAGAGCTAGCTTGAGTGATGGCGGTGCTGAGGAAGTGAGTGCCGTTTGGCCTACAATCACGCAATCGGGGATGGATCGATCCTCAGCTCGTCTACACGATAATCAGCAGGCAAAACCGTGTCGCAAACATTAAGCCATCGCCTTCTTTACAGTCAATCCGCTAGCCCAGCCAAGTCTGAATTGTCGAAACAAGGTGATGGAATGAAGCCAAATTTGATGAGTTTGTTGAGCAAGGGTTTTCAAGAAGGTGGCGAAGCGCCCTTGCCATCTCGCCGCTGGGTGATTGTTTTGGCGATCGCATGTTTGGTTGCGATTTGCTCGTCGGGCTATCTGGCTTGGGTCGCGTTTACTTCCTCGAAAGTCGCTGGCTGTGGCGGCGGAAGTTTATTCAATTGCGGGCACGTCATCAGCAGCCGTTGGTCGCTCTGGTTAGGGATTCCAGTCAGCATGATGGCCGTTGGACTTTATCTAACAATGGCAGTTGCTTTATTCTTCGGAGCAAGCTCACGGTTTGGAAACACGACTCGCCAATTTGGCTGGGCGTTGGTGACAGTTCTTGCGATCTCGGCTGGGCTGGCGGGCGTATGGTTCATCTCATTGCAAATTTTTGTTGTAAAGCACCTTTGCAGTTACTGCTTGGTCGCGCATTGCTGTGGGTTGATTGCAGCTGCAGTCGTGCTTTGGCGTCGACCGTCCGGGCTGAGGGGAATCGCCATCGTTTCGTTAAGCTTCGTTGGGGTTGCTTTCTTGATCGGTGGACAATTGTTGGCGGAGGAGCCGAAGACTTACCGAATCGAAAAATTCGAACCGCCTGCCGCGACGGGTAACCCAAGTGAATTCGAAGCGCCGGAGTTTGACGCTCCTGTTTTCGACGCGCCCATTTTCGACGCTCCTGCTCCCGCACCGGAAAAGCCTACGGCCTTGATCGAGTCGCCTACGTCTGGTTTAAAAGCCGTCGTCGCAGCAGTTTTGAACCCAACTTTTGTTTTGGCGGCCAAACTCACAACGACGCTCGCGCAGGAAACGCAGGAAGGAAAAACTGAGGGACAGGCAACAGCTCAGGCGAAACCTGCACAAGCGAAAACGGAAAAACCTGTCGCCGTGAGAGAACGTCGGTTCGTTCCTGTTAACGGTGGGACGATCAAGCTGGACGTGGCAGCGTGGCCACTTTCAGGGTCGCAGTCTGCGAAATATATCTACGCCGAGATGTTCGATTACGCTTGCCCGCATTGTCGGCGCACACATGAGGGCATCAAGAAAGCCAGCGAGTTGCTGAAGGGGGACATGGCCGTTGTTGTTTTGCCGGTCCCGTTGAACGCTGCTTGTAATGGAACGGTCAAAGTCACCAATCCAAAATTTGTTGAGTCGTGTGAATTGTCAAAATTAGCAGTTGCCGTCTGGCGAGTTGATCCGGCAAAATTCACGGAATTCCACAACTGGATGTTTTCAACAGAAGACGTACCAACCTATGCCGCCGCGAAAGCCCACGCTGACAAACTGGTGACTGCCGATAAATTAAACCCGGTTATCGCATCTGGGGTTCCTGCGCAGTACATTGCCAAAACTGTCGAACTTTATCGTCGTGCAGGGGCGGGCAACGTACCGAAACTGATCTTCCCAACTACCACCGTCGTTGGAGAATTCACTTCTGGCGAAGGTTTGGTTGACATCATTAAACAGCAAATCAAGTAGTCGATCGTAATTGCCCCGCGCGATTTTTCTTATTTTGAATCGTCCGTTTCGGCGTCTTGCGAGTGGTTATCGTTTGTTGAGCCAGCGTGGTCGATTTATTTTCAGCCGCGATTGGAAGAAGACAGCTTGGGCGAGTTGGATTCGAATTCTTTTTCTACCTTCTAAAACGATCGTCAGTTCGCCACACGTCTACTAAGGTGACGGAATTGAGCTGAAAGTTATTTTCGGTGATCAACTAAAGCTCAAATTGATCAAATAGCGACCGATCTCGGTTTCCGTGCGCTGCATAACCGTTGTTTTTGGCAGTGACACAAGAAGTGCGATACTGAAACAGCAAATGGCTGATATTTCTCTAAGATGGCTGATGTCTCTTTAAAAGTGCTCGTGGATTTTCAAATTCCGTTGCGAGACTTCTTCTAACAAAGTGAACGTTTTTTGGTAAATCCAACCCCTTGAACCGAGCATGTCTGAATCAACGCGACCCAAGAAAAAACGATGGCTTCGCTGGCTGGTAGCTTTGTTGATCTTGTTCGTGGTCGTTGGACTGTCTGCTTGGTTCTATGCAAAAAATATAGTTGCAGCGAGGATCGAATCGCAGTTGGCTGAGCTTGGTCTGGGAACGCCGAATATTGGAAATGTTTCCATTGGTGCCAATGGCGTCGAAGCTCAGGGCATCGTGTTCTTTGAATCTCCGGGCGACGAGGAACCGGCTGTTACCCTCGAACGATTGACCATTCGCCATCCGATCAGCGGGCTGGCGGCGGGGGATGAAGTCTTCGACGAGCTAGAGTTGAGAGGCCTGCTGGCCGTCGTTGACCTTGAGGACTTTAAAGCTGACTCAACAGGAGGCGCAGGGTTGGATCTTTCAACGCTTAAGCTACCGGCGAGGAAGTTTCAACTCACCGATTCCACAGTCGTATTAAAGCAACGCAATCGCGACGATTTTACGATCGAAAAAATTGATGCAGAGATTAAGCCAACTGAAAACGGTTTTGCAATCGATGGTCAAATCGGGCAAATGCTTGGTGGCCAATGGCAGGTGAACGGTGATGTGTCGACACAAAACAATGAATGGACTGTCAATGTTGCTACCGACCGATTGGCAATCAAAGACAACCAATGGCAACGTTGGCCGATGGTCACCGATTCGATGGAAGAGTATTTGAAAGCCGACGTCGAAGCTCAAGGAAGTTTCAAACTTCAGTCTGATTCGGAAGGGCGATTGAGTTACCTTGCTGAATTCGAATTGGAAAAGGCCAGTTTGGTAATTCCTGCGTTTGACCTTCCGATTGACATCGCCGGCGCAAGGCTGACGGCTAGCGATGGACGGATTGATCTTAAAGAGTTGAATGCTTCGACGGACGGTGAAGACTCGATTTCTGGTTTCGGGACAACGACAATCGCTGGTTTTCCCGTTGCGACAATGTTCAATTTGAATTTTTCGAAAATGGATGTCGCAACGATTCGCAAATTCGCTCCTGCGGTGCCAGTTGCAGTGGCGGGACGAGCGTCTGGGAATGCGGTAGGTTCGGTCAGCGTGGAGCAGTCGCTGCGAACGACGCTATCGCTGTTGGGGACTGGCCGAAGTTCAGGTTTGTCGTACGGCACCATCAACGCGAGTTCATCGACGACTCAGGTGAAGATCGAGCCGCTGGTTCTTACCAGTGACCTGCAGTTGGAAACGCTGGCGGGGTCGGTGGTTGTTACAGCTAGAGCGGAAGATCTCCCGGCTGACAATATTTTTGAATCACTCGATCTAGCCGACCTGGCGTCTCAGCTGGAAATCAATGCTAAAGGCACGGGAGATTTTCGGCTGGAAATTCCATTGGCTTCTGCTGAGAAGATTGAAAGTTGGCAGATGCAAATCGACGCCACCTCGCCCAGCGGGACGTTCAGCGGACAACCGATGCGCGATATCGTGATTTCGGCGAACATGGTGGATGGAAATCTTCGGTTTGGAAAAATCGAAGCCGCCAGCGGAGACGAAGCAAATTCGAAAATATTTGCAACGATTGATTGGCCCATAGCAACAAATGCGAAACATCCAGACGTTGGGCGAATGGACGTCCGCGGTCAGCAAGTCTCTCCAAGTTGGATTTCGCGATTCATTGCGAGGCAGATCGAAAATGCTTCTTTATCGGAGGCAGAACGCAAAGGGCGTGACAGTTCTACAGCTGTGGTCGAGACGGCGGGGGATCAATTTTCTGGCGAACTTAATTTTGCGTCGAAGTTTGAATTGCCTACTGCAGACCCTTCGGATACTGAGCAATGGCAAGTCGACGGTACGGTGATGGGCTCATCCATCGTCGCGAAAGGTCAAACATTGAACGACCTGTCGTTGAGGTTGGACTTACGTGAAGGCGTACTTTCGTTTGCTGACACAACTGGAAAATTTGCGGACGGAGGCTCGTTGAGCGCTGACGGAAAATTTGACTTAAGCGAGGTCTCATTGAAGGCAGGCAAAGTGCGAGCCACTGCCGTGCCGTTGAATTGGTTGGTAAAAGTCGGGTCGGAGTTTAGTAGCGATTTGAAATCCTCACTTGAAGACATTGGGTTAGCGAGCACCGAGAGTTCGAACTTGGGCGGCAAAGTCTCGATCGAATTTGACTTAAAAGACTCTTTTCAAATCACTGAGAATGACTGGGCCGTTTCGGCTCGTGTTGCCTCTGACAGCTTGGTGATCAATGGTGAACAACTAACTCAAGTCGTCGTTGATGGGGAGTTGGACGCCAGGACAATCAAGATCAACGATGCTCGGGCGAGGCTTGGGGGCGGAGGAAGTCTTAACCTCGAAGGCAATTGGGCGATCGACGAACAGGGCGGTGATGTCAGCATTAAGTGGGAGCAAATTCCGATCCGTTGGCTGGCAAAATTTTCGGGAGCGGATGGTTTGTTGGATGACGGTTTTACGGGCGGTGAGGTAAGGCTGTCCAAGATCGACAAACCGGCAACCGACGGGAGTTTGCCGATCTCGATGGCTGGGACGGTGACCGCGAACAAGGTTGCGATTGGCGGTTTCCGATCTCGCGAGCTATCAATTGACTTGCGAACCGTCGACGGTGTTCTTGTCACTGAAAAAATGCGATTGGGTAACAGTCTGCGTGGAATTGATTTGAGTGGGCGAGTGCAACTAAAAACACCGTTTAAGTTCGTAGCGGAAGGGAAAATCGCAGCACTGCCGTTGACTCAAGTGTTCGCCTATTCATCCGTGACTGAAAAGATTGGTGAGACAAAAAATGTGACTGGTGTCGCCAGTGGAGATTTCAAATTTGCCGGTCAATTTGCTGAATTTGATTGGCAGACATCGGGCGGTATCCAAATTGGGAACCCGCAAATTGACGACACGGCGCTTAGCCGAATATCTGCCAACTGGTCCCATGTTGGGAATGACTGGAAACAATCAAAATGTGTCGTTGAAGCATTCGGCGGAACGATCGAGATGACTGAACTTGCTTCCAAGCCTTCGCGCTTAAAAGTTGAGCTATCTGACTTGAATGCGAAAGAGATAAGCTCGTTTGCGAAGATACCATTTGAGATCGCTGGAAGCCTCTCGGGCGACGCTTCGCTAAATGATTGGGATCTAGCCGAAGCACGCTGGGCTGATCTTAATTTGAAAGGTGCATCGGTTATTGCTGGGCCTTCGAAATTTAGTAACTTTAGCGTTACTGCTGAGCTTAGAAAAAACAGATTGGTTTATTCTTTGGATGGCCGATTGCTGCAAGGCAAATTCTCCAGCAGCGGAGAGACGGAGCTTTCCGGTGGGGCAGAAGGGGCGATTGAATTCCCGGTAAAGATTCAACTGACCAATGGTAAGCTCAGCGCGCTGTACAAGAAATCAGACTTGTTTGTTTCTTTGCGTCCACTGGCTGGCTCGATTGTTGCGAATGCAGATGTTGTGTTGTACTTGGATCGCTTCCCAACTGGCGGCGGTACAATCAAGGTCAACAATTTGACTTGGCAAAATGAACGGCTGACTCGAGAGGTTTCGACAACGGCCAAGTTAGGCAACGGGTTACTTCAGTTGAACAATCTGCGTGCGGATCTGAAGCGGGGAGAGGTGTCTGGGCGTGCCATGATCCCATTGGCAACCAATGGACCAGGAACGTATCAGTTGGATGTAAGGCAGTTTGATCTGCAACGATTCCTTGAGATTGTCATGTCAACGCCTGTCAAAGGAGCTGGCTTACTGGATGCGCGAATTTCTGGGCAACTGGGGCGCAAGATCGATGGCCGCGGAACGTTAGCGATCAACCGTGCGAAACTGCTTGGGTTGGCTGGGCGGACCTTTCGCTTGCCGATTCAATTTCAATTTGAACCGCTGAAGCAAAGTGGCCGCGTTGAGTTTCGCCAGTCTCGATTTCAGGTCTTTGACGGCAACGTTTCTGGCTCGGCAACGATTGATATTGGGCGAAGCATTAATCTGAGCACGGACCTCAGAGTGTCGAATCTTGATACCGAAAAAATGGTCGCAGCATTGGCCAACGTCAGCCAATCTGGCCAAGGAGATTTGAGCGGGCATTTAGTGGTCAAAGGCAATTCGATTCGTTCGTTGAAAGACTTGAAGGGATCATTTACGGGCGAGCTCGACCGTGCCGACGCATTTAAGTTTCCTATTTTGGATACGGTCTCCAGGTTTTTGGGTGGAAGTCAGTTTCAAAACAGTGACTTTGAGTCTGACGATATCAACCTGAAATTGAGCGGCGGAAGAGTTGAGATTCGGAGTTTTAATCTGACTAATTCACTTGCTAGGGTTGCTGTCTCCGGCAGTGCCTTTGTGGACGGACGTTTGGACTTGGATGTTGCAGCCCGGGTCGAGCGCCTAAACCAACCGACGCTGGTAGAGCAATTGCTTGGATCGCCGCTGTCACAATTTCGAGGTTCACCAGTCGCATTGTTTGCCCAAGCCGCAAACTTTCTCTCGGAACGATTGGTGTTCGTCAAGATTGGTGGCACGATTCAGCGTCCACAAGTGCGTCCAGAGGCTGGAAAGCAGCTTCAGGAAGAAGCGATTCGTTATTTCTTACGTGGCAGTCAAATTTTGCCAAACGCTGAACGTCTGGCCAATTAGTTGATTCCGCACAACTGGTTTTACCGAAACCGAATAGTGCCGAGCCTTTTTGGCTTTCCCGCACCCCGACCGCGTGTCAAATTGCCGTTTCAAAGTCAAGGCAACGAAACCAAGCCCGAAATCAAATGCAGCGCTCTGCAATGGTTCAACAACCGAATTGGATCCGTGTCCTATGAGACCTTTCAATCAAGCAATTTGTAAAATTTTCTATGCCGCGTTCGTGCTTGCCGTACTTTTGCAATCTGGTTGCTCAACGTTATCTTCGCTTGGGTTGCCGTTTGCCAGTTCGACAAATCAGATTATCAAATCCGCGAGAGACATAAGCGATGCTCCCGGGCAGGCGTTGCTGATGCCCAGCGAATTGACAAAGCTTCCATTGAACTCCTATGTCGTTGAGATCGGTGACACGATCTTCGTAGAAGCCGTGAGCTTTGACGCGAACATTCGTTTGCCGGGAGATCAAATCATCAAGCCAGATGGAACGATATCGATTGGAGAATTCGGCCGCTTTGATGCAGTCAACAAAACGATTGAGCAGATCCAGATGGAAGTTCAATCGTTGATTGATGAGAAAGTTCGCAGTGATTTAGAACAGGAATTCGCTGAAGAGACGGCACGCGAACGTCAACTTAAACAGGTGGCTGATCGACCGTCAGTTGAGCTTGATGAGGGTGGGGAAAATTCAGAAATAGCATTTGCAGAGGCACGCGAACGGGAGGGGCGACTTGCTCTTGAGTTGCGAAAGGCCGAGCAAATCAAGAAGAACAAAATCAGCGTTCGGTTGGTCAATTGGGAAAGCAAAAAGATATACGTCCTAGGTGAAGTCAACTCGCCCGGCTATTTCGCGTATCTTGGCAATCAAACGGTGCTTGATGCGATCGTCGAAGCCGGCGGGTTGACGGGCAAAGCAAATCATCACCAGATCATTGTCGCTCGCCCAACTGCATGCGGTAGTTGTCGCATCGTTATGAAAGTGTGCTACGACCAAGTTGTGCAGCTTGGGGACACGTCGACGAACTATCAGCTGATGCCTGGCGATCGTGTTTTCGTTCCCAACCTGACATTCATGGACGACTTGAAAAAGACGCTTTCATTAAACAGAAATCCAAGTTGCCCGCGGTGTGCGCCATGCCAACAAGGGTGTGACTTGCCAACTGGATGTCAGCAGTAGACGGACCTCTCAAAGTTGGGTGTGCGAAGTGCGGCACAAGATCATTGACTTAAAACCGGTTGCTGTAAAATTGGTGGCAGTGTTGGTCTAATCGGCAGTCGCACCGACTCGAAGAACCCTGGTTGCGAAGGCCTGCGAATGCCCGCGAATGCCTGTTCAAACCTGTTATGTCGAAAGAAAACGTATTAACGGATTCGTCGAAAACGATTTCAATCTATAAAAACCGTGTCAAAAACGAATTCGCCAAAAAAACTTAGAAAACTACCAAACCGGCCTTGAGAGATTCTCGATCACCCTTATACTTTGGCACATCGCTGACGCAGTGAGGTTTCACTAGTACGCAGGCGACGCACGGAAGTAGCCATGGGTTGTGAGTTGGAAATTAGTTCCGACCTGATCACTGCCCCGCAATTTGGCCTTTCTTTAAAATCGAGTTATTGCTGCGGTTGACAACAACCGAATCAACAGTAAAATCGTCGATTCCCCATGTAACACAAGTTGGTACCGGTTCGGTCTAATGTCGTTGTTGAGAATTTCAACGCGAACCTTTTAGGACGAACCGCTCTCAATTTGAGTTGCGAACTGTTGAACGAGAATTCAACAGTATTGATCTTTGACAATTTGGTTGTGAA
>JBGCDK010000074.1:0-4057 GCA_045105295.1 Mariniblastus sp.
TCAGCAAGTTTCAATGAATCTTAAGATTCTCTGGCTGTTGCCGACTTGTCTCTCCCACCAAATGAAAGCACTTGTGATGGATCCACAGTCACCTACCTGCCCGCTTTGCATAGAGTCTACATTTCTCAAACGATTCACAAAAAAGCACCGAGACTTTTACCGTTGCCAGTCCTGCGAGCTGGAATTGATCTGGCCGCTTCCTACGTTGACGGAACTTGAGGACTACTACGACAACTCTTTTGTCGATGGAATGTATCAAGACTTTGCCGCTGCCGACGAGATGAAGCAGATGACGGCGAGGCAACGATTGAAAGAGATATGTAAATCCGTGCCCGTCGAAGGAACTTGGCTAGATGTTGGTTGTGCCAACGGAGTGTTTGTCGAAAACGCAATCGAGCAGGGCGTCGATGCCGAGGGCGTTGAGCTCTCTCAGCATGCGGTCAACCTTGGGCGAGACAAAGGCCTCCCGCTCTACATTGGAACGGTCGACGATATCCCGGGCGACCGCAAATACGATTGCATCACAGCGTTCGACGTTTTAGAGCACGTGCTTGATCCTAATGAATTTCTAGAGGGCATTCGTGGTCGTTTGAATGAAGGCGGTCACGTCGTTTTAACTGTGCCCAATGCAGGGGGAATCGTTAGACGGTTGATGGGAAAGCGGTGGTATTTCTACATTCCCGAAGAACATTTGCATTACTTCAATCGCAAAAATCTGAGTGCCTTATTGGAAAAGCATGGCTTCAGTGTCGATGGCGTAGGAGCGACCTACAAACCGATGACTTATGACTATGCTTTAACTCAGTTTCAAGAATTCAATCCGATGATTTATCGAATTCTAAAGACGCTTTCATTCGTCGTGCCAAAGAAACTTCGTTCGATGCCAGTGCCTCTACCCATTGGCGAACTGCGCATTGTTGGGGAACTCGCACCGGGACAAGAACGGATTGGTGACTCGGAACCACTCGAGCAAGTCGCCAGCAGAACGACTGTTGGTTAAGGTTCGCTTGGGAACCAAAGATAGTTGCTTGAGCCAATTGGCTCTAATCTAGATTGTGTCCACGGATGGGACTATCGATCTTTTGACTCGTCGATCGGGATGATTAGGAGAGCGAATCCGATCAAGCAATCAAATGCTCAGGTAGATTCTCAACTTGGTGGCAGCACAGTTGCTCCATCACTTGTTGAAGCTGACGTTTCATAATCGAAATGGTGTGGTTGCCGCCTTCATCGCCCAACGCCGCCACTCCGTACATTGGGGCTCGCCCCATAAAGGTGAACTCGGCGCCCGAAGCGATTGTGCGAGCGATGTCTGGACCGGATCTGATTCCGCTGTCCATCATGATTTTGATTCTGCCACGAAACTTTTTCGCGATCGTTTTCAAGGAGCTGATGGAAGATGGCCCAGCGTCCAGTTGTCGGCCACCGTGGTTTGAGACAATGATTCCGTCCAAACCACACCGACATGCGATCTCTGCATCCGACTCGCTTGCAACGCCTTTGAGGACCAGTTTGCCCGGCCACATGTCGCGGATCGGTTTAATTTTTTCTTCGTTCAAGCGACCAGAAAAAGTCTCGTCCATGAACTTTCCAAGCTGCTTTAAATTTAAACCGCCAGGCATGTACGGTTTCAAAGTTTCAAACGTTGGCTGGCCATGAATCAATGTACGGATGGCCCAATTCGGTTTGCCCATGATTTGAAAAATATTGCTGAGCGTCATCTTGGGAGGCATCGCAAGGCCATTGCGAATGTCGCGTGGTCGGTAACCAAACGTTGGGACATCACACAGGATCACAAGGACTGGACATTCGGCTTCGCGGGCTCGGCGAATAATGTCGTCACGGACAGAGTCTTCTGCTGGATGATAAAGCTGAAACCAAGCTCTGCCTTCTGTTATTTTTGAGATCGTCTCGATACTGCTGGTCGTAACGGTGCTTAAGACAAACGGCACGTTGTGATCGAAAGCGGCCTTGGCGAGAATTTCTGGAGCCTTGGGCCACATCAATCCTTGCAAACCAACGGGGGCAATCCCAAAGGGAGCGTCATAAGTATGTCCGAAAAGTTCAGTCTTCAACTGAGATGTTTCGTAGTTCCTCAAGTACTCCGGCATCAACTCGACGTCTCGAATGTCCGATGTATTCCCGGCGAGATTCACGTCTTCGTTGCAGCCACCGTCCAAGTACTCAAATGCGAACTTGGGGATCCGTTTTTTCGCTTTCGTGCGAAGATCATCTACCGATGGGTAATTGGAGTTGATAGAAAGTTCCATTGGCTGCTTGTTGGGGTTGGGAGCGCTAAGAGGTGGTGCTTCGAGTTCGATAGATCGTGCGTCGGACCAAAACCCGATTTTACTTGAAACCGATCGTCACGCCGAGATGCGAGTAAGATTAATTCCCACTGGAAAATCGGATTTACGTTGACGAAAGAGTACGGTAACGCAGTTTAGAGAGAAAAACGGCTGATGCATCCGGTTTTCGAAAAAGCCACCGAGAATGTGACTGACGATTCAACGACATTAGCTGCGCTCAAGGCGTTTGCATTTTCAAACGCCGAGCTTGAAACCGATTTAGAATGGAATCGTTCAATTGATGAGGCTTGGCTGGCCGCATCTCAAGTGGATTGAATTTCGCATTAATTCACTTATCTCACCAAGATGGGGTGGCTCGTTTCAGCAATTGCATGGAGAGAGTCGCAACCAAAAAGCCATCAGCGCCCGAAAAGGAAACAGCTTTCTATCATGGGGCTTACTTTCGGCCGCTGCGTCTGACTGTGTTCCCGTAAAAATGAAACGGTCGGTAAGGCCTTAGTTCGATTGGAGTGCTCCGAATTTCTCGACGTTGCTCCAACGTAGGAAAACCGTCACGTTGAAAAGAGTAATTCACCGGACTCGCTGGTACACGAGTTAACGGTTGGGGATTCGTTACCACCGGTAGAGCGTTTGAAACTACTGGTGTTACAGATGGGTAATCTGTAGGGGCGACAACCTTTGAATTGGTCGGGACCTTGACTGTTGGTTGAGCCGCCGATTCCGTTTTATCCTGCTTGCCGCCAGAGAGGCTCAATGCGTCGTCCAACTTCACAGAGGGTGCGATCGGATTCCGACGTGAACTTGTCCTTAGAGATGGAGCGACGATTTGGGAAAAAGTACGTTCGACTTCTAGCGGTTTCGTTTCTTTCGCTCTGTCGCTGGAACGAAAATTTTGCAGACGATTGCTAATTTGCTTAGCTTCGCACGAAGACAAACCAAGCAAACTTGTGCAAACGAAAATTAACCCAGCGGCAATTAAACATTTATCGCGTAACATCTCATTCCCTTTCGATTCGATACATTTATCATCGAATTTGTCTTAACCTATGTTCAATAAATTGGCTAGCGCACGCAACTTCTGGAAATAACCGATTCTCCCGTTCTTGCCGGAAAACGAAGACGGCGTGTTTGGAGCAATAGTACGCATAGGTCTATCTCGCCGAGCGTTTGGCGGGTTTGATTTTTGAGTGATAGGTCAGCAAAACGCAGTAAAAGCTGAAATTTGCGGTGTGTAGGACTCTTTGTCGTGAAAACGTGAATCAATCGAAAAGTAACATCTTAACTTTCGTTACAGAAGCTGATTCCACGCGGTTTACCGAAGTGCTCAAAAATATCTGCTTTAACCTGCTTCACTCAGCAAAATCTCTATGCCTAATCCGGAAGTTCTCATCGTTGGTGGTGGAATCGCGGGGCTTTGTTGTGCCCGCCATTTGCATCTGTCAGGGGTCTCGAGCAAGGTCTTAGAGTCTTCGAATCAAGTCGGTGGTCGGGCGAGGACCGAGGTAATCGACGGGTTTCATCTTGATCGCGGTTTTCAAGTTTTGCTCACCGAGTACCCCGAGGCGAAGAAGGTCCTTGACTACGGCAAACTCGATTTGAAAACATTTGAGCCAGGGGCACTTGTACGCTATCGCGGCAAGTTTCATCGCTTTGCCGATCCATGGAGGCGACCAAAACATTTTCTCTCAACTGCGCTTTCACCGCTCGCAAGTTTCGGTGACAAAATTCGAGTAGCCAGATTGAAGAAT
>JBGCDK010000075.1:0-13096 GCA_045105295.1 Mariniblastus sp.
TGTCCCGTGCGATGTTCAGCACGATGACCAGATTGCCAACGTGATGGAAAAAGCCAAATCCGAGTTTGGCAAAATTGATTTTATTCTTCACTCGATGGCGTTTGCTGACCGAGCTGATTTGAATGACACCATCGACGCCAGTCGTGAGGGATTTAAATTGGCGATGGACATCAGTTGCTACAGTTTGATCGCGATCGCCAAAGCAGCCAGGCCATTACTCAACGAGAAAGCGTCCATCGCTTGCATGACCTATTTTGGTGGCGAGAAAATTGTCGCTGGCTACAACTTGATGGGCATTTGTAAAGCAGCACTCGATGCCGCGACGCGATACCTCGCCTACGATCTTGGTCCAGAAGGCGTCCGTGTTAACGCGGTTAGTGCTGGCCCGATCAAAACGTTGGCCAGTGTGGCAGTGGGTGCTCACGACATGATGTCAATGAACGCGAAAGTTGCTCCGCTTGGTCGCAACGTGACCGTTGGAGAAGTTGGTAACGCGGGAGCGTATTTGCTTTCTGACATGTCAGACGGAATCACTGGCGAAATTTTGCATGTCGATGGTGGCTACAACGCGATGGGTTCACCTGGCCGAATGGTCGATATGATTCCCAAAGAAGCTTGGACTAAATAGCTTGAAGGTGGTTTCGATATGGCTTTATTAGCGACCGAAGCTGTTGACCAAAATTTGTATTCAAACCAAAAGAGCCGGAACAAAAACGTTCCGGCTTTTTTACTTTCTGCCGTCGAGTAGAAGTTCACATTCTCCAAAAACCTATTGGTGCTCTAGTGGAAACCGCAGCGATTTTCGTCGACGTTCAAAATATCTATTACACCACTCGCCAATCTTTCGCGCGACAATTCAACTACCGCGCGTTCTGGGAAACTGTCACCAAAGACCGCGAGATCCTTGCTGCTTACGCGTATGCGATTGAAAGCCAAAGCAGCAAGCAGAGTTCGTTCCAGCAAATCCTGCGAGACATCGGTTTCGAAGTAAAACTCAAACCCTACATCCAACGCAGCGACGGAAGCGCTAAAGGCGACTGGGACGTCGGAATCACTTTGGATCTAGTCGAGTGGGCCGAGGTTGCGGACACAGTGGTGCTGGCTTCGGGAGATGGCGATTTTGATTTGGCACTTGAACGCGTGCACACAAGATTCGAAACCAACACCGAAGTCTACGGCGTCGAGCAACTCACGGCTGGTTCGCTGATTCGAGCAACAAAAAAGTACGTTCCGATTGAAGAATCATTGTTGATGTAGCGAACTGGAATGCCGTTTTGCGTGAACGATGGGCCTCATTAAGAAAGCGTTGTCGAATTGGGCACAGCGACAAAAAATGCCTCGCTAGAGTTTGCGTCTAGCGAGGCATTTTAGATTCTATGTTTCACCAGAATTAAAACTCGACCGACAATCCATCTTTGATATCTGCAAGCCCCACCAAAACGGCTGGATCAGTTTCATCACTATAAAAATGAACTGAACCATCCAGATGTGCAAAACTGGCTCCCCCCGGGTGGGCCGACGAAAACGTCTCTGTTGCTTGCAATGGGTCGTCATGCGGGAAATTGATTGCGTTCCCACTGTTGACGGTCGCACAGGTGTCGCTCGCGCCCATCCCAAATGCATCTCCGTCACGTTTCCAGAGATTCGTCACTCTGTCATGTGTTGCTCCATTAACCATTACGTTGGCGGCGTGAGCAAAATACTGCGTGCCAGCAGCATTGTACTGCCAGGCTCGCTCACCAATGGCCAATGTATTGGAGATTCCATCTTTGACTGAACGCAATTGGATACCCTTATTCACTGTGCCGAACACACCGTCATTATGTACGGGAAGTGGGGGTTCAATTTCAGGCCGATCGTGAAGGAAAGCCGTGGATACATGCACAGAATTGACACCAACATAGTTTGATGTCGCACTCTGAACACTACGGGACCTTGGCCCAAATTGATAATGGGTGGCACCCCTTGGTTTGTTCAAAAATGGGTGTTCGTCACTTGGACAAGAATACAAAGGCGTGGCAAAAAGTTGCACAACTTGCAACAACTCCGGTGTCAATGGAGTATCAGGATCTCACATCGCTACAAAATCTACCGGGCCCTTAATACCGAGCCCCTCAATGGAAGTGACCGTGTTCCTTTCTTCGAGAAAGGGCAGCAATTGAAACTTCCAAGAATAACCTGAAGATACGGTCCATACTTTGCTTTCAAGCGTACTAAAGCGAGGTCCAACTGTCCCCATCGGCGGTATGTGTTTGTGGCTAGTTTCGAAATTCAAAACTGCCAATGAAAGTTGACGCTGGTTGTTGTTACACGACGTGCGGCGTGCCGACTCCCGAACCATCTGAACGGCGGGGAGTGTCATCCCCACCAAGACCCCAATGATCGCAATCACGACCAGCAATTCAACAAGCGTAAAGGCGCCCCGTTTCTGCCTCATTCTTCGTCTCCCGTATGACAAGCGTATTTCCCAACGCGTGCATATTACAAGATTTGAATTTTCCACACAAGAAAAATCTGGACCGATGCGGTGACCATTCTTTCGGTCGAGCAACCGAAGGTCCGCTGCGATTTCCAATTGCACCAAACCAGACGTTCAAATTTTACGGCTGGCTTTGGGGACGGAAATCAAGTGAACCATCTCGAGAGCCTACCGTTTCATCAGCCGAGATTTTTCAGACAGTTCCCAGCGGTAATTCTGATACCGCATCAGGAAATCGGCTTGTGGATCGAATGCTCTCATGTCTTGTCGATCTCACCATCAAGCTCGATAAATTTGTTGACACCGACAGTCGAAGACGCTCTGCTGCTTTGTGCGAGCGCCGCTCAAGCTACGTATTTTCGCCGTCTTCGATAAAGTGAGAAATAATGAGACCTAGCCTGGTAGTGTTGGTCATCGTTTTTGCATCGATGCCTATTCAACCGCTCTACAGCCAACAGGATTCCACAGCCTCGTCCGACGACCCGTCTTCTATTGAAGCCATTGCAAAGGATCTGGCTCCGCTAGTGGTAAGTGACTCGCTATTTTTCAGCTATTTTTTTGAGGAAGTTAACATAGTTGATTACCAACGATCAAAACTAAAAAGTCTTGTTGAGAAAAATAGAAAGGAACGGCTGGGCCTAGTGGCTGATTGGTTTGAAGAAGGGAAACAGGCTCGCTCCAAGTCTACATTCGAAACATTCCAAAGGAAATTTGCCAACGAAGTTCGGGACATATTGCTGCCAAAACAACTGGATGAATTGCGCTGCCTCACGAGGCAGCGTTCCAAACTTGTTTCGATGAATGGGGCCGAGGGTTTCGTGCTGCCACTTTTTGCTGCGTCGGATCTTGGGCTTAGTCAAGATGAAGCAACGACTCTCCAAAAAGAGCTCAGGGAATTGATCAGAGAATTTGAAAATAGCAAACGTGATCTTACAAAAGCGACCTGGCGTGAAATTAAAAAATTGATGCCAGCCGATTCTACAGAATCGCTTATTGAGCTGGCTACGCTGGCGCCTGAAGTTGAAAAATTGGATGTTTCCAGACGTCTTCGTCTATCCGATTTAAAGACATGGAGTTCCGATGACTTTCAGAAATTTGAGGACTCTCGTTACTACCTTGCTACCGTCGTGGCGGTGGGACATGAACCTCTCAAGAATGCTTTGAGCATTTTGGATTTTCAAGTCAGCAAGTTTTCATTGGTATACCAAGAAACTATTGAAAATCATGATACCGCTAGTTTTGCTGATCCAGTGATCGCGAAGATGATACTGGCAACCCCGGCAGGCCGCCTGACGAAACTTAAAGCAGCCACGAGAAAGCAGCTGGAGAATCGTGAGAAATTTGATACCGATATGTCAATTCGGATCGCAAACGAGGTTTTGCTGCCAGCGCAAAATCAAAAACTCAAACGGTTGGCAAAATTTATTCGATGGATGTATGAGACAAAAATGAATGATGAGTTTGGAATAGTCATCGCTTGGTCAAAGAGCATTGAAGACAAAGAATTCGACACTGCTTTTTTCGTAAAACAGGTGGAGAAATCTAGAGTGAGCTATTACGAAAAACTAGGGGAAATGAGAAAAACTAAGTGGGAAGAAGTTTTGGCTTGCCTTCCAGATGTCGCTCGCAACAAATTTCAACAATTGTATGGCAAGCCCTACGACTATGAAGCTGAAAAAATTCAGGCGTGGGATGATCTGCGAAAATCTTCTGAATAGCCAAGGAAACCTGGCCGGTTTGGCCAGTAAGTCGAAAACGAGCCGCCCCAACTTATGGTTGTCACAACTAAAAATTGGGCTGATTGTTGAATCGCAAATTGCTCAATCAACGTTGTAAATGGCTCGGGCAGGGCTTCGCTCTACTACCGTTTCATCAGCCGAGATTTTTCAGACAGTTCCCAGCGGTAATTCTGATACCGCATCAGGAAATCGGCGTGCGGATCAAAGACTCTCATGTCTTTGTCGACGTCGTCAGGATGGGGAGCCAAGCGGTAATCGTTGAACATGCTGGACTTTTTTGATGTGGCTAGTGCGCCACGGGAACGACTCTGGATGAACGACAGCCAAGCACGGTCTGGGATGGTGCCGAGATTCTCTCGCGACTGACGTTCGGTGGAATAAAACGATGGAGCCAGTGGAGCCATCTGCAATGTGAAAAAGGTAAAGCAAACGAAAACGCAAGCGATCCAAATCGACAAAACGGATCGGCCGATCAACTCAGTGGCGGGGTCGAATTTTAATCTGTATCCGCTCAACGTATCGGTGATCCCGCGAAGAATCAAAAACGCGACGATGAAAACTAGCCAGACGGCGATGAAATCGTAGAGTACGCGGTAAGAGGAATTGATATTCCTTAATTGAATCGATACCGGTTCATAAATGCTGCTCGCAAGCATGGCAGATAACAACAAGTTGACCAAAGTGATCGCATTGCTCCACAGGCCAAACCACCAAGTGCTGGCGATGCACAATACAAATATCAGGATGCCAATCAAAATCAACATTATTGTTGTCCCGTTACGGGCCTCTCGTTAGTTATTTTTAAGCTTTTAAAACCCGCTGCAACTCGTCCACCGATGTCTTGCCTGCAGCGACAAGTACGACACCTTCCATTTGCAACGAAATGTGTCGATTGCGTTTGGCGATGACCGAAAGCATATCCATGCGCGGGTTGGTGATCAGTGCCCTGCGAAGCTCATCGTTCATCATCAGCAACTCGAACAAGCCCGTTCGTCCGCGGTAACCAATTCCCGAGCATTTGGAACACGGCTCGATCTCGACACCCTCTTCATTGGTCATGCCCGGTTTATAAATCATGGGCTTGAAAAGTTCTGCAACGCGGCCCTGAGGAAGTCCAAGTTGTTGCAATAGTTGCGGGTGCGGTTGAAAACCGATTTTGCAATGATTGCAAAGCAGTCGAATCACACGCATTGCCAAAACGGCCGTCAGCCGCGGGGCGAGTTTCTTAACGTCGGGTCGTAGAACCAAAGTTCTCAATATTGCGTCCAAGCAGTTTTTACCAGGCACTCGGACAAACATTGGCATGCTGCGAGAGACGGAAAGGTCTACGATTCGGTTTAACAAATCGCCCGTCGGTATTTCAGGAAACGCGAGGACGTCGGGTTCCTTGAGGAGCAATTGGTGCACGGGCGACATCGCGTCTTCGCCTTTGGCAGGATCAAACTCGACAGGATAAATGTTGATGACTTCAGGTTCGAGTTTCCCTTTTTCTTCCATCACGAAATAGTCGCGCGTCAGTCGGTCACACGCGTCCAACGTTCCGCGCCAGGCGGTGGTGTAGCCTTCACCGGGAACGGCAGTCACCATGACGATGCCCATCTCTGGGTCGTTGAGCGTTGGAACGAGCTGTTTAATCATGCTTGGCCGCATCCCAAGATCCGTCATCGAATCCAACGGCGGTCGTTTGTAGTCAAGGTAAAGAGCAACCCGTTCGCCAGTCTGAACGCCTTGTGAAATCAGTTTGAATTTTTGGCGAATTTTGAGATACATCGTGCCAAATTTGCCTTCTTGGCGTGCACGTCGTTCTCGGTAATCGACTCCTGCCAGCTGCTTGAGCGTGGCCAACATGTAATCGCCCGTTTCGCGATCCATGGCCGCTCCGGCGTGCCACAGTCCGTCTATTTGAAATCGAACGTTGACTTGTTTGGGCGTAAAATCGAGTACGGTTACGGTGGCATCTTTGATGATTGCTTCGGCAACCAATTCGGCAGCCGGTTCAAAACCAGGTGATGGTCGGACGATTTTTAGGTTCGTCTGTTGTTCTTCTGCATTGGCTCCAGCTGGTGTGAACTCAATTGGCGTTGTGAAGTCGTCAAATGCCATGTTGTTTGATTTTTTGTAAAGAGTTTAAGGAGCTGTTGAAATTGGGTTCTGGATACGTCGGTGTGATTCGCTGAGGTGTCTCTAATCGGTGCTCGTGTTACTTATCAAGTAAGTAGGTTGGACTTACTTTTCTGGCTTGCATACCCGACTTTCACAAACTGACGAAATGACGGACAGGAAGGAATGTCCATCCTACGGTTCGAGTGTTTTCGGATTCTACTTTTGTGATTTCAAAACGTGTTGCACTTCCGCCAATGATGTTACGCCATACAAAACCAGTTTGTAGGCTTGGTTCGCTAGTGGCAACTTGCCAAGCTTGACCGCGGCTTGTTCGATCGGGGCGATCTTTGGATTCTTTTTGACAAATTCACGTAGCTGATCACTCAGCGTCAGCAATTCAAAAACCGCAATCCGTCCGATGTATCCAATGCCACCACAACTCGGGCAAGGCGGGAATTCAATCTCGCGACCGTCTTCATCGACTCGTTGTTCTGGCGGCGGAAGTTTCCATTGATTGAAAATGGTTTGCTGTACGTTCGGATCGCCTCCAAGTTGTTTGATGACTTGTGGTTGGACGCGGACTTCGACTTTGCAATCATCGCACAGTCGCCGAACCAATCGCTGGCAAGTGACATTTTTTGTGGCTGCAAGAAACTGCTCTCGATCACCGGCCTGAGCGTACATTCTCAATAGGGCTTCAGCGGCCGATTTGGCAGGCGTTTGAAATACAATCGCTCGTTCATGTTTAACGACTTGAAGCGTCATCAAGTCCATCGTTTCTGAATCTTCTACTTTCGGCATGCAGATCATGTCGGGTTGGGTCAGCAACATGGCTCGCAGCGTTTCGGCTTGCTTTTTGGCTGGATCTTTTTGGTCATAGCGGTGGACAACCACGTTCTCCAAAACAGATTCTCGTTCATCCGGTTCGAGCAACGCAACGCAGTCACGGGTCAAACGATCCGCTGTAAACAGCGCGCCCTGCCACGACGTTGTTAGACCGCTGCCTGGAGGAGCCGAAATGATGGTGGCACCAGTGTGGTTCAACGACGTTTTCAGTTGCTCAAGCATGTCGGGCAGCATGCCCAATTGTGGCAATGTGAGAATCTGGGTGTCGCCTCGAACATATTTGATTTGAGCGCGTTCGCCGGTTTGTGTTCCTTGGGACGCGAATTCGATTGCTGCTTTTCCAAGTTCCGATTTGAATTTAAAACGGCCTTTTTGAAGTGATCGTCGATCGACAGGATTGCCACCGGCCAAATGTTTCAGGCTTGCCAACATCGCGTCACCGACGTCGCGCGGCATTTGCTCCATGGCGTGCCACGAACCGTCAACCAATAATCTCGCGTTTACTACGTCGGGTGTGTAGTCGACGATGACTTGTTCGGCTCTTTTGAACTGAGTTAGGGTCAGGAATTCTTTCAGCTCTTTGAATCCACCTGTTTGACGGGCTCGGATCAAGTTCGAAGACTGCTCGTTTTTGTCTGCACCGTCTGGTGTGAATTCCATCTCGGCACCTTCGTCCTGACGCAGGAGTTCCGCGGGAGGTGCTTCCCCGGGTTTGGATTTGAGTTGGTGGACGATGTTGGGGTCTTCTTTTAGCTTGCTTCGGCGACCCAGAAAGTACATGGTGATCGGGAGAAACGCGCCCAGAATGTAAATTGGAAAACCGGCAAGCCAAAAGAATGGAATCGAGATCGCGATCATGAAGCCAAATAGGAACGCAAACACGATGACCGGGTTCCAAAACTCACCCGCCATTTTTGTCCGCAGTCCGATTTTCATCGAGTCGCGATTGGCCCAATCGGCCATGCGAACCCAGACAAGGAAAATCCCTGCGAGTAGCGATAGTTTCAAGATCGAAAAATAGCCGCCAGGTCCGCGCAATAGTTTGCGGGGCGCGTCATCGTCTTGAGCGAATAAATTGTCGGCACACGGTATGAGCAAAATCGCGACCGCGGCCGCCAAAAGAAATACCAATCGAGAACGGCGGGCCATTAAATAATTCCAGGTTGCGAAACGTTGATGCCCTTGAGCTTCATCTTTAGCTCTTCTTTATTAGGAGCGACTTGGAACGCAGTTGGGCGGTCGATCAATTCTTTGTCGATCAGATCTTTTAGGCTCTTGGTAAAGTCCTGCATTCCTTCTTCTTCACCAATTCGAATCGCATCACTCAGGTTGTGATCGCGACCCTCAAGGATCAATTTCTTTACGGTCGGGTTGAACGTCATGATTTCACAGGTCGGAACACGACCAACTTTTGGATTGATCGACTTCAACAGTTTCTGGGCGACGATGGCTTTCATGTTCATCGCAATCGCACCACGAATCGCGCCGTGCATTTCTTCCGGGAACAAGTCAAGAATACGCCCGATGGTTGACGGAGCGGTCGACGCGTGAATGGTACCGAAAACAAGGTGACCTGTTTCGGCAGCGTGAATCGCGGTCATAAATGTTTCTTCGTCTCGAAGCTCACCGACGAGGATGATGTCGGGATCTTCACGAACTGCATGTTTCATACCGACACCGAAATCGACAACGTCGATGCCGACTTCACGCTGATTGATCAAACACTTGTCATCGGTGAACACAAATTCGATCGGATCTTCGAGTGTCAAAATGTGTTTGGAATAGATTCGGTTGATGTAGTTCAACATCGACGCAATCGTTGTACTTTTACCAGAACCGGTAACACCCGCGAGTAGAATCATGCCCTGGTCGAAATGACAAAGCGGTTCCATGGCGTCGGGCAGATAGAGGCCTTCAAAGTTTGGAATGTGGTTGTTAACACGACGCGCGACCAAACCGATCTTTCCCAGCTGCTGGAGCATGTTGACACGAAAACGCCAATTCACTCCATCGACGTCAACGGTGTACGCAAAGTCAGCGCCGCCTTCTTCGTCAAAAATATCTCTTGTGCGTTCGGTCATCATCGGGAATAGCAGGCGAGCCATTTCTTCGACTTCGAGGGGCTCGCGATTGAGCTCCTTGAGTGTTCCGTTAACGCGAACGATTGGGGGCTTGCCGACTTTCATGTGAAGGTCGGAGCCTTCGAGTTTCACCAAGGCACGCAAGTATTTGTCGACGGGTTTCGGTTCTTGCTTCACGACGAAGCGTGCGACCATTCGCTCGATGGCTTCTTCGTCGCGCTCTTCCATCGTTTTAGGTGGTTCGCCGTTACCGTTGGTGCTGTCGCCGTTTTTGCTTGGTTTCTTCTCGGGCTTTTGATGTGACATGGCGAATTTCTTTTTCGATATGTTGAACTGACAGCGCGGTCAGGATCGTGGTTAGTCGTCCGACCGAGATTGAAACAAGTGATCCAGCGAAATTATACGCGCTGGGCAAGCGATAAGATCAATTTTAGCCGAACTTTTACTTTAGGTGGGACCATGAAAAGGGTCAACCAATCCGTTGGTTTTGGTGTAAAACTGACCAATTAATCCTCACGACCGGCCCACATGGATGGCAAAGCATGCTCGCAGATGAGAGTTGGAATGTACGGTCACCCGATGACAGCTAGAAAACGACTCTTACAATACGACGGCTCTCTTGATATCAAGATCTTTTACATTGATTGCAGTTGGCACGTTTCCTCGATGCCGGCCCAGAAACCAACCCTAAAAAGACTCTATGGACTCCGAACTCAACGACCGTTCCCAAGCGATTCAGCAGCGCATCACCCAGCTTCGAGACAGTCTTTGACTACGATGCAAAATTAAAATCCATCGAGGCGATCGAAGCCGAAATGGGAGCAGCGGGATTTTGGGACAACCAAGACCGTGCTCAGGAAACGGTCGGACGTCTCAAGTCGGTCAAAGTGATTGTCAATCCGATGGCGGACCTCATTGGGTCTGGTGAAGACCTCGAAGCCCTGATCGAAATGGGCGAAGAGGACGAATCAATCGAGCCAGAAATCCGCTCCGAGATTAAGCGCATCGAAAATGATTTGGATGCTCTCGAGCTTAAGTCACTCCTTAACGGTCCGCACGACAGTAGTGGTGCGATCCTTACGATTCACGCGCGCGATGGTGGCACGGACGCCAATGACTGGGCCGAGATCATGTTGCGGATGTATACGGCTTGGGCAACAAAGAACGATTACGAGGTCGTGCTGTTTGACAAGAACCCGAACTCCGAAGCCGGCATCAACAGCGCTTCGATCGCAATTCGCGGCGCGATGGCTTATGGATATCTCAAAGGAGAAAAGGGACTTCACCGCTTGGTTCGGATCAGCCCGTTTAACTCAGAAGGCAAACGGCAAACGAGTTTTGCTGCCGTTGACGTGACTCCTGAAGTCTCCGATGCCATTGAAATTGATATCGAAGAAAAAGACGTTCGAATTGATACCTATCGTGCCCAAGGTGCCGGTGGGCAACACGTTAATAAGACAGACAGTGCTGTTCGTTTGACTCACATTCCAACGGGCGTCGTTGCGGCCTGTCAGTCGCAGCGCAGCCAACATAAAAATCGCGATCAAGCTTGGAAAATGCTTCGAGCGGCGATCGCGCGGATCGAAGAAGACAAACGCGAAGCAGAAAATGCGGCGGAGTATCAAAACAAAGCCCGTGTCGGATTTGGCTCGCAGATCCGGAATTACTTCATGCATCCAGATCAACGCGTGAAAGATGCGCGGACAGGTTTTTCGATGGGCGACATTCACAAAGTCCTCGACGGTGAACTGCAAGGATTTTTGGATGCTTACTTGAATTGGTCCGCTAAGAAAAAGTCGGATACGTAATGTCAGAAACTTTATCTATCCAACACGGCAAACTCGGTTTGTTGTTCGCGCAGTCTGCTGACCGCTGGTCGCACGATTGGTTTTTTCATGATGCCAACGATCAGAAATTGGCAAAACTGTTGACCAGTGTCGAAGGCACGCCTGAAGATGAATGGCCGACGTGTCCGCCAATGCAGGACGTGAGCCAACATGAGCTCGAATCGGGCGGCGCAATCCTGGGCGTTGGCATGGCAGGGAAAAGCCATTGGTCGGCTTCGTATTCAATCGAAGCCAATGGTGATTCGCACATTATCAAATCGGATCTAGCTTGCTTGCGAAAACAGATTGCTTCCGGTGATGATGATTCGCTTCAATTTGGATCGAACTATGAAATGAGTGAAGATTGGGAAGTCGACTCATTCGACGAAACCAAAATCACACTGCGGCCCACTGACTCCAGTGGCTCAAAAACCAGAATTGTCATTCAGGCTTTCACAGCCGAGGGGCGATCGACGACTTTTAAGATGTCTGAGCGCATCCTGACGATCGAACCAAACCTGATTTCCCAAAGCACTGTGCTGGCAACGCGTTGGGGGTTTGAAGTCTCTCTCGCTGAAGTTTCCAGTTGAGAAGAGTCAGGGGCAGGTCGGGATCTAATCCAGTCGCATTGTTTCAACGCATCCATCTCGCCAAGCGAACAAAAGGCGTTTGGTACGCGATTACAAGACAAACAGACCAATCTGTCACGTTGAAATTTGTTCTTTTTGTCGTGTCTGCCAAATTCTAGAATGAGGCAAATGTGGCGAAATTAAGTTTCACTTGTCTCAAATCAGTAAACTCGCAAAGATTGTCGCAAGTTTGACCCGGGCCAACCCACCAAGTTCAGTCCGAGTTCGCACCCCTCGCCACGATTGGCTTTTAAGGCCAACCCAATCCTAAGACCCACTAACTTTTCCGGAGTGACTTCGTGATATTTGAATTCGACTTGCTGCTTGCGTTTTTAAGAATGCCAAGCATCGGTTTCATGTTATGGGTGACTCTTCCAAGTGCCATTCTTTCTGGCGGCGCGGCGTGGTTGGTTAAATCTCGATTTGCCAAATATTCGAAAGTTCCAACAACGCGCGGGTACACCGGGCAGATGGCTGCGCAAAAATTACTGGATGCTGCTGGCATTCATGACGTGCAAGTCGTCCGCGTCGATGGCATGCTGACCGATCACTACAATCCGACGACCAAGAAACTGGCGCTCTCGTCTCAAGTATTCGATCGAACTTCGGTGGCTGCGATCGGCGTTGCGACTCACGAAGCAGGTCATGCGATCCAACACGCTACCGGATACTATCCGCTCAAATGGCGAAGTGCGATCGTTCCGGCCGCCAACATGGGAACGCGGTTTGGAACTTGGGGCATGATGATTGGCCTGATGATCGAAGGCGGTGCCCAGTCAGCAGGAGGCGCTGCCGGGTTGGGATACTGGATCTTTGTTGCGGGTGCTTTTGCGTTCGGGCTGTTTTTACTTTTCCAATTGGTCACCCTGCCAGTCGAATTCAATGCGAGCAACCGAGCCAAGCAGTTGGTTGTCGAAGCTGGCATTGTTGGGGAAAAGGAATGCGAAGGAATCAACAAAGTTCTCTTCGCCGCCGCGATGACTTATGTTGCCGCTTTCGTAACGTCGCTATTGACGTTGTTGTACTTCTTGCACAAGGCGGGCTTGCTTGGCGGCAGACGAGGCCGATAAGCGACCGTGAGGGATCGCGCCAAAGGTTGCGTCAAAAGATTGCGCCAAAAGATTGCGTTTTCAAAGGTTGAGTTGCCCTTGCGTTGTATTGTCCGTGCACTGTTTGTCGTTGCAACTTCGCGGTTGGATTGAAAACTTCCCTGTGTCGTGGATCTTGTTAAATGTCCTGTAGCGGGAGAGCAATTCAGGATCTAACAAGATCCACTACGCGAAAAGACAGCCTTTTAAATCAATGAGATCAATGGCTAGGCATGCCTTCTTCGGTTTGTTTCGGACGTGGCCGGACGGTCAACTCGACTTGGTTTCTACCTGGCGAAATTACA
>JBGCDK010000076.1:0-16997 GCA_045105295.1 Mariniblastus sp.
GTCACCAAAGCCAAGTTTTCGGCATCCAGAACAAGCGTTCGGGCCGAGATGATCTGGGGCTCGGTGAGGCGCAGCTGGCGGGAAAACAATAGATGGGATTTCTGGCGTTTTGAAACTGCAGAAATTGCATTCAATCAATCCCAGCCTTTTTCGCGTGATATTTTTTGTGCTGTCCGCCTAATGGCATCTAAGTCTTGAGTAACAGGATGATTGGGAATTAGTGGGCAGGAATTCGAGAACGAAAGAGGTTTTTCTGTAGGCTCGAGATATACAACGACGTCAGGACTTCCTTCGTCTGGTTCGTATTCACTTGTCTCGTCTTGGAAGCGAGTAAACACGTAGGCGCGATAGAATCCCGGTGTGCACGAAACTAGATAGCTGGCCGAATCTGAAAATTCGCGATGCCTGACAAGCTCGTCTTCCGGAGACTCAATCAGCTTAAGATTCTTATTTTGGTCATAGTCGTTACTGAAAAAATCGTCCTCATAAACCACACGAAGTATTCCGCTTGGGATATCGAGATATTGAGTTACGGGGTCAAACCAAGCGTCTTTAACTGGGCCTTCTTTTTTAGCTTTTTCAAGGAGATGTAAGAGATCAGAACTAAGTATAACGATATCCAAACCTGGGACAGCGTCATCGTCCAAGATACAGGGGAGTGATTCGATCGCCATCCAGCGACCGTCGCCTGCCCACGTGCTTAACACTTCGAGCTGTTCCTCACTGCCATTGTTTTGTAGAAGACCAATTGGATCAAAATCCATTTGGTTTAACTCAACTAGATAAGAGTCGTCAAACAAACAAGTGAAACCGCTGACCGAGTCTGAACGGACGCTGATAGCGGATTCTGCAGATTTGATTATTGGTTTGAATTTGTCTTTTTGAGGCATCTCGAGTTCTTTCGAAATTATTTGTTGATTGGTCAGTTCGTTAGCCGTCACGTGAATTACGCAGATTATATTTCTCTACAAACGTCGACTTGACTGCTGAACGATTCTTGCAGAGCCAAGCTTCGTTGCAACGAATTTTTGAATCCAGTTAGCTCTCGTGGTATCACATCGCAGCTAATGTTTGCTAGAACCCAAAACAAACCGACAATCCTTTTATGCGAATGGGGCTGTTCAATTCGGGGAATTGCCAACCCTGACGGGGCAAAGTAATTGTTTTGGCGCTGCAAAAGTTCCGCTGAGTTTGTGATTAGCCAACGATTCATATTGGAATCGATTTTGCCTCTGTTTCCAGCTGAAATTTTATTGCTGCAGTCGAGCCCTTCATTTGCTGCGAGTTCGCTTTTTAAGGGGCTTGCAGTATTTTTTCGTGCCTGCAGTCACAGCGGGCTGATTGATGCCTTCAACAAATGCATCAGGTCGTAAGAATGTTGCAATTTCAAAACATAGATTTATCCAATGGATGGTCTCATGTTTATCTATTGGACCTATGTGGGGATGTGGCCGTATAGTGTTGTAGTGAAGAAAATAAATGTTTTCTCGATCTCTGGTTACTACAAGTGAACATGGGAGACCCAGATGAATTTATTCGTTGTCGATACCCAGAACGCTTTGAGCGAATCACAGGCAATCTATTCGGAGAATCGAATCAAGTATTCGCTTGCGAGATTTGAGCATCGGATCAACGGAGCGACCGTGCATTTCACCGCACGTGCAGATGGTAAAGTTCGATGTGAGATCAATGTCAACATCGAAGGAGCGGGGGTTGTTTCTGTTGGACGGTCTAGTTCTTCACTAGAAAACGCGGTTAACAGATCCGTTAGTGCGGTAGAACCTAAACTCGCCTGCTACGTCGACTGGCGCGCCTGGTTCAATGCTGACACATTTGCAACGTTATCGATTCCGGTTTGCGAGCCCATGAAACGGATTATGCGACTTTCTGAGTTCAAGCAACACTCTACCAGACAATCTAACAAACAAAGCATCGGCGAACAGCGGCATCGAGTTTCTCGTAAAAAACATGAGGCGTTACCGACAGCATGAGGCCCTGCTGTTCAAATTGAGTATCTACTTTTTCACCAATTCGGAGCTTAAAAACGATGAAGATTATGGTCTACGACAAGCAAAAATTGTTGGGGAATGAAGCCATCAACCGCGCTGAAGCGAGAGCAAACGCAAGCTTCGCAAAATTTGGCAACAGTGTCAAAGGCGTCGACATTACGGTCAAAGATGTCAACGGTCCTAAAGGCGGAATCGACAAAGAATGCCGGATCGTGGTCAGGCTAAAACAGATGAATGACTTTGCCATCACAATCAAAGACGAATCACTCTCCAAGGCGGTCTCGAATGCCATACAACGTGCCGCGCGTTCGGTAACTCGACAGCTTGATCGTCGAATGATTCGCGATGTCGGCAAAATATCGAAATACGGATTCGGAATGTAAACCAAGTTTTGTTCAACGGAGATAGGTTGGTGGCAACCAGGGCTGCGGAAAACGTGGCTCTGGTCGCGATGTTAAAACTGGTAATAGAAATTGTCTTACGTCCTTTGGGGACGTTGGCCAGACCAGCAACACAAAGAAAGAGGGGTCGAGAACGTTGTCGTCAATAGAAAGTCAAAGTTCTATTTCGCTTGCTACCTGTTCAATGCCCCAAAAACATTGGGAGGTGGGCGGTTGGAACCAATGTTCGCGATGGGCGCACTTCAAATTGGCTTCTGGGCATTCATTTCGGCAGCTGAAAATTCTTCCGTTGGAGAATTTTCTAACCTTTCTGGCGGATGTGCCCTCCACGATTAACCCAGTGAAAACTTCTCAGGCTTAGAGGGATCTAATGAAGCAATTCAATAACGTTTTACTCATTTCGCCGATCAATGATCAGCTTGTTGAACAGGCTGCGGAGTTATTAACGACAAGCCAAGCGATGGTGACTTTGATGTCGATCGCTCCAAATTTAGAAGTTCGAAAAGTTTCCACCGCTTCAGGTAAAGAGATCGATCTGCAGGTTTTGCTTGAGGAAGAGCTACAGTCAGAACTGGCCGAGATTGCTCAGCCCCTCCTGGATGAACACAAACGAGTTCAAACTGTTGTCAAAACGGACGACCATGCATTCATAAAAGTCATCGAGCAAGTCGTCAGTGGCAAGCATGATTTGGTGATGATGCTCGCAGACGGCGTTTCAAGCATTCGCGAGCAGTTGTTTGGAACGTTATCAATGCATCTAATGCGAAAGTGTCCGTGTGCGGTGTGGGTGGTCAAGCCCTCGAAACGGCAGAAATTGAGAAACGTTTTTGCCGCAGTCGATCCTGATGCGGATAACCCAATTCGAAACGAATTAAACATTGAAGTGTTGAAGAGAGCTTCCACAGTCGCCCAAAACAACAATGCCAAATTGCACATTGTTCACGCGTGGAACACATTCGGAGCTGAAGGCACCCGTGGCCGCCGTTTGATGACGAAAACAGAAGTCAGAATGTATGTCGAAGAAATTAAGAACGCGCATCGAAAGCACTTGGACCTTTTGGTGCAGGACCAGGCTGACGAATCCGCGATCGTTCATATGTTGCAGGGGCGGGCCGGTACGGTAATTCCAAAGGCAATTGAGAATAACAAAGGGGATTTGTTGGTGATGGGAACTGTATGCAGGACCGGTATACCCGGTTTTTTTATTGGCAACACTGCGGAAACGATTCTCAATCAAGTTGACTGTTCTGTTTTGACAGTGAAACCAAAAAGCTTTGTTTCACCGATCGCTTAGCCGAGCGTTTTGAAAAATATTCGCCCTGCCATTAAGTTGCTTTCAACAACGGGGCGATCAATGGAGTTGGGTTTAAACTTTGGTTGTCGCAGCCCAAGTTTTCACTGAGCAATTTCAAAACGACGCAGCTGTGATCAAAATTCAATAAGTCGGCTTAGATAGCCCCTGCAAAATTGACAACATCGCAATTCGTAGGCTTGCATGAATTGATGTTGTGGACGTGGTATAGTGACGCTGAATCAAAATAATTCGGTTTGTCGGGCTCGAATTTTCATCGAACAATCACCAAACCAACTCAATTTCTTTCGAGACTCAGTGCATCAAATGATCAACCCTTACGAAGCCTGGCGGCGGTGGCTGCTTTTTGTCTTGGCCGCGTTCATGCCTCTTACGGCAGTGGCACAGGACTTTCAGCCTATTAAATTGCAATCCAAAATCACCCAAATCCAACCGATGACGGGGATCGTTTTATGGTCGGACAATTTTTACGCTGAAAAACATCCGGCGGTAATTAGTTTGGAGTACCGCTACTGCGGATACAACGAAGTCGTTAACTCCAAAGGAGAATACGATTTCAGCATACTCGATAGAATGCTTGACGAAATCTCGAAACGGAATCATCAAGCCGTCTTGAGATTCAATTTTTGCTACGTCGGGAAAGAAACAACGGTTCCCGAGTTTATTCTTAACCGTTCTGATTACGAAGAAACGATTGGCAAAAGCGAAGGCAAGAAAACTCATTTTTGCGATTGGAGTAATCAAGCACTTCAAGAGTTCACGCTTGAGTTTTACACCAAATTGGCGGAACGATACGACAACGATCCACGAATTGCATTTTTGCAAACAGGTTTCGGTTTGTGGGCAGAGTATCATATCTACGACGGGCCGAGAAAAATGGGAAAGACTTTCCCGTCCAAGGGCTATCAGGCGAAATTTTTGCGACACATTGACCAACAGTTCACGAGCCTTCCTTGGTCCATCAGTATTGACTCTGCGGACAATGAATACTCGCCACTGGAGGATAACGAAAAACTACTCGCACTCGAGTTCGGCGTTTTTGATGATTCTTTTTTGTGTAAACCGCATCCGAAAGAGAACGCGGTCAATTGGGAAATATTGGGGCCTGAGCGTTGGCAACGGCAACCCGGTGGCGGCGAGTTTAGTTACTACAACATGAAAGATCAGAAAAAGGCGCTATCTGAAAATGGCCCCAATGGTGTGTCATTTGAAAAAGCTGCCAAGCAGTTTCACATCACTTATATGATTGGCAACGACCAACCTCAGCACAGCACGCCCGAGAGAATTATGTCGGCCGGTATGGCAACGGGCTATCGATTCCGCGTGGTATCGGCGACGACCAACGGTAAGGATTTGCGAATCAAAGTAACGAACGACGGCGTTGCTCCGATTTACCGCGATGCCTTTTTCGCTGCGGGCGCGAAGCGAGCAAAAACGTCGCTTCGCGGTTTGCTTCCTGGGCAAACTCTTGACTGCACAATCGTCGGTTTGAGCAAACGCGACATCGAACAGATTTCAATTCAAAGCGATTCGATTCTTCCCACTCAGAAAATCGAGTTTAATGCTGATCTATAGTGTCATCGGGGCAAACTGCCCGGTTGGAATCGGTTAGACCTCAAGTGCCCTGCTTGCCGCTGTTGCCATTGCGAAAGGAGTTGGAAATGAATATCGAAAAGCACTTCTCGTTTCTGATTGCTGGGGCGTTGCTTTATTGCGCCACGCTCCTTGTTCCAAACCACACCATCGCGCAAGAAAATCGAACATTTCAATTCGATGATGTGGTTTATGTTTTGCCCGATGGATGGAAGAAGGGGAAAACGCGAGATGGCAATGTCACCATCTACAATTCTGATTCTGGTTATCGGGCGATTCAAATTTTTAGCAGCGATAGAGTTCCACGCAATTTGAATCGCTGGGTCAGCAAAAAGATTAAGTCTGTTCTGGAAGATGACAAGAAAATTGACAAGGACGCAGGCGATAAACTATTGCCAAAGGAAATGTGGACAAGTAAGTCTGGAGAGGGGTTGAAGGGCTATTTGTCGACTCGAATTTCAGGCCCCTATGTTTTCGTTGGGGTGTCAGCAGTTGGAAAGAAGAAGGTCAACTTTGTGTTGATGAAGATACGGGCACCAGAAGGAAAGGAAGCCGGAGACCTCCTCAAACAACGTTTGAGCAATGAGTTCTTTCCCTTTGCTCAAAGTTTGAAATTCATTAGTGAAGGAGCCAAGCCGGTACTGGGTAAACCCGCTGACGGTGATCTTGAGGGAACATTCACTGGGCTCAAGTACACAACTAACCTCGACCTCAGTACAAACTTCAGCCAAGAGTTTTTCACGTTCTCTCGGTCTGGACGGTTTGTTCGAGGGCTGCCTAAAGGTGTCAGCGTCAACGACATTGATTTTAAAGAAGCCGTTCTAAAACAACAGAACCGAGCTGGTAACTATCGCGTTAGTGGCGGAAAGATCTTTTTTGAATATGCCGATGGCACAATCGTAGAGAAAAAATTTGAGAAGACGGAGAAAGGTTTCAAAATGAACCAGAACTACTTTCCCGTGACTATTCCGCCCAACGGAAGCAAATTTGATGGCCTGTTCAACGATCTGAATTATTCTGGCTTTAGTCCCGGATCTGGAACCACTGGCGGAATTGTACACCAACGGACGTTTCGATTTAGTCTGTCTGGAGATTTCGTTGCGACGCAGTTCTCCGCTGTTTCAGGGAATTTTGAAAACGGAACTGGGGCAACAACAGGTGGGTTTTCTTCCTCTCGAAAACGTCCGAAAGTCAGTGGGACGTATGAAGTGAATGACGGAAAGCTGTTACTCACGGATGCCAGGGGCAAGGTTGCCGTTTGCAGTCTAGTTCAAATTGGTGAAAAGCTGCTGTACGTTGACGGCGTACAGTATCTCAAATCCAAGTCGAAAAAAGGTAACTAAGCCGTAGCCGTGTTGACTTAATCGACGCGAGCGATGCCAATGCGAATTCAAAAGAAATGTTCTTAATCGCAACCCAAAATTGAATTCTAAATCCATCATTTTGGCGTTAGCCAATCCCGCGGTTGGCTTTGATGCGTTATTACCAATCAAGTTTCCCTTAGTTCGCAATGCGAATTAGGATTTCATTGCGGCGAAGCGGTCCAGGCGTCCAAGGCGGATCATAGCTCGCCAATTCAGGGTCGCCTGCGGATTCCAAACCTCTTTTGGCTATCCAGTTCGCGAGTTTGGATTCCTGGTCGACTCTGGAATTTTGATCAGCGCGTCCTGCAAAGCGAATGACTGCAAACTTTCCGCCGGCTCGTTCAGTTAACTCAACTTGCTGGTTGGCAGGGAGAGGCGCGTTTCCTTCCGCGACTTTTTTCGGGAGAACGAACCCCATCTGACCTTTCGACTCTTCGGTTTCAGGCTCGATAAAGACCGGCGTCGTCATGGCAACTTTTTGCTTTTCCTCGTTGCCACCGCTGATGTATTGGAACAAGCGGCCAAAACTTCCGTCGTTGCCTCGGACTCCGTCCGACATTTTGGTCGTCGCCATCATCAAGTCAGGATACTCTCGCAGTTCGATCGACCCGTCGGCTTCGATGACCGTGTATTCAGCTGATTCGTAGGCGTTCCGCGATGTCAATTTCCACCCCATGAATACCAGTCCAGCGATAACCGCCCCAGCGACATAATAACCCATTTTTGATTTGACCACTGTAGAACCCCGTTTTTAAAAAAGTAAAGCCTGATTGGATTCAACCAAACGCTCAGCTAACGACAGCGAACCGAGCACTCGACCGGCGGCGCTCATTCCGCTTAGGAACGCGCCTTCGACACGGGAACCTTTGGCCCAATCGCCACAGGCAAAAACGATCGAATCGTCATCGCAAAAATACCCTGCGTTTGCTGGCTCGGCAGCAATGGCATACTTCCAACGGTGCGATTGCATGTGAGTTGGAGTCATCGCCGGAAGGCCCGTGACTCTCCAGAACTCAGCCAGCATCTGCCGTCCGACTTGTCCCGCGTCCTCCTCCCAATGTTCCGCTGTCCATTCAGGGCACGCGTGAATGACCAAGTGTTCTCGGTTTGAATCTCGACCAGGTTTGGTGCTGTTGCGTGCAGTCCATGTCAAAAAACTTTCATGCAAGAAGGCACCCACCCAAGCATCGGTCACGGGGCTGTCAAATGCAACCATCGAAGCCCAGCAGGGGTTCATTTTCACTTTTGAAATCTTGTTCGCAACAGAAGGAAACTCTGCCAGGATTTCAGCTGACTGTTCGGCTGGCGCAGACACAATCAAGCGGTCGAATTTTCCGACGGAGTTTTGGTCTTCATCGAAAACTTCTATCGGGCCGTCGTTAATACGATTCGCTGCTTTGATCCGAACTTGTTTTTTGATTTCGATGCCGTCAGCAAGGTGTTTGCAAATCGCATTCATTGTTGGAACGCCAACGTACCGCGTTTGTGATTTTGATTCTGATTGAATGATTCCGTTTTCGAGTACGACGATTTTTTGATCGCCGTTGGAACACTTGGTGGGCCAAATTCCGACGACTGATTGTTGGATCCAAGAATCAACATAGCGTTTGAATCTAGGATCCCGCGCTGTGAAGTACTGGGCTCCATGGTCAAAACTCCCTTCCTCGATTCTTCGCGTTGCCATTCGCCCACCAACGCCACGGCTTTTGTCAAACACGGTTACGCTGACGCCATGATCTTTCAAGGTTCGAGCAGCGATTAGTCCCGAGATGCCGGCACCGATGATTGCAACTGACGTGGGAGAGAATCGAGGCGAGGCGACCTTGGCAAGGTACTTGTTCGTGTCCAGTCGAGAGGCGTGTTGTTTGGTTGAGCGGGGGCGAACCAAACCAACAATGTTCTTCTCAGGCTCAAACGGACGATCGAACTGCCCGAGGCACCACAATATTCCTCCGTAAGAACATGGGTCACGTCCGTCTAGGGCATAGCGATGGTTGAGATCCACGATCGTATCGAGAGCCTCTTGAGGCGTCTGTTTCCAATTCAAAATCGCTTTGCCCCAAGTCATCCTTACATTGTTGTGCAGCTCGCCTTGCATGAGCAGTGACTTTTGAGCGGCGTTCCAAAATGCGTTATCGGTTTTACCCCTTGCCAGTTGTTCCCAGGAGTAAACTTGCTCGCGAGAATCGTCGGCGTGGGCGACCAGTGTTTCACGAGCCCACTCGGGAATGGCGGACCATTGATCGTGGTCTGGACGATGAAAACAAAATGCGTAGGCCAACTCACGCCAGATTAATAGCTCGTCCAGAAACTTTTCTGCTCCGGCGTTGTCGATGTTGGCGGACTCGCGAGCAAGTCGAAACGGCGAAACCATTCCATAGTGCAAATAGGCAGACATGCGGCTGACGCCGTTTTGTAACGCATCGTTTCTTTGTTTCGCATAACTGCTGAGCTTATTTTTTTTGAACTCATTCCAACGCGCGTACCCTGCTGTTGAGCCCCCGATCGTGTCCACAACCGGCCCAACGGAGTGGTCGATTTGGCACTGAGCGACAAGGTCGGCGATGTCGAATGACTGCAGATCGAGCGGCTTGAACGGCAGGAGTTGAAGGTCGAAAGATTTTGTGGCTGCCTCAACGGGCGGCCAGGCCTTGGTCAGTCTTTCTTCATAGAGTTTTTTGGTTGCCGAGCGAAATTTGAACGCTCTGGTAAAAGCCTTCTTTACCAGATGCATTGGCGCAACACAGGCTGTGTCGACGCAAACGATCGAAACATTCGTTGAGTCTTCTAACGCGTTGAGAAATCTCTTGGCAGGATCAACGGGCATGTCTTCGGTTACGACTACCGTCGCGGATTTTGCTAGTGTGACCAAGTGTGGTTCGTTGTCGTCTTCAGTCGCTAGGTGAAACGCGTAAGAGATCCCGATTTCTGAAAATTGGTTTTGAACATCGCGTGCTCCTTGGAGCATGAACGTGTGGTGTCGATCGGATGCGAATTGATAGTGTGGGGAGATCGCTTGGTACACCAACAGCGGAATCCCTTGTTGGTCCGCAAGGTGTCGGGCCACGTCCAACGCGGAATTTTCGTCGGAACGCACCGCATTTCTCATCCAGTAAAGCACAAATGGATGGTCTGGCGAAACTTCCGTAGATTCAACGATGATCCTAGATCTTTCGCGAAGGTGCTCAGGTAAGGAATCAAGCATCGGGTATAACTTGTTAGGGAATTTCACTGGCACAATGTTTAAAGTTTGCGCGGTAAACTGATACGATTATACAAAACGGATCGAGCGGGACTTGAGGTGATAACGAAAATCCACTTGAGAAAACGATCCCTGCTGCACTTCGCTTTGCCGCAACCTTTTGGTGAGTAACGAGAGGAAACTTGGCTAGCCGCGTTGATTCGGGCAGCGGAAACGGCCAACTTCGAACGAGCGTTTTGAGAGGTGTTTGGTATCACGCCCAGTGGTACGTTTCCGCCAAAGTTTAAACGAGGAGCCCTTTAAGTTTTTTCGCATCAGCTTGATGACTTGGCCTGGTTCCAATCCAAATTGCACACGGATTGCATCGAACGTTGTTCGGTCTTCCCACGCCATCTGGATTATCCGATCAGTCTCGCCTGGGGTTAGTTTGAACAAGGATTTTCCCTCTAACTAAAGTTCGATTGCGGATCTAAGGTTTGAGCCAAGTGCGAAACGTGTCGGTCTAAGTCTGACTGAGTTTTCTACTTCGCGGGTTTTTGTTTCTGCGGCAACGCTCACTGCAATACTTAACCTCGTCCCAAACCTTCGCCCACTTTTTCCGCCACACCATAGATTTCTGGCAAGCGACGCAAGTTTTCTCTGGCAATTGTTCTTTTTTCATTGCTTGATCGTCAAAACAATTGATCGAGTTCGGCTGGCTGAAGTTGTCCTGTTAGTCGGTGGGCAACATCGTCCACAACTCGGGTCGGCCGATGTTGCAATGGACCGAACGTGAGAGAAACCCAAGACACGCCCATGAAAAGAATAGCGTCGTTCGAGCAACGTTCCACGCTTCAAATCCAGTCACTGGGTGAACTCCTTTTCGGCTGGCTACATTGGGGACTGGGTGGAAGATCGTTTCGATCAGGGCGGGCCGCTCTGGTTCACCGTCTTGCAACTGATCCATCTCATAGGCGGTATCAGAAATCAGGTCAGCGGGTGTTCCTTGCTTAATCAATAATTGATCAATACTTAGAGATGCATTTCGGCTGGCTGTTGGCAGAGTCAGTAACCCGACGAACGACCACAAGGTAAATCCGCAGATTGTGGTCAGAAGACTTGCCACACTCGTGAGCCCGGCACCAGGAAGCATTGCACAAAGTAAAAACCCGCAGACGTTCCAAACCAAAGCGATCGCCAAGCCTCGAGTGTAGCTGCCGCTGTTGATCGCCATCGCTCGTCGTGCAATCGCAGTCGCCAATTGCTCAGTAGGAAATTTTAGCCAGGTTTTTGGAACGATGATCTTGGCGGTTCGACCCAGCCCAATAATGCCGCCAGTGAAACCCACGTCTTGATGATTGACGACGATGGTGCGTGGAACAAAAATCTCCCAAGACTGGATTAAGGCGATCGCGTCCAGCAACTTTTTCGCTGAACTATCAGACGTGGATTCCCGCCTAAGAACCCATTGTTTTCGTAGTGCTGAACAAGCCACAACTCCAGAGGTGACCGCAATGATGCCTCCAACAGTACCCCAGGTTTGGCTGAGCACGAGGATGGAAAGTCCAAAAAGGATAAAGAGGCTTGCTTGCGCAATGGCGGCGGGCAAATAACCCGTGAACCATTTGGCGAACGAGTCGCTTGATTTTCCGAACTTTCTTGGGAGCAAAAAACCGCCTAGATAATCCAGCGGCATCAGCCACAAAACGAAAAAAGCTGCCACGCATGCTAGTTGATAAACCTGTGCCGTTCGAAAAACTGGATCGGCCGACAGTAGTTGGGCTGGCAACCCGACAAGCAAAGCAATCGTGCAAAGCGTGACGAGTGAGCCGACTCCGGTGATGCCGAGCCATAATCTTGCTCTCGCGTAAGTCATTGTTTTGACCGGTTGATTAAATGTTTTGAATAAACGGGTTGGAAGACGAACAATTACCGCCGTTTCCTTAATCCGAACCGAGGTTGCGTCGCCCTAGCAACGAGATTGGCCGTTAATTCTCAGATTTTCATGAGATGTCTACTTGGTTGGACGGGCTGAACGTTTATCCGTTATCGTAGGGCTAAAATCACGGTTCATCCCACTCGGCGAGCGGGACTCCCTTCGTTCAGAAATCAAAAAAGAAACATACGTTGTGATCGATCTAGACCCACCCAAGCCAGTAAAACGCCAACGCATGCGATGTATGGAGATTTGGGGTGGAAACCGGGCGATAGAAAAAAGCTTCGAGGCACCCGGGCTGGACATTTTCGTTTACAGTCAACCGTTTCAAGACGCCGAAGCAGGCGGAGACATCTACTACCTCACTTCTTGTGCGTCTGGCAGGATTTCTCGATTCTTGTTGGCAGACGTAAGCGGCCACGGAGAGGGCGCAGCGGCAATGGCATCGTCTTTGAAAGAAATGCTTCGAAGTAATGTAAACAAGATTAACCAGGAGAGCTTTGTTTCGGCGATGAACCGAAAGTTCGGAGCGCTCGGTGATGAAAGCGGTTTTGCGACTGCGGTGGTCGCAACATTTTTTGAACCGTCTCAGTCACTGGACATCAGCGTGGCGGGGCATCCCTACCCGATTTACTTTCAATCCGAAAAGAAACGATGGGTGCACCTGGACCCGGCCAGCACTGATGCAGGTTTTGAAAACATGCCGTTGGGGATTGTTGATAGCTCCCAGTATCCTGGTCGCAAAATTAAAACCACTGCCGGCGACATGTTTCTGCTCTACACAGACGCCTTTATTGAGTCGTTCACCGACAACGTTAACGACACATTATTGGGTGTTAAAGGGATTCTCAAACTACTCAACCAAAGCGAACTTTCGCCGTCCGAAGTCATTCCGCACCTGCGGGAAAAAATCGGTGTGATGGCCGATGGAAATTTGCTCGACGACGACGCGTCTTTGATTCTTGGTCATTTCACCGACACAAAAGTACGCATGCGGGATAACTTGCTTGCGCCGATCCGTTTGCTGGGAGATGTTTGCGACGCGACTGATTTGATGGAATGAGAACTCGCAGTGAATCCAGTGGCGGACAGGAATTAATGAAATTGAAAAACTCGTTGGTTGCAAAAGATGTAGCTCAACGGTTAAACGAGGGTCATATGAAGGAGACGAACGATGTTTGGAATGAAGAGTAAAAAAGAGAAGCTTGAAGCGAAGATGAGAAAGTTGCTTGAAGAGGCTTACAAGCTGTCGCATACGGATCGCTCTAAAAGTGATCAAAAGACAGCCGAAGCGGATGAGTTAAGAAAACAATTGGACGCGATGGAGTAATCGCAAAACCAGTTCAGAATTTTAAGACTGTTAACCCGGAGCTAAAGATGAGCGCAGATCACACAAAAAACTGGCCCGACCTAGCCATTGGCCTGTACGACCGACTAACTGGTAACAACGCCGAGATCAGTTACGATTTCGAGAAATTGCAAATTCAGGTCCCAAGCGGAACCGGCTCTGATGCGGAACACGCTGAGTGGACTCTCAACGGAACTGTTCGTATCAGTACGAACGAAAAGGGCTCGTCCCCAAAGTCTTAATGGCTGGCGAAGTGGATGTCGCTTCCGCTGGTCATAATCTTACGATTGAGTTTGTGGGTGGCGTCGTTCGGTTTGTTTTTCCAACCTATCGAGCGGCACTCGCGATGGCCGGAAGGCCTGTATCGATCTCCCCGAACTTTGGTAAAGTCCTATCCTTCGGCGAGATTTCAGTCGAAGCTCAGGTGGGGAGACGGACTTTTGAGCTGTTTCCTAATTCAAGTTGGGTCATGCGTTTGATTAGCCCCACAATCCGGTCATTGGGAGCAGACTCTTAGTTGGTTTCTGAAGTTCGGTTTCGAAAATAGATAACGATAAGTGCCGCCGTGGTACCTTTAGGCTTTCCAAAATGGCGGCCTGATAAATCTGGCTCTTACGAGCCAGTGGGACCAAGCTCCGAAATTTAGGCATGTAAAAAGATAGGACTTTGCATTGCAAGACGCTAGCTTGACTTCAAGAGTACTTCTCACCGGCGCAACCGGCTACGTAGGTGGCCGGTTGTTGCCGTTAATGCTTGCAAACGACCACGAGGTTCGTTGTCTCACAAGGCGTGAATCCAGCAAGGCGAATTTTGATCTCGATAATGTAGAGGTTGCAATTGGCAGTGCCCTCGACGAAGACTCGTTGAACGCCGCGCTCGAGGGAATCCACACTGCATTCTATTTCATCCATTCGATGGGCGATAACGAAGATTTCGAGCAAACGGATCGACGAGCGGCCGAGAATTTTGCGAAAGCTTGTACGGCTCAGAGTGTAAAAAGGATCGTTTACTTAGGCGGTCTCGGTGATCCTTCTGACGAGCTTTCGAAACACCTTCGTAGCCGTCAGGAAATCGGGACGATTCTGAGGACTTCGTCTGCTTCGGTGATCGAATTTCAAGCGTCGATCATCGTCGGTTCGGGGAGCCTCTCCTTCGAGATGATCCGAGCTCTCGTCGAGCGTTTACCCGTCATGATTTGTCCGAAATGGGTACGCGTCTTAGCTCAACCAATCTCTATCGAGGACGTGCTTGGATATCTGGTAGAAGTTTTAAAGCAACCTGTCGGTGAGTCCAAGATTTACGAAATCGGCGGTCCGGACGCTGTATCCTACGGCGATATTATGCAGCGGTACGCGAGACAACGTGGTCTAAAGCGATTCATGATTCCGGTACCACTGTTGACTCCCTATCTATCGAGTCTTTGGCTGGGTTTGGTAACGCCTCTATATTCTCGCGTCGGCCGAAAATTGGTCGACAGTTTGAGGAACGAGACACTCGTGACCGACCAAAGCGCATCAAAAGATTTTTCGATAGTCCCGCGACCCGTCGACGAAGCGATCGCACGTGCACTTGTTTATGAAGACATGGAATTTGCCCAGACGCGTTGGTCGGATTCGTTTTCAGCTGGTGGTGAACAGCGAAGCTGGGGCGGCGTTCGTTTCGGTTCTCGTTTGGTTGACTCGCGGACACGCGAAGTTGACTTGACTCCCGAGCAAGCATTCGTAGCGATCAGGCGGATTGGCGGTCAGACGGGCTGGTACTACGGCAATTGGCTGTGGAAGATCAGAGGATTTCTGGACATTCTTGTAGGTGGTGTAGGAGTTCGGCGTGGTCGTCGCCATCCCGACCAATTGCGAGTTGGAGACACGTTGGATTTTTGGCGGGTGGATGAATTCGTGGACAACAAGCTACTTCGTTTGGCAGCGGAAATGAAAGTCCCTGGACGAGCGTGGCTAGAGTTTGAAGTCACCGAAAGGGATGGGAAAACGACTGTCAGACAAACGGCGATCTTTGATCCGGTTGGGCTGTTCGGAATAGTTTATTGGTACTCTCTGTTTCCGCTGCATGAATTCGTTTTTCACGGCATGCTGCGTAATATTTGCCGAGCGTCTACGAAAATTGCAGAGACAACGGCAGCCGTTAGTCATTGATCGAGTCGTGCCACGCGATAACTTTCAAGCGGCCTCGGCGTGCGGAAGTACCTAGCTTCTTTGGGCTCGGTATTTCCTGAACGTGAAGTGTTGAAGCAGGCCGAACTGGCTTTCTCATGAATTCGAAATTCCCACGATACCTGCGCTTTAACAATCGTGATGGACTTGATGTTTCGCAAGCTCATTCCAACTAGACTTTGCAACGCCACATCGGTGTTGGAAGGTTTTGCTTGCAGCCAAAGGCCACGAATTGAATGCCAATATAAGGGTTGTCAGAAAAGTCACCGAGGCGACCAGAATAACGGCTGGCAGAACCCAAATTGGCAATTCAAGTAGCCCAAGTATCACATGGGAATTCACGCTTCACCGCCAAGACTAACCGTCATGGCTCTGGAGAAATCGGACTTGCTGAAGTGGTTGTCATGATCGACAGTTTCCAATTCTGATGGAGCATCTCGAAATTGCTGCGTTGGTCATTCATGTTCGTATCAATTCAATAGACGTAGTAGTCATCAGTCTTCAATGTGTCGCGCATTCACTCTTGACTGTCGCCGAACGTCATTCGTTCGGTTTGAGTTGCAAAAAGCGTTGGCAACTTCAACGAATTCTTGGGCGACTAGTGAAGGTGTCGTCTAAGCGAATCAAATGAGTAGGTCAAAAGCATCCTGAAAGAAGTGGACTCGACGTCGAAGTTTCCCACCAGCCACCGAATTCGTGTAACGAGGCGAACTGGTCTTGAAGGGTAAATCTATGTCGCGTCCAGGTGTCAATTCTCAACAACCGATGAGAGAGGATTGTTCGTTGACTAAAAGCTGTCTGAGATGTTTATAGGCGGGTAACTTTGTTCACGCATCCACCCCGAAGGTAATCGATGCGGTTAACTGTGCCTATTTGTCCGGTCGACCCTGAATGCTTCAGGTGGTCGGGTTTATTCTCTCACCTGAAATGATTTGTAAACGGATCGGAAGACGATCATCCAGTAGGTTTTAACCCTTTCGTAGTGTTGCCCATTGGCTCGGTTCTATCATGCCATAGACTTCGCAAGAGAAGCAGTGTTACCGAGGTAGCCTTTTTTGCTTCATTCGGATGACTAACAAAGACGCTGTCTGCAACATCAGATGGCTAAGTAATAAGTGAGCCGACGCAAAGCCTCATATTTGCGTCGGCTTTTTTTGTGCCAACTTGCAAGTGCTCGACTGCAAATCATGTGTTCCTAGATTAAGAGTTGGTTTGCGCCATCACAGCAGCTTGAAGCGATCGAGCGTATCAAAAAGAGAATAGAAAATGTCCACCAAAATATCCGAGACGCCACGCTACGTTTTGAACAACGATAAACAAGCGTTCATGGCGACAATCAAGTCCGACGATCCAAAAACCAAATGCGTTTGCGTCTATGGATTTTCAGGCAAGTTAATCTACGACCAGTTTGTGAAGAGCGCTGGGAAACCGCTTACCCCGTTTCCGCTTGTCAAACGCTTGCTTTCAAATCACATCGACGAAGAAAATCGAAAATGTTCGGGCGGCGACTGTTCGACGCTGGTAATTTTGGACGCGACTGATGAAACTCAATCCGTAGTGTCTGCCGCATCGATGGCGTCGGTTCTGCTTGCGTTTGAAGAGAAGAAAGCACAAATTCCGATACAGTTTGAGTTTGTGTTTGATGCTCAAACCAAAAAAAAAAAAATAAAAAATGCAACGGAAAT
>JBGCDK010000077.1:0-13147 GCA_045105295.1 Mariniblastus sp.
GCCAACAACGGCATCAGGGAGAGGGCCAGACAGGACAGCAATGCGACGGTCAACAAGGGCAACAGGGAGAGGGACAGCAAGGCCAGCAAGGCGAAGGTCAACAAGGGCAACAGGGAGAGGGACAGCAAGGCCAGCAAGGCGAAGGCCAACAAGGGCAACAGGGAGAGGGACAGCAAGGCCAGCAAGGCGAAGGACAACAAGGGCAACAGGGAGAGGGACAGCAAGGCCAGCAAGGCGAAGGACAACAAGGACAACAGGGAGAAGGACAGCAAGGTCAGCAAGGCGAAGGCCAACAAGGCGAGAGTCCCGGTGAAGGCGAGAGTCCCGGTGAAGGTCAGAGTCCCGGGCAAGGACAGGGTCAGGGACAAGGTCAAGGACAAGGTCAAGGACAAGGTCAAGGACAAGGTCAAGGTCAAGGACAAGGACAAGGACAAGGACAAGGACAAGGACAAGGACAAGGACAAGGTCAAGGCGGTGGCCAACCCGGTGAAGGCGGTCAGCCTGGTCAAGGCGGTGGCCAACCCGGTGAAGGCGGTCAGCCTGGACAAGGTGGTGGGCAACCGGGCCAAGGAGCTGGCAAAGGTGGCGAATCCAAACCTTCCAATGATTTCGGCCAAGGCGGAGGAGGTCCGGGAGGTAGCGAGCGAATGGAGCGTGAACAAACGGATACTCAACACGCCAAAAAAGCCACAGACTTGGTCCTTGAAAAATTGGGCGACCAAGAGTTCGACCCCGAGCTGCTCAAGAAACTAAACATGAGCCAAGAAGACGCCGACAAGTTCCTTAAACGCTGGCAAGACATGAAGCGTAAATCTGAAACCGGCGACGAACGTGACAGAGCGCGCTATGAACGAGCGCTTAAGAGTCTCGACTTTCGCCCCAAATCGGATCGACGTGCTGTTCGCCAGAACGCAGACGACATCAAAGGCTTGAACGAAGACGGAGCCGTCAATGAACCACCACCAGAATTGGTTCCCGACTTTAACTCGTTCATGCGTGACCTGAACAAACGCTAACCGTGCGCTGGACGATATACAGCCGCCACAAGTACCGCAGGCAACACGCGCACACGTGATTCTTTTTCGTACGCCGAGCATTTCGCACCAATGAACCGCGTGCAGATTGCTCATCTAAAATGTTGGACTCGAAGCGTCTAGCGCACGAGGATCTATGAAGACCAAGAAACTCAAATTCGTTGCCCATCCATCCAAAGGCAACGTCTCGGCGATCTTTCAAATGCCCAACGACCCTATCGCTTTGATGGTACTCGGCCATGGCGCCGGGGCGGGAATGACTCACGCCAACATGGAGAAAATTTCGGCCACACTGCTTTCTCGCGGCATCGCAACATTTCGATACCAGTTTCCGTTCATGGAAAAAGGCGGTGGGCGCGACTCAAAACAAGTCTCTCTCGCCACGGTTGAAAACGCGGTGCTTGCCGCAACAAAGCTTGCCCCTAAAATTCCAACTTTCGCGGGCGGCCATTCATTCGGAGGAAGGATGACATCGCTTGCGGCTGCAGAACAATTGATCGATCAAGTCGACGGCTTGATCTTTTTTGCTTTCCCGCTTCACCCGTCCGGCAAACCCTCCATCGAACGGGCCGACCACCTACCAACGATCAAAAAACCAATGTTGTTTTTATCGGGAACGAGAGACAAACTTTTCACGGTCGACCTTTTCACTTCCGTTCTCAAAAAACTCCAAAAGAAAAATCGCGCGACTTCGGCACAGCTTCACCTACTCGACACGGCCGATCATAGCTACAAAATCCTTAAACGAACTCGAAACTCCGATGAGGACGTGTTTGAGGAAATGAGCCGAGTTGCCCATCATTGGATCGAGATGTCCATTTAGAATTGACAACCGCTGAACCGTTTGGCCCACCCAATCGTAAAAAATAGAACGCGCGTCATTTGGCGAGCCATAATTGCCCTGCCAGGTCGCTTTTCCCGACACTTGGACGCTCGACAATGTCTTGCCAACCAAGCAAAATGGACGTTCCGCCGCGATGTCAATTTCGTTTTCAATCATTCGATTTCATTAGAACCGAGTCATACAAGATGTCTTCTGCCCCCGAAACGCCCGTTGAAAACGAAGATCCCCGCGACCAACCTGATGACGGAACCGAGCAGGGGCAAAATCATGAGTCCCAACAGAGCGAGATTGACGCCGTCGACGATCGAGCCGGCCAGACGCCAATGATCGAAGCGGATCGGCTTTCCAAGTCCTACGGTATCTTTGCCGCAACGAGGGACATCTCTTTCAAAGTCTACTCTGGTGAAGTCGTTGCGTTTCTTGGTCCTAACGGAGCCGGCAAAAGCACAACGATGAAAATTTTGACGGGCTACCTTTCGCCAACAGCCGGTGTCGCAAGGATCGCAGGGTTCGACATGAACTCGCAGCGTCTCGAAGGCTCAAAGAAACTTGGCTACCTTCCCGAGACCGGGCCGCTCTACCCCGAGATGACGCCGTACAGCTTGCTGGATTTTTTCGCCGAAGCTCGCGGCATGAACAAAAAAACGAAACGTGAACGCATCGAAAAGGCAGTCGATCTTTGTGCGCTCGGCAGCGTCATCTACAAACCAATCAACAAACTCTCCAAAGGCTACCGCCAACGTGTTGGCATGGCTCAAGCACTCATCCACGAGCCTGAGGTTTTGATCTTGGACGAACCAACGTCGGGCCTCGACCCGAATCAAATTCGTGGCGTTCGCCAAACGATGAAACGACTGGGCGAAGAGAAAACAATTTTGCTTTCCACTCACATCCTTCAAGAAGTCGAAGCAATGGCCGATCGTGTCATCATGATCAATGAAGGCCGTAAAGTTTACGATGGCAAACTAGCGGACATTGATCCGGGCACCAAAGGTCTCGATCATGTGTTCGCAGACCTAACCGGGCACGATGCCGAAACGGGCGTCAAACTTCAAGACGACTTCGACGACGAATAATTTTTATAAAACACGTTCTGAACTGACGCCGTAATTTTTCTCTTTCAGAACGATTGGTTCAATTCCTGAATCACTTTTTCATCCGATACATCCTACGAATTAAATAATCCGAAACCGGACCTCCCATGGAATTACCTCAGATCGTTGAATTTGTCTTCATGCTCGTGATTGACATGATGTTCCTGGTGACACTGGTGCTGTTGATGTTGCCGCTGGGGATCTGGCGACAGGCTGCGTTTGCCGTCATGAAGCGAAACTTCATCGGATACTTCAGCAATCCAACTGGCTATGTTTTTCTCTGCCTGTTCGTTTTGCTAACTTCATTCGCTGCGTTTTGGCCGCATGAATTTTTCACCACCAACCTGGCAAACTTCGACCAGCTGAACAAATTCCTGCCGTACATCATGCTGATCTTTATTCCAGCGATCACGATGAGCATCTGGGCGGAAGAGCGACGACAGGGCACCGATGAATTGCTGCTGACATTGCCGGCGAAAGACTTTGATATCGTTATCGGTAAATATTTCGCGGCTGTTTTGGTGTTCACCGTCTCGCTATTGTTTTCACAGCTTTCAAATTACGCGGTACTACTGGCAATGACCGGTGGAGCTCTGGACAACTTGCTGTTGTTCTCGACCTATCTTGGATATTGGTTTGTCGGCGTCGCGATGATTTCACTCGGCATGGTTGCTTCATTCCTAACCAGCAACCTGACGGTTGGTTTTATCATTGGAGCTACTCTCAACGCTCCTTTGGCTTTCTTCTCAAACGCTGATGTAATTTTCTCGAACTCGAAATGGATCCAGCGACTGTTTGATTGGTCGCTGCTTCAACGCTTTGAACCGTTTGGGCGTGGCTTGATTAGCGCGTCGTCCATTTTTTACTTTATCGGATTGGTCGTGATCGGCGTTTATCTCAGCATGATCTTGATTGGCCGACGTCACTGGTTGGGTGGACGAGACGGAACGTCGATGCTTTGGCATTTCGTCTTGCGAGCCGCTTTCTTGGTCGTCATGGTCGTCGGAGTCGTGTTGGTCGTTCAGCACAGCCCGCTCAACCGTTTGCGAATGGACATCTCCGAACGCAAGATCAGCACGCTCGCTCCTTCGACAACGGCTCTATTGGAAAAACTTGCACAGGAAGTCGGCGAGAACGACAAACCGATCAAAATCGAAGCCTATGTTAGCGACAACATCCCTAGTGAATATGTCAAAACAAAATACGACTTGGTAAACCTGCTTCGCGAGTTTGATGTGCTTGGCGGCAAACGAATCGATGTGAATTTGTATCAAGGCATTCGGCCGTTCAGCCCTGAAGCCATCCTCGCGGAAAAAAAATACAACATTCGCCCGCAAACTGTTCGCAGCGAATCCCGCGGCGCGGTCAAACCGGAAGAAGTCATTCTCGGCGTTGCTTTTTCGAGTGGTCTTGAACGAGTCGTCATTCCTTTCATGCCTTATGGAGCCCCAGTTGAGTACGAACTAATGCGTTCGATCAACACGGTTTCCAAGAGCGAACGGAAAACGATTGGTGTGCTTCAAACAGATGCCTTGATCATGGGAGCTCAGTGGCAAACTCAGGAAGGCGACTATCGGATCCCACCACTCGCGATTTTGAGTGAGCTGCGAAAACAGTACAACCTCGAGAACGTGGATGCCTCAAGTCCGATTGAATTATGGAGCACAGGCGAAGACGGAACACTCCAACGGCGCTACGATGCATTACTTGTTGTTCAACCATCTCAAACGACCCCGGTCGAGATGGAAAACTTGATCAATGCGATTCAGTCAGGCCAGCCCGTGGCAATCTTCGAAGACCCACTTCCGATGTCGCAGAGCATGAAACATGTTCAGCCAACTTTTTTCCCCCGCCGAATTCCACGAAGCGACAGTGGCCAAGCCAACATTCAAAAATTATGGGACGCACTCGACCTCGACATTGATCGTCAGCGTCGGGCTGTTCCTCAGCGAATTGCGCAACAGTTTGCCATGAACGGAAAAATGCCAACTGGTAGCCAACTGACTCAGTATTCGTCATTTCTTGTTTGGCAAATGGCTTCCGAAAATCCGTACAAGCGAGACAACACGCTGAACCAGGAAGAGCATTTGGTCATTCGCAACGAGCCTGGTCTGGCTCCTCTTTTCGCCGACCACCCGGCCACCAATGGCATTCAAGAAATATATTTACAAGGCACTGGCTATTTGCAAGCTGTTCAAAAAGCTGCACTCGAATTCGAACCTTTGGTCAACACTGGCATCGGCGGTCGAATCCAGGTGTTCGACTATGTTGCCGACGTTCGGTCCGAAGCTCGCAACCGACTTCGTGGATCTGCCAACACACCGTACACAATCGCGGGCCACATCCATGGCTCAATGGTTGACGAACCCTTGCCAACCGACGCGGCCGCGTTCAAACCGTCCAAACAGCGAACGAACGTCATCTATGTTTGCGACGTTGACACCCTCTCCGATTTTTTCGTTGCGTCTCGCGCGGCTCCGATTCGGAACTCGGTAGAGTACCGTTTTCAGAACATGAGTTTCGTTTTGAACATTATTGACTCTTTGGTGAAAGAAACGACTTACCTCGGAATTCGCAACCGACGCGTTGACCACGTGACACTCGCTGTAGTTGAAGAGACTTATGAAACGGCGATGCAGAAGGTTTACGAAATGGACCAAGAGCTGACCAAAGATTATGACACTAGCCTTAACGCAGCTCGTAATGAGGTGATGGAAAAACTTCGCCCTCTTCAAACGACAATTGAAAAGGAGCAGCGAAAACAAGCCAAGGCTGCCGAGGCTAACGAGCCGTATGACCCGGGGAAACTGGAGGCGATGAAAAGGCTCCTGTCTCAAGAGATTCAAGAGAAACAGGCCAAATTCAAAGCCAAGGAAGCTGAACTACAAAACGAGCGTCGTGAAAAGAAAAGACAAATCGAACTCGATGCCGAACTTGAAATCCAGGAGATCCAGCGAAAGTTCAAACTGGCGGCGGTATTGATTCCACCGATCCCGCCACTACTTGTTGGACTAGTTGTGTTTACCCGACGTCGACTTCGCGAACGTGAAGGAATCTCCAAAGCACGGCGACTTAAGTAAACACAGTAAAACTTCAACCTCGATTCTAAATCAACAACAACCCGAGCGGTCATGACAGCCTCTCGAATTTTAATTGGCAACAAATATGAATTCGCCTATTTTCAAAACGCTTCTCATGGGTGTGATGGCCGCCGTCACTTCGGTCGCCGCAGCCTACTTTTACCCTTGGCCCGAGATCGTCAAAAAAAGTGCTCTGGTAGGATCGCCCTTATTTGAAGCTTACGACAGCACCAACGTTCGTTCGATTCAGATCCTTGAGTACAACGACGATGACAGTGCACTAGGTCAGATTCGCCTGGAGCGTAGTGGCGAAAAATGGGTCATTCCCTCCAAGCGAAAGTACATTGCCGACAACACGCCACAGGTTTCACTAGCCGCCAATTCGCTGAGCGAGTGCATTGTTCTTGAGGAAAGAACGGACCAACAAAAAGATTACCTAGAGTACGGTGTCGTCGATCCGTCTGAGTTTGCCAACAGCCCAAACAAATCTGCGCTCGGCTCGAAAATCATTCTCGAAGATCGCAATCGCAAAGAACTGGCAAGTTTGATCATTGGGAAACCACTCAAAGATGGAATGAAGCATTTTGCTCGAATCCCAGGTCAACCGACAGTTTACGTTGTTGAATTCGATACTCGCGCGATCAAAACAGATTTCAAAAGCTGGGTGAACCCGAACCTGTTTCAGCTGAGTAATCAATTCCCACTCTCGAGCATTGTCATTGAAAATTACAGTTATGACACCAATAGACTGGCCTCAGGAATACACAAAAATGTCTACCGAGCCAAATTAGTACCAGGAAAAGGCCAATTGGATTTGGCAGAAATATCTCGTGGCGATGGTAAAGGTGGATGGGAAAAATCCCCAACCTCTCCCAACCTGGAAAAGGAACTGGGAATCATTGGAACGCAATTAGGTGCCATTCAGTTTCCCGATGTATTTCTTAAATCAAAAGAAGTCGTTGCCGCCCTGCAATCGCCCAAGAAAGAAATTGGCGATGCTATTTTTCAATCTCTGGAATCTTATGGATTTCGTAAAAAGGGATTCAGCAATGGCATGTATGAATTCGATTCAGCGACCGGCGAAGTGCATGTCGAGTTTGCTGACGGCGTGATCATGACCTTGCATCGCGGAGCTATTTCAAGCCAGTCCGCTGGCAACCTTCGCGTAAGCAACTACGTCATGCTCACCGCAAGTGTAGACGAATCCGTTCTGCCGCAGCCCGAACCTCCCGCAACCGACGGCAGCGCTGAAGAGGCAGACAAAGCAAACAAAGCCTACTTGCGATTGGTTGAAGCTCGCAAAACGGCAGTCAAATCCGCGCAGCTTCGTGCCGCTGGATTCAACCAACAACACGCAAAATGGATTTATGTTGTTTCTGAAGAAATTACTGAGAAACTGATACCGGATGTCACTATGCCTAAATCAAAATCCGATCCAAACTCGAAAATGCTGGATCAATTGAAGGCTTCAAACGAAGCTGCCAAATCAAGTCCGGCCAACGACAAGAAGCCAGACCCAGAAACCAACAAAGACGAAAAGACAGACGAAGACAAATAGAAGTCGGCGAAGCCTTAAAGGAATTAAAACAAAACCAAACGCCAGCCAGCGTTAATTTAGCCGCAGTTTTCTTTGACGAACTCGCACTGCAACGGCTATCATTGATCCAGCCAACGCCTGCACAAGTATTGTCGCCTTTGAGCTCAACACGAGCGGCGATTGGCTAGGTCTCTATTCATATTTTCCGAGCTGGCCATGCAAAAATTCAACCTCTGTTGCGCGATCACTCTTTGCTTCCTATCGCTTTTCGCCACAACTGCTCACGGGTTTCAGGAATCGTTCGAGGTTGGCGACAATGTCGAGTTTTCATTCTTGGGCAATACGCTTCAAGGTGAAGTCATCGAGGCCGGTCGCGGCTGGCCCAAAGTCGAATTTATTTACAGAGATAAAACGCGATCACAAACGTTCCCTCCTTCGCGGCTGACTTTCCTCGATGGTGACGAAGTCGACTCTAATAGTTCAGGTGATTCCCAGATGGATTCCACTGAATTGACAAGCCAGATGCGACAGTGGGTTGACTCTACAGGCGACTTTAAAATCAAGGCAAAATTGCTCAGCAGTAAAAATGGAAAAGTCCGATTGGAAAAAGAAGACGGTCTGATCGTCTCGCTTCCCAGCAATAAACTGAGCGACGATGACCAGAAGTTCATCCGCGACTTGGAACTTCAAAAAGAAAAAGAAAACAGCGCAGACAACCCCTTCGCTGGTGGCGTCAAAAAACCTGGATCCTCCAAACGAGCAGCAAGCGGATCTGCTAAAAAAATCAATGCGATTTCGGTTGAAAATTCCAGCAACGAAGTCGCACTTGCAGCCAAAGGTTGGAACGTCACGCCTGATACAGGGAAACCAGCAACGGATAAGGGGCGTGTCGTCTCGACTCCTACGCTATTCACAAAACACGCGTTTCATAACCGGCCTTCCAAGATTTCGATTGGACCGGGCAATAGGGTTGCAGCTCTTTCACGCAACAACCCCTTTGACTCGGGTTCAGAGATTGTGGTTGTCGATTTGGCGAACTCAAAATCCAAACCACCCATCAACATTCGTTACAAAGAAAGCACACTGCTTGCAATTTCGTCCAACGGAGAAACGGCAGTTACGTTTCGAAAATCTGAAGGTCGCAATCCCGGGTTTGTAGATTTTTGGAAACTCGGATCAAAGGCTGAGCGATATGCCTCCTGGAAAACGGCGACTTTTTTTGATCGCGGTGGGTTCAGCCCAAAATCTGGAACCTTCATAGATGGCGACAGATTGCTCACGATCGGCGAGCGAATCGTGCTGTGGGATTTTGAAACCGCGGCGGCGCTTTATTCAATTCCAATTGATAAATCAAAAGAGCCAGCATTCAGTGCGAACAAAAAACAAATCGCCGTTGCCTCAGATAAAATGGTGTTCATCGTCGATACTGAATCGGGAACCGTCCTTGGCGAGATCGAAGCCCCACACTCGGCTGAAGTACTATCGTTTTCAAACTCCGGAAATTTTTTGGCCGGCATCAACAAACGAAGTGGAGGCATTTGGGTTTGGGATTTAGTTGACAACAAATTGGTACGTGAGTTGTCGGCCCAAACTGATTCGGCCAAATCCATGATCTGGGTTGGAGAAGAATACTTGCTCGTCAACAACTCCGAACTGTTGGACATTGAGCTACGCGCGCCGGTTTGGAAATATTCGCTGGGACATTCGAGTTCGGTTGTTTCGACCAACGACGGAAGGTTCTGGGTTTCTGGCGATTCGAAACTTCGGCCAATTCAACTGCCCCAGAAACGGCTGAAAGACATCACAGCGAAACACGCTCCCGATGACTTGCTGATGCTTAAACCTGGCTCTGAAGTTTCATTGGTTTTTGATCTACCTTTCGCCCCAGCAGAGCAACGAGAGATCCGTGATCGCTTGATCGAAAACTTGGAAGCCAACGACGTCACTGTAAAAGACAGTGGAACCGAGTTGCAATTGTTCGCGACGATTAAAAAGGGTGAACCCCAAACGACAGAGGTTTCAAACTTTTTTGACCATTTTGGACGCAACTCCGAGACGATCAAGTTCACTCCCAACCATGCTTCTTTGGTTTTGAAATACAAAGGCAGCCCCGTTTGGAGCCGCCACCGTCGACACGGTCCCGCCGGAATGATTTCAATTCAACAGGGCGAAACGGCTCAACAGGCAGCCAACCGAATCTGCCAACCCAAACCCGGATTTTTCAGTGCGGTGCGGTTTCCAAAATACATCAGCCGGCTACCATCAGGCAAACCTCTGGGTGAATCGGACCTCAAGAAACGCTGATAGACTGATAGCTTGCAAAACGCAAACTCGCGAAGGTACGACAACCATGATGCAAAACCAAACTCTCGCGCGGCGATCTTCACTGCCTTTCTTTCTTATTTTTGCCTGCCTTGGATCCACAATTTGCTCGGCCACTCAGGGGCAGACAGAGTTCATAAACCTATTTGCTGCGGGTGATCTATCTGATTGGCGAGTCGGCAAAAAAGGTGAGGGCTGGAGTATCCAAGACGGCGTAGTCCGATTGGAGCAGATAAGGTCTGGCAGTCTTGTGTCGCGAAAGAAATACAAGAACTTCGAACTTCGATTTGAATGGAACATCTCGGAAGGCGGAAACAGTGGCATTATCTATCGGATGCACAAAGGACGCGGACTGGAGTACCAACTGCTCGACGACAAACGTCATGTGCGTGGAAAGGATCCGCTTGGGACGACAGGTGCAATTTATGATCTTTGCGGAGCATCGACAGACAAACCGTACAAACCTGCGGGGCAATGGAACACGGCCAGGATCGTTGCCGATGGTGATCACATTGAGCATTGGCTCAACGGAGCCAAAGTCGCTGAGCTTGACGTCACGGGAGACGACTGGGACCGACGCTACAAGAACAGCAAGTATCCGAAGTACAAACTCGAAAATTTCGCGAATGTCGAAAGCCCGATATTGTTTCAAGATCACGGCCACGCGGTTTCATTTCGCAACGTTCGCCTGCGCGAAATTGTCGTTCAGCAAACAGAGGAGCTAGATAGTCAATCAACACATCTTGATTTTCAAACGTTGATCGCGCCGCTGCCTGAGTCCGGTAAATTCGTTGATGAGGATTTCTACATTTGGGGTGGAAGCGCGATAAAGGGCCCGGTGGGAAAATACCACTTGCTCTACAGTCGCTGGCCGCGGTCGCTGACGCATTTCGCCTGGGTCACTCATTCCGAAATTGCCCACGCGGTCGCCGACTCGCCACTTGGTCCATTCAAACACGTCGACGTTGCCCTTCCGAAACGCGGCAAAGCGTATTGGGACGGGCTCTGCACCCACAATCCAACCGTGCATTTCTTCGAGGGCAAGTACTATCTCTATTACATGGGAAACACGGGCGATCTAAAACCACCCGCCGCAAAAAAGAAACTGAACTTCACACATCGCAACAACCAACGGATCGGTGTAGCAGTCGCGGATCACCCAGCCGGACCGTGGAAGCGATTTGACCAGCCGCTGATTGACGTCTCAGCAAACGGCGATGCCCACGATGCGTTGATGACCAGCAACCCGTCTATTTGCAGGCGGCCGGACGGGACGTACCTGTTAATCTACAAAGCCGTGGGGAAGAAACGCAAAATGCCATCCGGTGGTCCAGTCGTGCACTTGGCGGCAACCTCGGACTCACCAACGGGCCCATTCACCAAATTAAACAAGCCACTTTTCACATCTACAAGATCGGATTTCCCAGCAGAAGATCCTTACATTTGGGCACAAGGCGATCGCTGCTGGGCGATCGTGAATGACCACAAGGGAATCTTTAACAAGACGGGCGAGGATTCACTCGCTCTTTTCTCCAGCGTCGATGGATTAGATTGGCAGGTTGCCGCCCACCCATTGGTCGCGAAACGAAATGTGGAATGGGAAAGCGGTCGAAAAGAATCGTTCTATCGGCTTGAAAGGCCACAACTAATTTTTGAAAACGGACAACCGATTGTGCTCTATTGTGCGGCAGAAGAAACAAAAGCCAAAAAGCACTCTTACAACTTGCACATCCCCTTGCGCCGCCAAACCAAATTAGAACCACCGAAGAAACTCAACGATGGCTCCCCCAAAGTCAGCAAATCCCAATCACCGAATTCACCGAATTCACCGGAATCAAAACCAGACAAACCGAACGTCGTCATCATCATGGTCGATGACATGGGGTATGGCGATCCAGGCTGTTACAACACTGACTCGAAAATCCCAACACCTAACATTGATTCACTTGCCAAATCCGGAATGCGTTTCATGGACGCACATGCTCCGGGCGCGCTTTGTCATCTTTCGCGTTACGGATTATTGACCGGAGAATATCCGTTTCGAGCAACACCCAATAAGTGGCGTGAGCGACCTTCGATTAAAAAAGGCCAGACCACGATTGCCTCCTTGATGAAAAACGCCGGCTACCAAACGGCGATGGTTGGCAAATGGCATTTGGGGTTTGACGAGTCTGGTGGATTCGACAAACCAATGAGGGGAGGTCCAATTGACCGAGGGTTTGACTCCTTTTTTGGAATCAGAGCGTCGACTGATATCCCGCCTTATTTTTACATTCGTGGTGACCGTGCTGTGAAGCCGCCAACCGAAAAAATAGAGGCGCGGGCAAGCGAAGACGAATGGACCAACATACAAGGCGCATTCTCGCGTGCAGGCTTGATCGCGACCGACTTGAAACTGAAAAACGTTTTGCCCCGATTCACTGACGAAGCAATCAAAGTCATCCAGGCTCACGCCCCCAAACCTGACAAACCGTTGATGCTTTACCTTGCCTACCCCGCCCCGCACACGCCGTGGTTACCATCCAAAGAGTTCGCTGGAGAAAGTGGTGCGAGTATGTACGGCGATTTTGCGATGATGGTGGACGCGATGATTGGGCGAGTTTTGAAATCGCTTGATGAATCGGGAATGTCTAAAAATACGCTCGTAATTTTCACGTCAGACAATGGCCCGGTTTGGTACGCGAAAGATGTCGCGCGATTCAAGCACGATTCAGTCGGTGGACTTCGCGGCATGAAAGCCGACGCCTGGGAAGGTGGACACCGAATGCCGTTTATCGTCCGCTGGCCCGACGTCACTCCTGCCAATTCGAAATCCTATCAAACCATTTGTTTTACCGATGTCCTCGCGACGTTGGCTGAAATCACTTCGACCAAATTGGATGCGAAATCCGGTCCCGACAGTTTTAGTTTTTTGAAAGTGCTAACCGGAAACCGGGAATTGGACAAACCAGTGCGGCCTCCAATCGTGATGTCGACGGGCAAGATGAAATTGATTCGCTCTGGCAACTGGAAACTTATTTCGGGACTGGGCTCAGGAGGTTTTTCCAAACCCAGCAAAATCAAACCCAAAGCCGGCCAACCCGCCGGGCAGTTGTACGACCTGGCAGAGGACCCGGCTGAGACACACAACGTGTATGCGGGGCATCCCGACGTCGTCAAACGACTGACGGATCGAATGAAGGAGATCGTTGAGGAAGGTTATCAAAGGGACAAAGAATTGCTCAATCTCAATTGAA
>JBGCDK010000078.1:0-15102 GCA_045105295.1 Mariniblastus sp.
GAATCAGGATCTATGCATTAACTTGCGGAGGATCTGCTTCTTTTGCACGAGCGTCACTGATCATACGTTCCATTCGCTCTAAAGTTTCTTCATCCAAGTTTGCATTGGGATCAGCAAAATGAGAGGCGACCAAATTCTCAATCGAGCCCCCAAAGAAAGTTCGCAACACACTTTGAAGTGCACCGCGACTGGCCTTTTCGCGCGACGTTGTTGGTGAGTAGACAAACTCTCGCCCAACTCGCTTGTGTTTGAGAAATTTCTTCTCTTCAAGAATGGTCAAGATGGTCCGAACTGCAGTTCGAGAGGGTGGATCCGAAATCTCTCCAACAATCTCTTTCGCGGTCGCACGACCATTTGCAAAAACCACTTGCATGATCTGTCGTTCCCGCCGGCTGAGATCTTTTGTCGGATCCATGTTTTGCAACTAACTCTTGAGACTCAATTCGTTTCGGCTTTTTAAGAAAATGCAACGCAATTGGTGGCCAATAATTTCTTTCCCCACCCCCAAAGGCTAACATGTTGGTCGGCTGTGTCAAGAAAAAATGCTTGAGTGAATTCCCTGCCGCACATTCACGAAATGGGAGTAACGTGGAAATTCTGAATCTGGAACAAAAAAAGTGCTCACAGGCAGCAATCAGGGAGTGATCTAGTAATTTCATCCACCCGATAGCCGAATCCAAATTTCCCAATCGTGGACAAATCGAGAACTCCGTTTCGACGTTGATACAACCCAGGGTGGATTGCTTGTTCGGGTTTCGACGCGTCGGGGTAGAACTGCATTGCATTTGACTCGACGCCCATAATGGTTCCAGCATGAGCTGCCAAGCGAACGTGTGGAATCTGTGCGAGCATTGGATTGGTTAAGTCTTGAACCATCAGCGGCATGTCATGTGCCTTCGCCCAACACAGGCTCAACAAAGCCCCGGTTTGAGTCTTGCAAGTCTTCAGTGCGACACCTGACCATCCGAGTTTTCGTCCAAGCCTCACAAGTTTCCAATCGTGTGCACTTTCGTCGAGAAACAATGGCTTTCGTTTCGACACCGAATGAACGTCGATTGCATGTGTTTCGAGGTCGTATGGGAATGGCTGTTCGACGTACAGAATTTTCTGCGAGACCTTCGGCATTTCGAGCGACAACTTGTCCAAAATCGAGTTCACGTACTCTGGATCATGAACGGTGCAATTGAAATCCGCCGTTAACCATTTGACGTTCTGTGCAAGCGAAATTTTTCCGATCTTTTCCAGCCGATCATAATCCCAATCCCAATCGTTGCCTCGCAATTTGATTTTTAAACACTCCAACCCATCGCGCTCGATCCAATCGGTTAGCGCAACAGGATAGCCATCATCGGGTTCGTCGCCGGTGAGTTCCGTTGGCGATAAAGGATCAAGTCCGCCCACCAAATGCCAAACGGGCAACGCCGTTGGAATTTCCGTTTCAAGAAAGTCAGCAGGATACTTGCCATTGAAAGCGTCTGTCGATCCGTCATCTGCGATTAAAAACGCTGACAAATTCTTGGACATGAATTCTGAATTGTAGGTCTGATAGATATCGACCTCGTGCAGCATGCCAAACGCATCATGAATGGCTTGGTCAAAAACACTCATTGCGACTAGCCCAGCCAAATAAGGCATCGGTTCAGAAAGCTCAGTGCTCGACCGGCAAAACTTGTCTTGCGTTTGGTGTAACACATGCGACTGAAAAGAGTGTGACAGCTCGATCGGGTGGCCGAACTCATTGAACTTCAACCATTCGCTGGCCAGTGTTTTGGTAAACCGCACGAGCGCATCGTGCCTGACCGAATAAGACAATTCGCTTGGCCAAACCCATTGAACGGACAAGGGCGTTTCCCCCCAGCCGCTCGCAGTTTTTCCGTTTCGATCCTCGACAGTTACCTTTGCTCGCGCACAGGTAACCGAAAACAGCGTTTCCGAACCAAATTTAAGCGGAACCCTTGTTTCAACAGGCATAAGGAACAACGAAACATCTTTTACGCGGATGTCGGTGGGCAATTGGTGGTTTGTCATAAACTGAATTACGGCGGCGAACTTTTTCACACGTCCCAAAATTGAATCGCGCGTCGTTTACCCTTTTTTCTTGGCGTTCTTTTTGCGAAGCCATGGCACTGGCCGAAGTTCGACTTCTTTTACCGATTGCAGATAATCCAAAACATTTTTGGATTTGTCGGCTCCAACCTGCGCATGCCAGTGAAGATTAAATCCGTGCGGTCCTTTTGCGTCGATCAGTTTTGGCTCCAGCGTCAACATCGCTTTAACACACTCAAGCTGTCCCATCATGGCAGAACAAAACAAATCCATTCGAGCACCTTTGCTTAGGAGATACTCTGCAATGTCTCTTCGCCCCATATGCGATGCCCCACCCAAGGCCGTCTCCCAATCACCATTGCCCCAATCCAGCGTCGCATTGAGCAACCCAGGTTCGCGCTCGTAGAGCATTTTTACCATTTTGAGATCGGAGTGGGCGTAAATCACGAAATCGGCCGCCATCTGTCGATTGATCTGCTTGTTCTTCCACGACGGTTTGAATCCTGGCGGTTCGTAGTCACGCTCGAATTCTGCTTCTTGCGGAAAGGCTTCAGGTTTCTCGTCCGTCTTTTTTTTGTCGTCCGTTTTCTTTTCGTCGGTTTTGTCTTGGGCCAAAACGAACTTTGAATTTCCAGCAACCATGATGCCGCCAGTGGTTGCCGTAGCAAACGCAGCGAAAGCGCGGCGACTAAGTTTTCTATCCGACATCGTTTTTCTCTTTTCGCGAGACAGTGATACGTAAAACTGATTTTCAACAGCCACAAGATAAACCATTTGAGCTTGCGACGTAAATTAATTTCTCACAGAAGCGAACTACTTCACACCATGCCGGGTTACGCATGGTTTTCGGTGCTTGTTTGCCCTTGGCATCGCTCCCAATTTCGTTTCGTAACGATTGGATCAGTCGTACACTCGACCTTGCGAGTCACGAAGACATTTTCTTCCAAATAGACTTTTCTTTTCAGGCAAGCCCTGCCGATACCTTCACGTATCAGCACAGCAGTTCAAGAAAGCGGCATCGCTCCAGCCTTCTTTAACTTGGACTGTTGATTGCCATGGGATGGCATTGATGACAACGGAAGGTCAGTACCTTTATGCCTCGTGTTTGGCCAAGACAAACACAAGGTTACCTGAGAAACCCGATACAGGCGTTGTTTACGATGAGCCAAACCGCTCCCCACTATTTGCTTTTTACTGAAGCCAAAAACCATTCGATCGATCAAAATCTCGGTGGTTACTGGCGATTCGTCCTTGAACGCATCGGAACACCTGACCGCACCCAGGAGTCCGACGAAGAACCAGGGATTTGGGGGGAGCGGTTACAACTGCTCGCAGCCGTCCGGGGCTTGGAAAGCCTCGACCATCCAGCACGGATCACGATGGTCACACGAAGCAAGTATGTTGGCCGCGGAATTCGCCGCCAGCTAACTCAATGGCGTCAAAACGATTGGCACTGGGAACGTTTTGGTCAAATGGCGTTGATTAAAAATCACGATCTCTGGCAACGAATAGATCATGCCATGCAGATCCATCAAATCAATTGCCGCGTTTGGCAATTTGATCCACCACATGTCGTTCATGCGGATTCTCAGAACTCAGACTCCCACCACGCGGACTCCCTCCAAGCATCGGACCAGCAAACTCATTCGCAGAAGGAATCAATGGTGGCGCCGTGTGTCGCAAAGCCATTGGAACCAAAAGGTCCGATCGCTTGTCCGCCTGTGGAATCGAAACGCATTGTCATCCCTAGAAGCCAGCGTTTGCCGGATTCAATCGAGAGCAACGAACAACCCAAAAAGCGTCGCCGGAGAAGAGTCAAACAGCAAAACAATAGCACTCGTCGAATGGATTTAGGCCGAAGCACATCCGCAATTGAAAATACGCTGGATCAAGCCTCACGAGTAAGTGACTTATTGGCCGACAAAATTAAACCGATGGGCATGGGGCGGGCTTATGGCTATGCGGTCAACTAAGCCCACAAATGCTTTTACGGTGTGAAGGTTCGCTTCGTCGACGCCCGATGCAAGCTGGACATATCCTGCACAAGTGAAACCAGACTAAATATACTCGCCAAAAACTTTTCAAAACGGAATCGGTAGACGGCTTTACCGATTCGATTTAACTAAGAGAAATCAACAATGAACGCATGGAAGTCATACTCGTCGGTCCTGGATTCCGAAACAATCACCGCTTTGGTCGCCGGTCAATCCAGCAGCCCCTGCGACGTATTAGGACCACACCCCGTAATTTCTGAAGATAGCTCGCAGAATCCCGACCCAAACTCTGTGCTTGTTCGGGCGTTCTTACCTACCGCCGACGCCGTTTCGATCGTAAACTGCGATGGTACGAAAACCAAAAAAATGTCATCCGTCCATCCCAATGGCCTTTGGGAAGTGACAGTTAAAGCCGACTCGTTTGAAACTTCTGCCGGCAAATACAAATTTCAATACATTCGAGGCGAAAACACGATCGTGGATCACGACCCTTACGCATTCCCGAAATTTTTGAGCGACATGGACCTTCATCTCTTTAATGAAGGCAACCACTACGAGATTTACAAAAAACTTGGCGCTCACATCCGCGAGATCGACGGCGTCAAAGGCATCAACTTTGCCGTTTGGGCTCCCAACGCGAAAGCGATCAGTGTTGTAGGAGATTTCAACGATTGGGATGGCCGACGGCACGCCATGCACAAACTTATCCCAAGCGGCATTTGGGAAATTTTCGTTCCTGAACTCAATGCAGGTGAAATTTATAAGTTTCGAGTAACGGATTGCTATGGCCAGCAGATCGAAAAATCTGACCCGTACGGATTCTACAGCGAACTTCCACCACGTACCGCGTCCGTCGTTACCGACCTGACAAAGCACCAATGGAACGACGACGCTTGGATGAAAAAACGCGAGTCTCAAAACGCGCTTGAGCAACCGATGTCGGTCTATGAACTACACCTCGGTAGTTGGCGACAAGAAGAAGGCAAAACCAATGGCTGGATGAACTATCGCGACCTCGCTCACCAACTTGTTGAGTATTGCAACGAGCTGGGGTTCACTCACATCGAACTTATGCCGATCAGCGAACACCCTTTCACGGGCAGTTGGGGCTACCAGACGGTTGGATATTTTGCCTGCACCAGCCGTTACGGTACGCCAGAAGATTTCATGTACTTTGTCGATTACTGCCACCAAAACGACTTGGGCGTGATCATCGACTGGGTCCCAGCTCACTTCCCAAAAGACGGACACGGCCTGGCGCGATTTGATGGATCGGCTCTCTATGAACATTCCGATCCACGTCAGGGCGAACATCCTGACTGGAACACATTGATCTTCAATTACGATCGCAACGAAGTTCAAAACTTCCTCGTGTCCAATGCGATGTTTTGGCTGGAGCATTATCACATCGATGGCCTCAGAGTGGATGCCGTCGCGTCCATGTTGTACCTGGACTACAGCCGCAAAGAAGGTCAGTGGATCCCCAACAAGTATGGTGGACGAGAAAACCTCGGAGCGATCGACTTTCTTAAAACAATGAACGAGAAAGTCCATGAAAAGTTCCCGGGTGTGGTAACGCTGGCCGAAGAATCCACTGCTTGGGGCGGAGTTTCGCGGCCGACCTATGCTGGCGGTCTTGGATTTAGCATCAAGTGGAATATGGGCTGGATGAACGATACGCTTCGCTATTTCCACAAAGACCCAATTCATCGCAAATACCATCATGACGAATTAACATTCAGCTTGATCTACGCGTTCACAGAGAATTTCTTGCTGCCTTTTTCTCACGACGAAGTCGTCCACGGCAAGGGATCATTGATCGAACAAATGCCAGGTGACCTCTGGCAAAAATTTGCCAACCTACGTTTGCTTTATAGTTACATGTGGACTCACCCCGGCAAAAATTTGCTCTTTATGGGATGCGAATTTGGACAGTGGGACGAGTGGAATTGCAACACGTCGATGCAGTGGGATTTGCTTCAATGGGATTCCCATAAAGGCCTTCAGAAATTGATTGCCGATCTCAACTCGGTTTACAAACGTGAACCTGCACTTTACGAAGTCGATTTTGACGGTGCTGGTTTCGAATGGATCGACAGCATGAATCGCGAATCAAGCGTGCTTGGATATATTCGAAAAGCGAAAGACCCGAACGAATTTGTCGTCGTGTGTGCAAACTTTACTCCAACAGTTCACAGCGAGTATCGCCTGGGCGTGCCACAAGCCGGAAGCTATCGCGAAATTTTCAATAGCGATTCTGAATTTTACGGTGGCACGAACACCGGCAATGGAATGGGTGTCGAGTCCGAGCCAATCGAGGCCCAAGGCCGTGAGCACTCCATTAAACTTTCGGTTCCACCGATGGGCGTAACGATGTTCAAACTGAATTAGTTGTCGTTTGTGCGAGCTATGCCATGCCCAACTCGCATTAACTTTTAGTCCAGAGGTGATGACGATCGGTTTGTCGTTCCAATCTTGATAAAGCCCGCTAACGAACGTCGATTCAGCGGGTTTGGAATCACTGAGGTCTAAACTCGCTCAATCGGACAGCGTAAATCCACCAACGAAATTATATCGCTGCCTGTTATTCGGGTTTCGATGGCATATTTATTTAGAAATCGAAAACCAAATGGACAACTGGCTTGGCCCACTTTTAATTCTTAGTGGCTTGTTTTCAATCGCAGGAGCTGCGTTGGATTGGAATTGGTTCATGAACAATTCTAAGGCTTGGCTTTTTACAAAACTGTTTGGTCGAAATGGCGCGAGAGTCTGTTATATCCTGCTTGGTTTGATACTCGTTGCGATGGGTATCGGGTTAGTGTTCGGACTGATTGCCAAGTGACCCATTTCTCGCCCTATCCGAACCACAATCTCCGTCAGCTCTACCGTTTGGACCTTCGCTGCCTGGTCACATCGCCACAAGTGACCGTACGTCGTTCAAATGGCCGGCCTGCCCTTTGGAGATGATTTGCTGGCGGACTTTCTTGATGGCCCACCGCTCCAAGGGGCATTTCCTCACAGCAGCAATTTCAACTGGCTGGCATCCCCCTATTCCGCACAGCCAAGGCACTTTGACACGCCATTGGAGCGTCATTCAAAGAATTCGATTCTGTCGCTAGAACTGCTCACGCGAATCCGTATAATTTGGGATTGTCTTTCTCGAATATCAAGGCGTTTTCATGACTGTTGCCGCCCAACAAACCAGCACCCAAACTCAAAAATCAAATACCGAACGGATCCTCGTTCTGGATTTTGGATCTCAATTCGCCCAGCTAATTGCTCGGCGGGTTCGCGAACAAAGAGTCTATTGTGAGATCGTTCGCCACAACATTACTCCAGAACAGATTCGAGAGCACAATCCAACCGGATTAATTCTCTCTGGTGGGCCAAGCAGCGTCTACGAAGACGGTGCTCCACAATGCGATGCGGGGATTTTCGAGCTAGGAATCCCAGTTCTTGGAATCTGTTACGGCATGCATCTGGCCTGTCACCATCTTGGCGGCAAAGTCGAAAGTACCAACACGCGCGAGTATGGCCGAGCCACTTGCGAGGTGTCCGCGGATGACAGAATATTCAAAGACTTTCCAGCAGAAGCAGAAGTCTGGATGAGTCATGGAGATCAAGTCCAGCAAGTCAGTGCTGATTTCATTCCGCTCGCCAAAACCAGCACTTGCCCTGTCGCTGTCGTCAAACACAACAAGCTCCCTGTTTACGGCATCCAGTTCCACCCGGAAGTGACCCACACGCCGCAAGGCAAAACACTGCTGCGGAACTTTCTATACGAAATCTGCAACTGCACCGGCACATGGAAGCTTGAAGATTTTGCAAACGAAGCCATCGAAAGCATTCGCGCCCAAGTCGGAACTGACCGAGTGATTTGCGGTCTATCGGGCGGTGTTGACTCTTCCGTCGTGGCAGCATTGCTATACAAAGCCATCGGTCCTCAGCTTTCATGCATTTTGGTCGACAATGGATTGCTCAGAAAGAATGAAGCCGAGATCGTGGTCGAGCAATTCACCGACCACTTCAAAACCGACCTCCGCGTGATCGATGGCAAGGACCGATTCCTCAACAAATTAAAAGGCGTCACCGACCCGCAAGAAAAACGAAAGATCATCGGCGGGGTATTTATTGACTGCTTCAAAACAGAAGCCGAAAGTATCGACGACGCAAAATACCTTGCACAAGGAACACTTTACCCCGACGTCATCGAAAGCGGTGCTGCGAAAGACGGCCCCGCCGCAACGATCAAACTTCATCACAATGTTGGCGGACTACCCGAAGAACTTGGGTTCGACTTGATCGAACCGCTACGTGATTTATTCAAGGACGAAGTACGTCAATTGGGTCTCGAACTTGGTCTACCCGACAATTTGGTTTGGCGACACCCTTTCCCTGGCCCTGGACTGGCAGTTCGGTGTCTTGGCGAAGTCGTCGAGGAGAAACTGGTCGTGCTTCGTGAAGCAGACGCGATCGTGATCGAAGAAATTCAAGACGCGAATCTTTATCGGGAAACATCGCAGTTGTTCGCTGTTCTACTACCCGTCCAAAGTGTCGGAGTCATGGGCGACGCACGAACCTACGAAAACGCTTTGGTGATTCGCTGTGTCGATACCGACGATTTTATGACGGCCGATTGGTCTCGTTTGCCGTACGACCTTCTCGCTAAAATGTCGACCCGTATTATCAATGAAGTCAAAGGCGTGAACCGTGTCTGTTACGACATCAGCTCTAAACCACCTGCGACGATCGAATGGGAATAGATTCCTAAACGACGAACCGAAGCCAACTTTTTCAAAGATTCGAACAAATCGAAACGAACTTTCAAACGCGTGGCCTCGCCACTGAAAATCCACAATCCTGAATTAGATAGAGTTATGAGTAAGCAATACATCTTTCAAATGGTCGACATGACCAAGAAACATGGAACCAAGGTAATCCTGAACAACATTTGGCTTTCGTTTTATCCGGGGGCCAAAATTGGCGTACTCGGCAGAAACGGCGCTGGAAAAAGTACACTCCTGAAAATTATGGCCGGCATCGACAAAGAATACGATGGCGAAGCACGATTGACCGACGGATTCACCGTCGGATATTTGCCACAGGAACCGCATCTTGATCCCGAGAAAAACGTTTGGGACAACGTCCAAGACTCTGTTGCTCCGCGGCGCAAGTTGCTGGACCGATTCAATGAGCTGTCCGCAAAATGTGGGGAACCGCTCGACGAAACTGCTATGCAAAAAGTCTACGACGAAATGGCCCGCGTTCAGGATCAGATCGACGCGACCAACACTTGGAACTTGGATCACGAAATCGAAGTTGCATTCGAAGTCATGAACCTTCCCCCAAAAGAAGCCGACGTGACCCAGCTTTCTGGCGGTGAACGCCGACGCGTCGCGTTGTGCAAATTACTTCTTGAAAAACCCGACCTGCTGCTGCTCGACGAACCGACCAACCACCTCGATGCCGATTCGGTACACTGGCTGGAACGAACACTTCAGGACTATCACGGTACCATCGTCGCCGTGACCCACGATCGTTACTTCCTTGACAATGTTGCTGGCTGGATTCTGGAACTTGATCGCGGCGAAGGCCATCCGTTCGAAGGAAATTATTCCTCTTGGCTGGAACAAAAACAAACACGTCTAAAAGTCGAAGAGAACAAAAACGACGCCCGCATCAAAGCATTGAAGCGGGAAGCCGAGTGGATCAAAATGTCCCCCAAAGCTCGTCAGTCGAAAAGCAAAGCCCGTATCAGTTCCTACGAGAAAATGCTTAGCGAAGACCAGCGAGAAAGAGAAGACGAACTTGAGATCCAAATCCCCGCCGGCCAACACTTGGGCGATGTCGTCATCGAGGCTGAAGGGCTCTGCAAAGCATTCGGCGAAAAAGTTCTCATGGAGGACGTCACGTTTCGGCTGCCTCCCGGCGGAATCGTGGGAATCATCGGGCCTAACGGTGCTGGAAAGACGACTCTGTTTCGAATGGTTTGCGGCCAAGACACACCAGATTCTGGAATTTTAAAGGTCGGCAAGACCGTCGAGCTTGGCTACGTCGATCAGTCGCGAGACAGCCTCAACGACGAAAATTCTGTTTATCAGGAAATCTCCGAAGGTCACGATACACTTGAGATTGGCAAACGGAAGATAAACGCGAGGGCATACGTCAACCGTTTCAACTTCCGTGGTCCCGATCAAGAAAAGAAAGTTGGCGTGCTATCCGGTGGAGAGCGAAATCGAGTTCACCTATCGAAACTGCTTCGGCGTGGCTCCAACGTTTTGCTTTTGGACGAACCGACCAACGACCTCGACGTTGACACATTACGTGCACTTGAGGAAGCCATCTTGAACTACGCTGGCTGCGTTGTCGTCACCAGCCACGATCGTTGGTTCCTCGACCGTATCGCCACGCATATCCTCGCTTTTGAGGGCGAAGGCTACGTTCACTGGTGCGAAGGAAACTACCAGACATACGAACACCAGCGTCGTGAGCGATTGGGATTGAAAGAAGATGAGCCTAAGCGATTCAAATACAAAAAGCTGATTACCTAAACCAAATCGCTTTTATTGAAAAATTCGCTTACTCTGATCAACTGATGATGGAGCTACCTGATTCAAGGGAATCCACATCACAGGTTAGCGATGCAAACAAAAAACGCGGGCGTCTAATTGCTAGACGCCCGCGTTTTTATTGCATACTTGCTAATACTCGCTTAGCCCAATTGAGTGATTACTCGAACTCACGAGTCTTTGTTGTGTTCTCAACGGCCGACGTTTGAATTTCTGGCTCGGAGGGTTTTGAGATGTCCACGATGGCTTTCATCTTGCCAGATGCGTCGCGGCTGAGGTCGGTGTAGAAACTCAATTCACACTCGTGACGGCCCGGCTTGTTCTCGCAGGTATATGTCACCTCAACGATGTGGACTTTCTTCGATTCGTTCGCATCGTCGGCCTTCACACGAAACGCTTCACTCTGGCACTTAACATCAGTCAGACGAAACGGCAAACTGCTCGACAAAAATACTTTCTGTACCACTGACTTACCCGGCTCGATCGGCCCCAGCGACAAAATTTCTGGAGCGACGCGAAATTCAGAAACGTGATTCCCAGAAAACCGAAGAGGAATCTGACGCAAGATCGGAGTGTTGTTTGGGCCACGTCGTCGGTAATCATCCTCAACCATGACATACAATTCGCCTTGGTTGAATCCCGTTGGAGCGGAGTCTTTCAGCTGGGTCACCATTTCAACTTTGACCAAACCATTGCTTCGAGCAGTTTCACTCACCTGGACCTTGATGTGCTGAAAAGTACTCTTGATGTCAGCGACACGGAAAAACGGGTTTCCTGTTGAGGTCAGGGTAATTTTTTTAACAGGCAGTTTCTTGGCTGTCACATCACCAAAATCAATTGACTTGGGTGAGAAACTAACACCTGCCACAATCGTCCCGCGAACCGTCAATTGACACTCGCCGACGAAAGGTCGATCAAATTCGACAGTCACCGTGGCTTGTTTGAAACCAGGGCCAACAGCTGGAGTGTTGAACTTGCAGATGATCTCGCCCTTCTCCCAAGTCTTCAACACATTCTTGGAAGCCGTCGCGATCGTACAACCACAACTCGATCGAATGGACCGAATTCGGATGTCTTCCTCGTACTTGTTTTCGATTTCAAAACGGTACTCTGGAACTTCGCCCAGTGGAACCTTTCCAAAATCTTTCACGTATTCGGTGAACATTGCCCGAGCCCATTGCTGAGCGTGAGAAACGCCAGCGGAGCCAAAAAGACAGAGCAAAAAAATGACTAAGGTGGATTTTAGTTTGACAGTATTCATATTGAATTTTGATTTGGGCTGTAAACGTCGAAACTAGGTGCAAACCTATCCTACCGGCCTCACCAGAACGCTGCTAGGTTCCGCAATACGGTCAAGCAAAAGAATTTGTGATTTCAGGACGCAGATTTGCCCCAAATCTCCCAATTTGCGTTGGAAAAACCCTATTGGGAATCTTCCTTAGCTTGTATCGGCAAACATCCCAGATGCGTTGATCCACATCACAGCAAAGTTTCAATTGAATTGGACATTTTGCACTCAAGTCGGCACTTGCCAAATAGAATCCAGTTTTGCAAAGTGATTTTGCTCCATAAATTGGAGGTTTCGCAAGCGTTTGCTAAACGTTTTGATTTCAATTGCAATCAGCGGCCCAAACGGTTGCGATACGTCGAGCAATCATTCCAATGAAGGTCGCGATCAACTGACAACTGACAATTGACAACTCAGATCGAAAGCGTGAACGTATCGAGAGAATTTCTCGGTCCAGATTTCTGCAACTTTGAAATGAAGCAAACACGGCGTCCTAATCTTTCATCAATTTTGAATTCTTAATTTTAAATTGCCAATTCAATCGCTTCATCCAAATCAACCAACCTGAGAAAGCAACCACTGTGAGCGTCCCGAATACCAAACGAAAATTCTCATTGGGTCCAGCTATTCTGGTGACCGCTGCGTTTATCGGACCGGGAACCGTTTTTTCGGCCAGCCGCTCTGGAGCCAATTATGGCTTCGTGTTGTTATGGGCTGTTGGATTCTCAGTCATCGCCACCATCATTCTTCAGGAGATGGCGGCTCGTTTAGGGATCGTTACCGGTGACGGACTGACCCAAGCGATCAAGTCCTCAATGCGAAATCCATTAGCCAAACTCGCAGTGCTCGGCTTGGTCCTGATTGCCGTCCTGTTCGGCAATGCGGCGTACCAAACAGGAAACATACTGGGGGCCGCGAAAGGCGTTTCTGTACTATTCGATTCACAACCGGCGACCAACGGAACGCTTAAAACAGATTCCGATCAGCTCGCAACGGCAACTACCAGCACCAGCCAATCCGCAACCAATCAGCCATCGTTGCCTGACACAACCACACGAACTTTATCAACACAAGACTTCGTCGTTCTCGCCATCGGCTTGATTGCACTAACAGTCATTTGGGTCGGACGTTTCGATATTCTTCAAAGCCTCTTAACGTTGCTTGTGGCGTTGATGAGTGTCTTGTTCGTAATGGCTGCGATTCAGTGCAAACCAGATTGGGGGCAAGTTGCCATTGGATTCGTGCCGCGCATACCTAAAGGCAGTCAACTGTTCGTTATTGCTTTGATTGGAACCACGGTCGTTCCGTACAATTTGTTTCTACACGCCAGCGCTGCCAAACAACGTTGGGATTTTTCGGGAATGGAAAACGACGCCGAGTCGCAAGCGTTAAAAAAGAACGCCATCTCATATTCGCGTTGGGATACAATTGCTTCGGTTCTAATTGGTGGAATCGTCACGGCTGCAATTTTGATCACCGCATCTGTTGCATTCCATTCGATTGAATCCGCCGAAACTGCTGGAACAACTCTTGCCAAGACCACTGCTGGTGCCCACCAAGTCGCGTTGCAACTCGAACCCGCATTGGGCTCGTGGGCGAAAACAATGTTTGCGATAGGGCTTTGTGCAGCTGGATTGACAAGCGCCATCACGGCGCCGATTGCAGCGGGCTACGCAGCGTCAGGTTGTTTTGGCTGGCCCGAAAAACTATCCGACTGGCGATTAAAATCGGTCGCATCAGTCGTTGTATTGATTGGCGTTATGATGGGCATTTTGTTACCCAACAGTCCGATCGAGACAATCATCCTCGCGCAAGTCGCCAATGGATTGTTGCTTCCCATCGTTGCTGTTCTACTTTTGGTGATGGCGAACCGATCCGACATCATGGGCGAGTTCCGAAATCGCTGGCTCACCAATATTCTCGGTGTGGTCGTGATCGGCATTACTATCTTGATCGCATTCAAGAACTTCAATTGGGCTTGGGGTAAGATCCAAGCAATGCTGTAAACTATTGTTATTCGAGTTTGCGACCATCCAATCGAAGATTGATTCGACCGCGATCTGTATTTGGTGATGCGAAATCTAACGTTTGAAAGCCAAAGAATTTGACAGCGAAATACGTGAAATACGTGAAATACACGAAAGCAGACTGGCGGCAAGCAGCTCGACAAATCTGCTCGTCAGTCATTTCTTTCGCATTCAAAGAACTAAGATTCCTCTACCAACCGGAGCCCCAAAAAAGGGACAGCACCAAACTCGAAAAATTTCGAATGGTCTGTCCCCATTTGGAATATATCTAAGTTCGATTGCCGCTTACTTCTTCTCTTCGGGATTTGCTAATGGCTTGGTAGCAATGATTGCGGTTTGACATTCACCTGGGCCCGCTTTTGAGCCACCTTTCATGGTCGTAATTGAGCACTTTTCGCCATTCTCTCGCAAACCGTACACTGACCTACTCGATTCGTCATTGGCCCCACCAAAATCTGCAGAAAAGCCATTCTCAAGCAAAGCCGTTTTATAAAACTCGACAACATCCTGCGTTGTGCCTTTCGCGATGATGGTCGCCATAGCTTCAGGGCCACGTCTCTTGGTTGGACGCGAAAACTTTGATCCACTTAGATACCGAGCACCCGGCATCATGGGCATGTCAAACGGCAACTTAACTTCTTTAGCAGGTGGCGTTTCCGCGACTGGAGGAGCCACAGGTGCAGCAGTTTTGTCACTACTGGAAGAAGAGCTAGCCGGTTCTTGGACAGCCTGAGAATTATCGCTCGATTGATCCGAACTACATCCCAAGCAAAGGGCTAAGACTGTTAGCAAAATGAATTTACGCATGTCGGCTTTCAAAGGAGGTAAGAGTGATGCTGAAACAAATTACCGAGACGACATTGATCTCAATGGCATCTGCGGGGAGTCAATTAAAATACCAATAAAGCGCAAAAGCAATACGATTCAAGACACAATTTCCAATCGGTGAACCCAATATCCCAACCTAACCGGAAGGCTTCTGAGCGATTGAACCGCAGCCCCAGTTCGCCCGGAAAGCACCAGCCGAATTCATTCTCGCAAAGCCTGACGCTGACAATCAGGCTCCCAAAACATTGCTCTGAAAGAGCTGTTTTTTTCTTGCGAAGTCTATGGCATGATAGAACCGAGCCAATGGGCAACACTACGAAAGGGTTAAAACCTACTGGATGATCGTCTTC
>JBGCDK010000079.1:0-132985 GCA_045105295.1 Mariniblastus sp.
GCCGTTTTCTTTGCCGCAGTTTTTTTCTTTGGAGGCTCAACCGGATTGCCATACTCGTCGACAAGTCCAAGCAAACGTTTGAGTTCTTCGTCGTTGTCACGGTCGTAAACGACTTCACCATTTACCAAAGTCATTTCAACCCAGGTGTCAATCTTCAGTGGGTCGCCAGAAAGAATCACAACGTCGCCGTCCTTGCCTTTTTCAAGCGTTCCAACAAGCTTGTCGATGCCGAGGAATTTTGCTGGCAGTGTGGTCAGCGACTCAAGAGCTTCCTGTCGAGGCATGCCATATTTGATGCAGGTGGCAGCTTGATACCAAAGGTAATTGTTGCCGAGTGTTGCAGAGGTTGAACGACCGACTTGGCAAACAAATTTGACGTCGTGATCGCGGAACGTTTTTGGAACAACGATCTTCGTTTCTTCTTTCGTGCGAGGGTCTTCTTCCCAAAATACCAACGTTGAATCGAGGATGACGGGAAGGCCTGCTTTGGCGATTTGCTTAGCAGCTTTGTGGCAATCGCGACCGAGAACGAGTGATGCTTTAAGTTTGTACTGTTCGATCAAGCGAAGTGCTTGTCCAACGTCCATTGCTTTGTCGCAGTAGATGATGGCAGGCAGATCACCCGAAAGCAGTTTGAACATCGCTTTATCGAGTTCTGATTCTGGTTTTTCGGGGGCGGCTTTTTTGGCGTCCGGCTTTTTTGTGTCGGACTTCTTCGCATCTTCTTTTTTTGCGTCGGACTTTTTGTCGTCCTTGGCCTTTTTGTCGTCGTCTTTTTTCTCTGCTTTCTTGTCCATCTTTTTCTTCGCAGCGTCGAGAGCTTTGCGAAGTGCGGCCAAGTGGCTCATTCGGCTGCCGCGAACAGGACGAAGAGAAATTTTCACGCCAGCGTTTGGCTTGAGAATCATTTCGTCAAGGAACTCACCGGCTGTTTTGATCACAGCGGCTTGGCCACCGATCATCGTCGTGTTTCCAGGTGTGATTCCAACTGAGGTGACGCCGTTGCGGCGAGCTTGGCGGAAGTACGAATTCATTGGGTCGATTGAATCGAGCACAGAAACGTAAGGCACAAGCGGGTTCGATTCGTTGGCCTGACTCATTCCAGAAGAGCTGTGAGTCTCAACAATGCCGGGCATGACAACTTTGCCAGTGGCGTCGATGATTTTGGCTTCGACTGGAATCGTCAAATCGACACCGATGTCGACGATGCGTCCGTCACGGAAAATGATCGTGCCATTTTCAATGGTATCGCCAGCCATCGTGTGAATCGTGGCGCCTTTGATCGCGAGTGGTTTTTGAGCCGAGACGAAACTCGAGCTGGCGACCAAAATCGCAAAGCAACAAACACTTAAAATTAGCTTGTTAAGCACGGTTATTATTCCTTGTCTTTATCTGAATTTTGGCTTGTGACCATTTCGCCATTGACCAACACCCACTGAATCGAAGTTGTAAACTCAAGCGGTTCGCCACTGAGTGCGATCAAGTCCGCGTCTTTGCCCGCTTCAATCGAGCCAACAATGGTATCGACACCAAGCAAACTCGCTGGCGTTGTTGTGAGTGCAGCAAGTGCTTTGTCTTTTTCTAAACCGTAACGATGTGCGAAACGAGCTTGCTCAAGCAAATCATCACCTGAAAAAGCGATCGTCACCCCCGCGTCAGAAAGCACACCGGCTTGATTCCAACAAACTTCGGCGCCTTCGGTTCCCGTTGTCGAACCCGTGGCGATCTTTTGAAGAATGATTGGGTACTTTCGTTCGGCGATGAGGTCCTTGATTTTGTAGGCTTCTTGGCCACCAACGATGACGGGTGAAAAACCAAACTCGTCAGCGAGCGTAGCAATCGTCGTCAAGTCATGAGACATGCGGCTAACCATCATCAAAGGGCGTTTGCCAGCGAGTGTTTGTTTGACATTAGTGAGAGTTTCGGCGTCGGTGTTTCGTTTGGCTTTGTCGAACGTTTTTCGCAAAATCCAAACAACACCCATGCGGTTGGTTGGCTGACGAATAAAGATCGAGTCCGGACGTGAACGAGAACGATTGCCAGATGCTGGGTCTGCACAGACAGACGCCAACAATGGTCCGTCATCATTCAAAATGGAGTCGCCGTTGTCTGCCGTTTTGACGATCGCAGCGATGCCGGAAAATACGTTTTGAGTGCCAGGACAAACGCACATGGTTGTGGTGCCTGATTCAAGTTGTCGACGAAGGGCGGGTTTGTCCCAGTCAACGGAATCAATGGTACGAAAATTTGGTGTGATTTCGTCAGTGGTTTCATTCGATCCGTCATCGCCCAAACCTGTTTGGGAATACGGGTCAACCAATCCAGGCATGAGCACAGATCCTTCACCTAGGTCGACGACCTTGGGAGAGGCTCCACCTAAATCAACGGTTTCAGCAACCGCCTTGATCTTGCCATCGACGACCAACACTTGGCCGGGCGAAATCGGTTCGCCAGCCATGGTGTAAACCTTGGATGCTTTATAAAGCGTGCCTTTGGCAGCGTCATTGTCCGCAGCCGCATTCATCGCAGGCAGCAGGCAAAACACGATGCCGATTAAAGCTAGTAAGTTGCGTTTCATATATGGATTCTGTTTGAATTGATTACTTTGAAACGGTTTGGCCATCAACGATGACGCTCATTGGTTTGGCAGCCAGGTTCAATGGAACGCCGCTCCAAACGACGAAGTCTGCTTTGGCGCCTTTTGAGAAGCCAGTCTTTTTCATGCCGACAACTGATCCACCACCTTCGGTCAACCCGAGTAGTGCGGCTTGGGCTGGCAATCCTGCACTCACTAACAACGCCGCAGTTGTGCGGATGCTTTTTGGTGACTCGCCAGCGAACGCGAGGGGAACGCCGGCTTTTTCAGTTGCGACAATGTGCTGAAGGTAAGTGTCGTATTCGGTTCCAGAGAGTGGTGGAACGACCAAGCCAAACTTATGAGCTGCAAGTTGATCTGCGAAATCGCCGACTTGACCGGTGGAATAAAGTGCAGCCGAAAATTCATGCTGTTTTGAGAGAGCGATCGCTGAACGGATTTCCAATTTTGAGTTCGCAGCGACGATTGCCATTCGATCGCCATCATCGACAGCTTTTACATTGGCGAGTTTTTCCTTTGCGATCAACTCGCCGACTTGAGTCGTAACATAAACATTCGAGCTCGATGGTTTTCCGTCGAACAAATTGTTCAACAACTGAACTTGACCGTTCAACGATGCCGGGAATCTTCCGTTTTGCCGAGCCGAATCGCTCAGCACAAAATGATTTGCGATCGCTGGGTTGGCTACGTAATTGCCAGTTCCCAATCGAATATGCCCGACAACACCGGCAGACGTATTTGATGATCCAGGAGAAATTCCAACATGGATCACGCCGCCTGCGAGTGATTTATCTGCGGTTTCATTGGCGGGATCGACCGCATCAACGGCTCGCAAATGAGAGGCGTCTGATTCGGTGGTGTCAGCGATTGATGAGGTTTGACCAAGCGATGAAATTCCCATCACCAAACCCGGCGTGACAACCGTGTCGGCTAAGTCGAAAACTGGAAGATCAGAAGAAACCTTGTTCGATTTTCCAACCGATTTGATTTTACCGTCGACGATCGTCAAAGTGCCTTCAACGAATTTACCTTTGCGAAGCAGGCGTGTTGTTCGAACGACGTAGCTACTTGGAAGACGTGATGGTAACGCGACTGGGGAACTGGCAGCGTCTGATTGTTTGGCTGAGTTCTTCTTTGATTTGGCAACCGATTTGCCCGCAATCTTATTTTCAAATGTGACCGTCCCGTGGCTCATTACAAGTCGTGTTGGTGTGCACGGATCGAGCGGATCCCCCGCAAAAACCGCGATGTCTGCTTGTTTTCCGACTGCCAAAGATCCCACATCGTCAGCGATTCCAAGAATTCGTGCTGCTCCAGAAGTAACTGCTTTTAAAACAGATCCATGGGCAACACCCATTCGGATCGCCGTGGCGGCTTGAACGCGAAGCAATCTTGATTGTCGGGCTTTTGAAGCAAAACTGCCCAACGCCCATGGTTGCTGAGCGTCAACGGAAGAAAGCCAATCGTATTTCGGGTCTTTGCGATAGGTTGGCGAGGTACCGAGTTCGAAAACCGGACCAACAACGATTGGGAAACCGGATTCAGCAACCTCATCGGACGAGCCCTCGATGTTGCTCAAACCATCAAGCACGATTCGGATGTCCAGCTTTTTCGCCAACGCCAAAACTTGCTTTAGCGAATCGGTGTGGTGAACCTCAACGAATAGCGGAATCTCTTTTTTCAAAATCCTACGGAGAACGATTGTAGAGGCACTTAGGTCTTCGTCCTTCTTATCGTCATCCTTTTTCGCGTCGTCTTTTTTTGTTGCGTCCTTGTCTTTGCCAGCCTCTTTTTTGTCGTCGACTTCTTTTTTCTTTTCAGAGTCTTTCTCAGATTCCTTTTTCTTCTCCGCGTCGTTTTTGTCGTCAGTCTTTTTGTCGTCGGCCTTTTTGCTTTTCTTTTCCTTTGCCGCCTCAAGCAATTTCTCTAGTGCTTTGACTTGTGCATAGCGGTCTTTCGACGTGGTTCCACGCGTGCCGATGGACGCTTGGACGGCGGCGGCTTCTTTCAAGATGATCTTTTCAGGCGTCCCATGTGGTCCAACGCGAAGCACAGAACCGTATCCGCCCATCGAGCCTGTTGAAGCCTGTTGCACGTATACCGATGTGATTCCTTGGGACGCAAGCTCTCGCCAATCTTCTGACCAGGGGTCAATTGCATCATTGATGTTCAATTCGCCTCTGGTGTTTGTCTCGGTCGTAGCGGCGTTGGTTAGCCAAAGTTTTCCACGGCTCTCGATCAAACCCGGGGTGACGTGGCAACCGGTAAGGTCGATCACTTTGGCGTCTTTGGGCGTTTTAACTTTGGCGCCGATCGCCGAAATCTTTCCATCGACAACGACTACAGATCCAACAAAGGTGCCGAGGTTCGACTGGCTATGGATCGTGGCATTTTTCAGGACGACGGCCTGAGGCGTTTTAGATTTGTCATCATCCGCAAACGCTGAATCGCCGGTTGCAAAGGTTGAGACGACCGCAAGAAGGGCGGTAAGAGCAAAAAATACAATTCGGTTGTTTGATTCAAGCGTAAAAGGTGATTGCATGAAGGCAATTCCCGAATGAAGTTGAGGCAGTGGAAAGTTAGACACTTGGTATTTTGCTTCGCTATAGTTACATGCTCCAGTCCCGATATCAAGCGACTACCGCCAAAAAAACAGATATCAAGGTCGCAACTCGAAAATTGATCGCTTGAAAGTGAAGAGCGGTACTCAAATGCCGGGTTGGATCGAGGGGGCATCCAGCGCACGAGAATCTAGAACTCGATTTCAGCGTTTAAGTTTCGGGAAAAATAGAAGTTGTAGCCCGGTCCAATATGTTTTTGCGATATGGCGCAAGTTGACCGTGTATTTGACGGAGTGCGGTTTTAAAACGGGCACAAATGTTGAAGAGATCCTTCAGCCAGGGACAGTCAACAACGCAGACTAATCTCGTTGGCTGTATGCTTTTAAGCCTTCTTCAAGGCACTTCATTGCGACGGCCAAATCTTCGCAGTTCAAAACGTAGGCGATCCTCACTTCGTCTAAACCAAGTCCGGGCGTCGCGTAAAATCCTGCTCCGGGAGCCATCATGACGGTCGCGCCGTTGTGCTCAAACTCTTCCAGCATCCACTGACAGAAATGTTCGCTATCGGCAACGGGTAAGCGAACCATTGCGTAAAAAGCGCCGTTGACTTTTGGGCATACCACGCCCTCGATTTTGTCGAGCGTCGCCTTGAGGAGGTCCCTTCGTTGAGCGTACTCATGATTGACCCCTTCGTAGTAACTGGCCGGCAACTGATAAACGGCTGTCGCGCCCAGTTGGCCAAACGATGGCGGTGACAATCTTGCTTGAGCCATTTTTAAAACGTGCTGCATCAACTCTTTATTGCGTGAAACGATGCAGCCAATCCTAGCACCGCAAGCTGAAAATCGTTTCGATATCGAATCAATCACCACGACGTTTTCTTCCAAGCCTTCAAGGCCAAGCGTCGAATGATGCTCCAAATTGTCGTAGGCAAACTCGCGGTAGACTTCGTCGGAGATCAAGAACAGGTCATGCTTTTTTGCGAGGGCTTGGAGTTTTTCCAAGGCTTCCTTGGGATAGAGAACGCCTGTGGGGTTGCCGGGGTTGCAGATCAAAATGGCTCGCGTTTTTGAAGTGATTTTCTCTTCGAATGCTTCGATCGGGGGGAGTGAGAAATTGTCTTCGATGTTGGACGTTACTGGAACTACGACGCCATCGTTACCTAACGAGAACGACAAATAGTTGGCGTAGAACGGTTCTGGAATGATGACTTCATCACCAGGGTTCATTATGGCGGTGAAAACAAAATTTAAGGCTTCCGACGCGCCTGTCGTGACGAGGACTTCGTCAATTCCAATCGCATGTCCAAGCCGCGTGTAGTAATTGGCGATCTGCTCACGAAGAGGTTCAATCCCCGCCGAGTGGCTGTAGGCGACGACTTCCAGATTGGCATCCGTGATCGCGCGAAAGAACTCAGGCGGGGTTGGAATGTCCGGTTGACCGATATTGAGATGGTAAACCTTTGTCCCACGTTCCTTGGCGGCTTCTGAAAACGGAACTAGTTTTCGAATCGGTGAGGCGGGAAGGCTCTGTGCGCGGTCGGAAAATGTTGGCATTTGAAGTTGGTCGGTTGGTTTGACTGACGTGTGTTGATTGGTTCCAAGGAATCCCAAGCGTCCAATGTTAACATATTGGTTTTCGTTCCAGTGAACTTTTTGTTTCGCAAACTGAATTGAGCAAACTGAATTAACAAAGTTGGATTTAGTAAGTTTGATTAATCAGATCGGAGTGGCAAATCAGAAGGATCGTATCCATCAACGACTTACCAATCGACTTCCGAGCGTCAATAATACGCAGACGAGCAACTCACTTTCGCGTGTTGCGAAATTCAATCGGGTGTAACTTTGAATCGTCTCAATTCCAATCTTCCTGCGGCAATTGCCGTGGTTTTTTCTTACTTGTCAGCGTCTGTTCTCCTTTGCAGCGTTGGGTGTAGCGACGGCAACGCGGGCAATGGAATTTTCCAGGCAAAACAATCATCCGCAAAAACGGTCGTCGCGAATTCAAAACCCACGGCCAGTCGGGTTGACTCAGTCAAAACTAATTCGAGCGATGACATTTTCTCAAGGATTTGGGAATTGCCTGAGTCGCACATCTCTACAACAAAACTCGACACATTGGGAAAGCCATTAGATCCCAATGCGATCGTCGTGGTTCACGAACAAGGCAAGGCTGGAAGGTGCCTCGACGAAGACAACGCTCCGATGCCGTTGTTGTCGATGAAAGATGAATCAGTTTTCGAAGAGCCGACATTCAAGACGTTCATCGCACTGCTCGATAATTACACTGCCGCCGAGTTGCGCCCTGAAGTTCAATTCGATGACGTGGGCAACGAGCATTGGAGAGAAGTCGACAGCTTTCTTGATGAAGTTTTCAAATCGAAAACAATGAAGGTCGCGGTTGAGCACATTCGGACGGTTTTGGCTCCGGGGGCAACAATCGAGGACATCCACTCCGTCGTCCGAAGGATGTGGTTCGAGCCTTACACCAATCGCTACGGAAAAGACCAGCCATTCTGCGTTGGATTCGAGCATGTGTTTGTAGGCGAAGATGAGTCCAATGAATCGGGTGCACCAAAATGTGAGGACCGAGTGGGTGGATATCATTCTTGGGTCAAGTTCTATCTTGAGCAAAAGGCGGGCAAGACTGACTACCTTGGGTACGACTACCCTGAGGGAAATGTTGCGGACGCTTTAGATGATCACAAAGTCACCACGATCGTAATGCGTTGGTCGCCGACCTCCGAAGACGATGGATCGTATGGGCATGACTTAATGAAGAAGCCGGGCGGATTTTTTGTGGGTACCCGACCCGAGCTAGAGATCGCATTTGGTACTTTGGCTTTCTATTCGCAAAAGGCCGGTAAGTATGACAACGTCAAAGGCAAGGAAAATCATCACCGTGTTCGGCTGGGTGAAAATTTTTTTGACATCGTGATGCATCCACAAACGGTTTCACCTCCTCAGCGCGGGAAGCCCGGTAAACGTGGCGATCACATTCGAACACTGTATCCAAAATTCCGAGGTCGTACGATTCCAGGCAAGTCGTCGGTACCTACCGCCAACGCGAAGATTGATTTGCCGACCCAGCCACACAATGATTCCCCTATTCAGATTGCACGAGTTCTGGTCAACCCGTCGGCCGCTGACGATGAGGGCGAATGGGTTGAGCTAAAAAACTCAACCGATGAAACCACATTCGACCTATCCAATTGGCATTTGTCTGATCGAAGCGGTCGGACGAAAAAGTTGTCGGGGAGTTTGGAGCCTGGGAAAACCGTACGAGTCATGCTTGAGCGTGAAAGCGATCAATCGATGATGCTGAAAAATGGCGATGGTTGGGTCGTGCTTTTTCAAAAGGAAGTCCGTCGCGCTGCCGTTCGTTATTCCAAGCCCGGTTCTGATGAGGTTGTCGAATTTTTAAAGTGAAATTCGAACTTGAAATCAGTAAGGTGCTTTTTCGAGAAAATAATCTACATCTAGTTTGCTAGGCAACGAATCTTTTTCGTCGGTAACATGTCGCTCGCTAAACTACTAACACTCCGTTCTTGTTCACATATTTGGCGTGTTTCGCGGTAAGGTTCTCGATCGGTTCATGGTTGGGAGTAACCGCGAAAGAAACGAAATACGCGAAAGCTCTGGAGGGACTTAATCGGCGGGCAATAGCAGTCGCTCAAACGAATTTTGCTTCGTGATCCAGCAGCCATTGTTTTCGCCAAACGCCGCCTCCGTATCCGCTCAGTGAGCCGTCGCTACGGATGACGCGGTGGCACGGAATAATAATGGACATTCGATTGTTACCGTTGGCTGTGCCGACCGCGCGGTGGGCTTGGGGGTTGCCAATTTTTTTCGCCAGTTGATCGTAGCTGTAAGTTTTGCCGTAAGGAATCTTGGTTAGTTGCTTCCAGACTTTTGATTGAAACTCGGTTCCGGGAGCTTTGATGGGAACCGTGAATTCCTTGAGCTTACCCGCAAAGTATTTCTTGAGCTCGGATTCCATTTGCTTGATCAATGGATTGGTTCCCGGAGCGAAGACAGTCTCGAAGTGTTTTTGCACACGTTTGAGTTGTGTCTCTAACATTCGACGGTCTGCAAACTCGAGCAGGGATACAAATTCGCTGTCGGCCGCAACAAGCATCGGGCCAAGCGGTGTTAAGATCCGATTGAGTTTGATTGGCTCGTTAGATGACTTCGTTTGTGTGGGGGCCTCGCCAAACCAATTCTTGAAAGCCTCTCGAAAACCGCTTTGCGATTCGTAACCGTTCGCTAGCGCCGCGCGGGTGGCGTCGGAAGTCCCAGTGTTGATTTGTCCCATCGCGCTCGCCAATCTTCGGGTTCGAAGGTAAGAGTGAAAAGTGATTCCGTGATTGCGTTTGAACCATCGTCGGATCCTTGATGGCTCGATGTCGATCTCTTTTAACTCTTGATCGGTCCAGCGTCGGTTGGGTTCGGTTTCGACTTGTTCAAGAAAGCTAACCAGCCAACTTGGGCAGGAGCCAAACACTTTCAGAGGTCGGCACCGTTTGCACGAACGAAAACCGGCTGCCAATGCATCGGATGCGGTCCTGTGAAATCCCACGTTTTCGCGATTTGGAGTTCTGGCTGCACAACTCGGGCGGCAAAAAACTCCTGTTGTGCGAACGGAAAAGAAAAACACGCCTTCGAATTCCGAATCCCGTTCGCAAATCGCGGTGTACATCCGTTGCTCGGATGGCATTTTTATTTCGATGCCCAAAGTTTTTTGAATCGTTCCCATGAGGCCATTTTAAGGAATCAATGATTCAACGCGACCGAAAAATGAACATCGAATTCGATGTTCGAATTTTGGATTCGAAATGTAGTCGTGTTTATTCGTACGCTGGTTGCTTGAGAATTCAGATTGTGTTTTTTTGGGTGAGTTTAAGGCGTTTTTTGGCAAGTTTTGACGGTTAAATTGAGCGCTTGCAAGGCCTCGGAGCGGGCGTTAAGTTGGTGCCACTGAAGCCCGCCAGATCAACCTGCCGCCCTTCTGAAACTCGCCAATTCGGGCGTTCGCAGCACAATTTACCAATACAGGAATCAGCATGTCATTTGAGGAAGACAAACTTCGTAAGGGGCTATTTATCGCGATCGACGCGAATATTGGTGCTGGAAAAACTAACGCTTGTCATGCGATTGCCTCAGCTGCGATGGCGGCTGGTTATCCAACTCGGGTTTTTGAAGAGCCAACCCACCACCCGAAATTTAATCACTTTCTCGAACGCTATTACGAAGACCTTCAATCTGGCACCAACACTGGTGGCGGATTCGCGATGCAGATGTTTATGCTGTGTCAGCGATACGAACAGCATCGCTTGGCCGTCGAGATGGCCTGGGGGGATCAAGGAATCGTTGTGGTTCAAGATCGTCCGATTTATGGAGACACCGTTTTCGCAACAACTGCGATGGAACGTGGATTCATGACACCAGAAGAGTATCAGCTGTACGTGGATGTCTATCGCAACATGAGCCGCGACGTCATGCCGCCGGACATTTTTGTCTACCTCGACGTCTCACCAGAAGAGTGCTACGACCGAATGCACAGCCGCGGTCGCTCTCAAGAAGAGGGCGTTCCGTTGGACTATCTCAAAGAGCTTTACGACAACTACCAAAAGCTTTTGGGTGAGATGCGTCGTCGAGGCGTTCGCGTGCTGAAAGTCGATTGGAGCGGTTTTGGTCCTCCAGTTGAGATTTGGAAAAAGATCAAAAGCCTCGTCCACCAGAACGATCAGTGGTACGAGCAGTTGGCATTCTCGTTGGCCAAAGAACCGCGAGTTCCGATCACGCCTGGCACGAATCCTAGTAAGGATTTTTGAGCACGGTTGCCGCGGTATCTGAATGCCGCTTTCAAGATTATCGAGCAATAGCCGGATTTGTTTGCATTTGAAGACGTTAAAGTCTTTGAGCTAACTAAATCCGGCTTTTTTTATGCGAGCGTTCAGCATCTCGTTGGTCATCTAGGATTCCTTTTGAATTTCCACGATATACTAAAACCCCATCCGAATACTTCGGGTATCGTTTCGAAGCAGGCATCCAACCAGGAGATTGCAGTGAGTTCAGGTTTTACTTTCTATCCTCGGAGCGGCAGATATTTCATGGCGACATTCAACCGTGCACAAGAGAATAGAATCCCAACATTCGCTCTGGCCTTTGTTTTCTTGGTTGGTGTTGCAACGCTGGCGCGCCCGTTAATGGGGCAGGAAACGGCAGCTGACTTTTTTCCGGAAACCACGGCAATCTATTTGCACGTTGAGGATCCAGCCAACTTGATCGAAACGATCGAGACGCATCCAGTTCTCAACTACGTTTTGCAAATGAAAGATGTCCAAAAATTGATGCGTTCCCCACAGTTCGCAATGGCGATGGTGGGACGGGGGTTGTTGGAAACCCAAATCGAAGAAAACGTTATCGAGGCTTTGAAAAGCAACACCGCTGGCGGAATTTGGCTTGGGTTCGATACCGAAACCAACGGCGCGTTGGTGGCTTTCAAAGCAAAAGACGAGGCTCGATTGAAAACGGTTGCTGGCCGAATCTTGAAACTTGTTGCGACCACGGCAGGAAAAGACGGCAACGATCCACCGTTCAAAAAGAAAGACTATCGCGATGCTGTGGCGGCTGAGTTCGACGGTTTTATGATTGCCCGATACAAGTCGTGGTTTGTTCTGACGTCAAAGAAAAAGTTTGCCAAAACGTTTGTGGACAATTTGCATGATGGCGCCGATTCTCCATTGTCAAAACAGGATTGGTTCAAGAAAGCGGTCGCCCAACGAGCGGGTCAGAAATCAAAATCCGATGTTTGGGCTGCGGTTGATTTAGAAACCGTTCGTGAACTTGCCGACGACAAAACCTTGTTTTTAGGTCAGACCGACAACCCGGGCGTCGAGCTGATTTTTGGCGGAGTGTTGGACGCGTTAAAGAATGCACCGCACGCGATGGGGGAGCTTTCACTCAACGAGCATCTAGATTTTTCAATGTCGGTCCCATTTGATGCCGGTTGGGCCAACGAAGCACGTGGCTTCTTTTTTGGAGAAGATCTGGGTGGATTCGCACCAACCGCGTTACAGCCTAAAAACTTGATCGCGAGCCTGACCTCTTATCGTGATGTTGGATTGTGGTGGTTGTCGAAAGAAGATCTCTACGCCGAAAACGTGATCGCGCAGTTGGCTCAAGCGGACAGTCAACTCTCAACGATTTTTTCCGGAATGGATTTCGGTGAAGACGTTCTTGGTGCTCTCGAGCCGGGCGTCCAAATCATTGTCACGGAAAACACGTTCGACGAAAAATATATTCCCGATATGAAACTGCCCGCCTTTGCTTTGGTTGGCAAAATCAAAAACCCGGACAAGCTAAAACGGAAACTGAGAATTGCTTTTCAAAGCGTCATCGGTTTCGCAAACATCAATCTTGGGATGAATGGCCAGCCACAATTGGAGGTTGAGACGGAAACAATCGGTGATACCAAACTTTCGTCCGCTGAGTACTTCTACGAAGAAGGGACTGAGGAAGGACTGACGCTTTTCAATTTCTCTCCATCCGTCGCGTTTCAAGGATCGCATTTGATTCTCGCAAGCCGCAAAGACCTTGCCGTTGAGTTGGCAAAATTGGTCGCTGACGGCAAAGAGTCAGAGATGAAGGAGTCGAACACCAAGATCAAACTCGATGGCAATATGTTGCATGAAATTTTGGATGCCAATCGCGAATCGTTGGTTGCCCAAAATATGATCGAAGAAGGCCATGGTCGCAAAGCCGCTGAGAGTCAAATCGGTGTGTTGTTGACCATTGCTGATCTATTCAAAGACGCAACGCTGGATTACCAAATACGATCCGATGAAATGAAAGTTGATTTCGCGTTGCGGTTTGATAAAGTCAATTTGGATGAAGATGAAAATTCTGCAAAGGAATAGGGAACATCCATGACAAACTTAACATCAGCAGAATCTCGCGAGATCGATCCGGTCCGTGCTTGGCAAGCGTTTGAGCCCAGCCCTGAACGGCCGTGGGACAATCGGCGAGCGGCACACTTGTTTCGTCGAGCTGGATTTGGCGGCTCGATCAGAGAGATTGAATCTGCGGTTTCGGTTGGTTTTAAAACTGCGATCGATCAGGTTTTCAAAGTTGATGATCAAGAGATAGAAAATGAGATGGTGGCGGCTGGCCGTCTGGTGACGGGTGGATCTGATTCGAATCAACTGGCTGCGTGGTGGCTGTTGCGGATGACGAAAACACCGTCTCCGTTTCTGGAAAAACTCACTTTGTTTTGGCACGGACACTTTGCAACAGGTGCCAGCAAGGTCAACGATTCTCGCGCAATGTTCCGGCAAAACCAACTGCTTCGCAAACATGCTCTGGGGAAGTTCGAGCCCTTTCTCAAAAAAATCTCATCAAATGTGGCGATGTTGATTTATCTGGATTCAGAGGAAAATCGGCGGACGAGGCCCAACGAAAATTACGCGAGGGAGTTGTTGGAGCTTTTCTGTTTGGGAACAGGTAATTACACCGAAAAAGACATTAAAGAGATCGCTCGATGTTTCACTGGTTGGGAAATTCGAAAGAGTAAGTTTCGATTCAACAGCCATCAGCATGACAAGAAAACAAAATCCTTTCTTGGGGCGACTGGTGATTTTGACGGAAACGATTCGATCGAGGTTATTCTGAAACAACCCGCGGCTCCACAGTTCATCGCACGAAAGTTAATTCGATTTTTCGTTTATGACGAAGGCCCGATGACGGACGCTTTTGTTCAACCCGTTGCGGATAAACTTCGTGATTCAGATTTTGATATTCGCGAGACGATGAAGTTGATTCTGAGTAGCAACGTATTTTACTCGGATGTTGCCATTGGGAAAAAAATCAAAAGTCCCGTTGAGTTGGCGGTCGGATTCTTGCGGTTTTTTGGAGCGTCAACAAACATGAACGCGTTGGCTCCCCGGTTGGCGTCGCTTGGTCAGCTGCCGTTGTATCCGCCAAACGTCAAAGGTTGGGCTGGTGGGAAGACTTGGATCAATGCGTCGACGATTTTGGCTCGCGCGAACTTGATCGCTCAGATCTTGGGCAATGACAAAACTAAATTTGAGTCCGGTAGTTTGGAGAACTGGGCGAAAGCGAATTCCAAACACAATGTTGCGGATTCCGTTGAGTGGATGGAGGAATTTCTTTTGGCGACTCCGCTGTCTAGTGAGACCCGCAGTTCGTTGAAGGAAGTTCTGTCTAAGACGAAGGGAAACCCACGAAAGTCATTGGCCTCGTTGGCGGCCCTTCCTGAGTTTCAATTGAACTAAAAAGATTGTTAGATCAGGCAGGTCGGGCTTTCCTGTCTGACTTTTGAAGTGAAATGCGAAAGGCTTTTGCGAAAAAACGGTGACGGACAGAAATGACAAAAATGTCCATCCTGCTTATTGAGCACGATGTAAATTTATTACCTAAGAGTGATTCCTATGAACAATCGACGCCACTTCATCAAGCAAACACTTGCCGGTTCCGCAGTGATCAGTCTCTCGGGCGCTGTGCCGCAGTTTTTGTTGGGGGCTTCGCGCGGTGAGAACCGTGACGAAAAAATCATGGTTGTCGTGCAATTGAGCGGCGGCAATGATGGTTTGAATACTGTCATCCCGTTTGGCGATGACGAATATTACAAAAACCGGTTCACACTCGCGATTCAAAAAAGCAACGTACTGAAAATTGATGATCACGTTGGGTTCCACCCTGCACTGACTGGGTTCGATAAACTCATGCAGGACAATAAACTGGCCGTCGTTCAAGGGGTTGGGTATCCCAATCCGAACCGCTCCCATTTTGAATCGATGGATCTTTGGCATACCGCTCATCAAATGGAATCGACTGACCAAGTTGGTTGGCTTGGTCGTTCGGTCGAATCGAATATGGCAACCGCGAATCTTCCAGCAATCCATTTAGGAAGCGGACTTCAACCGCTCGCACTCAAAACGCGAAAGAAACCCATTCCCTCGATTCGTTCGATTGATAATTTCAAGTTGAACGCGCTGGGTGACAAAGATGTGAAAAACAAATTGGCGGCGTTGATCAAGCAACCTCGAAAGACCGACAATTCATTGCTCTCATACATACATGATTCAGCCAATGTTGCGTTGGAGACAAGCCACAAACTGGAAGGCATATCTGGCAAATCGACTGGTAAATCAGATTTCCCTTCGACGGATCTTGGTCGAAAGCTTTCCGTGATCGCGCAGCTGATCGAAAGCGGTTTGTCGACTCGGATCTATTACGTCACGCTCGATGGGTTCGATACGCACTCGAATCAGGGCGATGCCCATCGGAGTTTATTGTCGGATTTAGGCAATTCAGTCTCCGCGTTTATGAAACAGATTGAATCGCAGGGCGATGGCGAGCGAGTTGCTTTGTTATCATTCTCAGAATTCGGGCGACGTGTAAGAGAGAATGCCAGTCGCGGCACGGACCACGGTGCGGCTGCTCCGCTGTTCGTTTGTGGAAGTGCCATCAACAACGGTTTGATCGGCAATCATCCAAGCCTGACCGATCTTGACCAAGGCGACATGAAGTACAAAATCGACTATCGGAGCGTGTACTCCGAGTTGCTGAACACGTGGCTGGGCGTGGATCCTGAACCAATCGTTGGTGGCAAATTCAAACCAGTCGGTTTGTTCGGGTAGAGTGCTGGAAACTGTGACTGTTGGCCAAAAAGTCGACTGAATACTGACGGATGAAAACCGCGACGGAAAACTTGCCAACTACTGGCTGATCGAAAGTGAGTCAGTTGCACTCGACCTTCCAAATGTGTCTTCGCTGGTGGCCAGGACTTCAATTGTTGCCATGCCAGGAATTCGACCGTCGGCAACAATGTCAAACGTGTAAGTGCCACCGTCGCGTAAAGTTTGAATGGGTTCAAATTCGAATTGTTTGATCAACTTCAAATTGTTGTCGCTGCCGGTGACTTGAACATTGGTCAGCGAGTTGGGGATAATCACGCCAACTTTTACGCCGTTGATTGCCCGCGACGTGTTGTTGGTTACTGAAAACCTGATCCTTGCGGGTTGTCCTACGCGAATATTTTTGTCGACTGTTTGAACTCGAACTTGAAGCTCGCCTTGGTTGGCTCCCGCGTTGGCACCACCGTTTGGCTGTCCGCCCTGCCCTGCTCCGTTGTTAGGGATGCTAATGGAGCCATCGCCTGAACCGCCGAAATCAGGCATGCCGATTCCGGGAGAAGCTTGACCGCCCGTTCCAGGTTGACCTCCGCCGCCTTGACCGCCAAGCGATCCCGCGGGTTGAATCGGAATAAGGAGACTGTCCACCGCACTGGCGCCCGATCGAGAGATCGCAGTAAATTCGACGCCGGCATCAGGATCTACTTGGTTCGCGTCATACTGAACGTCGATGGTTACCGTTTCGTTTGGGTTGATCGTGCCCACGTCGACGAAAATTTCGTTGCCTTCAGCTCTTGTTCCCGGAACAAATTCCTGGGTTATCGAATCCGCACTATAGGTCGATGCGTAAGCGTTAACCAACGTCACTCGCTCGATCGGAGTCGATCCAGTGTTCGTGATTTGAGCCCGAACAGTCATCGCTTGCCCGACTTCTACTGGCTCGCCTCCACTCAAAGTAATCTTCAGCGGCGAGTCTTGATTCGAACCCGGAGTTCCACCGTTCAAGATAGAACCTGATCCGTCTTTGGCGATGACCTCAACGCAGCGTTGTTCGGCTTGTGACTGAACGCCTCTGGCTGAAATTGTAATATTGATGCATTGACTACCTGCAGCGATGGCGTCAAAGATTATTTGTTCTGATGCAGTTTCGCCTGGCTGGAGGAGCTGACCTGGGTTGACGCGAAACGATACCGGGTTTGAACTTCCGGGGCGGATCAAGCCCGGATCATAAGCGATTTGTACGACGACATCTTCCAATGCTTCATCGCATTGGTTCTCCAAGTTAAAACCGAAAGGCACTTTGTCGCCGACCCGGACGGTCGCTGGTCCGTCGCTTGCGAATCCAATGCACGGCAAAATAATTTCCGTTTCCGCACAGGCTTCTGTACTCAAGCCATCAGATTCACTGGCAACCTCGAAACACATTCCGACGTTGCCGCGTTTTTTGGACTTCAGTTGAACGTCAATTATTCTTGGGGGGCTGTTAGGGGCGATGTCGCCTAATTGCCACTCAAATTGTCGACCATACTCAGTTGGTTTTGGAGTGCTTGAGATGAATTCAATTCCATCGTCGAGGTTTTTTGTTCGAACGACGACACCGGTTGCGACTTGATCGCCGGGGTTGGCAACTTCGATTCGGTAGTTGAACGGTTCATCGAATTCGGCTTTGCGTGGACCGACTGCGCGAATCGAAAGTGCAGGAGCGCTCCACGTGACCGAAGTGATTCCGCTTTCGACGACTAATTCTTGTTCACCAAAAACGGGTGGCCTCACAATGTCGACGCGCACTTGAGTCGTTCCCGGTTCGAATCTTCCGGCAGGTTGGCGGATCTGAACGGTCGCTTGTCCATCGTTGTTCGTTTTGGCTTCAGCCGTTTGAGAACCGCTTGGCGCAAACTCGGCAGGAGCGCCGCCAACGATCGCGTAACGAACTTCCCAATTCTTGATCCCGGAACCATCTGCGGTGCGGCTGACGACGGTCGTCAAAGGATGAACGGTTCCGGCGGTGGCTCGAGTTGGAACTGGAACCGACCACTGACCATCGACCCAATGGATGATTGTTGACGCCCGACGTTTGTCCCAGCCCTCAGCCTTGGGAGCGACAGCGGTAATGTAACTGGTACCTGGCGATGCCGATGAAACGCTGACAAATGTTTGGCCCTTTGCCAATTCGATGTCATCGACAGGTGTCGGAGTGCCACGCGTGAGAACGATGTTTTTTAATCCTGTCCGGCCCCATGCGTATTGTCCGCTGAATTTTTTAGCCGTGGGTGGAATCAATCTATTGAATGATGAATGATGTGTTCCACCGATCTCGACCAACTCGCCAACGCTGTTGTTGGAGAGCATCCACTCGAGCGGTTGATTCTTTACGAAGAATCCGTCGCCTCCGCAAATTCCAGCCAGCACAACGACTTCGCTGCCAACAGGAGCAACGATGCGCGAGGGAGTCATGATGATCTGGCCATCTTGCCCTCGCGTTTTAATCCGGTTGGGATCTGGGAGAATTGTTTTTTTAACCGTTCGGTTCACGCCGGTTCCATCACAAGGAGGTGGCGTGGGCGGGTTTTGAAACGCTGGTTGAACGGGTTGGTTTGTGGCTGGTCCGAACGGAACCGTTTGCGGATTGATATTAGGATTTGCTGCAGGGTTGACGCCAAACCCCGGTGGTTGAAACGCTGGGTTGAATCCAGGATTGTTGCGCAGAGGATTACCAGTTTGGGCAGCGGAGTTTGGCCCCAGCAGTTGGTTACTGTATGGTGCCGGTAGAAAAATTCCTCGACCGGTTGGGTCAATTGCTGGGAGTCTAATTTGAGCGCAACCTGACTGCAGCAGGAACAGAACAATCGCGCAGATTGCAATGCAGTGCTGAGTTTTGAATGCTTTCGGGAGGCTCATGACCGATCCATCGATATCGAAATCCAAGGCACGGCGCATCAACGCCGAGGTGTCGCGTATGGAAACGTAGCACTCGTTTGAGAAGATGATGCGTTTTTTCCACATCGATTGATGAGAAAAGGCACCAAAGCAGTAGGGGTTGTGGGGATGCCAAGGTTTGGGCTGGTTCCCCGGCAACTTATGACACCAAGATAAACCTAGTTGCCGAATTTGTCAGGGTCGACGTTAGGGACATAAATCTCATCTGACACATCTGCGTTGTCAATGTCGTCCAGCAGATTGGTCAAATTTGAATTCCTTTTTGTAAAGCCATTCATTGTTGCTGGGGCAGTTTCTTCCTCGTCTGCAACAACCTCGTCATCATCGGGGCGAAGCGAATTTGGTACTGCGAACGGAACAGTGTTGCTTATCGACGGAGCTATGCTTAGCGGGTCTTTGTTGAACAGCCACATGATCAACAGGTAGGCAATCGGAATTGCCAGCAGGCCTCCCACAACGACCTTCGCTACTTCGAGAGCTCCATTCGTGGAATTGCTTTTCCTTGAAGAACTACGCCCCGCTTGAATGGAGCTGCTTGAAAAAGATTTTGCGACAGCAGTCGGCTCTTCTGTTCTCGATTCACGGCGGCTTCTTCTGTGTGAACTTGCACCGCGACGACGAGAGCTAGAACGGGAACTTGAGCCATTGGATTCACTTGAGCGATGGCGACGTGATTTTCGTTGAGCACCTTTGGCTAATTGAATAGGAACAACGAACTTCGAATCGTCGTCTTCCAGGCTTTCGCTGCTTTTCCTTTCAGCGCCCTTGTCGATAGAAGGAACCAACTCTGGTTCCAGCATTACTTCGAGTTCGGGAATGGATTCGTTGAGGATTTGAGCCAGAGTGTAGGAAATATTGCAACGCGGACAACGAACGGTCGAATTTGCTGGAGACTTCATCGGAACGCGGACCAAACCGTGACAGTTAAGGCAGTTCGCGATAATGGATTCTGTGTTAGGAAGGTCTTCCATCGTTATCTCATTCACAGCGAGAAGTTTAAGGAGGGGAAAGGAGGTCTAAACAGCTGATAATTTGTTGGGCATCCTACGGAAGAATTGTACGTGGAAGGGGACAGAAAATACACTCCCAAATTCCAACCCCGCACAGTTAAAGGGAACTCCTGCCATCACAGCCCGTATATCGGTGAAAGTTTATCACGCAATTGACTAATCAAGAGCTGATGTGATAGCTCGGTTCCGGTTACTTCTGTTCCTAACTGCGGACCTGGTAAGCATTTACCTCGTTGGTGGACCTTCTGGTTCAACCAGTTTTTGAGTGGTGAAAACTCTCCTTCGCGGAACATTACATTCAAATCACCAAGCTCCGAATTGGCAGTCTCAAACAACTGGCTTGCGTAAAGGTTGCCTAGTGAATAAGTGGGGAAATATCCAACCAGCCCGGCACTCCAGTGGACGTCTTGAAGTACGCCATCAGCATCTGAAGGAGGCGTGACGCCGAGATACTGTTCGTATTTTTCGTTCCAAGCCGTTGGAAGGTCGTCCGTGTCCAACTCGTTGTTGATGATCGCTTGCTCAAGTTGAAATCGAATGATGATGTGCAAGTTGTAAGTGGCTTCGTCGGCCTCAACTCGAATGAGCGACGGCGAGACACTATTAACCGCTTGGTAAAAATCGTTGAGCGGGACATTCGAGAGAGCATCCGGGAACAACTGTTGTGCACGAGGGTAAAAGTGCTGCCAGAAACTAATGCTACGACCGACAAGGTTTTCCCATAGTCTTGATTGGGATTCATGAATGCCAAGGCTGCAGTATTGCCCGGGTGGCAAGCCATAAAATTCGCCACGCAAACCCTGTTCGTAGATTCCGTGTCCGGCTTCATGAAGCGTGCCGAAAAACGCGGAATTGAAAAAGTCTTCGTCATACCGCGTCGTAATTCGGCAATCGTTGGGGCCTGTCTCTGTGCAAAACGGATGGTGCGTGATGTCGAGGCGGCCACGATCGTAATCAAAACCGATTTTTGCTGAGGCTTCGCGGACGAACAGTTTTTGGGACTCGACGGGGAATTTCCGACGCACGATTTCAGTTGGAGGTTGGACGCCGCTGTCTGCGATTTCGGCAACCAGCGGTACGAGGTCAACTCGCAATGCGTCAAGGACTTGTGCGACTTCCGAAGTTTTGGCTCCCGGTTCGTATTCGTCAAGCAAAGCGTCATACGGACATTCGTCGTAGCCAATCGCCTCGGCTTGGGCTTTTTTAAGATCGAATATTTTCTTCAGCTGAGGTGCGAATCCGGCAAAGTCATTTTCTTTGCGGGCTTTGACCCACATCGTTTGTCCAACGGAAGCCGCACGTGCCAGTTCTGCGACGAGGCTCGCAGGAAGTTTGACTCGTTTTTCGTACTCCCGTTTCAACTCACGAATCGTCGCGCCTGTATCTGAGTTTGCGTCGGCGGCAAGCGGAGATTCAGATAGCTCACCAATCAATTCTCCGATTCGCGGATCGGTGCGCCGTGCATGAATTTGACCGGCAAGAAAAGTAATCTGTTCACAACGATACTCACCCGCACCAGAAGGGAGTTTGGTTTGCTGATCCCATTCAAGCAATGCCGCGGTCGATTGAAGATAAGTCGTCTCGCGAACGTGTTTGCAAAGTTCGAGGTATTGTGCGTTAGTTTCTGGCATGGAATCATCTATCGAATAAGAGTTGAAGTTCGATGGATGATAACTGACATAGTCGATCTTGTTAAAGATGCCTTTGGCGATGATTTTTTATTCTAGAGGTCCGTCAAAACTGAAATGAATAGTGTGCTGAGTTTTCAATGCCATCCTCACACGTGCCTGCGCTCCATCGATACGGCACCTGTAATTCAGGTCTGACAGACCACTAGATTGATTTCTCGATGAGTATTGACCAAAGGTTCGCATCGAAATGATCAAGATGACTTGTATCAACGACTCAACAAGTCAAACCGCTTCATCGTTGGGGCTCGCCTGGAAGCCCATGCTCCAGCCAACTGGTGCTCTTGTAAGATTACCAGTAAGTAATCACTAGCTCATGATCGCGCGGATTGGCGTGGCTTCTTCGACGCCAGTAAGCCGTTGGTCGAGACCCTGATGCTTGACTGAAAATCTTTCATGGTCGATGCCAAGCAAATTCAAAATGGTGGCATTGATATCGCGAATGTGAACAGGGTCGCGAGTGATGTTGTAAGAAAAATCGTCGGTCTCGCCGTGCACCGCGCCTTTCTTAATACCGGCTCCTGCCATCCACATCGTGTAACATCGCGGGTGATGGTCGCGACCGTAATTGGTTTTTGTTAAACCGCCCTGGCAATAAATCGTTCGGCCAAATTCACCGCCCCAAACAACTAGCGTGTCGTCGAGCAGGCCTCGTTGTTTCATGTCTGTAATCAGACCAAACGTCGCGCGGTCGATGTCTCTGCATTGATTCGGAAGGTCTCTTGGGAGGCTGCCATGTTGGTCCCAGCCACGATGGAAAATTTGAGTCAGCCGCACACCTCGTTCGGCCATGCGACGAGCAAGCAAACAATTGTGGGCGAACGTGCCAGGCTTTTTAACGTCGGGGCCGTAGAGCGCTAACGTGGCTTCTGTTTCGTCTGAAAGGTCAACCAATTCGGGAACCGATGACTGCATGCGAAACGCCATCTCGTACTGAGCGATGCGTGCTTCCGTTTCAGGATCTCGGTAGGTCTCATGGGTTTGCTGGTTTAGTTCGCTTAACGAGTCCAGCATCCTGCGTCGCATTTTCGGGCTGATGCCGGCCGCGTTCTTCAAGAACAAAACAGGATCGCCATCGTTACGCATCAAAACGCCTTGGTGGCGCGATTTTAGAAATCCATTTCCCCACAGCCGATTGTAAAGTGCTTGAGCTTCTTTTCGGCCGGTCCATGTTGAATTCAGAACGACGAACGCGGGGAGATTTTCGTTTTCGCTTCCTAATCCGTAGCTCAGCCAAGCCCCCAGGCTCGCACGACCAGGCAGCTGGTTACCAGTGCAGATATAAGTGATCGCAGGATCGTGGTTGATCGCTTCGGTCCATACGCTTTTGACGAAAGCCAACTCGGGAAGGATTTTTGTGGTCTCGGGTAGCAGTTCGCTGACCCATTTTCCGTCGCCACCATTGTCGTATTTCTTAAATTTGAAAATGGAAGGAGCGACCGCGAACCGAGACTGCTTTGACGTCATGGTCGTCAGGCGTTGGCCTTTGCGAATCTCTTCTGGGAGGTCGGTGTCGAACAGTTCGTTCATTTTTGGTTTGTAGTCGTACATGTCCAGCTGTGACGGGGCACCCGACATGAACAAATAGATCGCGCGTTTGGCTTTGGGAGTGTGGTGTGGAAGTTCGGGTATCCCACCAGTGCTTTTTGTTCGCCAAGTCGGTTCTTCTGCGATGGCTGATTTTGCCAGCAACGAAGAAAGGGCGGCCGTGCCCAATCCAAGGGCACCCTTGCGAAAAAACTGCCGCCGCGTTTCGGTTTGAATGTACTGTTTTGAGTTCATTGTTTTAATTCTATAGTTGGCAATTGGCAGTGTTGTTGGTCAGAAAGCATTAAGCAGAGATGGGTATAGTGCACCGCTGACTGAATCCTCAACACTTAAAACTTCGCACTAGTTTTTGGTGACAAACTCATCCATGTTCATGATGAGATTGGCAACGATGGTCCAGGAAGCAAGTTCAACAGGATCGTATTTTTTGTCAGCCGGCATTTCACCGATCGCGATCAGTTTTTGGGCTTCTTCTTTTTTTGCCGAAAACTCATCGCGTTGCTCGTTAAGGTTTTTTTCAATGATGCCAAGTTCAGTGTCGCTTGCCGAGCGACTCATCGCTCGGGCGTACATGAATTGAATGCCTTCCGCATCAGACGGAAGTTTGTTTTCCATTTTTTGGTCAACGAGCAACTGAGCAAAATGGCGAGCGGCTTCAACGTATTGCGGGTCATTCATCAACAATAACGCTTGAAGTGGCGTATTGGTCCGCTCGCGTCGGACACGGCATTCCTCACGAGAGGGCGCGTCGAACGTATTCATTTGCGGCGACGGCGACGTGCGTTTTAGAAAAGTGTAGAGGCTACGTCGGTGAACTTTTTCCGAGCCAGAATCTTTCTTGAATCGAACGGTGTTGGAGCCTGAATACCCAACGGCAAACCACAGTCCGTCAGGTTGAGGTGGTTTCACGCTTGGGCCGCCGATGGTTGGAACAAGCAAATCGCTAATCGCAAGAGCTTGATCGCGAAGCATCTCTGCGTCCAACCGATAACGAGGCCCGCGTGCCAACAATCTGTTCTCAGGGTCTTTGTCGATCAGTTCATCCGTGACGACCGAAGATTGTCGATAGGTCGCCGACATGACCATCGTTTTCATCAACCGCCGGATGTCCCAGTCATTGGCAACGAAATCGTTGGCCAACCAATCCAGCAATTCCGGATGGCTGGGCACGTCGCCTTGGCTGCCAAAATCCTCCGACGTTTTCACGATGCCAGTTCCAAAAACTTGTTGCCAGTATCGGTTCACTGCGACTCGCGCGGTGAGTGGGTGCGTTCCCGAGGTTAGCCATTGGGCAAAACCAAGCCGGTTGGCGGGCATGTTTTTATCGAACGCGGGAAGAGCAGCTGGCGTAAGGCGTTTGACTTCGTCGCCTTTTTGATCGTATTCGCCGCGATCGAGCATGAAAGCGGTTTTGATATCTGTTTTCTCTTTTGAAACCAGCGTGGTTGGAACCGTGGCTAGAAAGTCAGCAAGTGCTTTCGTTGAAGATTCAACTTCCTTTCTCGGTTCGGCGAGCTCTTTTGAAGTCGTTGGATAGATGTTCTCTAAGAAATAGTCCTTCAGTTTCTGCTTGCCGGGAGCACCTAGCTTTTTTGGATCTTTGTTGACGAGTGCTTTAATGTTATTCGCCAAGCCATTGCCCTTGGTTTGCCTTGCCATCTCGATCCATTTTTTGAGGCTCTTAAATTCGGAAGACTGGTCGATCTTCGAAACGATGCCGGCCGAATCCCAATAGGCTTTGCCTCCAAATTGAGTGAACGCCATGCCGTTGATAAGAGAGAGTTTTTTGAAGCCGACGTTTTTTGCTTTGACTTCAAGCCGAACCCATTTGCCAATTTCTGGCAACTCGCCCGCGTAAAAACGGCTGGGTGATTGGTCTTGGCCCCATTCAATTTTGTTTTCGCCCCAATAGGCTCGGTGGCTCCAGTTGCCATCGTTGAATTGAATCATGACTTGTTGGGGCGGGTTTTTTGGATCCAAGTAAACGTAAGCAAACAACGTGTCGTTGTTCTGTGCTTTGAGCGGCGACGCTGCTCCTGTGAAGAAGTGCTGGATCAATCCGCTTGACTCGGCGACACGCGAATTCGCTCCACTGTTGACGGGGCCTTTGTCCGCAGTGACGAAGTCCCACTGTTGTTCCTTTTTCGCACCAAGTGGAATTTGGTCGTCTTCTATCCAAACAAACTCGACCGGTTTATTGTTTTTCGGCTTGGGTGGTTCGGAATCGACAGTTTTGACATCTGCATCTGCTGGGTCGGAGTATTCGATCTTCGCAACTAGTTCGGCAAGTCGTTTAACTGCGTCCGATTTAGATTTTTCCAGCTCGGCGAGTTTGGCTTTCCTGTCAGCGGACAAGACCTGCATAACCGGAGCCGGGTTTTTGATGTTCTTGTCCATCGGCTCGTCCTCCATGTTATTGAAGAACGCGAACAATTGGTAAAACTCCTTTTGAGAAATGGGATCAAATTTGTGATCGTGACATTGTGCGCAGGCGACCGTCATGCCAAGGAACACGGTACTGGTCGTAGAAACGCGATCGACGACGTTGCGAACGTAGACTTCTTCGACGATGGAACCGCCTTCGGCTGTTGTGACGTGGGCTCGATTGAAACCCGATGCGATGACCTGATCGTCAGTCGGGTTTTCCAACATGTCGCCGGCCAGTTGTTGGATCGTGAAATCTTTGTACGAGAGGTTTTTGTTGAACGCAGAAACGACCCAATCTCGATAGGGCCACATTTCGCGATAGTTGTCTAAGTGCAACCCGTGTGTGTCTCCATAGCGAGCAGCGTCCAGCCAAAACCGAGCCATGTGCTCGCCATAATGCTGGGACGCGAATAGCTCGTCGACCAGTGTTTCATACCAATCGTCCGATTGCGAATCGACATACTTGTTGACCAACTCTGGTGATGGTGGCAACCCGGTCAGATCAAATGTGACCCTGCGAATTAAAGTGGCACGATCGGCTTGTTGGGAGGGCTTGAGGTTTTCTGATGAAAGTCGATGGGCAATAAAATTGTCAATCGGGTTTTTGGGCCAGTTTTTATCTGTGACAACGGGAGGTTCAGGATTGGCCACGGGCTCCAGTGACCAATGATTTTCCCAACTCGCACCCTGCTCGATCCAAAGCTTAATCAGATTCTTCTGCTCATCGGTCAATACGCGGCCTGAATCTGGCGGCGGCATCAACGTATCTTTGTCGTCGCTGACAATTCTCAAGTAAAGCTCGCTGGCCTCGAGTTCTCCGGGCACGATTGACTCTGATTCGTCGAACAGCCCCGATTTCGTATCCAACCGAAGGTTAGCCTCTCGCTCGTGTTCGTCAGGTCCATGGCATTTGTAGCAAGTGTCGGCGAGGATCGGGCGAATGTCTGTACTGAAATCGACTTGCTTTTTAGATGTCGTTTCTTGTGCGGTTGCACTAAACGGACAAAAAACGGTCAAGGAAAGAGCCGCGAAGGCAAGTTTTCCGATTGACTGATTGAGAGATTTGAAAAATGAAAGGGCGTGATGACAAATGGGAATCATTGCTTACTATTCTTCTTGCAGGTTGAAGTGTGCTTCCATTGTAATTTTCAAGCATGTTGTGACACAAGCTAATCCGCAAAAGAAACAACTTGAAAACTCCCTCACATTGGGTCGTTTGCGAATCCAATCGGATGCGATCCGCGTATCAAAGGGCTAGTCTGACCGATTTAGATTTTTACAGGAGCGAGTTTTGGCCCCAATATACCTACTTCTAGTTGGACTGGCGATCGCCGTCGCATTGTTCGCGATCTATTGGGTTGTGCAGTACGTCATTAAAGACAGTGGAATCGTTGACGTGTTTTGGGGAGCCAGTGTTGCGGTCGTTGGAGTGTTCTTCTGCGTCATGGCAGACGGAGATCTTACTCGTCGTTGGATAGGTGCCGTTTTGATTTGCCTCTGGGCATTTCGATTGGGTTTTTATCTTTACCTTCGTTGGCGTTCACACGAGGAAGACGCTCGCTATACGGCGCTTAAAGAAAAATGGGGCGACCAAGCCCAATTAAGAATGTTTCGTTTTTACCAAATGCAGGCTTTGGGAAGTTACCTGTTTGCACTTCCTCTGCTCGTTGCCAGTATGCATGACTCGCCAGTTATCTGGACCGATTGGTTGGGAGTAATTATTTGGTTGGTCGCCATGATCGGCGAAGGATTTTCAGACCACCAGCTTGCTCAGTTTCGAAAGAAGCCAGAAAACAAAGGCCAGGTCTGTCAGGTTGGGTTTTGGAAGTACTCCCGCCACCCAAATTACTTTTTCGAATGGTTACACTGGTGGACTTACGTGATGCTGGCGATAACGGCGCCGTTGGGGTGGCTGACTATTTTGGCTCCTATCGCGATGTGGATTTTTCTAAACCGCGTGACAGGAATTCCATTGACAGAAATTCAAGCTATTAAATCTCGCGGCGATAAATACCGAAAATATCAAGAAACAACAAACGCGTTTTTCCCGTGGTTTCCCAAATCTGGATAGCGTTTGCTCGATGAGAATTTGGAGCTGCGAGGTTTGTCGCGAAAAATTGTGGTGATGAAAATCAGCACGCGACGCAAATTTTAGATGGATGGCTTGGAACAATAATGATCGCACGATTGATTGATTTTACAGAACGTGGGTTGGTGCCCGATGCATTGGTGCGAGCCGGCATTCGACGGCTGTTAAAAAAGCGGCTGGCCAAAGTTGACTTGGGGGATGATGCCGCCAATGAAACCCAATTGCGTGAACTGGTAGCCGAATTTTCTCAAGGTCCAATCGCACTCGTTCCGGAGAAAGCTAACGAGCAACATTACGAAGTGCCCGCTAAACTTTTTGAGTTGACCCTTGGGCCACGCCGGAAATACTCCAGTTGCTTTTTCGCAGAAGGCGTCACTGATTTAGCGACTGCCGAAGAGGACGCACTTCGTCAGACATGCGAACGTGCGAGAATCGTTGACGGCATGAAAGTGTTGGAGCTTGGCTGCGGTTGGGGATCGTTATCGCTTTGGATGGCCGAGCAGTATCCAAATTGCGAACTGACGGTTGTTTCAAATTCAAATTCGCAGCGGGAATTTATTGAAGCTCGCAGTCGTGAGTTAGGGATTGATAAAAACTTGACTGTGGTGACGAGTGATATCAATGATTTTGACACGGACATTAAATTTGACAGAGCCGTATCTGTCGAGATGTTCGAGCACGTTCGAAATCACAGATTACTGATGAATCGAATTTCGAATTGGCTTTGTCCCGACGGAAAACTATTCGTTCACATTTTTTGCCACCGCAAGTTTACTTACCGGTTTCAAGACGAGGGAAACGACGATTGGATGAGCCGATATTTCTTTTCCGGCGGGGTTATGCCAGGCGATGGATTGCTGCCTAGTTACGATGATGATTTAACTTGCGAGAAAAAGTGGTGCTGGAACGGGAAACATTATCAAGCAACATGTGAGGCATGGCTGAAGAACATGGATGCCAACCGTTCGGAAATTATGCCAATTCTCGAATCCACTTACGGACAATCTGACGCCGTCCGGTGGTTCAATCGTTGGCGAATGTTCTATCTCTCGTGCAGTGAACTGTTTGGTTTCAGCCAAGGCAATGAGTGGTGGGTTTCTCATTACCTGTTCGAAAAGAATAAGTCGTAAATTTAACAGTGGGTCGACAACGTACCTTCCCATTGTGTGCTCGATGCCCGGTCGCAAGCTTCAGAATTTGGCTGCGTTGTGAATCTTGCTAAAAATTCTCTATGAAAGAAACGCTGGCCGCAGGGCGTTCACCACGCAATTTTGAACTGGCCGTCGTTCGTCCACGGTAAATCGAATGCCCTTAAACGAAGCCAGATTGAAAACGCTAGCAAACGCATCCCCTGCCCTGCCAACTTTCCCTTCTATATTGCGTCGTTAAATATTGGCTCTTCCTGCGTCACCTTCAAAATCGTGGCGTTCAGTAGCCTCGAAAATTTAAACATTCAATTGATCTTTGTAGATTAATAGCGGTGGATTAGATTTTTATTTCTCGCACGTCCACGTAAAGGGCATAGTAATGACTATGTGTGGGACGCTCGTCGAAGGAATCGACAATCAAATCAACGGCAAAGCACCCGCATGTTTTGAAAAAAAAAAAAAAATGGAGTTGAGCAATGAAGCTTAAAGCGTTGGACATCGAAGGATTGGATGTAAGTGTTAACTTGCAGGTTAGAGACTTAAGCGACGGTTTCTCGATTCTCTACGGAGAGAACGGATCCGGAAAAACCACTTTTCGAAATTTCGTTCGCGATTCATTGTTGGGAGACTCAACGTCTCGCTTCAATCATGGAAATCTCAACGTGCAAGTCGGTACGGACGAGTATCAGCTTCAACGCGAATCCAGCTCGAGTTTAAATAACGGATTCTCTGTTCGCCCCGTGCACCCGACTTCAGCGAGTGTTTTTCCGACGCTTCAGCAGTTGAATCACAATCTCAATGCTGAACTTTACGACACGGTATTCAATCTAAGTTTTCGTGACACAACAGCCAATGCACTTCGGCTGAGTTCTGTTTTGCAAAATCAATTGGGCGTCCCAAGTGGCCCCGCAGCAGCCGGCGACGATTCGGGATACCTGCAATGGCAGCGCGAATCAAACGTTCGTCGTGAGCAATTGGAATCATTGGGCTCGCGCATTGATGCGATGACGCAGCAAAAATCTCAGTATTTCAACCAGATTGAATCCGCAAAAATGTCGGTCCAAGCACAAGTCAACGAACTTGAGCGACAGATCAATCTGATCGTGATTCGATTGGCAGAGATTCAACCTCTTTCAATTCAGGAGCAGCTAAGCAACGTGGATCGAGAGATTGCGTCGCTTCGATTGTTGATTGAAAACGCAAGAATTCAGGTGGTACGTCAGCCCGTTGCGCCTCTTCCGCAGTATGATCCAAACCCATCGCTCTATCAGCGTTTAGATGAAATTGATAACCAGATCAGGCGTTGGCGTCATGTCCAAACGGATATTCAATCTCAGCGCGTCCGACTGCGGGATGAGATGTTGGTGTGGAACGAATTGACGCTCGATTCAGATGAGCATCCCTATCACAACGCTCGTGCAATTCTCGTCGCACTTGAAAGTAAGGTCGACGAGGCCGAGCGAAATGCAAACCATTGGAGCGACACCGGCGTTACACGAGTCGATACGTCACAGCTTGCTCGCACGTTGAGTGATCTTTGCAAAACGATGCGAGACGATCTTTACGGATTGTGTAACGAACTTGGTCAGCAATACAAACACATTCGCCACAAATCCGCAGCTGCGGAACTAAAGCAACTTCGACGTTGCTACACCGAAATGGGCGAGAATATCGAGCGATTGATCGACCGGCGAGGCAAGGTCATTCGAGAGATTCACGATGTTGACCCAGCCGGTGCTGACGCAATCGTTCGCTCAGAAGCCAAGTTTTGCGAATGTGCACAACACAGCGGCTATCTCGAAGCAAGGCGCCGTTTCGTTGGTCGGAGTCCAGCCATTCCCGTTGCTGCTCCCTTGGTCGAAGTCACTCAACCGAACCTTCATGCCGAAAGATCACGACTTGCATTGCTTGAACAGCAGCGAGCCGAGTTGCAGAAATCGTTGGTGCGATTTGAAAATGAAGCCCGCGAGTTGAACGTGCGGCACAGTGAGTTGACGATCCAACGAGATGGTTTAGTGGGTGAGCTTCATCTTCAGGAGCTTCATCGAAAAATCCAAGGGATCGACAACGAGCTTTCTGAACTGAACGATCAATATAGAGTGTTGCTTCAGCAGATTGAGTTGGATCGGGAATACGTTCCAGTTCCACCAAATTCGATTCTTCAGCGGGCTGGCCAATTGGTTTCCAGAGCTTCCGCAGGCGATCTGACTCAGATTTTCCTCGACCATCCGGTTGGCTCAAGAATTGAAGTTCAGGTTCGTGATCGACACGGAAAAGTGTTGAATCTATCGGCAATCGAATCCGGCCTGCAGGATCAGGTTTATCTTTGCTTGATCCTGTCGGTCAAGGAAGAGTTAAAACTTCAGGGCATTGAAACTCCAACCCTTATCGACGACGCGTTTAGTCGCATCACACCAGAACGAGTCGGACCGACGTTAAGTTTGCTGCAGGAGTTTGCAACGCCGATTGGACACAGTGTGCCTGCTCATCAAATCATCGCGTTAACGCAACATCGCTATTTGGTTGACCGACTGCCTGGTGTTCCGCTGCAAGAGCTGGCTCCTACGATGCCCTCGCGACCAACTACCGATCCAGAGCGTCGGTCTGAGCCGTTACCTTTTGTGGCTCCGAATGTGAATCCTCTGGAGACTCCGGCTCGCGATTCAACATGGCAGCCAGAGACACTTGCCCCTGCGGGTTCATATTCCCCTGCGGGTTCATATTCCCCTGTGAGTTCGTATTCCTCTACGGGTTCGTACTCACCAGCGTCGTCTTTCGTGCCGAGCGCTTTGCCTCGTCCGTATCCACTTTCGAAATACCCTCACACCAGTTCTCATCGGAGCGATGAACAATCTTATACAGTCGCTTATCCGAACGAGGCGGTGGATCAGCCGTTTTCAGATCCGGGCTATGTCGAACAGAATTTTGTCAGAAACAAATTCACCGCTTCGCGCCCAACGGTTCAGCAGCCAGTCGCTCCTGTTTCCGTTCATTCGTTCGGAGATCGCCTGGGTTACGATTCCGGGTTGTCCGACACCACACCGCTTGATCGGGTTGGATTTTTTGATGCCAACCAGATGCGACTTTTTCAACAGAACGGCGTGATCACCATCGGCGACATGATGGAGTTGGATCAAAACCAAATTTCGGTGTTGAATATTCATGTAGAGCAGATTGATCGTTGGCAGTCGCAGCTTTGGTTGTTGATCAATGTGCCGGGAATGCGACTCAACGATGCCCGGGCACTCGTTGCTTGCGGAATCACTGAGCCAGAGCAATTGGATACATCGCATCCACAGCAGCTTTCCGAACGAATCAATCGGTTCTTCAACACCAGCGAAGGCAAGCGGTTTGTCAGCAGCGAATATGGCGGCCTTGAAGATCCAATTTCGGCAGATCGAATCAACGGTTGGTATCGTTCGTTGGATGCAACTCGAAGTCGATGGCAAAACCGTCGTCGAAGCCGTGCGAGTCAACGCAATCGGCAGGGCAACGGATTCCAGCCAAGAACTTATTCAAACCGAGATTCGAGCCAAGATTCTAGCAAAGGCGAACAGCGAAACTCAGCCGCCGATCGTTCACGCGAAAGCAACCGCGAGCCTCGGGAAGCACGTGCACCTCGAATGCAGGCTCCTCGCGCATTCCAGCCTCGTGTGAGAAGTGAACGTTCAGCGAGAGAGCAACGACGCGAACCAAAAATCGGTCGGAATCGATCGTCTCGGGATGATCGTCCCCAGCGAACCGAACGTTCGGTAGCTCCCGCCTTGGCTCCCGTGAACGCGATGGATAGTTCTGGCGAATCAAATTCGAGCCACTCAAATTCAACTCAAGCCAACGTTAATCAAGAAAGAAAGACGGCGTCGAAAACCGTCTCGAGTTCGACTCAGAAGTTAAAGTTTTATCTCGATTTGAATGATCACATTGAGGCCGCGCCTTCAATTGGTCCTAAAACGGCAGAGCGATTTGAAAAAATCGACGTCTACACCGTGGCAGATTTTTTGAAGCAGACCGCGGAATCGATGGCGGAAAAAATTAAGTACAAACGCATTTCTGCGGAAGTCATTCGGACATGGCAACATCAAGCCCGTTTGGTTTGTCGCGTTCCCAACTTGCGTGGGCACGATGCACAATTACTTGCCGCATGCGACGTGACCGAGCCGGAGGAACTTTCGACCATGCAGCCAAAAACGCTGTTTGAGATCATCGAGCCGTTCTCCGAATCAAAAGAAGGTATGAAGATCATTCGTAACGGCAAGAAGCCTGATTTGGAAGAAATCACAGACTGGATCAGCTGGGCTCAAAACACCCGTTCGCTTCAGGCTGCATAATTTTGATGCTGGCAGTGTTACCTCAGTGCTGCCTGCGGAAATGCAGGAAGTTGTCAGCGACGTTTTGGTTGTCGTTTGAAAATTTTCCCCGCAAGAATGGACGCAACTCCGATCGCAAACGATGCGTGAAGCAATGGGCGAATTGGTAAAGACAGCCGTCCATAATCCGACCAAGTCAAAGCGGTGACGAGAGTGCTGGCGACCAGCAGAATCATCACGATAAATCCAAACCGCCGCCACGAGATGACGCAGCCAATCAATGCTCCCAAAACAAGGGCCAGATTGGCTGCTTGCCTGGTTCGAGATTCCAATCCGTTAAGTCCAAGATGATTCCATGCGCGTTGGATCCTCATGGTTCTATTGAGTTTAGGATTCTCTTCAATCCACTCTACAGTTGCATTCCAGTGGTTGGCGGCGACGAAAGATTCTTTTTCAATCGGGGCTTTTTCATCTACAAGGGCCAAGAGCAGGCTTTCTCGATGCGAGTAGACCTTTCTAATGTTGAGATTGCCATCCATCGTGTTGCCGTAATTGTGGGAACCGATGATCTTGTACTGAATTTCATTTCCCAGCGGTTTAAAGTCTTTGGTTACTTTGCAATTACAAATCCACCAGGGCGATACGGCAAACAGTAATCCAATCGCGAACAGTAGGATGGGTTCACCCATTCGACGCACCGATTTTGGCGTCGGGGGAAAATTCTGTTGCCCGTCGAGGAATTCAAGAAAAGGAAGGTCTTTTTTTAGTCGCAACACAATCAAGTAAATTAATAGTGCCGGCAGAAATACGAGTAGCCAAAGACTTGTCGTTGCTCGAAAAAGCATTGCCCCGCCAAACAACAAACCGGCGATTGGCCATTTCCAAATCGATCGCCTGGATGATCCATACCGCCCCGAACGCAACTCTTCACCTGCCGTTGGAGAAATTGCACGCAAGAAGATCGTTACCGACACGAGCAACAGGCCCGTCATCGTCGCGTCCCCCGTCAGCAGTATTGGGGCCTGTAAAAGGAACTGATCCGCCAGCATTGTGCCAGACGAAATCAACGCGGCCACGATTCCAAACATCTGATTGACTTGGTTGACCAGCATCGTCAATCCAAACGCCAGAAAAGCGGTTCCAAGCATGGACAGGAATATCTCAGGGGTTTGAGTGACGAATTGTCCCGCAAATAAGAGGTATGGAACTGCTGGGAAATGGTTTGATGTTTCGCCGTCAACATCGAGTCCGAATACCCAAGTCATATCGCCCTCGAACGGATTTGCGAGTGAGCTCCCAGCGTTGTTCAGCCCGTTTAGATTATCAAATTTCAATTCGAAGCCATCGCCTCTGTCGATGCTTGCGCGCAAATTTTGGTGGTGGATCCACTCACACTGTGCGACATAGAGGCTTTCATATACAGGCTTTCGCGTTTGCCATATCGAACTGGCAACCAAAAAACTGACGAACATTAGCGGAAGCAACCAGCACCCAACAGGCAGCTTGGGCTCTTCTTGATTTTGATTGGCTCGAACGCGTTGGGTTGAGTTTTTTTTTGACATCTTGGATGATGAAATTCTTTGGAAACGGTTGGGCACTCACTGGCTCGCGTTATTGGAACGTAGATTCATCGGAGCCGCAAATTTAGTTGCTCGATGTGAGATACTACGGGAAGAAACCACATTCCTGTTGAAGTGATGCCAATAAAAAAAGCACGTTCAAATTGAACGTGCTCTGGTTTGTGAAAATTCAGCAAAATTTGGCTTGCGAGATTTCGTTCGCAAAATTTAGCTGTGTCGAGACGGTTATCTGTCGGCCACGTAAACTGCAAGCGATTTGTAAGGCAGTGTATGACTGCCGCTGACCGTAAGTTCGGGGCCGTTGAGTTCCGGGTAAACGTCGTGCGGTGAAGGCAACGATGTGTCCAGGAACAGGCGCCATTTCTTAGATTTTGAGATAGTCGGAATCATGAATCGGCAACCCATGCTGCTTGAATTGATCATCAGCAAAACGTCGCGACCGACCGATTGAGGATCCTCTGATTCGGTAGGGGCAGCCAGCAGGCAGATGATCGGCAGGTCTTGTTGATGCCAGTCAACTGCGGTGCCGAGAGGGCTGAACCAACTGACATCCGCCCAACCGTCTTTGCTGTTGGGAACGCCGGTGAGGAAATGCTCACGTCGAACCGTCGGCTGGCTTCGACGGAAATCAATCAACGACCGTGAGAACCGAACAAGCTCAGCGTTCTTCTCGACTAAGCTCCAGTCCAACCACGAAATTTCGTTGTCCTGACAATACGCATTGTTGTTGCCTTTTTGCGTGCGACGAAATTCATCGCCAGCAACCAGCATCGGAACGCCCTGGCTGAGCATTAACGTTGCGATCAAGTTTTTGATCTGACGCAATCGAAGCTGGTCAATGATCGGCTGGTCCGTGGGGCCTTCAACGCCAAAGTTTTCGCTGAAGTTATTGTTGTCACCGTCGCGGTTGTCTTCGCCGTTGGCAAGGTTGTGTTTCTCGCGATAGCTCACCATATCGTTCAGCGTAAAACCATCATGCGAAGTGATGAAATTAATACTGCTGCACGGCGGCCGACCACCAGGTTGATACAGATCAGCCGAGCCAGCCAAGCGTGTTGCAAGTGCTCCACGCGTTCCTGAATCGCCACGCCAGTAACCACGGATGTCGTCTCGGTACCGTCCGTTCCACTCTGCCCAACGGTCATCGCCAAACGATCCGACTTGGTAAGCGCCAGCGGCATCCCAGGCCTCTGCGATGATTTTGGTATCAGCGAGTAAGGGGTCTTGTCCAATCGCTTCGACAAGCGGTGGGTTGGGAACGAGGTGGCCATTGCGATCGCGGCTGAGAATCGAAGCAAGGTCAAACCGGAAACCGTCAACGTGATAGTTGTGCACCCAGTGTCGCAAGCAATGGAAAATCATCTCGCGAACAATCGGATGGTTTCCGTTGATTGTGTTTCCACAACCCGAATAATTTTTGTAGTAACTCGGATCGGATTCTAGCATGTAGTAAACGGAATTCTCGAGTCCTTTGAAAGACAGAGAAGGACCACGCTCGTTGCCTTCGCAGGTGTGGTTGAAAACGACGTCGAGGATGACTTCGATTCCAGCCTTGTGGAGCGCCTTCACCATCTGCTTGAACTCGTTGACTTGGGCCCCCGGTTTTTTGTCGGCAGCGTAACCACGATGCGGAGCGAAAAAGGCAAGCGGATCATAGCCCCAATAGTTCGGTCGTTCTTCGACTGAACCATCGGTTGCGCGGATCGGGAACTCGTGAACCGGCATTAGTTCGACTGCCGTCACGCCCAACGATTGTAGGTAAGGAATTTTGTCGATCACGCCAAGGTAAGTGCCCGGATTCTCAACACCGCTTGATTCGTGCTGCGTGAAACCTTTGACGTGCATCTCGTAGATGATCGTTTCTGAAAGGTCGCGGCGAAGATGTCGGTCGCCTTCCCAATCAAAATAATCATCGACCACAACGCACTTTGGCGGTCGGATGATGCCGTCGGCAGAAGGTTGAAATGTTCCAGCGAGGGCTTTGGCATACGGATCAATCAAACGAGCGTTGTGATTGAAACGCATTCCGCGTGACGGATCGTTGGGACCGGTCGCTTGAAAATGATAAAGCTGGCCAGGGCCTGTGCCGGGAACAAAGATACTCCAGATATCACCCCAGCGATCGTTGTCGGGATCAAAGTTAATGATCTCGCTTGGCTCTCGGTCGTCGACGTCATCGTAGAGAAGCAATCGCATCTCAGTCGCACTACGACTAAAGATGACGAACTGAACCCCTTGCTCGTGGATGACCGCCCCGTAGGGGAGCATGTGGGTAAATTGGAGTTTTGGGTGTGTATGGCGCATGTGCATTAACATTGGTCTATATCCTGTTAGTTGACAATCCCATGCGTCGCTTTCCTTGCTAATCGACATGTATTTTATTTTTTATCGACCATCGCGGCGTTGGATTAGCCGTTTTTTTCGCGGGGAAAGTCCGATGACGTGATCGTTATGACTGGAGCGATGCGCATCGGCTTCTGATCCGTCAAATCTGACGCGTGATGCGTCGAAACCGACCGTTACGACTGGATAGTGTTGATCGAAAAATCCCGAGGGGGTGTAACGCGTCGAATACGGAACTGCTGCCATGTAGGCGAACACTCGCGATTCTCGCAATTTGAGCGGTTGCAACAGGGAGTTGCCGTATCAAGTTTGATCGGGCAAACTATGGCTGCGGGCGAGTGCAGAGGGTGTGGAATTTATTCGGCAGAATTTTGAAAATTCTAAATTCACTCAAATGCTGCGAAAAAATGAACTCAGGGCGACAACCGGTTCGGGATGAATTCCGAACTGCTAGTAGAACTTTCGACTAACAATTTCCATCGGGCACCAATGACTGGCGTTTCCTACAAAGATTCTGGTGTAGACCTCGACGTCTACAACGAGGCGATGAAGCGTTTGCCTCGCCTGATGCATCGTACATTTTCACCTCGCGTTCGGCAGCTTGATGGTGGTTTTGCCGGGCTGTTTCAGTTGGATTTCAACTCGAAACTGTTCCGTCGAAATTATGAAGACCCGATGCTGGTCGCTTGTACCGATGGAGTCGGCACTAAGTTAAAACTTGCCCAAATGTTGAATCGCCACGATACCGTCGGAATCGATTTGGTGGCGATGTGTGTCAACGACGCAATCTGCTGCGGAGCCGAACCGTTGTTCTTCTTGGATTACGTTGCGATGTCGCATGATGATCCAATTGCACTTGAGCAAATCGTGACAGGCATTAGCAACGGATGTCTTCAAGCAGATTGTGCACTCCTTGGTGGCGAAACGGCGATCATGCCAGATCTTTACCAACGTGGTGAGTATGATCTTGCCGGTTTTTGCGTTGGTGTAGTTGAGCGAAAGCACGTGATTGATGGTCACGCGATTGCAGACGAAGACGTGGTGATCGGTGTGGCTTCGAGTGGTGTCCATTCCAATGGCTTCAGCCTTGTTCGAAAGATCGTGTTCGACGTGGGCAAAAAGAAACCCGAAGATTTATTCGAAGGCACCGACCAAACGATCGCTGATGTCCTCATCGAGCCAACTTTGATTTACACCAAAGCCATTCGGCAAGTGCTGAGCAAATACAAAATCAAAAACGTGGTTCATGGTATCGCCCACATTACCGGCGGTGGCTTGGAAGAAAACATCGAGCGTATCACGCCCGAGGGACTTGAGATCGACATCGATGCAAACACGTGGGAGCGTCCACCCGTTTTCAAATGGATGCAGGAAATGGGAAAAGTCGAAACGGAAGAGATGTACCGAGTCTTCAACATGGGGCTCGGCTTGGCGATGATCGTTAGTCCATACTACGCCGACAGTATCCGTCGTACGCTTACCGAACACGGTCACGACAACTGGGTAATTGGATCGGTTAAGTCAGGCTCTAAGCGTGTCACGGTCCACAATAAGTAGTGGCAATAGGCGAGTAGAGTTGCGTCAATTCTGAGTTTTGGAAATTCTCGTTTTGGAAATACCTGTTTTGGCCCTCCAAGAATTGGCGTGTGTTCGACAGGAGCCGTGGCTCTTGGTAGGAACTGCGGCTCTAGGAAAATTGCCTGATGCAATTCATCCTAATTTTTTTAGTTGAGCCAACAGGTTGTTGAGCCGACAGGTTGTTGGGCCAACAGGTTGTTGAGTCTCTCGCTCATACAGAACCGACTCGCCCGAGACCGATTGGTTATCGAGCGAGTCGGTACCCATGCAATCTAACGCATCTATTTTTTGATGCCCTTGCTTAATCCAGGAACGCCAGACGCGCCTTCTGGAACATCGAAATTGGCTCCCTCAAACGCGTCACCAATTGGCTCGTATTGTCCGCCAAGCTCCTTGGAGAGAAACGCTTCGGTTGCAGCAAAGAATGCGATTTTGTTTTCGGGGCGCTTGAAACCGTGGCCTTCTTCTGGATATAGCATGTAAGTGACGGGAATGCTTTTTTCTTTCATGGCTGCGACGATTTGGTCGGCTTCGGATTGTTTGACGCGTGGATCCTTTCCGCCTTGCGCGATCAGCAGAGGCTTTTTGATTTGATCGACTTTGAAGAGCGGAGAGCAACTGTTGAGGAACTCTTTTCCTTTTTTAGATTTCCAGTTGCCAACGCGTTCTTTCATCATTGGCATGATCGGTTGCCAGTAGGGTGGTGGGTTTTCTAGCAAGCTCACAATGCTGCTTGGGCCAACGATGTCGACACCGCACGCAAATGTGTCCGGTGTGAAAGTCAGTCCAACGAGGGTTGCGTACCCTCCGTAGCTGCCGCCCATGATTGCGACTTTGTCCCGGACTGCGATTTTGTTCTCGACGGCCCAGTCAACAGCGTCCAGCAAGTCATCGTGCATCTTTCCGGACCACTCTTTGTTAGCGGCGTTGGTGAATGATTTTCCAAATCCGGTGCTGCCACGAAAGTTAACCGAAAGAACAGCGTACCCTCGGTTGGCCAGCAGTTGATGCATCGTGTTGAAGCCCCAGTTGTCTCGCGCCCAAGGACCGCCATGAACCAGCAGTACCATCGGAAGCGGAGATGAAGGCTGGCCCTTGGTTTCTTTGTCGCTGCCAACAGGTAGCGTGTAATAGCTGACCAAATCCAAGCCATCACGCGACTTGATGACGGTTGAATGCATTTTCGAGAGTTCGACATCCTCTAGTTCTGGGCGATTGGTGAACAGGAATTCTGCCTTTTGTTGTTTGCGGTCGTAGAGGTAGTACTTAACAGGCCCATCATCGACGACGTAGGCGACTGTCCAAGTTTGGTCGTCATTGGATTGGCTTGTGATTTGCAGCTCGCCATCTTCGACTGTTTTCAAATAATCCAGATCGACTTGCACTGCTTCGTTTAAGATTTCCCATTTGGTGCGATCATAAGTGTATGAAACGGCCTGCACTGTTTTCTCTGTGGGGTGAATCAAAGCACCGCTCACGTCGGCTTTGTCTGTTTCAAAGATCGTTGTTTCTTTACCGGTGGTCAGATCGATCGTTCGAAGTGCAGACGTGTTTCGTCCGCGGCTGTCTTGCATGAAGAGCAAGTTTCCCGTCTTGTCGAAACCGGCAGGGCTGGTCGTCATAATGTCTTCGGAATCGATCGTGAAAAATTCAGACCAACCATTGTCAGATTTTTCATCCACTCGATAGACAACGGCTTGCGAAGTCGGCAGAAACATCAAAGCGACTTTGATGTTGTAATTATCATCTGCGGCGAATCCCACGAAGCCCGGGTTTTCGAAGACCAATTTTCGCTCACCTGTGACGATGTTGATCCGGTAGGGATCGTGAAAGAAATGTTGGTCGCGGTCATTGATGCCGACCAAGACTTCTTCTGGGAAATTATGGCTGACGCCCATCACTTGGGCTGAGATTTTCTTGAAAGGTGTAAGGTCTTTAACGTCGTTCGTTTCCAAATTGACGCTGTAAAGATGAAAGTCTTCATCCCCGTTATCGTCCTGAAGGTACAGCATATGTTTGTTGGTATGAGCCCAAAAGAACTGGCGAATCCCAGTCGTTTTGTCACTGGTAACTGGTTTCGCGTCGCCAAGCCGCCCGCGTTGAGCAACCCAAACATTGAGGACACCGTCGACAGGAGCGAGATAGGCGAATCGTTTGCCATCCGGGCTGATTTGAGGGGCTGCTTTTTCGGGATTGCCAAACAGAACAGACCGAGGGATCAAGTCGGCGTTCGCTGTTGAGCCTTGAAAGACGAGCCCCAAAGAAAAGAACGCGACTAAGAAAAATTGCGTTGAACGCAAGTTTGTGATTCGCAAAAATGTGCGACGATTGTCAAACCGGTTGAGACTTTGCATTTTGGTGTTCCAGATAAGGTGACTACCTGATCAGCACCAATTCCATGTCGAGCCGGCCGGCGCGACGTTGTAGTCGATCAGGACCACAGGAATTGAAACTGTGACAAGGCTATTACCCTAACACCGTAACGGCTGTTTCACTCAATTTCAATCATTTGTTGTGAAGGTCCACCTCGATATCGTCAGCGAAAACCGCCCGATCAATGTTGACGTGTCGGATTTCGAAATTTTCACCGTCGTCAGTGGCAATCAAAATTCGATTCGGGAAAAACTCAGCGTCTTGAAGTTTAAAGCAGGCAAGATCAATGAAATCAAAACCTTCGTTGCCATCAACCTGAATCACGTCCCCAATGTCAGCGACAAACAGTTGACTATTGTCGAATGTTGGTTTGGCAGAATGATCCGAAGGCTGGTCCTCAGGCTCAATCATTGAATACGGATCCGCGTCGCCGTAAGGAATTTTTGGGTTGGCTTCAGCGATTTGCTCAGCCGTTTTGACGTCAAAAAGATCCGGGTCAACTTCGAACGCTCTCGGGATCGGTTCGAGTTTTCCTTTTTTCGCTTCGGTAAAATCTTGAACGCTAAATATTGCTTCGCCCGTTGGATGCATTTCGGCAGGAACGATTGGCACGGGTTGGCCAACGATCGCGACTGGAACGGGGGGTTGTTGAAAGTGATTTCTATTCACCAAACGATCAAACTCTGGTGTAGATTCGATTTGAGGATGGTCGTTCTGATTTTCAATCATCGCAGTTTGTTGAGCGACTGCTTGAGCATCGGTTCCTGTTTCGGACGTTGGTGGCTGATGGTCTATTGATTGGTCATGCTGAGAGGGGACGTTGGGAATTGTGTCGACTTGAGCGTCGGAGTTTCGTTGCAGCGATTCGTGCTGGTTGGGAGGATTCTCTCCCGATTCTTCTTGGGGCAATTCTGTTTGATCAAAGTCCTGCATGTCACCTAGGTCGTCGGCCGTGGCAATTGAATCGTCCGATCCCTCAGTTTCGACAGGCTCAGATGATACTTGCTCATTTTGAGCGTCCGTGTCTGACTCGCCGTAGCCTGAAAGTTTGGCAAGAATCTCGTCAACAGTTTTCGGAACTGGGGCAGGTTTTGTTTTGGCCAGCTCAAGTTTGACTTTTGCGACAGGGTCAAGCTCTTCTTGGGCTACATAAGGATCGACTGTGGCAGTAAGTGGCAACTGATCATTGGTGAATGTCGCCGGGGCTTGAGTTGTTGTGTTGGAAAGTGCTGCAAATCCGAGAGCGTCAAAATTGCTTGACGTCGTTTGATTGACGACTGGGGCAATGAGCTCTTGAACATTTTGGTCAATGCTATCGAGAGTGCCGGATACGTCGATTGCTCCAACACCAACCTCAGGGGATTGAGCTTGGTCGGCACTGAACAACGTCTCTGAGATTTCGTTTTCCAAGTTTGACGTTAGGCCATCCGAAGTTGGCTGGCCCGGGGCAGTTCCCATGCCTCGAAGTTGTGCCTGAAGTTCGTCAAAGATTTCCGATGGAGTTTGAGATTCGGCCATTATTTCATCCAAATGAAACGCGCAATAAGCGGAACGCGTAAAAAGGTTTCGGGGAAGGCGTCTATGGAGACGTTTCTTTTCTTTCGGGTTTCGATTTGAAACACATGAAGGGGGGATTAAAACATTACAGTTTTGCGGGTTATAGGCCGTTTTGCAGGTATTGTTGAACGAGTCGATTGCTGCTGCCGGAGCGATTTCCCAAACCTGACCAATGCGGAACCGCGCAAGTGTGTCCTGTTGACCGATAATTTCGACGTTTCATATAATCTCGGCTCGTGAGGGCCGTTCGCTCTTAACTTCAATCTTGAACGAATAAAAATATGAAAATCCACGAATACCAAGGCAAAGAAATCTTCAACAAGTTCGGCGTTAAAGTCTTGGAGAATCGGGTTGCTCGAACTCCTGAAGAAGCACTTGCTGCCTACAACGAACTTGGCGGCGCTATCGCCGTTGTTAAGTCCCAAATTCACGCCGGTGGCCGGGGCAAAGGAACGTTTATCGAGAATCAGGATCAGCACGGTGTGCAACTGGTGAAATCGGCTGAAGAAGCAAAACAAGCCGCCGCAGCGATGCTGGGCAATCGGCTGGTCACCATCCAAACTGGCCCCGAAGGCAAAACCGTCAACCAAGTCATCATCGAAGCCGGTTGCGATATCGACCGTGAACTTTACCTCGGAATCGTGCTTGATCGAGCCGAGATGAAGCCCGTTCTGATGTGCTCTCAAGAAGGCGGCGTCGAGATCGAAAAAGTTGCCCACGAGACACCAGAAAAAATCTTCAAAGAACACTTCGATCCTGCTCAAGGCATCGAGAGCTACCAAGTCCGTAAACTTTGCAAGTTGCTTGGCATCGAAGGCAAGTCCGTTCGTGCGGCTGACAAATTTATGAAGGCACTCTGTCGCATGTACGTTGACACCGATTGCAGTTTGTTGGAGATCAACCCATTGGTGGTTACTGGCAGCGGCGAGTTGGTTGCTTTGGATGCGAAAATCAATTTCGATTCCAACGCAGAGTTTCGACACAAAGATTGGGCAGACCTTCGAGATCTTTCAGAAGAAGAAGAGTCTGAAGTCCGCGCATCCAACGCTGGGCTTAGCTATGTCAAACTCGAAGGCAACATTGGTTGCTTGGTCAACGGTGCTGGACTGGCGATGAGCACGATGGACATCATCAAGTTGCACGGCGGCCAGCCTGCGAACTTTTTGGATGTTGGTGGTGGAGCCAATGCCGAGCAAGTCACCGAAGCATTTCGAATCATTCTTTCCGACCCGAACGTGAAAGCTGTTTTGGTCAACATTTTTGGCGGCATCATGAAGTGCACCACCATCGCGGAAGCCATCGTTGTGGCTGCCAAGTCGGTTGGATTCACAGTTCCGCTTGTCGTTCGTCTCGAAGGCACAGAAGTCGAGAAAGGCCGAAAGATCCTTGAGGATTCAGACGTCGACTTGATTACCGCGACTGACTTGACCGACGCTGCAACCAAAGTTGTGGCGACGCTCGGGTAATTCTGCTGAGGTCGTCATCTGTCGCACGAATCAAACTTCACAAAAACAAAACAAACAATAAGAGTTCGGAAATTCAATGAGTATCCTGATCAACAAAGACACAAAGGTCATTTGCCAAGGCATCACCGGTAACGTGGGTGAATTTCACACGCGTGGCTGCCTTGAATACGGCACCAAAATGGTTGGTGGCGTGACACCGGGAAAGGGCGGCCAAACGGTTGCTGACCTTCCAGTTTTCGATACGGTCGAAGAAGCCGTCAAACAAACTGGCGCTACGGCGACAATGATTTTTGTTCCGCCGCCGTTCGCTGCCGATGCGATTCTCGAAGCGCTTGACGCTAACGTCGAAGTCGTTATCGCCGTCACCGAAGGCGTGCCTGTCATCGACATGGTTCGCGTCTATGAAAAAGCCAAGACCTCCAAGTCAGTTCTGGTGGGCCCTAACTGCCCCGGCGTCATCACTGCCGAAGAATGCAAAATCGGCATCATGCCTGGCTACATCCACCAAAAAGGATCGGTCGGCATTATGAGCCGTTCGGGAACGTTGACTTACGAAGCCGTTTGGCAAACGTCGAACCTTGGGCTTGGGCAGACAACATGTGTTGGTCTTGGTGGCGACCCTATCGTAGGAACATCATTCATCGACTGCCTACGAATGTTCCAAGAAGACGATGAAACGGAATCCATTTTGATGATGGGTGAAATTGGCGGAACGGCTGAAGAAGAAGCCGCAGCCTACGTCAAAGAACACGTGACGAAACCAGTCGCTGCATTCATCGCTGGTAAAACAGCCCCTCCCGGAAAACGCATGGGCCACGCTGGTGCGATCATTAGTGGTGGCAAAGGTACAGCCGCAGAGAAAATGGCTGCCTTGGAGGACGCCGGGATCGAAGTCGCTCAAAGTCCCGCTGACATGGGGACTGCGATGCAGCGAGCGATCGAAAAAGCGAAATAACACTCGCTTGATTTGCAAATGTAAAATTTTAAGGCCCGTAGCCATGGTTTGGTTGCGGGCTTTTTTTATTTGAAGTTTGCTAAGATTTTTGATCGGGTGAGCCTGGAACTCTGGGCGGATGCCCTGGAAAAGAAACCTGAAAGTTTGGAGCGCCGACAAAATCGCAGGGCTCTTGAGACCAGAGTCGTACCTATGAATTGAACTTTTGGAGGCATAAAGATGAACGATGAGAAATCCAATGATGATTTGAACACGCGTTCCATTCAGCCCAAAAAGAAGACAGGTAGATTACGATTCAGTCTTCGAAGTTTTTTCATTCTCGCAATCATCATTTCAATGGCACTTGGCTTTTGGGGCGAGCGTTGGCAGCGACAGGGGGCTGTCGTAGCCCACTTGGAATCGCGTAACCTTGAATACTCCTATGAACCGATGGATCCGAAAAACTCTTCTTTCTTGGGATCGCTGAAAAAAATGTGTGCCGGATTGTTAGGAAATGATTTTGTTTATTCGCTTGTAAAAGCAAAAGCAGAATTGCCCAAAGACCTCGATGAAATCGCCAAAGTCACCTGGATTGAAGAGTTGGATGTGTCCGAAAAGCGACTGACTGATGAAGAGCTAGACGCAATGAGGGACGACGACTTGCGGTATGAAGCTTATTTAGCCGAGCAGGACGCCATCAAATGGGACTTGAATAAGATTGCGAAACTAACTGGCATCAAGCGGCTGACTCTGACTGGGAAGACAACAGACCTCTCATTCTTAGACAATTTGAACAAACTCGAGTACTTGGATTGTTACTCTTCCAGAATTGCATCGGGGGTCGAAGCGATACGTGGAAAAGTAAATTTGGAGGCAGTAACCTTACGGAATTTCGAGATTCGGGATTTGTCCGTTTTTGCAGAGTCGCCACAATTGCGAGTTCTCATGCTCAACGGCAAAGACATTGAATCGTTGGGGCCACTAAAGGCTTGTCCAAAACTAGAACGGGTAAAAATCAACGCGCAACGAGGGATGGATGAGCCATTGGGGGCGATAAAGGACTACGAAGCACTGTTGTCACTTTCCAAACTGGTCCAGCTGGATATTGGCGGAAGCGATTTTTCCGATCTTAATTTGGTGGTTCACATGCCTCTTAGTAGCTTGGACATTTCGAACACGAAAGTAGTCGACCTTTCTCCGCTTAAGGACAGTAAGTCGTTGACAGTTATCAATTTGACAGCTTGCAAGATTGATGACTACTCGCCGCTCACAACGATTCCGACGCTACGGCTCATCATTTCACAATTGGAATCTGAGGAAACGAAATCACTGCAAGACTTGTTGCCCAATTGCAGAATCTATTGATTCGGCGGCACCCAGAGTCACTCGCGTTCTCGAATGAACTCGGAAAAATCACTTTTGCCGTCCCAGTTTTTTACTCGCTGGTCGATACGAAATCTTTCACGGGCTTCCACCAACGGCAATTCTGTATCAATGATTCCCAGCTGATACGCAAGCCAGTCTGAGTACCCGGGAAACACGACCCCGCGTTGATATGCACTGATCGGTGCATTTAAAACATTGTTCGTGTGGTAGACGATGTTGTTGGTGCAGTTGTTTGTCAAAGTGTGATAGAACTCTGGCGTTTTATGAATTCCGTTGGTCCGTTTTAGCATATCTTTGAACATCGCAATCGTTTGCTGTTGAGTGGCGCGAATGGGATAGAGTTGCACCACGTTTTCCCGCACGTCCGAGCGGATTGAGAGGACGTCTTGTTCGTCAGCGATGACGTAGATGATTTCGTAATTGTTAAAACATCCTCGAATCGGCGAATAGAAATCTTCGTCTTTCTCCCGCCTCGTTTCTACAGAAAATGCGAGGAAGTTCGTTTTGTGTGATCCGGGCTCAAATTCAAAACTCAAGAACGTGTGTGCGAGAGGTTCGGCGGTTGTAAAACGATCCACGCCGAACCAAACGCGTTTAAGTTTTGAAAGTTTAAATTTGTCACTGTAGTGAGAAGAGTGTTTGGGAGAGACGGGCCCATATCGGAAAGAACGGATATTGTTCACTTCGGCGATCTCGTCCGACTCGGAACCGGTGATCTTTGCGTAGGGCAATGTCGCTTGGGCGATCCCCCAATCGCGATCATGTGTTGGTGTTAGGCAAATAAGCCAACCATTGAGAGCGATAAAAACTGCGATCAAAGCGAAGGTCGGTGCCAGCCGTGCCGACCAAAAGAAAAACAACAACAGTGGGATGCCAATTGCGATCAAGCCAACAATGCATGCTCCGAGCCATTTGGGAATGTAGTCGTCCAAGCTTCCCGCGCACGCGATACACCAAATCCAAATCAAAACGGCGATGAACCACAAAAGTGAGTTAAACAATCGCCGAAACCATTTCTTCGAGCGCGAGTCTGCTGGCTTCTTTGAGTTCGTTTTTGCGAATTCAGTAGGCGGGGCAATATTCAAAGCATCTTGTTTCAAAACAAATCCATCACTGGAATTTTAAAATCGACTTGGTGTCAAAAAAAATGTCCTGCAACCTGAAAACTCGCGTGAGTTTTTAGTGGAGCGTCAGAACTAGAACTTGGGATGGGATGGGCGAAAGGAAATCACATTCGGTTAGTGGGGTGAACCGTTAGTAGACCATCTCCGTGATCGTCTCATCAACGTCGGTATGTTTCACGCCAAGTTTGCGAATCGCGATGAGGTTGGGATCGGTAGGCTTGAGCCACAATATCGGCTGTTCGAGATAGCGAAAACTAATTTGATTGCCCACGTCAAACGACCTTTTTACTGACACGGGGTTGCTTAAAAACACATGAACGGCGGACTTCAGTCGAGTTTTGGGGCGGAGGAACTTGTATCTAATTTTGAAAACTTCATGTTGAGATCCGTTGGTCGTTTCGACATCAAACTCTTCGATTTCGATCAGTGCGGTTTTCATGCAGGATTCGGTGTAGATCCCCACCGCCACGATCATCAGCGAAAACAGCACAAATAGGTGCCAAAGTCGAAAACGAATTCTGTAATTCTTCATACAACCATTATGACAACTTTCAGCGACAGAAGCCAAGCGAAACTTTAGGCCCAAGATGGAGTTCAATGGTTGTGTTCTGAATCTCTGAGGCAGGTCGTGGATTTTCTGAGTCCCGCAACGAGGAATTTTCATTGGCCTGCCTCGCTTTTACTTGGTTCACGAACGAAGATCTACCGCCGACGTGGCTGCTCCGGCTTGTGCCAGCAATTTTCGGTACCAAGCCACCGTATTCTCGCTATGGCCAGCCAATTCATTGGTTCCCCAGACAATAGAAATGGTCCGCATCGTGTTATCGGATGTCTTGGTCCGCTGCGAATCTTTGACTCCGTTTGAACACGGGCCCTCGTCATCGAACAGGCACAGCAGTCCATCAAGTTTGATAGTATGCCCTGACGGATTAAAAATGTACTCCGAATCCATTGGTGCGATTTCGATTCGAAGCGGCATTTTCAGTCGGTCCAAATCGACGACGCTGATCGGTAGGCCACTATGAAGCGAAACTACATTGCAAACATCGACTGGCAAATTGATCGACGCCAGGCTCTGTTTTTCAACGGCTTGGCGAAGATACTCAGAGGCCGGTTTGCCACGCCCGGTCGGTTTATAGCCGCCATGCCGAAGCAAGTCACGTACTTTTGGCTTAACCGTTTCATTACCCGAGACGGGCACATCGGCGTCAAGTGAAAGAAGTCTCAATAAATCCTCTGACGTTTGCAGCTCACCAATGGGCTGTTCAAATTCTGTAACAAAAATTCGGGGATCGAACGTTGGGTGATCAACAACCGTCACCGATATTTTTGGATCAAAAGAGCACATAGATAAACGGGCCAATGGCAGTGTTAGTCAGAATTGCAAATACGCTCAAAAGTAAGAGCACGATAATGATCGGTGTCAGCCACCATTTCTTATTGTGGATCAAAAAGTCAACAAACTCACCGAATATGGTTGGGGGTTTGGTTTCTGATTCGCGCGCAAACGAGTCGTCATGTGGTTCGACTTGGGTTTGCGATTTATTTTTCAAGTTTCGATTCAATACTGTTTGAAATAACTGGATTTATTGGAACGAGTCTCTCGTGACCGCCAATAGCTTCTTCTTTGACGGTCGATGTCTTGGAATGAATCGTCTCGGTTAACTTTTTGCCAAACCAAACCGATGGGCGTGATGAAAATAAAGTAAACCAATGACAACGCTAGTCGTGAGACGAGCCATCTTATCGGAAACGTTAACGTGGAAAAGATACTAGACAGTTTTTGCAACAATGGAACTGGCTTCGGTGAAAGTGTTAACAAGCATTGAAGCTCGTCCACGCTAGGTTGGTCTGTTTTTAAAAGCAAGCAATCCTCGATCACTAAAACATCCATCCCCGTCTTCATAAAACAGCGAAACATGTCCTCAACCGTAGAGACAATCGGTTCGCCGCGGACATTGAAGCTGGTGTTCAGCAAAACCGGGCATCCCGTTTCAATTTCAAAACTCTTTAACAATTCGAACAGGGGTTCATTGTCGAACCGGGAAACGGTTTGCACCCTCGCCGATCCATCTACATGCGTAACGGCGGGCAGAACCTGACGTTTCGAGCCGCACACCGACGAAGCGAAAAGCATAAACGGTGATGGTGTTTTGTCTTCGAAATAATCACCAACGTTTTCGTCAATCACGACTGGAGCGAACGGGCGAAACGGTTCACGGAACTTGATTTTTTGATTTAGCGTTGCCTGCATGTCCGGATCTCGAGGGTCCGCGAGGATACTGCGGTTCCCAAGTGCTCTCGGGCCGAGCTCCATTCTGCCTTGGACCCAACCCACTACCTTTTGATCGGCAATCTGTTTTGCGACCGAATCGTAGAGCTCGTTTCGACTGCTAGATTTTTGAAATGAAGCCCCCAATGATTCCAGTTTTGATTCAACGTCAACACATTTGTGGCCGGAAAGTGGAGTCCAGTTAGTTTGAGTTTCCTTGTTTCGAGGTTTGCGAAGCAGCTGATGCCAAACAAACATCGCCGCGCCGATGGCACCGCCTGAATCTCCAGCCGCCGGTTGAACCCAAACGTTTTTGAATTCTGATTCGCGCCGGATGCGTCCATTAGCCACGCAATTCAACGCAACGCCGCCTGCGATGCACAAATTTTCACGACCCGTTTGATGATGAAGGTGGCTTGCCATTTGCAAAAGAGTCGATTCCGTTACCGACTGAATGGAACTGGCAAGGTCCATCTCGCGCTGAGTGATTTTTGATTCAGGAACTCGAGCTGGTCCGTCGAAAAGCTGATCAAACTTTCGCGACGTCATCGTGTCGCCAGTCGTATAGTTGAAGTAGTCTTGGTTCAATCGAATGGATCCATCCGATTTCACATCGACAATGTGCTTGAGAATTTTGTCTGCGTAAACCGGATTGCCATAAGGTGCCAATCCCATCAATTTCCCTTCGCCTCCATTGACGCGAAAACCACAGAAATAAGTGAACGCCGAATACAATAGGCCCAGCGAATCAGGGAAAATCAATTCGTGTGTCAACTCGATTTTGTTGTCGTCCCCGAAACCCATGGTAGTGGTTGCCCATTCTCCCACTCCGTCGACGGTCAGAATGGCGGCGTCGTCAAATGGTGATGCAAAGAATGCACTGGCAGCATGCGACTCATGATGTTCAGGGAATACGATTCGTTTCTTGTAGCGGTTCTCAAGGCCTTTGCGAATTGCCCGAGAGAGGTAAAGTTTTGATTTGAGCCAAATCGGCATCGCGGTCAGGAACGATTTCAATCCACGCGGAGCGACCGCCAGCTGGGTTTCCAAAATACGTTCAAATTTCAGAAATGGTTTCTCGTAAAACGCGACGTGGTCAATGTCTTCGATTTGCAAGCCGGACTCAGTCAAGCAGTAAGCGATCGCTTGAGTTGGGAAACTTTCGTCGTGTTTCTTTCGCGAAAAACGTTCTTCCTGAGCAGCAGCGACCATCACGCCATCAATCAACAGAGCCGCAGCTGAGTCGTGATAAAAAGCCGAGATCCCGAGAATTACCGTCACCGTGAGAATGTCGCTTTTACAAATGTTGGAGCTTATTTCGAATGAGTCAAACAGATTATACTTCTCATTGTTGTTTGCGGGACGTCGATTGATTTTTATGGGCAACGATTGTTGGGGCGTGACAAAACTAAGATCGGTACTTCACAGTACAGCCGTCGAAAGATCTGGATTTTTCGGTTGGGCGCTGTTTGTTTGGGCATGCTGCCCCTTCTGCTATTGGAAGGGGCGCTGCATTTGATCGGGTGGTCCGGTCCCAATGGCGTTGCTGATCCTTATGTGGGTTTCACCGAAATTCGACCGCTGTTTGAATTGGATGAAGCGGGCAAAAGTTTCCAGATCGCTGAGTCTCGCAAGCCGCTGTTTTGTGATGATAAATTTTTGGCTGAAAAACCACCCGATGAGTTTCGAGTTTTCTGCGTTGGAGGCTCAACCGTTCAAGGCCGTCCGTTCGCCATCGAGACATCGTTTGCATCGTGGTTGGAGTTGACGTTACGAGCGGCAGACGAATCCAAAGATTGGAACGTGGTCAATTGCGGTGGTGTTTCGTACGCGAGCTATCGGTTGGCTCCAATCATGGAAGAGATTGTTCAGTACCAACCGGACTTGATCATTCTTTACACGGGCCACAACGAATTTTTGGAGGATCGAACTTACGAATCCGTCAAAACCGCTCCACCGTGGTTGGTTCGCACCCATGAGCGACTGTCTTCGTCCAAAACCTATTCGTTTGTGCGTTCCTGTTTGTCTGGTGAGCAAAATCCGTTTTCAGTTACTCAACTTCCGTCTGAGGTAGAGGCCCGATTGGATTTTCGAAACGGCTTGGCAGCCTACTCACGAGATGACGATTGGAAACGAGATGTGGTTCGACATTTCGAGCACAACCTTAGGCGGATGGTAAAGTCAGTTGTTCAAGACGATGTGTGCCCCATTATTTTATGCAACCCTGTCTGCAACTTATTGGACGCGTCACCTTTCAAGAGTGAGTTTAGTGAGGAGTTATCCGAGGGGCAGATCGAACTCGTTCAGGCAGCTTTGACACCCTCTGTGGAATTTGCGATGGCGATGAGTGCCGAGGAGCGAGTTAAGAAGTTTGAATCATTGTTACAGCTCGATGATCGTCACGCAGAGCTTCACTATCAGCTTGGTCAATCATATTTCCAAGCGGGCGAATATCTCAAATCCAAAAAGCATTTGGTGTTGGCAAAGGAGCAAGACGTCTGTCCATTGCGAATCATCGAGCCAATGTATGAAGTGATCGAGCGAGTCCGAGCCGAGTTTGATTTGCAATTTGTAGATGTAAAATCATTTTTCGAATCAAAGGCCGAGCAGGGGATTCCCGGTCGAGACCAGTTGATCGACCACGTTCATCCAACCATTCACGGTCACCAATTGATTGCCCAATTGTTATTTGAGCAAATGGAAAACCAGGGGCTAGTGAATGTTGGTGACGATTTCGACTCAAAGCGAAAAACCAGTTTTGAGTCGCGTCTGGAGTCGCTTTCGTTTATGTATTTCGAGTTGGGAAAGGATCGCTTGGATGGTCTCAAGCGTTGGGCGGAAGGCCGCGTGACACGCGAGAAGTGATGAGAAAAATTGTCCCGAGGTAGTCGAGGCAATTGGTTACCATCCACGACGAGGGTGGGATCGCGCCTTTGATGAATGGCTGAAGCAGCCCGGTGGAGTTCACCGGGCTGTGATTCAAAAATTGTCTCTAAACCGTTTCCCACGCTCTCGTTTCGGCACTCTTCAAAACTGCGTCGCAGATCTTTTGCGTTTCCAAGGCGTCACGGAAAGTCGGGCCTGCCGGCGTTCCTGATTCTAGTCCTTTGATGAAGTCCGCGACCTGATGGACGAACGTGTGCTCGTAACCGATGTTCAATCCTGGCACCCACCAATTGCCCATGTAAGGATGGTCGCCGTCGGAAACATGGATACTACGCCAGCCTCGCATAGGACCTTCGATTCGATGGTCAAAATACTCAAGCCGATGAAGGTCTTGCAAATCCCACTTGATCGACGCGTGTTCACCGTTGATTTCAAACGTATACAGTGACTTGTGGCCGCGGGCGTATCGAGTCGATTCAAACAAGCCCATTGATCCGTTGCCAAACCTGCAAAGGAACGCACAAGCGTCATCGATTTCGACTTTTTCTTTCTTACCGGTGTCACTGTGCATCCGTTCTTTGACAAACGTCTCTGTCATGGCGGTGACTTCGTTCACACCGCCGTTGAGCCAGAGGGCAGTGTCGATGCAGTGCGCGAGCAAGTCACCGGTCACGCCTGAACCAGCTGCCTTGGCATCCAAACGCCAGGTTGCAGCGCCGCCTTGAGGGACGTCTTCGGCGATGGTCCAGTCTTGGAGGAAATTGGCTCGGTAGTGAAAAATTCGACCAAGGTTTCCACTGTCGATAATGTTTTTCGCATGGGTAACAGCCGGAATTCGGCGGAAGTTGTACCAAACCGTATTCGCGACGCCGGCCTTTTCGACCGCTTCGCACATGGCTTCGCCTTCTTCGACGTTCATCGCGATCGGTTTTTCGCACAGGATCATTTTCCCTGCTTCGGCGGCCGCGATGGCGATGTCTTTATGCAAATTGTTGGGCACGCAAATGTCGACCGCGTCGATGTCATCGCGAGCGACAAGTTTCCGCCAGTCTGTTTCGACTGATTCGTATCCCCAAGTGTCAGCAAATTCCTGAGCAGCCTCCGCGTTGCGTGCGCAGACGGCTTTCAAAACTGGCTGATGTTCAAGGTCAAAGAAATGCCCGACTTTAGCGTAGGCATTTGAGTGAGCTTTGCCCATGAATCCGTAGCCGATCATCCCGATATTGAGTGGCTTTTTCGCCATTTGTTTTTCCTTTTAAAGATTGAATTGTTTTCTGGAGCTAAAATTGCCCAACAAATGAGTTTGCAAAGGTTGATATTGTCAGTTGCCAAATCAGGCCCAGCCGTGAGCTTCTTGAACTTTGATCATCGACGCCAAAATCGTGTTCCAAGTTTCCGGGGTCTCTAACATGGCGTTGGGGAACATGCACCCGTCCCAGCAGATATGTTTGATGCCACGATCGGCTCCGCCCTCTAACCAATACTTGGAGCACTCAACGATGTCGAGTTTTCCGTTGGCATCATCCGCAGGGCAGTGCTTTCCTGTTTTGTCGTGATCGCCAGCGCCGTGGACTTCGCCGTCATTTTGAGCGACGTGAAAGTCAATCGTCCATGGGCGAAGTTTGTCAGTCATCGTTTTATAGGCAGCCCAGAATTCATCTTGGGAGTAGCCTTCGTGCAGCAACGCATGCTCGGGGGCGTTGTAGCCCATCAAATACAAGTAAGTGTGAGCAAGGTCGGCTTGGAATCCAAGCGTCTCCGGCATGCCAACTTCTTCGAGCAAATCCAGCATGTCTTTCCAAGAGTGCATTCCGGCCCAGCAAATTTCTCCTTCGGCAGCCAAACGCTCACCGTGGTCCGCTGCGATCTTGGCGGCTTCTTTGAATGTGGCCGCAATTTTCACGGTGTTGGCTTTGGGGTCTTCACGCCATTTATCGATTCCGAACTCAGCCGAATCGATTCGAATGCTTCCATACGTTCTTACGCCATGTTCGTTGAAAACTTTGGCGATGTGACATGCTTTTTTGACCGCGGATAGAAACTTGTCCGTTGCTTCTTTGTCGCCCATGGCGCTGTCGCCAACGGTTCCAGGCCAGACAGGAGCGACGAGGGTACCGACGCAGAGACCTTTGCTTTGGATCAGGTCAGCGATTTTGTTCAGCTCGTCTGTTGTCGCATCGGGATCGGTGTGAGGGAGGAAAAGAAAGTAATCGACGCCTTCGAATTTTCGCCCGTCGACTTCGGCGGCAACGGTCAAGTCAAGCATTCGCTCGAGGCTGATTGGTGGTTCTTGGCCTTCGTCAGTGCCTTTACCAACAAGTCCAGGCCACATGGCGTTGTGAAGTTTTGGTTGTTTACTCATCTCGGAATCCTGTTTGAAGTGTGGTGTATTCGAAAGTCCGGTTGCTGTCCGAACGACTATTTTTTGTGATCACCGACCGCTGGGAGTGAATCCCAAGTGTCCGGGCCAAAATACCTGAGTCCAACAAGCGGCTCTGAACCGGTGTTCTCAATTTCGACACCGTTCGTCGCGGCATGATGCGAAATGAAGACCTCATCTTCCGTGGTTTCGCCATAGCGAATGATGACCGGCGTTTGCAAATCGAGTTTGCCCATGCGGCCTTTGCCTTGGACTGTGATCCATCCGCTCGCACCTGAATCCTTAAGGACACAAGTTGCTCCCGGATCGACTGTTAGTTCACGAGCGGTGAACAGTTGTTGTTTGCCAACGGTGCCGTAAACAATCCAGCGATCGCACCAGCCATCGCCTGAGTTTGCCACAATCGGTTCCAGGTAGTTGTTGTCTTTGAAATTGGGATCAACATTTTTTTCCCAATCGAGTTGGCCAACGATGAAATCTAGATCTTGGTGTTTGTCCTCCGGCATGTCTTTGACGAGCAACGACCAAGGAACGTATCGGCCTTCGACAATGTTTTGGTACATGCCAAACACGTCGCTGCCCCATTGGGGTTCGTAGGTACAAAGCGATCCTGGAGCATGCAAAACGCCCGGCGGGATTAGCCAGCCAGTTCCGCGTTTCAAGCGATAGGCTTTTGACAAGTCAAGAATTCCGTTTTCGCCTTTGCTCCAGTTCTCCAGACACTTTCGCAGTTGTGCCTTGGTCGTTCCCGGTTCTAAACCCATAAAGGTGTGCGGGAAATTGTTGTCACAGTTGTTGTACTGAGCGGGGAAATAGTAACTCTCCGGCTTGCCTTCTTGGCCAACCAGCGCGGCGTCTTCGGCGCTTTGGTGCATGTGGTGCGGGATCGGCCCCATGTTGTCAAAGAATTTTGAGTAGACCGGCCACTTCTTGTACTTGTTCCAAATCGATTCGCCGATCAATGCAGTCCCGGATTCGTTGACTGCATCGCGTAAGAGAAATGACTGGCCTTCGAATCGGCAAAAGCTCAAACCTTCTGTGGCTTCCCGGTTTTCATTTGCACATTCGGTAGTGCTCGCAAACCAACGTTCGTCGATTCCGCCCCGCTCAGCGCCCATGGCGTAATAGTCGTCGGGATGAAGTCGGATTCTTTTACCCGGATGAAGGAAGCTTCTTGGGACCCACGTCGGAGTCAGGCGAAGTAAACCCTCGCCCGCGTCCATGGCTCGATCAAGAATGTTTTTTACGTTGTCAGAATTTACGACTGGAATGGATGGTGGAGTGGACATTGGCGTTGGGTATTCAGCTTTAAACTCGCACGGAATGTCACATCGAGTGACCCTTGTGGAACAAAAGTTTTAAGCTGTTTCTTGCCGTGTCGCAAGCAACTGAAGGAAGGGATTTACCACGTTTGTTGGTGTGTTCTAATGGACGCAACCATCCGTACTGTTTGATTGAAATAGCTAAAAAATGAAAACAATCTATCGACTTTCAGAACTTTTGACCGCGGACAAAGAGTTTGCCGTTGGGGGGACCTGGGAAGGCGGACCCGGCGATGTAAAAGTTCCATCAAAAAAACTTGGGTTCGAGTTTCGTCGATTGAAACGTGGGCAAAGTAATGGAGTTGAGCAAGTCACTCTGCAGTGTGGAGCGAAGTCAGTCGTAATTCTGCCGACTCGCGGGATGGGAATCTGGCAGGCGACGAGTAACGATGTTCGATTTGGTTGGGACTCGCCCGTGGCTGGACCTGTTCATCCAATGTGGGTTCCTGTGAACGAACCTAGCGGGATTGGCTGGCTGGATGGTTTCGACGAAATGATGGTGCGATGCGGATTGGCAAGCAATGGTGCTCCCGAATTCGACGAAGCAGGAAGGCTTGCGTTTCCGCTACACGGTCGGATCGCAAACTTACCAGCGTGTAACGTCGAGGTTGAATTGGACGAGGAGGCAGGCACAATTGTTGTGAGAGGAACGGTTCAAGAAAATCGTTTTCATTTTCAACGGCTGGAACTTCAGACCGAGATTTCGATGACGGTTGAATCGAATGAAATTTCAATTGTGGACCGCGTGACTAATCTTTCTGATCGTCCCGCAAATTTTCAAATGCTTTACCACAACAATTTTGGCTCACCCGTTTTGGAAAAAGGAAGCTCGTTTCTCGCTCCGATCAAAAAGTTGGTGCCGCGAGACGAACATGCTGCGAGCGGAATGGAAAGTTGGAATAAATTTGGCGGACCTGATTCGTGCTATGCCGAACAAGTTTATTTCATGGAGTTGGGATCTGACGAGTCTGGTTACGCGACCGCAGCGTTGTTGAATGCCGATCGCTCAAGGGGAGTCAGTATTTGTTATGACACCGCTGCCCTGCCCTGTTTTTCACTTTGGAAAAACACCGTTGGCGTGGCTGATGGGTACGTGGCTGGTCTTGAACCGGCGACAAATTTTCCCAACCCACGGAGTTTTGAAGAGTCGAACGGACGTGTGGTGGGATTGTCGCCAGGGGCAAGTCACGAAATAAAATTTGCAATTGGAATGCTTACAAAAAATGACGACGTCGCTCAGGCCGTCGCAAAGATCGAGGCCTTGAGTGTTGATCAACCAGAAGTTCACCAGCATCCGTTGGGCGAGTGGTGTTCTGTTTGAGCGATAGTGTTTTGTTTCCGCGATTGGTGTTTTGTTTGATTTTCAAGTTGCCATTAGTTTTCGCAGCCGCGCAGTTTTGTAGGATGGACGTTTGTCCGTCTTTAACAACGTCATGCCAAAGACGGACAGGAATGCCATCCGACGCGAATAAAGGAAAAGCGAGGCGTGCGGAATCGCGCTAACGACAGCAATGTCATTGGCTTTCTGCAACTTCATCCTTCCCCGTTCGTTCGATGCTCGCCAAATCAATTACCAAATTCGATCTCGGCACCCAGTTTTGAATTGTCGAATTTGCTTTCGCCATCTTGCAAACAGTAGGCTTGGTGGCCCATCACCCACGTCGCCACTGGCCAACCGGTCAATGTCTCGCCTGCCCACGGACTCCAGCCGCATTTGGTTTGCTGGTTCTCGTTGGTGATGGTTTGGGCCAGATTTAGATCAACAAGAGTCAAATCGGCATCAAAGCCAACTTCAATTCGGCCTTTGTTTTTTAGATTCCAAATTCTTGCCGGCTCGCTGCACATCCATTTCACGACTTGCTCGATCGTGCATTTGTTCTGGTTGACTTGGTTCAGAATCAAAGCCAAATAGTTTTCCACAGCAGGCAAACCCGATGGGCATTCCGGGTACGGCTTGCGTTTCTCCTCCATCGTATGTGGCGCATGGTCGGTTGCGATGACCGTGATGACGTCGTCGAGCAAGGCTTGCCAAAGTGCCTCGTTGTCATCTTTTGTCTTGATCGACGGGTTCATTTTCACAAGTGCCCCCAAGCGGTCGTAGTCGTCGATGTTGAAGAACAGGTGGTGAGGGCAAACTTCTGCGGAGATCAAATCGCCACCGGCAGCGATGGCTTCAATTTCTTGCAACGTGGAAACGTGGAGTACGTGGAAATGATGGTTGTGACGTTGGGCCAAATCAATCGCACGCTTCGTCGCGATCAATGCGGCTTCGTGATTTCGAATTTTAGAATGCGTTGCAACGTCGGTTGATCCGGCAAACAATTCTGCGTTGGCTCGGACGGTGGATTCGTCTTCGCAATGGGCACAGATCGGTAGGCTGGTTTCTGCAAAAATCTTTTCCAATGCGGCTTGCTCATCGACCAGTAAATCGCCGGTGCTAGAGCCGATAAAGATTTTGATCCCGGGTGTTCGGGTGGCTGCGGCAAGAGAATCAACGTTCTCGGTGGTTGCGCCAATGTAGAAACCATAATTGACCAAACTTGCACGACTGGCGATCGAAAGTTTGTCATTCAAAATGTCCTGGGTGATGACATTGGGAATCGTGTTTGGCATTTCCAAAAAACTGGTAACGCCGCCCTTGGCACAGGCATGCGATGCATGGGTGAGGTCTTCTTTGTGAGTCAATCCAGGCTCGCGAAAGTGAACTTGGTCGTCGATCACGCCGGGCAGGAGATGTTTACCGCTTCCGTCAATCACGTTGTCCACCGAAACGCTGTCGGCGACGTCGATATCGGCAATCTTGGTTCCGTCAATCAGTACTGAAGTTTGTACGCTACCAGTGGGAAGGACAACGACTGCGTTTTTTATAAGTGTCTTCATTTTTGAGTTTGGCAAATGGTGTTTGGTTGCTGATACGGGTTGGAAAATTTGTAAAGGATTGCGATACTCTACGGAATAGTCATTGAAAACTCATCACTGAGCAACCCACCCGCCCGAGGAATCCATCGCATGTCCGATTACGATTACGAAAAACTTGGCCAATTTTATCTGGGCAAAGAGTACGACCAAGATGCAAAAAAGCGTTTGGATAACTTGCTGCTTTACGATTCCCGTGACCTTTGCACGCATGCTGTTGTCGTAGGTATGACCGGAAGCGGCAAGACCGGACTGTGCGTCGACTTGCTCGAAGAAGCTGCGATGGATCGAATTCCTTCGATCGTCATCGATCCCAAGGGCGATATTTCCAACTTGTTGCTGACGTTTCCAAATCTTACACCGGAAGAATTTCGTCCATGGGTCGACGAAGGGCAGGCCGCACGGAAGGGGATCTCGCCTGAGGAGCACGCCACGAATGAAGCCAATAAATGGAAAGAGGGGTTGGCCGGTTGGCATCAAACGGCTGAGCGAATTCGGACTCTCCGTGAAACCGTTGACATGCGAATTTATACGCCGGGTAGCAACACGGGCCGACCACTGACGATTTTGAAATCGTTTTCTGCGCCACCCCAAGCCGTGCTCAATGATTCTGATGCACTTCACGATCGAATCAGTTCGGCGACCTCCGGATTGCTGGCCTTGATGGGAATCGAAGCCGATCCGATCAACTCGCAAGAACACATCATGATCTCCAAAATTTTGGAGCACAATTGGAGAAAAGGCATCGGTTTGGACTTGGGCAAGTTGATTGGCCAAATTCAAAATCCGCCATTTGAACGCGTTGGGATTATGGAGTTGGATGATTTCTATTCGAAGAAAGATCGCCAGTCGCTCGCGATGACGATGAACAATTTGTTGGCGTCGCCTTCGTTTTCAAGCTGGCTGCAAGGCGAGCCGCTTGATATCAAACGAATGTTGCATACGCCAGAAGGCAAACCTTGTATCTCGATCATTTCGATCGCACATCTGTCCGACTCGGAGCGGATGTTCTTTGTGACGATCGTGCTGAACGAGATGTTGTCTTGGATGCGAACACAAGCCGGCACGTCGAGCCTCCGCGCTCTGTTGTATATGGACGAAGTCTTCGGCTATTTTCCGCCGACCAAGAACCCACCTTCAAAGCAACCGATGCTTACGCTGTTAAAGCAAGCTCGTGCGTTTGGTCTCGGTTGTGTGTTGGCGACGCAAAACCCGGTTGACCTTGATTACAAAGGTCTCTCCAACGCTGGAACTTGGTTTCTTGGAAGGCTTCAAACGGAACGCGATAAAGCTCGTGTGCTTGAGGGACTCGAAGGGGCTTCTGCCCAAGCCGGATCGCAATTCGATCGCGGTGCAATGGAGCGAACGCTCGCTGGCCTTGGCAGTCGAGTGTTCCTGATGAACAACGTTCACGACAACGAGCCCGTTGTTTTTGAGACGCGTTGGGCGATGTCCTATTTGCGTGGTCCGTTAACGCGAAATCAAATTCAAAAATTGGTTCAGGAAGATCCCAATTACGACCGAGAGAAAGTCCTCGCTGCGTCCGCCGCGCGTCGCCCTTCTCCCGAAAAAGCAGAAGAGGTTGAGACGTCTGTTGACCCTCGTCAGTTGATTCCCGATTCGGTAACTCAATATTTTGTTGAGCCGAACGAGCGCGTGTCCAGAGGCGATCGTTTGATTTATCGCCCGTCGTTGTACGCTCGTGGACGTTTGCATTTTGTGAAATCGACCTACAAAATTGACGAATGGGTTGAGATGTCTCTGTTGTCGAAGCTATCTGGTGGAGAGATGCCAGATGAAGTTTGGGAAGAGGCGGAACTGCTCGAAGACGAACTTGATATGTCACGTCGGCCTGACGAAGACGGCAAGTTCGGCAAGACGATTTCCGAATACCAGAAATCGAAAAATTACACTTCATGGAAAAAGGAATTGAAGGAATATTTTTATCGCGGCCAGAGCATGACCGTGTGGAAATGCGAAGACCTCAAGAAATACTCCGAAGCCAACGAAGAGCTTGGTGATTTCAAAGTTCGTCTCGAACAGTTTGCGTCAGAGCTGCGAGACGATGAAGTGGAAAAGCTACGTAAAAGATATTCCAAAAAATTCCAAACACTTCGCAGTCAGATTCGTCGCGCGGAAGACAAAATCGAAGTCGAGGAAGCTCAGTACAAGCAATCTCGAATGTCATCCGTGCTCTCCGTCGGAACTACGTTGATGGGTGCCTTGCTCGGTCGACGTTCCACTCGCAATGCAAGTAGCTCCATGACAAAGTTTGGCCGGGCGTCAAAGGAAAAGGGTGATATCGCGCGAGCGAAAGATGGATTGGAAGAGCTTCAGATCAAGTTTGAGGATATGGAAAGTGAATTCAACGAAGCAGTTCAAGAGCTGGAGGATAAGCTTGACGTTTCCAATCTTGAGTTTTCTGAACTGAAAGTGACGCCGCGAAAAAGTGATATCTCTGTGGAGGAATTCGGGCTATGCTGGCTTCCATGGCGAATTGACAGCGATGGTGTAGCCGAAGCAATTTATTGATAATCGCAGCGATGATCGCGTGGTGGGCTTGCGTTGCCAGGTCAACATCACCGGACTGAGTTCGGCTTGAGATTCAGCGGCAGGCGCGAAGGATACGCCTGCCGGTGCCGCCACGGAGTGCAACATCCGGCGGCGTCCATCAATCTCCTTTTGCGAGCGCGAGGACAACGTTACAAACGAATGAGCCATTTTTTTGTGGATCTTTTTCTTTGCATGGTCAACACAATTGAAATCGCTACCTGGGGCAATGCATGAACAATCTTGATAGCCCCTATCGTTCGCCGCAGTTTGATGGTTCGCCCAATTTAAATATTGGTGATGCTCCGGACGGGCCGGTGAATTCTTTGAGAGTGATTCTGAAGTGGACAGCTATCTGTTTCGTTTCTGCTGCCCCCAGTTTTGTGCTCGGGCTGATGATGGACGGAGCGAACCCTCCGGCGATTGTCGGAATGGTCACCGGGATTTTGACTTTTGTTTTCATGTACTCGATCGTTGAGCACTTGCCAGCGATTCAAAGATTTTTAAAAGACATGCGGTTCGCGCAGACTGCCAAGATCGGCTACGGGACACGCATCGGTGTTTCCATCGTTTTTCCGGTGGGAATTTATCTTGATTTGTTGGTTGGTATTTTTACGACCACTTTTGGTTTGGCGATCATCAATCTTCTTGGTGTGGCGCACCCAGAACGAAATTCGGAAAACGAGCTTGGCGATTTTGGTACGTTCGTCGGGCACTACATTTTGACATTGACGCAAGGAGTTGGGCTCAACCTTGTGCTTTTTGTTTATCTTTTAATTGTCTACGTTTTCGTCTCTTACACGATTGGACCACCGAGTCCATCAAACCCCAAAAATTTTCAAAAGCCAAAAAATTGATTGCGTTCTGAGCGATGGCGAACGCAAACAGGAATAGTGTCACCCCTGAAAGGTGGCCGTAAACGAGATTGATCACAACGAAGCCACCGGTAGAAAATGCAGCAATATTGAGTGTTTCTGAACGCTTTGTATCTCAGCGGCCAGTTCTTATTGCGTCTTGTCGTTTGCAAAAATTGCCCATGCCAAATAAAATCTGGCTCGCCGGCGGCACCCTCTCTTCCCTCACTCTTTCACCTTTCCCAGGCATAGAATGCGACACCACTGTAGAAACGCGTTTACGCTTGTCGAGCTTTTAGTTGTGATCGCCATCATCGGCATCCTGATTGGAATGCTTCTTCCCGCAGTTCAATCTGTGCGAGAGGCCGCAAGAAGAGCGACTTGCATGAACAACGTTCGCCAGATCGCTTTGGCTACGCACAATTATGAATCAGCACATGGTGAACTTCCCGTAGGAATCATTGTGCCGATTGCATTCCCCTCAGGATCGACAGACGAGTTGTTCGGGTGGGGCACAACTTTGCTACCGTTCATGGAGCAAAACAACGCGTACAACGTTTTGGATTCAAGGCCAAACGTTACGATGCGGCAGCGAGCAAATGACGCAGCGGTCGGCCGCGCCGTGATTGACGTTCTTCAAAGACCGATTCCTGGATTTCAATGTCCATCCGATCCTTCAACAGATCCGTTAAACTTCAAGCGTCCGGCCACGACGCCCATTACTTATTTGGCAAAATCCAATTATGTCGGTGCCAACAATGTCGGAGTTGTTCATGCACTTCGGCACCCGGGAACAAACGCGGCGCCTGATGGTTCCTTTGACGGGATCGAAGCAAGAAGTTTTGCTGCGATGGTTGACGGAACTTCTAACACGATCATTTTTTCGGAACGCCAGTCGACGGCCGTTCGAAGTAATTCCAACATGGAGCTCTCGGCTGGCGGTCTTCAATTTGGCAGTCGCGGAATCGGGAACCCGCTCGCTTTGGGGGCCGGATCTACGACGGGCGAATCACCTGTCGGTGCGCACGATTCATTGTTCGCAGCTGCCGGCAGAATTAACTACGTCGATGAATCCGCCGACAATGATATTGCAGATTTCGGTGTTTCCAGCGGTCACCCGGGCGGCATCATCGTCGCAGCGGGCGACGGTTCCGGGCATTTCATCTCCACGGCAATCGACAGCTATTTCACGTTAAACGGAGGTGTGGTTCCTCCCAATGACAAAACACTGTTTGGAAGTTGGGAACGTCTGATCGCAATTGATGACGGACAGACAGTCAATATTGAAGAGTAGACTGAATCCGTTGCGTGGCTGCTCAAAATTCGTGTGGAAGTCGGCCAACCCGTCGACTATTTGTAGGTTTGGATCTCCAAGCCAACTGGCTTTGTATTGCCGATTTAAAAACTAAACGCGGATGCTTTCAGCGTGCTATTCAATTTTCGGAAACGTCATCGTTTCTCGGTGCTGGCGGAGGCAATATGATTCGCCTAGCCAAATCGCCAGAATTGCACCAAATGTAATGTCTGTAAGGCAAAATTGTCGTTAGTAAAACGGGTTTTCGAATAGAAGTTACGGTTTCAGAAAAAGTGAAAGCTATGTTTGCTTGATTGTTGATTGTGAATCGAGATTTTCGCTTTGGGACCAGAAAGTCTATTGCTGGCAAGCCGGTGAACTCGGGGCTCTGCGGCAGATTTTAAGTTGAGGGTTTACTTCCACAGATCTAGCCCAACAATTGAGTAAGACAGCCGCTGACTAAGAATTAGAACAGACATGAATTGCTTTTCCCACGCCTTACCGCATCTTGACGATCCGTACTTTGCCGTTGGGTGTTGTCTGCCTGATTGGCTGTCCGCCTGTGATAGAAAATGTCGTGCTCGTGAGAAAAAAGCACGCCAGTTTATCGAGCACTCAGATCCAATCGTTTCCACGATTGCGCAAGGTGTCGTACGGCATCACACCGACGACGCTTGGTTTCACAGAACGCCGATTTTCAATAACTTGATTTTGGATTTCGCAGTGGAGCTTCGCGATATTTTTGGTAACGAAAGATCGATGCGGCCCAGCTTGATTGGGCATATCTTGGTTGAGCTGTTTCTGGACTCGTATCTGAATTCACAATTTCCAGGAAAGCTGGATTTTTTTTACGAGCAAACCAAAACTGTTGACGCCGAGAAAGTTCAGGATGCGATCAATCTGTTTGCGACCAAGCCTACAGACAAACTCGCCAATGAAATCGAACGCTTTATTCAAGCAAGGTATCTGTTCGACTACGATACCGACGAAGGCGTGATCTATCGCATTAACCGAGTCTTTGAAAGAATTTCCTTGAACCAAATCGGCGACGAAATTTTTACCTGGATGCCAAATGCAAGAACTCGCGTGCACAAAAACGTTGCTGGTTTGCTTGCCGAATACCCAATCGAGATTGGCGTGGAGATCTGAGCGGGATTTTTTCCGATCTAGTTTACGTGCTGCCTTTCGTGTCTCATTCATTTGCCGTCGGCTCTTGTGGCGAAACCGCTCGATTGCCATTACGATGTCTGCGTGAATGGCTTTCGCGGAATCGGGTAATAAACGAACCGACGTTGCCATTTTGTGAAGCCGCCATTGATCCACTTTCGTATGAGCCACAAATGCTAAAAACCAAGACGCATTCTCTTTTCGCTTTGCTGATTTGTTTTTTTGTTTCAGCCGGTCCGTTTGTGGGTGTCTCGTTCGCCGATGGTGAGTCTGATTCCAATGTGGACAAACCTAATATTCTGATGATCTTTCTCGACGATTACGGTTGGAAAGATACCAGCTACATGGGGTCGGATTTTTACGAGACTCCAAACATCGATGCATTAGCCAAAGGCGGAATGGTTTTCACTGACGCCTATTCGTGCGCCGCCAATTGTGCACCGGCCAGAGCGTGCTTGCTGTCCGGGCAATACACACCTCGACATCAATTGTTCAACGTTGGAACTGGACCGCGTGGAAAAAAAGAACATCGAAGAGTCAAGCATGTTGCGGGGGTGGATACGCTTGATCCAAAAATCAAAACTTGGGCTCATCAACTTCAAAATGCAGGTTATAAAACTGCGACGATGGGGAAATGGCATTTAAGCAAAGATCCAATTCCATACGGTTTCGATCTTAACATCGGTGGTACGCATTCGGGTGGGCCACCTAAAGGCTACTATCCACCGCATGGCAAGGTTCCAAATTTAGAGGACGCTCCTGCGAACGAGTATGTGACGGATCGTTTGAGCGATGAGGCGTGTAAGTTCATCACAGCCAACAAAGACAATCCGTGGATGCTTTACCTGACTCATTTTGCCGTCCACACTCCCTTGCAGGCGAAAAAGGAACTGGTTGCAAAATACGAATCGAAAAAGCCTGGCACGATTCACAACCACGTGAAAATGGCAACGATGATCCAAGCCGTTGACGACGGCGTTGGCAAACTTGTGGCGACATTGGATTCGCTGGGTATTCGTGACAATACGGTGATCGTGTTTTACTCGGATAACGGCGGATACGGACCAGCGACGGACATGGATCCGCTCAAGGGGTACAAAGGGACTTATTACGAAGGCGGTATTCGAGTTCCATTTTTCGTGAACTGGCCAGGTAAGATCAGCCCAAATGCCAAATCATCTGAACCGATGATCGGTGTCGACATTTATCCAACGTTTTGTGAAATCGCTGGTGCGAAGATTCCCGACGGGCAAATCGTGGATGGCGTGAGTCTCGTGCCGTTGCTAACTGGGAAGGTTGAGACATTCGCAAAAGTCGAAGGAGCGGTCGCAAAACCACGCTCACTTTACTGGCATTTTCCTGCTTACCTTCAGTCATACAGTCAAGTTGTCAACGAACAACAGGATCCGCTTTTCCGTTCTCGTCCTTGCGGTGTCATTCGCCACGGGAAATGGAAATTGATTGAGTATTTCGAAACGGGACAGACAGAACTCTTTGATCTCGAATCAGACATTGGTGAGTCAAAAGATCTGTCGAAAGAGAAAACGGAACTCGCGGCGCAACTGTTGAAAGACTTAAAAGCGTGGCAAATGAAAACGCAGGCTCCGATTCCGCGCGAGCCAAATCCAGATTTTAATGCGGAAGCCGAGAGAGTTGCGATCGAGAAAAAACTAGCCGGTCGCCAAGGCAATCGCAAAAAACAAAAGTCCGGTAAGCGATAGCTCATGATTGCAAAATTCGCGTTAATTTACTCCTTGATCGCTATGCTCGTCAGTCTCGTGACGTTTGCGATTTATGGGTGGGACAAACGGCAGGCGAAAAAGAAGGGCTGGCGCACGCCGGAAAAAACGCTTCACATTCTCGCTTTTCTTGGAGGCTGGCCGGGTGCGATGTTCGGTCAAAATTTCTTTCGCCACAAAACACAAAAGCTCAGTTTCAAACTGATGACATGGGCGGCCGCGTTGCTGCATGTCTTAATATTCGCGTTGGTTATCTATCTTGGAATGAAGAATTAGTATCGTTCGAGATATTGGCAGCGACCGAGACGTTAGCATCGATTAAAAATCGCGAAAGAGATACAGAGGGATAAAGAGATCTTTGACAAGCTCCACTAACTAGGGTTCGACAAATCTGTGAGGAGAGTTTTACGTAGTTCGGCAACTAAAAACGCCGACCCGGTGAGGCAGACTAGCTGGTCGTCAGTCAGTTCTGATTGAACCAGTTTCCAGGCAGCCTGAGGCGTTGGCGCGGTGAGCAGTACAGCTTTCGGAGCGTTTGCCGATGGGTTCGAAGTATCAGGCTTGGCTTGAATTGACTTTGCCAGTTTCAAAAGTTCTTTTTCGCTTTTGCCACGTGGGTTGTCTTTGTACTTTGTGAAAATCACTTTGTCAAAATTCCCAACAAGCAGTTTGAGTATCGCTGGAATGTCTTTGTCTCGACTGATCGCCAATACCAAGATCCGCTTGGAACTGGTTTCCCATTGGGGTAGGTCATTTTTCAGAGTCGCCACCAAAGCATTCATCGACGCGACGTTATGAGCCATGTCGATGATCACTGTTGGCGATGTCGAGGCAAGTTCCATCCGTCCTGCGATACTGGCAACCTTCAATCCCTCACGGATATCGTTTTCTGAAACTTCCCAACCGTTCGTTGCATTGATCGCTTTCACAATGGCAACCGCCAGAGCCGCGTTGATACGTTGATGCTCTCCAATCAATGCTAGTGTCAAATCGCCAATCTCGAATTTGGAGTTTGCGACTTCGCCCGCGCAGGAAAACGATAAATCTGAATTTACTTTCAGGTGAACATCACGGTTCAGGAAAATAAGTGGTGCATCATTCTCGCTGGCAATCTTGGTAATGACTTCATGGGCCTCTGGGGCAGTCGCGCCGCTGATGACGGGAATGCCTTGCTTGATGATGCCGGCTTTTTCAAAAGCGATTTTGTCTAGCGTGAAGCCCAGTTGTCGCGTGTGGTCCAAACTAATGTTGGTGATTGCGGTGACGGTTGGCTGGCAGACGTTGGTTGAATCAAGCCGCCCGCCAAGTCCGACCTCAAGGACTACCGAATCGCATTTTTGATCTGAGAAAAACAAAAGTGCGGCTGCAGTCGTGATCTCAAAAAACGTCAGATGGCGAAGTCCTTCTTTGGCGGCTTCTTGATCCATCTGCTCGATGATCGGCTGAAGTTTCGTCAGCGTAGCGACCAGTTGGTCGTCGGAAATGAGGTTCCCATCGATTGCCATCCGTTGATTGATCGTCTCGAGGTGGGGCGACGTGTAGACACCTGTTCGCTTGCCAGCGGTGGAAAGGATCTGACCGACCATGGTTGAAACAGAGCCCTTGCCTTTGGTGCCAGCGACATGAACGACCGAGTAGTTCAAGTGAGGGTTGCCCAGCCGTTCCAGGATCGTCTTCATATTCTGGAGTTTAAAATGGCGCGGAGTCACTTGAGTGTGGCGCTCGTAGTTGATCCGCCCGTAAAGAGCCGCCAAGTGGGTTTCGATCGAGGTCGGAGATTCGGTTTTTAGTTTATTCATCAAGTCTTACGCTACTTCGCGGTGGCCTTGGGGCGTTCTTTGGATCGCAAATTCAGATAAACATTGACTTAAAATTGCGAAGCTCGAATGTTGGGTAAACAAGGTAACTTTGTCGGTTGAATCGATTCAATCGCATGCATTTTCGAATTCGTCCGCTTGTTAGTCCAATTCGACGCCAAATTGATAACCATATCGGGACAATTTTAGAACCCCGAGACTCGTTGAACACCATTTTTTCCGTATCTATCATGGTGCTCGTTTATTCGTGCATCTATCATAGGGAAATCAAAACGGACACTCATTTGAGCGTTTTGATGAAATACTACCCTTTGAACCAATGCAAGCAGATTGACGTATATCGAATCTGGTAGTCCCGCCCAGACTTTGCCGATCGCAGTTGCCAGTTGGCCCTTGCAAATCCCCTACTAAATCAAAAAATCAATATACCGGAGCTACCGCTTAAGATGGCCTCTGAAACCAAAGAAAAGACACCCGAGAAGCCAGGTCGGCTTGAGCAATCCAATCCGGATTACGATCCAAACGTGGTCGTCGAAACGCAGAACCTGACCAAGATCTATCGCGATTTTTGGGGACGCCAAAAAGTTCGTGCTCTCAATGCATTGGACTTGGAAATTCGCAAAGGCGAAATTTTTGGACTATTGGGACCCAACGGTTCTGGAAAATCAACCACGATCAAGTTGTTGCTCGGATTGCTATTCCCGACCAGCGGACGGGCATTGGTGTTTGGCCAAAACGCGTCCGAGGTCACGAAGAACGAACGAATTGGATACCTTCCCGAGGAATCCTATCTTTACAAATTTCTGACCGCCGAAGAAACATTGGATTTCTACGGACGTCTGTTCGACATGCCAGCCAAGGTTCGAAAAGAACGAGTTGCGGACTTGATCGAGCAGGTCGGTTTGACTTGGGCTAAGCGTCGGCAGTTGAAAGAATACTCCAAGGGTATGACGCGACGTATCGGTTTGGCTCAAGCGTTGATCAACGATCCCGAATTGATTTTGCTTGACGAGCCAACGTCGGGTTTGGATCCGCTTGGTACCCGCGAGATGAAGGACATGATCCTTAAACTTCGCGATCAAGGCAAAACGGTCGTCATGTGCAGCCACCTGCTCGCCGATGTTCAAGACGTTTGCGATCGAATCGCGATTCTCTACCAAGGTGACTTGAAAGAACTCGGTCGCGTTGACAGTCTTCTGAAAGTGACTGACGAAACTCAGATTCGCACAAAGGGCCTCACTGAGGCGGCTCAGAAAGAGATCCGTGAGGTTATCGCCCGACATGGCGGCGAAACGATCACCATTGAAAATCCACGAACGTCTCTTGAAGATTTGTTCCTCGGAATTGTCCAAGAAAGTCAGCAGCGTCCAGGGATGCGTTCCGGCGGTGCTGACAAGTCAGACTAAGCCTTTCTGTTTAAAGGCTTGCAAAATCGAAAGTTAAAATTCGATTTGCAAGCGTAAGCTCGCCCTGCGTTCCTGTTGCGAACAATGGCCAGCGGGCTTGATCAAGCGAACGAACTCAAATTATCAAAACGAATCAAGCAGACGACGGACTGATTGAATAATGGTTGTCGAAGATTTTACAACGTTTAGTGAATGGATCATGGGCGGCGCCGGGCTGTTCGGGTTTATCGTGCTGGCCGGAATCGTGTTAGGGGTATTCTTTGGGTATCTCGTCGCTTCGTTTCGCCACGGACCATTCGAAGCGTTCTACATTGTTGCCCAAGTCATTGGTCAGGCGATTCCCGATTTTATTTACACGTCGCCTCGGCGTGTTTCGGCGATTGCTGGGCTGGCGATCAAGGAAGCATTGCGCCGCAAAGTCATCCTTGTGACGTTCGGTATTTTTGCCGCAATGTTGCTGTTTGGCGGATGGTTCATGGATGCAGGTGGTGAACATCCCGACCGAATCTATATCAACTTTGTCCTTTGGGGCACGCAGTTGCTTGTGTTGTTGATGGGAATGCTCATCAGTGCATTCAGTTTGCCAGAGGATATCAAACACAAAACCATTTACACGGTGGTCACCAAACCGGTTCGCTCAACAGAGATCGTGCTAGGTCGCATTATTGGGTTTGGATTGCTCGGAACGGTACTGCTGTTGCTAATGGGTTTGATTAGTTTTTTCTTTGTTTGGCGTGGTCTTTCGCACGAACATCAAATCGTTGGCGATACGCAAACACTGGCTTCGTTTCAAAGGATTCCAGACGACAAAATCTCTTTGATCTCCGGCCGTCGAGCATCTGACAATGCCGTAATGGAAGCGGAAACGAACACCGTTGCTGGTCACAGTCACCGCATCGAGTTGATCGAAGACATCCGCGAAGAAGGAGACCCAGAGCCTCGCGTCAAAACCAACATCATTGACACCGTGGAGTTGGACGACGGTCGAACGATGTATCGCCGCGTGGTTTGTAATCCCATTGGCGGTCACACACATCAAGTCACGATCGAGGGCCAAGGCGACAACGCGAAAATTTCGTTGGGGCCGGCGGTTGGGTATTTCCGTGCTCGTGTTCCAATTTACTCTGACGAGGTTCAGTTCTACGACCGTAATGGTACTCCGGGCGAAGGAACTAACGTCGGTAAAGAATGGGGCTATCGTGGGTACATCAATGGTGGAGACTCTCGCACCAGAACCTCGTTGGCCAAAGCTGAATTCACTTTCAGCGATTTTGACAAAAGCAAGTTCCCTGACAACGATCTCATTCCGCTCGAAATGACTCTCGGTGTTTTTAGAACCTACAAAGCCGATATTCAAAAACGAGTCACCGGAGGGATCCAGTTTCGCAGTATTCCCGATTCCGAACTCGACAATGTTTTTGTTTCGGATGTCGTCGATTTTGAAACCAGTGAATTCTCGATTCAAACGCTGCCGATTTCGCGTAAAGTGCTAGGCAAGCTTCAGACGCCAGATGGAAAACTTATCTCGACGGGCAAGTATGATCTCTTCGATGATTTCGCGCCCAATGGCAAAGTCAGTTTGGCGATCAGTTGTCGTGATATGAATCAGTACCTCGGTGTTGCCAGAGGCGATGTTTACTTCCGCGCTGGTGATCAACTTTATTGGGTCAACTTTTTAAAGGGCTACCTTGGCATCTGGTGCCAGATGATGATCATCATCGCGATGGGCGTTGCGTTCAGTACTTTCTTGAGTGCCCCTGTCGTTATGCTGGGCACGATTGTCATGATCATCGTTGGATTCTTCACCACATTCATTCGTGAAATGACAGCGGTCGATGCTGAAGGTGGAGGACCCATCGAATCATTTGTTCGAGTGGTGACTCAGCAAAATATGGTGCTCGATCTCGATACCGGAATCCTCACGACGGCGATCGAACAAATTGACTTATTGCTAATCGGAATCTTGAACGCCATCACGTACTTGGCTCCGGATTTTTCTGCTTTAAACTTTTCAGACTTCCTTACTTATGGGTATGCGATCAACAACGATCGGATTTTCGTCGCCGTTGCGATCACGCTTGCGTTCTGCATGGGGTTAACAGTGCTCGGATATTTTGCTCTCAAGACACGGGAAATTGCTAAATAATGAATAATAAAAATCCCTTCGTTCGCAAGATTATTTACATCGCTTGTATCGGTGGATTGCTGATTCCACTTTCGTTGGTCTCACGACCAGAGACGAGAGATGGAGATGGCAGCATCGTAGACGGCGGCGGGCAACTGTCTATCTTGCGAGAGGACTATGACCTGTCGCAAGCCAAAATCTCTGAGATTGATCCTGCCAGCGAGACGATGAAACTCGCTTCATTGGGACTTCGCGGCGTCGCAGTCAATATGCTGTGGATGCAGGCAATGGAACATAAGAAGTTAGAGCAGTACGACAAACTGGCTTCGACGCTTCAGGCACTGACTAAGATCCAACCAAGTTTTGTCAAAGTCTGGGAGTACCAGGCCCATAATTTGGCGTACAACGTTTCCATGGAATTCGACGATTACGAATACCGATATCAATGGGTGAAAAAAGGAATCTCGTTCCTCAAGAGAGGTATCCCCTACAACAAGCGTGACCACCGAGTCACCGACAATATGGGATTTTTCACTGGCAACAAGATGGGAAAATCCGATGAACATCTTGCGTTCAGACGCATGTTTCGAAAAGACGACGAATTCCACCAAGACATGTCGGACTTCATCGATCCAGATAGCTATGACGAGCGAGAGTACGGACACGACAGTTGGAAACTGGCTTACCAGTGGTATGACTATTCCCTGAAAATGGTTGAAGAACAAAGCTGTTTTCAACGAACTGGCGACATGTTGTTTTACATGAACCGACCTTCCCAGCTACGCAATCAAGCGTTGGGCCTGCAGGAAGAGTATCGCTCGGAAGAAGTCGTCCAGAACATCTGGGCCAACGCTGACGAAGAGTGGAAAGAATACGGAAACCAGAAAATCGCCAACACGACAGGTGTGACCATCACGCTCGAGGGCATGGCAGAACTTGAATCTCAAATGGAGACTTGGCGTTCGAAACTGGACGCTTTGGTCGAGCCCGGAACGCGGATGGAGATGATGGAAGATTTGATGGCCGCGGCTCAACTAACCGATGAGCAAAAAGCCGTGATGAAATTGCCGTTGGATGAGCGCGATGATGAGCAAACTCAAATGGTTCGCAACATCAACGAGAAACTATGGACGCTGGACCGCGGTATGGACGCAAAGATCGCTTTTTCCGCGACTGAAGATAATCGGGCAGAGGCGAACAAGATCGTTTTGGAGATCGCGAAAATCCAAAGCCAAATGCGAGCGATCGACAAGGACTCCGGAACAGTCAACTATCGCTATTGGCGAGCCAGAAATAAGGCGGAGTCCCAGGACGTTACATCTGCCGCACATCAGGCGTATTACGATGCAAAACAAATGTGGCGACAGTCGATCTACGACGATGAATACGATGTCGATTATAAAACCAAAAAGAAGACCATCACCAAGCAAGGCGCGATGTCGCTTTATCTTGATGCGTTCGCAAAATGGGCTGAGATTTTGGAAGAGTATCCTGAACTAAAAGATGGGCACCTCGCCAACGAAGTACTCAAAGGAATCAAGGCTTACCAAAACATGCTGATCACGACCAATCGTGAATGGCCAGTTGATTTTCCACTTCAAAAATTCCTTGACGATCGTTTCGAAGTCGGCGAGCGGGATGGTTTGCCAACCACGGATATCCTGAGAGAAATTTACTCAGGTAGGTCTGATATGGTGGTTCCAGAAACTGTCAAAACCGCATTCAAAGATTACAACGCCAGTCATATCCTAGTCGAAGAGGAAGCCAGAGCGATCGAGCTCATCAAAGAACTTGATGCAGGAGCCAACTTTGAAGATCTAGCAAAAGAAAATTCGACGGGTCCATCCAAGAACAAAGGTGGAAGCCTCGGTTGGTTCAACGCGGAAGACATGGTGCCTGAATTTTCTATTGCTCTTGGGCAAATGAAAGTCGGCGAGCACAGTGCAACACCCGTCAAGACAAAATTCGGCTATCACGTCATCAAGCTCAACAATCTCGGTAAGGAAGAAGAGGCGAGAAACGCCGCTGCCAACGCCGATGATGACAGTCCAACTGATGAAAACAAGTCAGCCGATGAGGACAAATCGGAAAAAGCTAAGGGCGAAACGGATGCTGATAAGGCTGGGTCTGCCGACACGAAATCGGATGAGGAAAAATCTGAGTTAGGCGATAATGCCAAATCAGAGGACCCAAAATCTGGCGATGCTGACAAGGCCAAGGCGGATTCGAATTCTGATGAAGCAGCTTCGGAAAAGGAAAAGAGTGATGGGGATGCCAAGGACGAATCAGATAAATCGTCTAAGGAAGAAGCCCCCATTACAGAAGGAAAATCCGAAACCCAAGAGAAAAGTAGCCGACGAGCCACCGACAAATAGCTCGGTTTTTCGTTGTGCGAGCTTCTTAGAGGGCCATTTTAAGACCAATATCAAAAACGACAAAAGGCAGCGGATCAATCTAGATTCCGCTGCCTTTTGTTTTGAACATCTCAATCAGAATGCGCCAATCTGTTTGATTACTTCAGCTTGAGTTTTAGATCGCCAACATTGCCCGATCTCAGTCGCCCATCTTTGTTTTGGATTTCGGCCCAGACTCCAAAAGTTTGTCGAAGAGGATCAATCTCTGGGCTGATGAATGTAATTTTTGCAGGATAGGTTACTTCTTCTCCGTTGATCGTGACAACAAACGTCGCCTCGTCCGGAACGTTGTTTGGGTCAATGATTCTCGCACTGCCCGCACAGATCACACGAAGTCGATTCAGGTTCAAGATTCGTGCAATCGGTTGACCAGCTGCAACGTATTCGCCAGGTGTGTTTAGTACTTCAACCACGGTGCCATCAATTTGGGACTTGATAGTTCGATTGTCCAATCGAAGTTTGGCGATGGTCACTTGGTCGCCTTTTAAATTTTCCGTCAGCTGATTGATAGACTGTTGAAGCTCAGCTTGGAGGCCAGAAAGCCGTGAGCGTTCATATTCAAGACGAAGCTTTTCAATTTCGGTATTGGAAACAGATTTAGCAAATCGGCTGTTGGCTTCACGAGAACGACTTAGAACTTGTTGGTTCACTCCGGTCGAAATCTTCGCATATTGAAGATCAACATCGTTGCGGGATTCTTGCTTAGCGATCTCAAGCTCGTTTGTTGCCGCGCTTACTTCGGCGGCAAACAATGCGTGGTCGAGTTTTGCGATCGTCTGGCCGGCTTTGACAATGTCGCCTTCTCGGACCATTACTTCTTGGATGATTCCAGGATCACGAGTCGCCAATCGTAGAGTCTCGATCGGATCAAGAACGCCTCTCAGCGTGACTGTGTCACTGGCGCTAGTTTCGTTTGCCGCCGCGTCTTGCTCTTGTTCCACCTCGATAGATCGGTTGGTGCCAACAGCTGTTGCATCGTCACTCAATTGTGCCGTCGAAAGCGACGTAAACACTGTCGTCAGAGTGGCCGCGATTGCAAAACCTAGAGCGAAAATTTGTTGAGTCTTCATAAGTCAAAATCAATAAAAGGTGGGTGAGCAGAAATCGAAGGAGTGGTTTCAATCACTGAATGTGCCAGTTAACCCCAGCGAACTACACGTCCGCGAGAATTGAAATGTGACCTGGCATAGCGTTGACGAGCGATAGAAACACAGTCCAGTCTAATTGGACCGCTCAAGCAACGAAAACTGGAATGGTTGGATATGGTACCGCGATGGTTATGTTTCGCCCCAAGCATCGGTATAACCCACAAAGGTGCACCTGCCGGCAAGAGTTGTTGTGACTTTTTGTGGCCAATTGTCAGCCGGTACGATATCCATGAAAATTGAGTATCAGTGATCGCTGGGCCAGTTAGCCAACTCATCAGGATCACGACAATGAAATCATGAAGGTCGAAGGATACGGAGTCAACGCATGAAGTTGCTTAAAATTGCCGCTGGTGTTCTCAATCAGACTCCATTGGACTGGTTAGGAAATCGAGACAATATCGTTGCGGCAATTGAGGATGCTCGTCAGCAAAATGTTGCCGTGCTTTGTCTGCCTGAATTGTGCATTACTGGCTACGGGTGCGAGGACGCATTTCATTCGGCCGGCGTTCATCAGACCGCGATGGCAATGCTTGGGCAAATCATTCCTGAAACAAAGGGAATCATTGTCTCTGTGGGAATTCCTGTGACTTACGCAGGAGGACTCTTTAACACCGCGGCGTTGCTGGTGGATGGTCAGTTGGTTGGATTTGTTGCGAAACAGCATCTTGCGGGAGACGGCATTCACTATGAACCAAGATGGTTCAAGCCTTGGCCAGCCGGCATCAAAGGCGAGGTAAATTTTCAAGGCAAAGAGTATCCCATTGGCGATATCCTGTTTGATGTCGGTGGAATTCGGATTGGATTTGAGATCTGCGAGGACGCTTGGGTTGGCACGCGACCTGGTGGGAATTTGGCGAACAAAGGCACGGACATTATTCTCAATCCAAGTGCAAGTCATTTTGCGTTTGAAAAACACTCTGTTCGTCAGCGATTCGTGCTAGAAGGAAGTCGTGCCTTCAATGTGACCTACGTGTATGCCAACCTCGTTGGCAACGAGTCAGGCCGAGCAATTTTCGATGGCGATGCGATGATTGCCTCGGGCGGCAGAATGTTGGCAATCGGAAAACGGCTCTCTTACGAACCCGTAACGTTGACATCGGCGGTTGTTAACGTTGACACGACACGAATGGCTCGAGCGAGGACAGGCAGTTTTGAGCCGGAGGTAGACGGCGATGAGACTGATGTCATCGATGTCAATTTCACTTTTCCGGATTGCGGATTGGCACCAGTTGAGATCAACGAAGAATCGTGGATGAGCAACGCCGATGTGAAAGAAGAAGAATTCACTCGGGCGGTTTGTTTGGGGTTGTTTGACTACATGCGAAAAAGTCGATCGCGTGGATTCGTAGTGTCGCTCAGCGGTGGTTGCGATTCGGCCAGCGTCGTCGCTTTAATCGGAACGATGTTGAAACTGGCTGAAAATGAATTGGGCTATGAGGTTTTATTGACCCGATTGGGGTCGTTTCTGACAGGCGATGGCCGTCCCGCGGATTCAGCGGCACTCGTGAAACGGTTGGTGACAACAGTTTATCAATCGACTAAAAACAGCGGTGATGTGACTCGAAACGCAGCTCAAGACATTGCCGATGCCGTTGGCGCAACCCACTACGAATTCGATGTCGATGAGATTGTGACAAAGTATCGAAAGATCGTGAGCGACTCGATAGGCGAAGAACTCACATGGGACAAACACGATATTACGCTGCAGAACATTCAGGCGAGGGCTCGTTCGCCAAGCGTTTGGATGTTGGCGAATCTCAACAATGCTCTACTCCTATCGACGAGCAATCGAAGTGAGGCCGCCGTTGGTTACGCGACAATGGATGGCGATACCTCCGGGGGCCTGAGTCCCATTGCCGGTATCGACAAAGCGTTTTTACGTAAGTGGTTGATCTGGATGGAAAAAACAGGACCCGACAACGTTGGTCCGATTCCTGAACTTGTTAGCGTCAACGAACAACAACCCACGGCTGAACTTCGGCCTCCCGAGGACAAGCAGACGGATGAAGACGATTTGATGCCGTACGAAGTTTTGGACTTAATCGAGCGTCTTGCGATTCGGGACAAAATGATGCCGATTGAAATTTTGGAGAACTTGAAAGTTGAAGTTCCGCAGTTCGATCAACAGAAATTGGGCGTTTGGATCGTTCGCTTCTTTCGTCTCTGGTGTCGCAATCAATGGAAACGTGAGCGCTACGCTCCTTCGTTTCACTTAGATGATAAAAATCTCGATCCGAAAACCTGGTGTCGGTTCCCAATTCTTTCAAGTGGTTACGAATACGAGATCAATCAATTGGAAGCTCATTTGAAATCGACCTTGGCCTAGGAAGTGTCGCCCCCGGCGTGTCGGCCATTAGTAAAAGAACTGTATCAATGTCAAACGTAATCCATCAACTACGAGATCGAGCCAAATCGAATTTACGGAGAATCGTTTTTCCAGAATCCCATGATCCGCGCGCGATTGAAGCTGCCAAAAAGTTTGCGGCGGACGGTTTGGGGCATGCCGTAGTGTTGCGTCATGAGCAGTCGCCAGCTGATTTGGATTTTGAAGGCGTCGAAACGGTTTCTGCGGGCGACAAAACACTGGCTGAGCAATGTGCCCAACAGCTTTTTGAGAATCGAAAACATAAAGGCATGTCGTTGGGAGATGCCCGCGACGCGTTGGCTGATCCTGTTTTGTTTGCCGCGTTATTGGTGAAGATTGGGTTTGCTGACGGTGCTGTTTCAGGCAGTGTTGCAACAACGGCAAATGTCATTCGAGCGGGTTTGTATGGAATCGGTGCGATGCCCGGTCGAAAAATGGTATCCAGTTTCTTTTTGATGCAGCTTGCCGATCGAGCAATCACGTACTCCGATTGCGGAGTCGTTCCTGATCCCGATGCACCGCAATTGGCGGAGATTGCAATTAGCGCCGCCGAAAGTCACCAAACCTTGACCGGCGAATTGCCGAAGGTGGCGTTGCTTTCATTTTCTACATTGGCAAGCGCCGAACATCCTCGGGTTGCAAAAGTCCGCGAAGCCTTGGCTATCGTGCGCAAATCAAAACCTGACTTGTGCGTTGATGGCGAACTTCAGTTTGACGCTGCGTTTGTGCCCGCGGTTGCCGCAAGAAAGGCACCGAATTCTGACGTTGCAGGCCAAGCCAACGTGTTCGTCTTTCCCGATTTAGACTCGGGTAATATCGCCTATAAAATTACGGAACGACTTGCCGGAGCGGTTGCACTTGGGCCGTTGATTCAGGGGCTCGCGAAACCATTTATGGATTTGTCTCGTGGGTGTAGTGCAGATGATATTGCTGACGTTGCGGTGGTTGCGGCCGTTCTTAGTGCTGAGAATTAGGATTGATGTTTGGTTTGTAGGTTGATCGTTTGGCGGTCGAGACGATTGGATTTTAGTTCCGGTGGGTGGATTGGGTAATGTTGAGTTCCCGTTGGGCGAGAGTGTTGGCCGTATTCGGAGCAACGCCGTCAAGTTCGCGTCGGACAGGAATGTCCAACCTACGTAGACTGTCGTCGGACAAGATGTCCAACGTACTTAGGTTGGCGTCGGACAAGAGTGCCCGACGTACTTGGGTTTGCGTCGGACAACAGTGCCCGACGTACTTGGGTTCGCGTGAGTCAAGAGTGTCCAACGTACGTAATTTGCCTCAGACTAAGATTTCTAAAGTACTGAGGGAGCGGGCGAGAATGATCAGCGTGGTTGGATCTTCCGAAATCGGTAGTTTCTATACTTGGTAGACGCCGGTTCGGAACGGTTCATTCTCAGCGTGACGAGTCACCATCGCCAGCGACTGGATCAATGTTTGGCGAGTGTCTTCAGGGGTAATGATGCCGTCGACCCACAAGCGTCCTGCCGCGTAGCGAATGTCGGTTGAAATATCGTACGCCGATTGGACTTGCTCGCGAAGTGCTTCCATCTCTTCGGCATCAGGTTCTTTTCCGGCTCGTTTTAACGCTGCGATGTTGATGTCGAGGATGACCTTAGCGGCTGTGTTGCCACCCATCACCGCATAGCGTGCGTTGGGCCAAGCGAAAATGAAACGCGGGTCGAATGCTTTTCCGCACATCGCGTAGTTTCCGGCTCCGTAGCTTCCACCAGTGATGATGGTGATTTTTGGCACCCGGCTGTTGGAGATCGCGTTAACGACTTTGGCTCCAGCGCGAATGATGCCGGCTTGTTCGCTGTCCTTTCCAACCATGAACCCCATCACATCCTGGAGAAAAATGATCGGCGTCCAGGTCTGGTTGCAATCCATGATGAATCGAGCTTCTTTGTCGGCGCTGTCATGATAGATCACGCCACCGTACTGCATGCCTTCTTTAGCGGACTTCACGACCGTTCGCTGATTGGCAACGATTCCGACGTGGTGACCGCCAATTTTTGCATAACCGCAGACGATCGTTTGACCGTAGTCGGCTTTGAATTCCTGAAACGTCTCAGCGTCGACGAGAAAATTAATCAAGTCATGAACGTCGTAGCGAGATTGTGGTTCCATCGGGATCGTGTCGTAAATGTCACTGCCGCTCGAAACAGGATCGACAGGAGGATCGCAGCGGAACTCCTTCGCTTTGCTGTCTTCTGGGATCATTTCGATCAGATTGCGTAGCCGTTCCAAAGCCGCGTCGTCATTGGGCTCTTTGAAATCAATCGTGCCGCTTATCTCGGCGTGCATCGTCGCACCACCAAGCTCCTCCGAAGTCACTTCCTGACCGATGGCGCTTTTTACCAATGCGGGGCCAGCGAGATACAACCCACTGCCCTCGGTCATCACGAGTTTGTCGCAGAGAACAGGAAGGTATCCTCCGCCTGCGACGCAGTTGCCCATGATGGCGGATAACTGAGGAATTCCCATCGCCGAGATGACGGCGTTGTTGCGAAAGATCCGACCAAAGTCGTCTTCGTCAGGAAAAATTTCATCTTGAAGCGGTAGAAAAACTCCAGCTGAATCGACGAGGTAAACCAGCGGAATTCGAGAGTGCATTGCAATCCGTTGGGCGCGAAGGACTTTCTTGCAAGTCATCGGAAAAAAAGCACCCGCTTTGATCGTGGCGTCGTTGGCGATGATCATTACTGTACGCCCGGAAACTTTTCCAAGCCCGCATACGACGCCGGCAGATTTTGCACCGCCCCATTCGGAATACATTTCCCAACCAGCCCAGAGCCCAACTTCTTGCCAGAACGAATCTTGGTCGAGCAATTTGGCAATCCGTTCGCGTGCAGTCAGGCGATTCTTTTTGTGTTGACGGTCGATCGCTTTTGGGCCACCACCAAGTTCGATGTCTTTTCGTTCCGTTGCTTGATCCGCAATTAGGTCTTGCCAGCTCATTGGAGTCCTTTATTAGTCGCCGGCGAAGTCCCGGCGTTGTATCTTATGTGGTGGAATTGGCCGGACCGTTGCGCCGGATAAATGATCACCCATAGAAATGTCATTCAACGGCACATTGCTGTCAAATGACTTTCTACAGTTTCACTTTGGTTTTTAATTTTAAGAATCAAAAAGTTTCAGCTTTGTGATTCACTAAGGTGTAATCTCTTCGTCTTCAGGCTTGATCACCCAGTCTTCTTCAAACGTTTCGGCCAGCCACTGATCTGCGACCTTTTCCATTTCATCGTCAAAGTTAACTTTCAACTCTTCCAGCCGTTGTTCATTTCGGTGGTGAGCAAGTCGCAGGTAAAGCTGTCCAGTGTTGAATTCTTTTTCTTTTTCATCCTGTGGGATAGTACCGTTGACCATGACGGCGGTTAACCTTGCGTAAACGCAGCTTGCCATAAACAGTTCGGTTGCGATGTCAGCCAAGCGACATTGGATGTACTGTTTGTCGATGACGCCTTCTTGGTGCTTCGCCAACGCCATTTTCAATTGCCATGAAAACTGGCCAATTTGCTTGCTCAGTCCACGCGAGAAGTAACGAAGGTGTTCGTGCTTGACGGGAATTTTTGGGCTGACAAATGACTCGCCAATGATGCTCGCGCGATTTTTCCATTTCGACCAAACGCCGCCGCCCTCGCCATTGGCGTCTTTGGGTTTATCGCCTTTTAGTTCTGTTCCAACGTGGCGGAAACCAACGCTTGCGATGAAAGCTCGAAGCACATCGTTGGCACCTTCGCCGATTTGATTCAGTCGTGCGTCTCGCATCATGCGTTCGAACGGTTGGTCGGTAAAGAATCCTTTGCCGCCCCAAATTTGCAAACAGTCGTTGACGATTCGCCAAAGTTGATCGCTGGCAAAGACTTTGATCATTGCAGTTTCAACCATGTAATCATCGGCACCGCTGTCGATCAAGGCCGCCGTGTGATAGGTGGCGCTTTCCATCGCGTACATGTCAGCGGCGGCTTCTGCGATCTTGCCCCGAACCATTTCGAATTCGCCAAGCGTTTTTCCGAACTGACGACGGGAATTCGCGCGGGCGACCATTCGCTCAATACAGAACTTGGCCGCACCCGTGCAGCATGCGCCAAATGTCGTTCGTCCAAAATCAAGGACAGTCAAAGCCATCTTGAGACCGCGACCGACTTCACCCAGGATGTTTTCCTTGGGAACGTACATGTCAGTGAATTTCATTCGGCCCGTGGCTGTACCGCGGATACCGACTTTTTCCATTCGCTCGTCGAGGACCTCGAATCCTTTCATGTCGGGCGTTACGAGAAAGGCTGTGATTTTCCCGTCGGGATCAGTTGGGTCGGGAGTCCGAGCCATCAAAGTTAAAACGTCTGCGACACCGCCGTTGGTGATCCAACGTTTCTCGCCGTTAATGATGTAACCTTCGCCATCATCTGAAGGAGTCGCTGTCGTGCGAACGTTTCCTGCGTCGGACCCGGCAAGCGGTTCTGTCAATGCAAACGCAGCCATCTTGTCGCCGGCCGCCAATGGTCCCATCCATTTTTTGCGTTGCTCGTCGGTACCAAACAACTCAAGGGCTCTCAGTCCGATCGAATGGTGAGCGTTGACGAATACGGCCGTCGAAGCACAGTGGCCACCGATGACTTCCATGACTCGGCAATAATTGAACTGCGACATACCCGCGCCGCCGAACTCTTTCGAGATCGTCATGCCAAGGATGCCAATGTTGCCCAACCCTTTGACCACGCCAGGCGGAATCATTGCGTCTCGGTCGATTCTGTCGGGGTGAATGTATTCCTCACAAAACTTTTTCGTTTTGTTGACCATCGAATCGCCGGCTGCCCTCGCGTTGTCGGGTAGCTCAGGGTAAGGCATGATCGATTCTGTTCTGAAGCGACCGAAGTAAAGGTCTTTTGCAAATCCTTCTTTTTCTGGTCCGTCGAACAAAAGCTCTTCAGCCTGTTCCATTTGTTTTTTCTGCAAATCGGTAAGTGTTGCGGACATGAAAATGACTCTCAAAATTTTTTAGAAATAACGGGCGGTAGGAACGCTTGATGGAAAAAGACGCTCGACGATAAAGGCGATGAACGGATGTAAATTATGCGGATTTAACAACCAAGATCAACTTGCCAACGTTGAACGTCGGCTTCAATTCATTGGTCGACAGGTTGCGCGAGTAAAGCAATTCGTGCGGACGTTTCCAAGGTTGCTAGAGCCTGTGTACAGCCCGTGTTAACGCTTTGTGTTCCATATGTTGGCTAAATTGCCTCTTCGCAAGTTAGTTGGTTGTCGCGGGTGTGGTTCGTGCTTGGAGCAACTGACAATTGGACAAAAATTTCTTACGATTGAGTTTTGATGGGATCAAGCTGGTTTGACCAGCGGTGGCAGTGCGAAATTACGGAATCAATTCTTGAGCTTCGCCGATTGTGATTTGGACGCTGGGCTGGCCTCTTGTTCAGCAATGTTTGGCACCAACCACCATCTCAATTTAACTTTGACCAACAAACGGAAAATAAATGTCTGACGCATATATCATCTCGGGAGTACGAACTCCAATCGGCTCATTCCTAGGAAGTTTCACAAAGCTCTCGGCGACGGACCTTGGAGGCGTGGTGGTCAAGCACGCAATCGAACAATCGGGCGTCGCGGTTGATGGAATCGATGAAGTCATAATGGGCAATGTCATCGGTGCAGGGGTCGGTCAGGCACCTGCGAGACAGGCGGCACTCAAAGGCGGTTTGCCAACCACGATTGCCGCCGTCACTGTGAACAAAGTTTGCGGTTCGGGGCTCAAGGCCGTCATGTTAGCTAGTCAAGCCATTCGTTGTGGTGATGCCACCGCGATCGTGGCTGGTGGGATGGAGAATATGTCCGCCGCTCCTCATCTAATGAAGGGGCTGCGCGGCGGCGTGAAGCTTGGTGATTCTCAAGTCACCGATGCAATGGTCGCTGACGGATTGACTTGTTCTTTCGAGTCATGCCACATGGGAATGCACGCAGAGCATATCGCAAACAAATTTAATGTCACTCGCGAGGACCAGGATCAATTCGCTTTGACCAGCCAGCAGCGAGCAGCCAAAGCGATGGCCGATGGAGTGTTTGCCGACGAGATCGTTCCTGTCACGGTTCCCAATCGCAAAGGTGACATCGTGGTTGATTCCGATGAGGGGCCACGACCTGATACATCTTTGGAAGGGCTTGGGAAACTTCGCACCGTTTTTGACAAATCAGGCACCGTAACGGCCGGGAATGCTTCGACGATTTCTGATGGTGCAGCTGCAGTTGTCGTGGTGGATGAAGCGACAGCCAGTAAGGCACCTTGGAAATTCAAGATTCTCGCGAGCCATACCTCAGGAACGGATCCAAAAGATCTCTTCATCGCGCCCGTCGCGGCAGTGGAAGGCGTTCTCGAAAAAGCAGGTTTGACCGCTGACGACATTGATTTATTCGAGATCAATGAAGCCTTTGCCAGCCAGATGGTTGCTTGCATGCGGGGTTTGAATCTTACGGACGAACGAGTCAACATCTACGGCGGTGGAATTTCGCTGGGGCATCCGATTGGAGCCAGCGGAACTCGCGTTCTCGTTACGCTGATGCACGCTTTGATTCGCACAGGCAAAAAACGTGGCGTAGCAAGCCTTTGTTTGGGTGGAGGCAACGCGGTGGCGATGGCGATTGAGTTGGTTGATTAATTCGACAATCGCTGGACGTTCCATGGCGGGTGGGTTCCACGGGCAAGTGCATTCCATCCGCGTCACATTCAATTCAACCACGCACTAAAATTTGAAGCCGCAATGAAAAAACAAACCCTGATCGTTTCGCTTTTTGTTTTCTCGTGGTTGTTGTCGTTTGGACAGGCCTTGAATGCCGACGGAATTGAGGTTGGGAACTCGGACGACAAAACCAATCGTTTCAATGTTTTATTGATCGCGGTAGACGACTTGCGACCTGAGCTTGGATGCTACGGCGTTGAGCATGCGATTTCGCCGAGCATCGACGCGTTGGCAAAACAAAGTCTCGTGTTCGATAACCACTTCGTGCAAGTTCCGACTTGTGGTTCGTCGCGCTACGCAATGCTGACTGGTCGCAGCCCGTTGTTCAGCAATGCGATGGGAAATCAGGCGCTGTACGCCGGTAAAACGGCACTCAAGCGTAAGCCCCAACCCGGTGCCCAATCGTTTCCAGAACTGTTTCGTCGCAGCGGCTACCATACGACTTGCATCGGAAAAATTTCTCACACCGCCGATGGATTAGTTTACGGCCACGACGGATCAGGCGACGGCCGAGTGGAGATGCCACTTGCTTGGGACGATTTGAAAACGCCGTACGGAAATTGGAAACGCGGGTGGGGAATTTTCTTTGCTTATGCCAACGGACGCAGTCGTGAAGATGGTGACAGCAAAGACGTGATGGAGTTTGTCGCTGAAAAAGATGACGATTTGCCAGACGGGCAGATGGCTTCGGCGGCAATTGAACAGCTGAGTCTGTTAAAGGAATCGGAGAAGCCATTTTTTCTCGCGTTAGGGTTTTTCAAACCGCATCTCCCTTTGGTTGCAACGCGTGGTGATTGGGAAGCAGTAAAGGACATTGACGTTCCGCTTCCGCCGCACAATGAACTCTCCGAAAGTAAGTACACCAATCGCAAGTCCGGAGAGTTTTTCAAATACGATTTTCCGTTCGACAAAACCCGACCGCTGGATGACGAAAAGATTCGTCACAACAAGCGAGCTTACATGGCATGCGTTCGTTATACCGATCGTCAAATTGGACGTGTAATGGAGGCGTTGGAGAAACAGGGACTCTCTGAATCAACCGTGGTGGTTTTGTGGTCGGACCATGGTTGGAATCTCGGTGACTCGCAGCAATGGGCGAAGCACACCCCTCTCGATCGTGGTGTCCGAAGTCCATTGATGATCAAGGTTCCGGGGCAAACGACGGGCAAGCATTGTGTTTCACTGGTCGAGACAATTGATCTTTATCCGACGCTGATGGATATTTGTCAGACTAAATTTAAGAAGGCAGAATCTAGGCTTGATGGAAAAAGTCTTTGGCCAAAATTGTTTGAAAACCCAAAAGCAAAAGTTCGTGACGCTTCGTTCAGCTATTGGCGAGATTGGGTTTCCGTTCGAAATGATGATTTTCGTTTAATTGGAAAACGAGTAGATAAAAAAGGCCGCGAGCTTACCGGGATTGAGCTTTATTCCCGAGAGCAAAATTTTGACCCGATTGAAAACCTTGCGGATCAGCATCCTGATGTGGTGGCTTCGCTTTTGCAGGAGTTTAGAAGTTTGGGCAGTAGTCAGTAGTCAGTGGTCAACAGTCGGACGGTATCTTGGATTAGTTTCGACTCAGATTGAACTCTGTTCGTCCTTCTTGGAGCCAACGAACGGGGCGTAGTTTAATCGTTTCACGTTGTCTTTGGCGTTTAACTCGTAACTTATTTCACGCCATTTGATTTGCTTGAGAAGCAACGCTCGGACGCAGGAAACTCCGTAGACCAAATGGGCGATCGAGATCATTGCGAAAACTCCGAAAATCCGGGATGGCGTCAGTCGTTGCAATGTTTCGCCGCGCAACCCGAGGCTGTGTTGAACACATTTCCGTGTTGCGATGTACGAATGCGTGCAGATCACGCCGCTTGCAATTAACGATACCACACTGATCGCAATCACTGTCCCGTTGCCGGTGGCGATCCCGAGGAATAGCAACGCGAAATTCGAAAGCATGACTGCGTTGCTGAAGCATGCGTGAATCACTGTGAGGAAAAACGTTGATTCGTAAAGCCGCGACCATGTCAGCATCCGTGTCACCCAGCGGTTAACGTAGCCAAATGTACATGCTTCGCGATTGACCATGATTAACGAAGGAGCAAATTCGATTTTCAGACCGAGGTCGTTTACGGATGTTTGAATCGGACCATCGTCGACGGCAGTTCTGCTCCAAGTATCTACCAAACCCGAATCGTCTAAGTCTTTTCGCCTCATGCAAAAACTTCCAGCCCATGGATTGGAAAAGAAAATGGTCAAAACCAATGCACCACTATTCCATGTGCTGCGAGCTAGTGACCCAATCCCGGCGAGCGCGGCAGGCTCAAACCATTGGCTGCCGGTAACGCCACCGACCGTTGGGTCTTGAAGTGGACCCGTGAGATCTGCAAGCCACTGGCTGTGAGGGCTGACATCTGAATCGATCAATGCAACAAACTCAGCTGAGTCAGAAATTTGAAGATAAGCCTGGATCAAAGAATTGCATTTGAGGCTGCAAGTTTCTAAAGGTTCAACCATTTCATGAATGGTCAAAACATCCCGTTCGTCATGCTGTGTTTTGAGTTGGTGCACGAAATCCCAAGCTGGATCGGTTTTGTGATCGACGACTAAGTGGACTTCATACGAATCGTAGTCTTGATTGAGGATCCCCGAGAGGCAGTTTTCCAACGAGGGGTCACAGCCTCGCACGCTCATGAGAACGGCTGCATGTTTTTGTTGATCGCCGCTTAATCGAGTCGAACGACGTTTGTCGAATCCTTTTTGGAAGTACGATCCGATTGCCCATTGAACCGAGGCGGCTCCGACCAATGATAGGCCAGCGACGATTGCGATCGTGCTTAACATCGAGTTACCGGCGGAATGACAAAACGGGCGTGGGAAACTTGCTCAATAAAAAGCTAACGCTATTCCTTCGCTCGATCTATCCCATCGCCAGGATAAATTTGTTGCGGTCCGCTTTTTCTGACCGTTGAACCAGCGCGAGTTGAATCAGTTTCGTTTAAATGAATCGCTTCTGATTTGTGCTCAGTAGAATCGAGCGTAGCGTTTACGACTTGGGTGGCGTTGGGTGAAACCTCGGACTCATGTTTGTCCGGATCGGGCCATTCCAAACATGCCAAAAAACAAATGCCAAGGCAAAAACTTGCCCCGTATGCGAATTCTGGCTTGCGAATGAAGTTTAAAAAAGAAGCAAAAGGGGATTGGCTGGATCCCGGTTTTGGCAATGAACGGTCGGGGGTATTCATTGAATGGTCTTTACAGTGGGGCGATCGAAACGTGATGAGAAAATGTAGTTTACGTTTCGTGTTCAAAACCGACTCAGCCGCCAGCATTTTTCGTTGCTTTGAGAGGAATTTTCAACCGAGTAGCATATTCAGCATCAGCCTCACAAACCGAGGCACGTCAGCCCAAAAAGCTGGATTGAAAACAAGCATCGGTTCGCGTGCCAATCCGTTTTCGGTGAGCCGGTGAGTTGCCGTCGACCCCGAAATCAAATTCCTGCCTCCAGCCAATCGCAAGTTTTCACGTGCTTCATCGCCAGATACATAGCATTTGAATCTTCCGGCGCCTGTGTGGCGGTAGTCGTGCGCTTGATGGATCGCGGTGACCAAGTCCGAGATTTTGACAGCGGGAAATCCCTTTTCTTTGGCCGAGTGGATCATCCAGTTGTCCCAGTTACCACGCCCAATGGCGAATGGCGGAACCTCAAAATAAAGTTCGCGTTGGAAAACGAAATACTCTTTGCAAACGTTTGAGCTGAGAACACCGTTCTTCTGACAGTCGTCCAGCAGCTGTTCGATTTGCATCAGTTGGTCAAATCGAATTTCACGTTCTATTTTTAAATCAGTACGCTGTCCAAAAGCAACAAACTGTTCGAGGCTCGAATCTGACGCGAGTATCTCAATTGCCCTCACAAAGTCCTTCATCAAAATCACATCACAATTGCAATACGCAAGAAACGGCGAATCGGATTCTCGATGAGCAATTTCAAATGCAGAACTAACAAGCGGTGTTCCGTGCTCGTTGAATTGGACACCACCTGCATGTCGGACGCCAAGCTCATCGGCAGCGTCTGCGATACCCTCTTCATCTCCGATCAACAGAACTTCGACATGTGGTTGCAGCCGTGCCCAAGACCGAATCGCATTTTTTTGGATCAGATCGGTGTCGCCCCCAAATGGTTTGGGCAGCGCGAAAATGGTTATCAGAGAATTGGTAGACGCCGTTGATGGTTTTGGCTGCGACGTCTCTGGTTGAGATTCTGATTTGGTTTGCGAGTCAACACGCGCATTGCTCGACATCGGCATGTCTGTGGATGCCGGAGAAGTCGCCGAGTTGAATTCGGGTGGTTGCATTACTTAAATTTCAGCCGAAGTTTTCGATAGTTGACAATGTATTTTCGAATCCAATATACGGCTGTTAAATCCCACCAACGTTTAAGGCTGAAGTCTGGTTTTTCTGGCCGCCACTTTGCCCAAGCCGTTTCGTCCAACTGCTGAAAGAATGTTTCTCTTAATGGATGAAACGGGTGAAACATCCAAGGCTTGAATTCGGTGGTGAAATGAATCAACGCGGGGTTATCACGCATCGCGATAAATTCAGTCTCATCAATTGGGCTGAAGGATTGGTCTGGATACTCGAAAACATGGGCACCTTGGTTCCAGCGTGCGGGCAGCTGTTTCCATTGTTCCGCAAACACAACATTCAAGGCGTACTGATCCCAGCACCAAACGTATTTTGAATTGTCTCGCAAACATGCCAGTAGTTTTCGGTCAATCGATTCGGCCCGCCAACGCGCGAGATTGAGAACCATGACGCCGCTGTTGAAATAAGGAGCGGTTCCGTCCAGTTCCAGCTCGCGCCAATTCGGAATCGGAGAAATGGCTGCGAGGTGAGGAATCGCTTTTTTGAGTTTTTTAAGTTTCGTCTCTGCAGCATATGCATCAACGAACGGACAAGCGATGTCTACAGCGGCAAGGCAGTAGTGGTCGCCCACGTCGAGATTCCAGAGCTCGGAGATGTCGTCTTTCACCAAAACATCGGAGTCGAGATAGATGACTTTGTCGATTGAGTCAGGTAACAGTCGTGCGGCCAGTAATCGAAAGTAGGCCGTGTGAGTGATGTGGTGTGAGATCCCAAGGTCGCTAATTTCGTTGCGGTTGGGGCGCAAAACGTGAATCGAAATTGGAAGCCCCAGCAGCGTTTCGCGTAGTCCTGCCCAGCTGGATTCGCTGATGCCACCATCCATCAAAATCACGTGCAAGTGATTGCCGTTTCGCAACGACGTAGCAGCAGAGTGAAGCGTGACGGCCAACGGTTTGATGTAGTTATCGTCGGACGCGCACAACACGATCGGGTCAGTTGCGGCAACCGAGCGAAACGTTTGTTCTTGTTGGCGGAGTTCCTGAATCACGATAAAGCGATGTTCCAGCGGGTATTAATTTGTTCTAGTTTCAATTTTGTTTGGCGATTCGAGTTTGTTTTTTCGAATTCGAATCGCACTCATGAGGTCAAGCATTTTTTGGCGGATGCGTACGACAGGGCCAGCGATCGGATGTTTTTCAATCGTCTCGAAAATCTGATGGGCTTGGTCAAGTTCCGATTGAAGTTGAGCCATCTCTTTTTGTAAGTGCACAATTTCTCGTCGAGCGTGTGAAAGTTCGACTTGGTTGAGAGTTAGGTCTTTTTCGGCAAACTCAGCCGCATCAGGGTAAGCCAGCTCGTGGCAAAACTTTGATGTACGAGTCGAGACGGGCTGGAGGATGTGAGCCGGAAAGTTGAGGACGCTGGCTCCGTTTGCAATTTGATCACTGGCAATCGAAAGCATGCTGTTACAGAGTTCCACGATCCTGTCCGTCGCGTTTGGCGCACCAGAATCAGCGACATACAACGCGTTGTCTAATTCGGTTCGTTGAAACAGCATTCGTTTCTCGACGCGATCAGCCATTTGTCTGATTGCAGGGCCGATATGGTCTCGTTTGCAAATATCCCAACCTGCGTTTACATAGTGCGGGCAGTTGTGATAATCGAGAACTGCGACCGGTAGATCGAGCAGCATTGCCTCTAGCATCGCGGTCGATGGGGTCGTGATCACGGCGTCGACCTGGTTGAGAACCTCGCCCAGTTCTTTCCCAGTTAAATCGGAAAGATTATTTTCGACTCCGATGTCGGAACTCAAACCGCCCGTCAATCTCCAGACAAATTCGATTGGAACCTGGTTGAGAGTAGAGTTTTTGTCGAGCCAGGATTTGAGATCTAATAAACTTTGTTTGGTGGTTGCGACTTGTTCGGGAGTAAACCCCGGTGTCTTGGCAGTCATCACAAGGACTCGAAACGTCGCGTTCTCTCCAAACGACTGACTTCGATTGGGCTTTCGTTTTCCCGTATTATTTCCTGAGTCTAGACGAGGGATACCGACGATTTCGGTTTTACCGGTGTTGCCCCAGCTGCGGAGAATTCTTGCCTGTGACTCGCCGATGCAGGCGACTTTGTCAGCCAAAACGGGCCGCATTGTGTAAGGGCAAGCGACCTCGTCGGCGCGGTTTTCCCAAGCGTTGCGCCACTCGAGAATTCCATCAACCATGTAAAGCGTCGCAACATTTTGCTTTTGAAGCTGCTGGCAACAATTTCGAAAACGATCGAAGTGCTCGGAAAAGAAGATTGCCAAATCACCGGGCTTGCTAATCGGACTGACTCGCTCAGGGTCCGCAATTTGTATGTTCAACCGCTTACGAAAAGGTGCCGCATGATGCGAAACTTCTTCGGGGTGACCGACAAAAAAAACGGATGGCTGATGCATCGAAGACGGTGCTTGCGGGGTTGGGTGAAAACGGGTTGGACTAATTTGACAAGGAAGCGTGTATGCCGAAACGCGATTTCGTTATTAAGACATATTTTGATTCAGCGTTGTCGATGGGATTCCTCGAGCGAGATGAATTCAGAGTAAGAATTCAATTAGTTAAGGCATCGAAACCGGGAAGCCATCTTTTCTGGAGCAAAGACGGTACAGGGTTTCTTGGTCGATGTGATTGGAAATCGAGTGTGTACTCCCATCGACATTGACAAAGTTAACAACCTGAACGTGAGCACTGCCAAAAACAGGATACTCGCCAGGTGAAAAGATTAAGATCCGTGATTTCGCAAGTCCCATTGCATAGCCGCCGATGCGGATAAAAGTCTCGGGCTCGTCACCGTTGTAGATTGCGCCATCGCCCCAGCCGTTGGGCTCCTTGAGGTTGGCTTGGCTGATGTATTTCTCGCCAATCATCAACGTGTTTGACGTTCCGTCCTTTACTGAGTTGAATCCGTAGCGACCTTTTTCAGGTCCAGCCAACATGTTGTTGACGACTTCATTATCTTTGGCGTATCCAGAATTGATAATGCCGTCGACGGGCTCTGTGAACTGTGCCCAATCGTCATAAGGGAAATACCGCTGAGTCCCCGCGTTGCCTGCATAGTCACCCAACGCGCCCCGCGGTCCATGGGCTTCCCAGTTGCTGATGTTGGGAATGCCGCGTGCTCGTGAAGCACAGAGCATGACTTGCATAGGAATCGAAACCACGTTCGGGTCTTGGTCGCGATAACGTTTTTTGAGCTCCAGTTGGTTGTACATGTTGTTCATGTCAATGAACGGCATCAAGTAGACTGGCCATGTCAGAAATTCATCCGCGGCACGGGCCGGCGGAAATAGTTTTTTACCGCTTTCGTAATTGTGAACGGCGAGCCCAAGGTTTTTGAGATTGTTCAGGCATTCGACTCGACGAGCTGACTCGCGAACCATTTGCACCGCTGGAAGCAACATACCGACAAGGACACCGATCACCGCAATGACAACTAACAATTCGACGAGGGTAAAGCCTCGGATTCGTTTCATGTTATTCATTTGAGATGAGCCCGCGTTGTGTTGATTTGGGGATGTTTTATCTGCCACGTTATTATGACGCGCGGTTAGGAAAAGCGTTCCGAGTAGGTTATTTTTTCCCAAAAAAACGGGTAAATTTACCTTTTCTCTACGTGAGGAAACTTGAAAAGTTCTTGTTTTAACGTTCGAGCAGAAGTTTTAGAGTTGAATAGGCCTGCTGAGACGAAAATAAGGTTTGCGATAATTCTTCGGCAGCAAGCCTAAGTTCAACAAGCTGTTTGGGATGCGACTGAATCTTGCATAGTTGGTCTCTAAATTGGTCCAACGTTTCACAGATGAGAACAGCCCGTTGCGATTGCGGCGGCATGCCTTCGAAACCATGAGGAGTTGTTAGCAATGGTTTGCCGAACGCGAGGGCTTCGCAGTTTTTGATTTTCAATCCTGTTCCAAATTCGACAGGGTTGATGACGACATCAATTTGGTCATAGAAAGTGGACAGCGAGTCAACGCGGCCCAGTAGTGTTAGGTTGGGAGTGGCTTGAGTTAGTTGCTTGTCTGTTAGCCATTTGCAAACCGTTCCGGCAATAACGAATTCAAAATTGGTCTGGTTAGAGTCTGATGGGTTGGAGTCTGATGGAATTGATTCCGTCGCGACTAAGTCATTCCAACTCTGTTCGATAAAGTTTTCGATCGCCATCCCATTGGCTGCATTGTTAGACGCGATGTATCCGATTCGAATCGTCTTGCTGTTCGCACATTCCAATCGAGTAGATTGTGTGGATGAAGGGTATGCATTGCTGGGCGGACTCACTGACGCGGACGTTGTTTCGATTCCATGTCCGCAGATGATCGTTTCGGATTCCGGGGCTAACTCGCGAAAGATCTTTGCTTCTTTGGATTGAATTGCCAAAATCGAATCAAACTTTCTCAGTTGCTCGGCCTCTTGCTCGCGCGACAACTCTATCCAGTGCGTAAGTCCACGTTGGCGAAATTGTTCGGCTCTCAAATGCAAAACATCGTGAGTGTCGACAATCGTCTTTATTTTGTTCCGCTGGTCGGGAGTAAGTGAGTCCAGCAAGTAGGAAAGTTTGATGTATTGAATCAGAATCGAATCGGGTTTGAATTGTGAAACGGATTCGGAGAACGCGGTCATTGCCCATGGCCAGCGATAATCTTCAAGCGTTGGTGGACTCGGTGCGGAATTTTCTGAGGAGTGATCAAGCGGTTTGTGACTTGGAGTGCTTCCAAGCTGTTTGATCTGGTTTAACGTCGCCTCGGCAAACCAAGCGATTTTTTTGGCAAGTGCATCCGGCGGTTGATCTGAGCTTCTTTGGTCGACATCGAGATTGTATTGAGAGATTAATGCTTGGTCACGATCGGTGTATCGTTCAGATCCCGTTTGCCCAAGGTAAAACGTTCGAACGATGAACGATTGTGACTCCAAGTAATTGACGAGGGAAGCCATTCGCTGTTGGGCTCCTGTAGATTTCCGCCAAAACGGGACATCAGTGGCCATTAAGATTCGATGCTGTTTCACTGTGCAGAAAGTGGGTGAGATTAGCGGGCAACACGGCGTGGGCGAATACGGAGCGGCGATACAAGCGATGGCGTGTGTAAATAGCTTAACTCTCGCCCCAGGTTGCAACAACGGTTATGACGGGGCAACTTAAACTTGGACCGAGTACGGCTTGCCAATCTTGGTCAACAAACTGAAAATGGTGATTTAGTTTTCACCCTAATCCAGCAAGAGAAGCCGTGGCCAGCTATTTACCTGATGAAGATCGTTACGACGGACGAATGAAGTATCGAAGATGCGGACGATCTGGTTTGAAGCTTCCAGAAATAACGCTTGGGTGTTGGTTTAATTTCGGAGGCGACGCTGTTACCAACAATCAACGTGAAATGATCTACACCGCGTTCGACGCTGGGATCACTCATTTTGATTTGGCTAACAATTATGGTCCACCCTACGGCTCGGCAGAGATCAATGTCGGGAAGATTCTAAAAGACCTCCCGCGGGACGAGATTTTGATCTCATCAAAAGCCGGTTACGACATGTGGCCAGGACCCTACGGTGAGTGGGGATCACGAAAATACATGTTGGCCAGTCTCGATCAATCACTCGCACGAGTCGACGTTGACTATTTCGATATTTTTTACAGTCATCGTTTTGACCCCGAAACGCCCATGGAAGAAACTTTGGGCTCGCTCAATACTGCCATCGAACAGGGCAAGGCTCTGTATTGTGGCATCAGCAGTTACTCATCAGAACAAACGCGCGACGCGGTTGAAATCTGTCGTCAAAATGGATGGTCGAAAATTTTAATCCATCAACCCAACTACTCGATGTTCAATCGCTGGATTGAGGATCGCCTATTGGCTACAAGCAATGAGTTGGGAGTTGGCTTGATCACGTTTTGTCCGCTTTATCAGGGGCTGCTGACAAACAAGTATCTCGACGAGGTTCCCGGCGATTCTCGTGCGGCAAGTGCCCCAGGTTTGCTACGGCCTGCTGAATTGACTGACAACGTGCTAGAGGTCGTTCGACAATTAAATGCTATCGCGGAGAACCGTGGGCAAAGTCTCGCACAAATGGCGATCGCGTGGATCTTACGCCTGCCGCAAGTCACCAGTGTTTTGACAGGGGCCAGCCGTCCCGCTCAAATCTTGGAGAATTGTCGAGCCTTGGAGAACCGAAAGTTCTCGGTGGAAGAGTTGGATGAAATTGATCGTTTGACCCTATCGGTTAAACTTCCTCCGTCGTTGTGGGCGAAGGATGATGCGAGAAAGTAGTTGGAGAATGAGCTCGGATCTGCATCTTCCAGTCCCGTTTCGAATGTAATTTTTGAAATCGATCAGAATCTAAAATCGGTTACTGAAGTGCGACCCTTTTAACTCGAGCTATTTGAAAGCAGAAAAATGGAAGAGAGCGATCTTGTACGCGTAGCCGTTCTGGAAACAGAAGTGGAAGCGAACTTTGTTAAAGGATTTTTGGAAGACCACAAGATCGTTGTCATGGTTTCGGGAATTGAAACGTCGGCGTTGGGGGCGGCACTTGATGGGGACGCAGAGATAGAAATCTTTGTTGGTAAATCAGATGTTGAGAAAGCCGAATCGTTGCTAGAAGAATTGGTCAACGAAGAGTCCGAGCCCATCCCGGCGTGGACTTGCAGTTGCGGCGAAGACGTTGACGAAGGTTTCTTTGTTTGCTGGTCTTGCGATGCGGAATTCAAACCGGAACTGGCAAATGGTTCAGCGGCATCGAATTCAAATTTACCTGATGTCGATTCAGAGGACAAAGCTCAGTAGGATGGCGTGTCCTTACTTTGGAAACTAATTGGGCTCAACCGATTAACAAAACAACAAACGCGCTTCACGATTTGCGAAGACTTAGTTAGCTAAATGTCAAAATCAAAAAACAAAAACAAGCCGAAACGACGAGGTTTTCCACCTGTTGAACCCAAGCCTTCTCCAACGGCGACTCAGCCGATGGATGGAAAGCGGCCGATGCGATGGGGATTGATTGCTCTGTTCCTCGTGATTGCTGTGGGTGGTACTTACCTCGCGCAGTGGCTTCGTCCGAAGAAGATGGCCCCTCGTTACGGTTACGAAGTCGTCGCAACAATCAAACATGATGAAAAAGCGTTCACGCAAGGTCTGGTGATTCAAGACGGCGTGATCTACGAAAGCACTGGACGCTACGGCGAATCTACCATTCGTAAAATTGACTTAAAGACAGGTGAAATCCTGAAATCAGTTCAGCTCGATGACAAGGTTTTTGGCGAAGGACTGGCCTTGCACGGAGACGAATTGTTTCAAGTGACGTGGAAGGAAAACGTTGCTTATGTTTACGATCGGGAGCTCAACAAGATCAAGGAATTCAAATACGAGGGTGACGGGTGGGGGCTGACCTCAGATGGCAAGAACCTGATCATGAGTGATGGTTCATCGATTCTTAAATATCTTGACCCGGCAACGTTCGAAGTCAAAAAAACCGTCCGCGTTGCACGAATAGGTGGACTGCCTGTAGGGCGACTCAATGAAATGGAATACGCGAAGAATGGAAAAATCTACGCGAACGCCTATGAAGAGGACAAGATCTACGAAATCGACGCGGTGTCAGGAAACGTAGAGGGCATTATCGAGCTGGATAAACTTTGGCCTTACAAAGACCGACCGGAACCGGGAGCAGTGCTAAACGGAATCGCAATCGATCTTAACGATCCAAAATTTCTTTACGTGACTGGAAAACTTTGCCCTACAATTTTTAAAATTCGCGTGGTGCAAAAGCAGTAACAAATCGTGCAAAATTTCAGCTTGTTTTTTAAATGTGTTGGTCAGCCAAATAGGGCTTAGTTAAAAACGCTTCCAAGTTTCAGCTGTCGTCTTGTAAGGTTTTTGAGCCGAAGCAGCGTCAAGTGGAACCGCCTTTGCTCGCCCAGCCATCAAAAGATCAATACTGCGGGAGCCGACCCATCATTTGCCGCCACACGAGTTGTGGGAAAATCCAAGCGTCCTTGGCGTAGCGTTTGACTAATCGTTTCGGCTGGCTGCACATCCGATGAAGCCATTCGATTCCGCTTTTTTGCATCCAAACAGGTGCGCGTTTCTGCTCGCCTGCAAGAAAGTCAATTGTAGCACCGACACACAACGCGGCTTTTGCATTCATTTGCTTGTAGTGTTTGTTGACCCAGATCTCTTGTTTCGGCGCGCCAAGTCCAACGATCACAACGTCGGGGTTGCAGAGTGCGATTCTTCCCAGGACAAAATTGCATTCGTCTGGGTCATTTTCGAATCCGAAGGGTGGACTGTAGACGCCGACCGTTTCAACGTTCGGCCATTGCTTTTTCATGTTCGCGGCGGCGATTGCACCGACGCCAGGCATCGCGCCCAGCAAGAACACTTTAAGATCGCCTTTCTTTTCGCAAGAGTCGAAAAGTGCTGGGACCAGCTCAGATCCTGCAACGCGTTCAGGAAGCGGTTGGCGTAATAGGCGGGATGCCCACACGATTGGATGACCATCGGCGAGGATCAAGTGGGCCTCTTCGTATGATTTGCAAAGCCCTTCGTTTTCTTGAAGCTGCACGGCGTGGTCCACATTGGGAGTGACTACGTAACGGCATTGGCCTGAGTCTTCATTGATCCACGCTCGTAGGCTTGCGACTGCTTCCGCCATTCTGATGGCATCGATTTTGATTCCGAACAGGTGTCGTTTAATGGACATCAACTTATCCCTTTGGCAATTAGCCAATTTTTTGATTGTTGGTCTGAGGTTGTATTTGGTAGGACTTTTTAAAATCTAGGTCGCAATCAGGGGCAGGTTTGGAAAATCTCTTAAACGCTCGGGTAAGCCAACACGGAATCCTCTGCTTGGCGGGTGGGATGCAGGTATTTCCGATTGTGCCAATTCTTATACCTATGACTGAGGGGGAGCTTGGCAAAACAATCGCCGAATTTCAAAACTTTCGTTTGAACGCGGGCAAATGTGACCAACACTTGGGTATGTCTGACTGGAACACAAAACTCATCAACGCATATCGTTTTGCGTCGTGGCCTTACCGATGTATGCGTTTTCATCAAATGCGAAAATCGGGCACGGTTCCTATCGTCTCGATGTTCTTTCATCGTATTGCCGATACGATTCTTAATCCGTGGACGATGACCTGCGGAATGTTCGAACAGCAGATCGATTGGCTTCAAGAAAATTTTGACATTGTTGACTTGGAAGAAAGTCAACGACGCATCCGAAGCGGATTCAACGAACGACCAACTTTGTCGATCACGTTCGATGATGGCTACGCTGAAAATTGCGACTTTGCTTTACCAATGTTGATCGAGCGAAGAATCCCGGTCACCTATTTCGTGACCGCTCATAATGTAATCCATCAAGAACCATTTCAACACGACGTGGATCGAGGGCAACCGCTGTACGTCAACACGGTTGAATCACTACGTGCGCTTGATATGGCTGGCGTGGAAATCGCAGCCCACACTCGCACCCACGCCGATCTTGGAAAAATCACTTGCGCTGAAACACTAGTCGACGAAGTTTTAACATCGAGCGAAGAGATGGAAGAACTCATTGGTCGCAAGATGCGTTATTTTGCGTTTCCATACGGACAACGGGCGAATTTGAATCCGACCGTGTTTGCAATGCTTCGCGAAGCAGGATTCCTGGGTGTTTGTTCAGCCTATGGCGGATGGAATCAGGTTGGATGTGACGCATTTCATATCCAACGAATTCACGCCGATCCGAATTTTTCTCGCGTAAAAAACTGGCTGACCTACGATCCACGCATCTCCAATATCGACAGGTATGACTACTCAGGTGGAACGACAGGCGGAATCGACGCAGTAACCAAGCCTGCAGCCGCTCCCTTGATGCCTGTTGTTGAAACAGGTGCACACAGCAGTTCCGGCGAAATTCGGTCCTAGCCCAACTACCTCCCCTTCACTTCTGCTCTTCAGATAGACCCATGCTCAAAAAAATTGATTCACATCCGCCGCTTCGCGTCATGTTTCTGTTGAGCACGATGCCCATCGGAGGCGCAGAAACTTTGTTGGTAAATTTGGTTCGTCGGTTTGATCGCAGTCGCATCGAACCGCTGATCGGATGCATGAAGCAAAAAGACGTTTTGGGTAAAGAACTAGAGAATGAGATCCCGGTTTTTGAAAATCTCATTAATCACAAATTCGACGCAATGGTTACCGTTCGACTGAAAAAGTTATTTCGCGAGCAAAAAATCGACGCGTTGATTACCGTTGGCGCGGGCGACAAAATGTTCTGGGGACGGCTGGGGGCCCGAGCTGCAAAAGTTCCGGTGATCTTGTCAGCACTTCATTCAACAGGGTGGCCTGACGGCGTTGGCCGGCTGAACCGAATGTTGACACGGATTACCGATGGATTTATCGCCGTTGCACAACAGCACGCAGAGTATCAAATCAATCAAGAAAAGTTTCCTGAACAGAAAGTGTTTTTGATTCCTAACGGGATCGATACCGAAACATTTGTCTTTGATCATGAAAAGCGTACGAAATGGCGATCCGAGACAGGCATTTCAGAATCTGCTCCCGTCGTTGGAATTGTTGCGGCTCTTCGTCCAGAAAAAAATCACGATTTGTTCCTCGAGGCAGCACGGCTGGTTACTAGTGAAATGCCAGAAGCACGTTATGTGATTGCAGGCGATGGGCCAGAACGAAGCCGATTGGAGCAACTTGCAATCGAAAAAGGGATCGAGAAAGAAGTTCACTTTCTCGGATCAACACACGATGTCAAGGGCGTCCTGTCGATGGTCGACATGTTTGCTTTGACAAGCCATAACGAAGCCAGTCCGGTTTCAATCATGGAAGCTCTTTCTTGTCAGCGGCCGGTTGTCGCGACCGATGTCGGTTCGATTGATGAATCTGTTTTACAAGGCCAGACTGGATTTCTTGTTGCTGCTGGCAACGCAAAAGAAATGTCGGAGCGGTGGTTAGAAGTTCTTGGAAATCAAGAGTTGCGAGAGGAACTGGGACGCAACGGGCGAGAGCATATCGTCGTTAACAGCTCGTTGGAGAGCATGACCGAAGGCTACACTTCTCTCGTTGAAGAGGTCTACTCGCGAAAGACTGGTGGCTCTGCTGGAAAGCGGAAAGTTTCTACAAGCGGAACCGTCGAGTGGGCCCATCGAATGCCCGATGGCAATTTAGTTCAGTAGTTGGAGATGGTTTCTCCGGCAAAATTGGCAACCTGCAATCTCATTGACGACGATCCGTCGCTCGGTACAAGCAAATATGTAAATGGACTCGCGAATCGAACGCTCCTTGCTAGAATACGTCTTGATGCGATGAAGAAGCAAAACACCGGCGTCCAAGTTGGATTTTGGGGTGTGGATCTTGTTGAAGACTCCCTGCGAGACTGGGTCGTAAACAAGATCCACTCCCTCCAATCTCGCCTAAAAGTTTTTGCTTCTATCAAACAAACGTAAATTCTTTGGTTGGTTCAATGAAGCAGATCTCCGTTCCGATTCTGGCCGCAACGGCCAAGATTCTTAGCGGTGCCACTGTGCGCTGGGTCGATTGTGAGCCCGATACCTGCCAGCGTATTTATTTCGCGAATCATACCAGCCATCTCGATGCTTTGGTTTTATGGGCTTCGTTGCCGAAAAATATTCGAAATTTGACACGACCAGTCGCTGCAGTTGACTATTGGCAAGGCGGGCCTGTTCGCCGCTACATGGCTTCGATTTTCAATCTGCTATTGATTGATCGCAAGAAAATCAAAGTCCACAATAGTCCGATCGATATGATGATTCGGGAGATTGGCGACTCTTGTTCGTTGATCGTTTTTCCTGAAGGAAGTCGAAATCCTACCGGTGAAATGCAACCCTTCAAAAGCGGTTTGTTTCACTTGGCAAAAAAACGACCTGACCTCGAGTTGATGCCGGTTTACATCGATAACTTGAATCGAGTGATGCCGAAGGGAGAATTTTTGCCGGTTCCGTTGCTGAGCAGTATTACGATCGGTGCTCCGATATGGTTGGAGTCACAAGAAACGAAAGTACAATTTCTCGAACGTGCTCGTAACACGATTCGTAAACTAAAAGAGACTTGATCTACAGTAATATTCAGCGGACCTTGAATGTCCACTGATCGTTGGTGTATCTTTCCCGAACCAGTTTTTGGGTCAGTTCGACGGGCCAATTCGAGTGTGGCTCTTCGGCTTGCCATTCTTTGATCATGGCTTTTGCCAGTTTGTCACAGCTGGTTGGTAGCTGGATCAAAAATTCTCGATGCGAACGACCTTCACGATAACTAGGTTCGCGAATGGGTTTGCCAAGACAATTGGCAATGAGATCCAAATCGAAATCGCAAAGCATCGTCCCGTGGTAGATCAGCCAATTACGCTTGCATCGTAAACTGTTGCCCGAGAATTTTCTCGATTCATAAGTCAAATCCGACGTGCCTTGCATCTGAACCGAAATGCCAAGCCCTTCGATCGCTCGTTGCATTTTCCCCATCACAAACTGATGAGCTTGTTCAAGCATCCGTAACTCCGGACGTTTGCGATAATCAAGCAGTGCCGCGTACATCAGGCACCCCGGACCTGTGACGATCGCCTGCCCCCCACTGGCGCGACGTAGAACGTCGACGTTGTGTTGCCGGCAGTAATCGAGATTGGATTCTTGTTCGATGGGTGAGCTACGTCCGAGAACCACCATTGGTTTTATAGGTTCCCAAATTCGAAAAACCTCGGGATGGTCGTCGCAACTGTCAGCCATTTCTAACAGGGCTTCATCGATGGCCAAGTTTTCTGCAGAAGACTCAAGCGTTAATTGAAGTTGCTTCATCGTTGCATTTGCCAGATTCCGTGATCTCGGCGAGAACGGTACGTCGCGTTGAATTGCCCATTCGAAATGGTCGCGTTGTATTGGAAATTGCCGCCGAGTGGAATTTTTTTGTTCCCTTGCAAAACTACCAGTCCAGGCTCTTCGTGGACAATGTTGAGAACTGGCCGATATCGAAACGGAATGACCTTTGCAAAAGTTCCTTTGAAGGTGGCTCTTACGTGAGTCGAGTCAATTCGGCAAAACTGAGCGTTCAACTTCCCGCGATGGCCTGAATTGCAACTTTGCCAACCGCCCCGCCAGTTGCCAGCTAATTCATCAGACAAGGCAGAATTCGCATTCAATGATTGAACTACGAGAACGCAAAAGATTGTCAGGCAACCCAGTAGGATTTGTGTTCGAGTTGTGTGGGAATTAGTTTTCATGAAGGGCTCCTTTTCGTTGGATTCGTCAACCCAATTATAGTTGCCTGACCATAAACGAAAAATCCGGGCGAAGAAATTCACCCGGATTAATGTTACCGCGTTTCAGAAATGAATCGAGTCAATTTTGACGCTATGGCGATTCAACGTTGAACCAAACCGGACGATCTGCGGAGTCAGTCTGCGATTGAAGCTCGCGGTCGCGGCGATAGCGGCCTTTGAGTTCGTTCAGAGCCTTGATTGAATTCTGTGCGTACTCAGTAAGCGATTTTGGTTCACGACCTTGAGTTTCGTCCCACGCATATTGAATTTTTGATTCGTTGATCAAGCGTTTAAGATCGGCCGGCGTGCATCCCTCGGAAGCCGTTGAAACTTCGTCGAGATCAAAATCCATGGCCTCAAGATCGAGGCCGCTGGTAAGTGCATTGATCAACGTGGCTCGAGCTGGTTGGTCAGGAAGTCTTGTTTCCAGCCACAATTCAACGCGACCAGAGCGAATCAACGCGGGCGGAATGTGCCGAATGTCCATTGCGGTCAACATAACGCAGACGCGACTGGCACTTTCGCTCTCAAGTCCGTCGAGCATCGTCAGCAAGTATCGGTAAAGCCCGTGCTCCCTTCCGCTTTCAAAAATGACGTCGCTGTCGTCCACAAAAATAACTGATGGAGCGTTTTGTTTGGCTTGTTCAAATACCTGAGCAATGTGATCGTAAAAGTTATCGGTACCAGAGATAAATGTGCCATCAATCAAAAAGAATTTTCCACGCAAGCGGTGGGCTAACGCTTTTCCGATCGTTGTTTTGCCAGTTCCCGGAGGACCGAGGAGCAGAACGCCTCGTTTGGGACGCAAGCCATATTTCTGCGCTTGAGCGTCATTCTCCAACGGAAATGCAACGCTGGATTCCAGGCTTTCAACCAAATCATCGATGCCCACCAGATCGCTGAGCTCGATCGTGTCGACTTCATCCAGTTCAACATTGCTGGCCAACTGACGGTTGCGAAGGTATTCCATAAACAAAGCGGTCGTGCAGCCAGTCTGGCTCTCAAACCAATCTGCCACCTCCGTAATCTGATACGCGTTGAGCCGTGGGGCAAAGCGATGAATCTCATCGACGTCGAGGACTTTGTTTAGGAGGTTTTCGATCAAATGCGCATAATCGGCGGGCAGGAATTTTCGCAAGCTGTGCGACGAAGCATTTCGTGATAATGGCAGAGGTATGCAGCCACGTGTGCCAATGATGAGATGACTGTCTCGGGTTCGCACCAGCTCGACGATGGCCTGAGCGATCGTTTCAAAAAATCCGTTTCTTGGATTGGAATAGCTGTGCTGGCCGATCTCGGTGATCAAATGAAAGTTGTCGATGATTAGCGGTTTTTCAGGATCTAAATTATCCTGAAGAAATTCGTACAAGGAGTCCTCAAGGGAGTGTGGGTTTTTGTCCAGCTGTGATTCGACGAAGGCTTGCATGCACAAAAAATTTGCGTCTATCTCCTTTTGAAGATGACGCAAGATTGTTGTTCGTCCCATTCCGTTACGCGTTTTCACGGTTTGGATTCTGTGGGATGACATGGCCTTCATTAAAGAATTGAAGGTGTTTTTTTGTGAGGGTGTTAGCTCATGAAGATCCGCTGAGTGTTCTTTTGATTTCATAAATTCGCTAAAGCGTACTTGGGTTAGACACCAAAATGTAGAAATTTGAATCGCCAATTGATTCGGTCGTTGTGACATGGCTCGGCAAAGAAAGGTTCGCCAACTCGATTGACGATGGGGGCAGCTTGGGCACTTTCTCGAGTGTCCATCGTTAAAGTTGTTAAACCTTAAAGGTAAATTGCGGGGTGACAGGCAAATTGGATGTCTAACTGTAAAACAGAGGATAGAATGCCGCTCGAAACAGCCGATTCCCACCTCTATAGGCTGTTCACTTTTTTCCTGCCTCAACTTTTCAGATTCTAAAAACGATGATTGACCACCAATTATTTCGAACGCTGTTGTCCTATTTTTCACTTGGCACAATCGTTGGATCTCTTTTGTTTTAGCGTTCCAACTGACATCTTAAGACGCATGGCTGTTTCAACAAAAAGAAGCGGCCTTTTTTGGGAATTAATCTTGCTCAGGTGAAACGCGTCGCATTCGAATCCCGTTTTTCCGCCTGCCGCAGTCTTCGGCCCAAACGTGGATTGGTGAGAACTTCGAGAGCGGTTAGACTTTCGTTTATGAACGAAAGAAAACAAGTCGCGATGCGACAATCACGAGCGATTCAAGAAAACATTGTCCTTCCCGGTGATACCAACGCACACGACACGATGTTCGGTGGATTGCTAATGAAACACATCGACGAGACGGCGGCCATCTCGGCGAGGCGTCATTGTCGTGGTGCGGTTGTCACGGCTTCTAATGATGGAGTCCACTTTCATCGGCCTATTCAACGCGACGATATCGTTAGGCTTGAGTCCTACGTGTGTTCCGTCGGTCGGACGTCGATGGAGATCTTCGTCAAAATTTTGACGGAGGACTGCACGCGAGATGACGAGCAGCACATCGCCGCCATTTCGTTTTTGACGTTCGTTGGTTTGGACGAGAACGGAAAACCGACGGAAGTACCATCGGTAATTGCAGAGTCAGCCGAGGAGCAAACTGTCTATCGCGAACGTGAAGTTCGAAAAGCGATGCGGCTGAAGAAAAGGGAAGAGACCAACGGATTGATCAAGTCGTTGAACGTTTGATTGACGTGAAGTTTGATTGACGTGAAGTTGGGTTACGTGATGTTTGATTCCCACAGTGTCTCACCGCACAATCCGCGCCGTAGGACGTTGGGGGCTGAGGGAATCGAATTCGACTACTGTTTCACGACGGTTGCTTTGGCACCGAGTGATTTTTTCATCGATTCCCATTCGGCGGTGGCGAGTTTCAATTTGCTGGCGAACTGATTGTAGTCAGGTTGAGCGATGGAGCCAGATTTGAGGAGCCTTTCCGCGATTTCAAATTCTTTTCGCGCCAAATCGTATTTGGATTTTGCCGCCTCGATTACTTTCAACTTGCGTTGAGTTTCGGTCGCACTTACCATCGCTTCGGCATCGGACCTCGCAACGTCACGCGCGACCAAGGCACGACGATAGGAGACTTCCGAAGCGGATCCACGTTTGTAAAGCTGCCGAACGATCGCCAATTCTTGATTTCGATATTTCAAAACAAGCTTCGCCGCTGTCGTCATATTTTTCTGTTTTCGCGAAGGTTCTAGCAAACTGGAAAGCTCCAATATCGCGAGGTCACGCTGCAGTTCACTGATCCGAAGTTTCCTTTTGCTAGCCGAACCTTTTTGCGAAAGTGCCTTTGTGGTCTCGTATCGTTTTTGAGCGGAGCTGGCTTTTTCGCGGGCTCGGGTGACTTCGAGATCGGCTTCCTGAATCGATTGCACTTTTGGGGCCGCAAATGAGTAACGGGGTGAGCAACCAAATCCAACGAATGTAACAACGCAAATGATGAGTCCAGCGATCGCTTTTGAATTGGTGATTTTGTGTTGGCTCATTTAACTTCCATCAATGATGATTTCCGTTCGCCCTTTGATCATCACAAAGCCAACGATTTTGTCTTCGTGGATTCCAAGAACTTGGGAAATGTAAATTTTGTATGGGTCTTGCTGTTTCAACGGGCCAAAGTCAGAAACTCGATACCGAATTTCGTTGACGGTTTTTGGTTTCAGTTTCAGGATCTTTCGCTGGTCTACGTTGTTGATTCGACAGACGAACGGCCACGGTTGGTCCTTGGGCTTGCCAGGAGCGACGAAACCCCACCGTAACTGGCCTTGAACTAGACCTTGGTGATTGACGGTGAGGTCGTTTTCCCAAATCTCAAAAGTCGCGATGTCCATTCCGATCTGGGTTGTGACCGCGAACACCAATCCCGCGATCGCAATCGCAATGAACATTCGTTTGAGTGTAAATCGAAACATGGGCGTTGGAAAGAAACCGACGAAATGGAGACGCGTTGGTTCCATTGTCGCTGACGATTCGATTTGGAAAAGAGTCAGAACGCCAATCGGTCAGAATTGGGCACGGATTCCTGCTTTTAAATCAGGAGCGATTTGGCGTTGGCAGATTTCACCGAAGTTTGGCCTTGTTTGACGGGGGAGTCTTGGCAAGCGGTTGAATCTTGGGGCTGGTTGTAGGCGTGCTCGCGCGAGCGCGAAGCATGGCACAGCGGCATGACGCATGATAACCGACATCCGTTGGGGCTGCGTGTGGCAATCGGAATCAGCGTGCTGCGTGCATCTGGCAATTTGGGTCGGCGGTGCTAGTTCGCGAGCTTTTTGCCAGCAACCATGCCGACGAACACTAGAATTAAGCCAAGGCCGAGGCTGATTCCGACATTAGAAAATGCGATCAACCAGTTGCCCGAATTTATTTGAGTGACCGTTTCAGCACTGAACGTGGAGAATGTGGTTAGCGAACCAAGAAAGCCGATTCCAAGACCCAATCGAATGGGATCGCTTTTATCAGCATGTCCACTTCCCAACAAAACGCCGATCAAAAAACATCCCACGAGGTTTGCTATCAAGGTGCCAAGCGGAAATTCAACTGAGAAAACTCGTTTGGAAAATTCCGCAATGCCGTACCGAGAAAGAGCACCTATCGCTCCACCCAACCCAATCAACAACATTTCAATTTCTATACGCATGTTGGTATTGGGCCGCGGGATTGAGGGCGTAACGCGAGGTGCCAACTCTGGTCGAATCAATTTAAAAGTGTTGGATTAAAATTTCCAACGTAGACCGAATAACACGTTGTCGGACTTCAAATCATAGTTGCCACTGATCTCAGGGCTCGCGTCAACGCGAAATCCATCGGCTTCGAAGAAACGATACTCAGCGTAAAGATCCATGTTGCGATAAGCCTTGTAGTTGATGCCTGCCATGTATTGGAAAGCAAAACTAGTGTCGTTCTCGGCTCCAGTTGGGATCAAGCTGGCCCCGCCGGGAGTACTGATTTCAGGATCAAAGCTGACGAATCCGATTCCGGTCCCAATGTAAGGTTTCAAGAATCGAGTTGGTACGTCGATGAATTCCCAGTAGGCATTAGCCATTCCAGCATACGATTTCACATCGCCTTGAAGGGCGATTGGAGCCAGTGGGCTGGTGAATCCCGTGATATCGTTTTGCCGGTATGAAAATTCGATTTCAGATCGCAAGTTGCGACCATTGCGTCGGCCAAGCGATGCTCCAAAGATGCTTCCGTCGTCAGTTGAAAGCATTCCTGCTCCTGTCGTGGCATCAATGTCACGTAACATTGAAATACCTCCAAACAACCCAAAGTAGAAATTTGGACAACCCGAATCGTTGCAGACAGTCGGTGTGTCTCCAATGACTTCCGTGTAGACGTCAGCGGCTGGAGCAACGGACGGTGGACCTGCATAAAGCGGCTGCATTGGTTGTTGCTGTTGGTAGCCGGGCTGAGCGTATTGTTGCTGGTTAGCCTGTGGTGCGTATCCAGGTTGGGTGACCATTCCCGGAATCGGTTGGTAGGCAGGTTGGTATCCTTGCTGATAACCGGGTTGCGTTTGATAGCCTGGGCTCACATAGGGATCCCCCGGCTGTGGATACGATCGTGGAGCCATTTGGTAGGGCGGAGCAACCGTTCCTGGTTGAACAATCGGAGGCATGTTTTGGTTTGGGGGAGCCTTGTAAATTCCCGACGGAGGTATGTAGTCGGGAGGCAAAAGCTGATTCCGTTCGCGTGGCTCAGTATCTTTTACTGGGTCCTTGAACGGGTCCGATGGAATTTGCTGTGGGGGATCGCCAGGAGCGACAGAGTCTGGTGGTAGATCGACATCTGGATTACGAATAGCTGGCGTTGGATCCTGGGTCCGGTCTTGGTTCGGGTTGGGATTGAATTGCGCGTCTTCAGGCAGCACAGGATCTTGCCCTTGTTGCTCCATCGGAGTTGGAGTTCGGTCCAAGATTGGATTCTGCTGCGCTGGTGGATCAGCGAAAGGATCAACTTTTGGATTAACGTTTCTTGGTTGAGTACGCGGAGTCGTTGTCGGAGGATCACCGAACGGATCTTGCTTTGGCGGATCGCCAAACGGACTTTGGGCGGGGGCGTCGCCAAATGGATCCTGTTTCGGAGTCGAAGGGATAGGATCGCCGAACGGGTCGTTCATCGGCTGTTGTGATTTTGGAGCTTCGGCTGGCGGGTCAGCAAACGGATCAAACGCGTTGGACGGTTTCGCTGGGTTACCTCCTTGAGCACCTGGAACTGGATCACCGAATGGATCGTTGTCCTGGATGCGGCGGTACCCAACGTTGCCAGTGCGGACGCGTTGTTGAAACGGAGCACCAGTGTTGGGATTGAATTGCTGTGGCGTTGGGAGCTGTCTGGCTCCTTGAAGCATTTGATTGGCTCGCTGCTGCAGCGTTTCACGAGGACCTGGCGCTGTCTGTTTGCTAGGCCCAAAGGTAGGCCCAAAGGTAGATCTTTGGAACTGCTCCTGATACGCGACTTGAGCGTGTTGGCGGTATTGCTGAGTCGTTTGAGGTTGGTAGTACGCTTGATGCGAACCATTCTGTGCAGTGGCAATTTGAGATAAGCCTAAGCTCGTTCCTGCAACCAAAAGGCAAAGGGCTGAGAGTCGGAAATTGCGTGGGGGTACGTTCGTTCCCATCGGGAAATCACTCCAATCCGTGGTTCGGTAAATCATAAGGCGCGCAATGCTCCTCAGAAATTCAGCCGCATCATGGGGGGAGTGATTTAGCCTATCGGAATTATCGAAATAATCCGAGTCACCGGTGTTATCGGCACGACCCGCAAATCTTAGCCAGTGTGAATGGTCAAATTTGGGTAGTTTTTACAATGGAAGTGCAAGCAACAATTGAAGCGAGTTCCAACGACGTTTGCAAGCATTTCGGTATGTATGCAAAATTGGTAAATTTGCCGGACTGAGGCAAAAACGGCTGAAGTCACTGCTTGGATGTGAACGCTTGGATGTGTTCGCTCGTCAGAGTTTAGGCTTGTCCGCCAAGGTTTACCACGCTACATCACATTAGTTCTTAAAGTGGCTGACGTTTTAAAGTCGCCGAAGCGGAAATCCTATTTTGCTTTCTTCTTTCTTTTGGCTTTTAGTTTCGGCGCTGGGTACTGGTTTAGCATCGCAGTTAGTTGTTTCACGATTTCTGGATTAGTAGCAGCGTGATTCTTGGTTTCATGCGGGTCTTCAACGTAGTCGTAGAGTTCGATTTCTGGGGTGGCCTTGGGTGCCGCCAGATTTCGCCAAAGAACCAGTCGGTATCTTTCTGTTCTGATTGCCAACCCCATCTTCTTTTTAGGGAACGCATGAAACGCGTGGTCACGAACGCGGGCATCGGGATTGTTTAAGACGGATACTAAACTCTTTCCATCAATAGACTGCGGCACTATTGGAGCAGGAAGCCCCGCAATCTCAGCAAGCGTCGGGAAAATATCAACAGAGCTAGTCAACTGTTTCGTTGACGTACCTGGCTTGGTCACGTTTGGTGCGGTGATCAAAATGGGGATTCGATTGGCTTGTTCGTAATTGGTGTGCTTGGTCCAAATACCAAGATCACCCAAGTGAAACCCGTGGTCGCCCCAGAGGACAACGATCGTGTTTTTGGAAAGCTCCAAACGATCTAGTGCATCCATCACTTTTCCAATTTGAGCGTCAACGAAACTTGTGCTCGCGTAGTAACCGTGAATTAATTTCTGTTGTAGCTCAGCGTCGATTTCGCCTGCTTCCGGGACAGGGAAATAGGCTTTGATTTCGCCCCCGCGTTTCCCGGCGACCCCGGGAGCATCGACGGGAGGTTGGGCGTTTACTGGCTGTGGTAATTTCGTGGGATCGAACAAGTCCCAGTATTTCTTGGGGGCACTGAACGGCAGATGTGGCCGAACAAATCCGGCACAGATAAAAAATGGAGTGCCGTCTTTCTCGCGTCTGGCTTTTGCGGCCTCAAGACGGACAACCGTTTCATTGGCAACACGACCATCGGCATAGTCATCGTCGTCAGCCGCCGGTGATTCAAATGCAGCGCCGCGAGGCAGGCTGCGGATCTTGCCAAGCTGTTGATTCGTGAAGTAAGCCTCTTCGCGCGTCAGTTTTCCGCCATCGGTGCTTTCCGGTTCAAGGTACTCGATGACTTTGTCGGCAAAGTGATCTACTTGAAACGAATCCGGATCGCCATTGTTACCGTGTCCGATATGAAACACTTTACCCAATGACTCTGTCCTGTACCCATGTTTGGCAAAATATTGCGGCATCGTAACCGCATCAGGCATGACATTGCGAAGTTGGCTTCCCAGTCCATAGAGACCCGTGGACGTAGAAAACGAACCGAGCATCAAAGTGAAACGCGAGGGGGCACATACGGCTTGATTGCAATAGGCTAAATCAAATCGAATTCCTCGTTTCGCTAGTGAATCAATGTTCGGCGTCAGCGCCGCAGCATCACCGTAACAACCAAGAGCCGGTTTCAGGTCGTCCACCAGAATCAGGAGTACGTTTGGTTTCTCAGATGTTGTTTTTGCATGTACAGCCTCATTGGAAAAATCGTCAGCAAAGGATTGTGCTGAGCAAGCGAAAATGAGCAAGGCGACGAAGCAACAGGTGAGCGTTTTCATTTCGATTCCGAGAGCTAGGAAGTTGGCAGTTGCAAAGTAATCCAGGGACTACGAAAGTGCAATCTTGGTAGCAGCACATTGACAATTTGTTGGAGGTCGAATGGGTTTATCCTCGCGGAATTGCAGAGGTCGAATCAACTGCTCTTAGGCAAATTTGGTAGATGTCACACTTGGCAGTAGTAACTGGTAGAGATGCTTATTTTTCTGCAAAAGAATCGACTCTGGTTATTTCGGCGACCAAGAGATTACTTGCTCTCGTCCAACACTTCCACCATTTTCTTTGAAGGCTTTCCATGACTGAAGGATCAAATCAAAATCCACTCGACGCTCCAGTTCCCGCTGGCAAACAATTGCCCTTCCCAGGCGTAGAGGGGGCGAGCCAAAAACCTGTCTCGCCTGATGCAGTTCCTGTGATCGCGGCCCCAACGGAGGCCGAGCCGGTCAGCAACCAATCAGCAGAAGCCAAATCAGCAGAGGTCAAACCGGTAGAGAGCAACCCCGTCGAGAACAATCCAGTCGCGACTACGAATGTTGCGTCGGAAGTTCTGCCGGCGGTAACGAACCCTGCTATGGCGGCAGGCTCTCGGCAATCGAATTCAAAGTTGCCGCTTGTTCTAGGGGCCCTCGCCATTCTTGCCGCTGCAATTGGAGTCTTGGTTTACCTCCAGCCGTTTTCAAATGGGAGTTCTGCAAAGAAACCAAGCTTCTACGAGACAGAGATTCAAGAAAACAAGGAGCTGGTCAATGCCATGCGAAAAGAGGTTGAAGAGCTTCGAACGAACAAGCGAGAGCTTGATTCAAAACTCGATGAAGCTCAACGAGAGTTTGACCTTCAAGCGAAGGAAAAGGAAAAAGTGAAAGCGGAGTTGGATTCTTTCTCCTTTTACGAATTCCCCAAACGCCAACTTAGATCAGCGACTTTGGTCAGCGCAACTCGGTTGGCCATGTACATGCCTGCGGTCGTAGGGCATGCAACGTCTTGCGTTTTGTTGAGTTGTCAAGAAAACCTGCCCGAACGAGATGGCGGAGGGAAGGCGGCAAAGCCTCAAGTCGATTTGGAGACGCAAGCGCAAAAAGAAAGCCTTGACCAATTGCGCGAAGAGCTCAAAGCGTTACGAAAAGAAAAAGAACAAATCGAAGCAGCCACCCACGAGGCCAAACGAAAGATTGAGTCCCTCAAACGAGATGTGGAGTCGGTTAAAGATTCCATCGCAAGCGAATCGAAGCAGTTGGAAGAAATTAGGCGGTTTCAAACAGCGGATTTTGTTGTGTTGGATCCAGAGTTATTTGTTGTTGGACTCGTCGATTCCGGTGATGGTTACAAATTAGTAGGTAAGGCTTCGAACTCAGTGGCTAAACTCGCTGGCAATGCAGTGAAAAAATGGAACAAGCCGATTATCGCATCCGAGCCAAAACTTGCGGCGCAGATCCACAGACTCGAGACAGACCAAGAGTTGTCGACTTCGCTGAAAGATAAACTGGACGAATTGTGGGGGAGTCGAAGCTTTTTCCCAGAGGTAGAAGGCGAGAAAATCCAATATGTCAATTTCGTCGACCTTGATACCAATCGCCAGCGACTGGGGTTTTATCTCAAGCACGACGAAAATACATTGTCGGCATTTACGATCGATGGCAAGATTGAGCAAATCAAAAAACTTCGAGTTGTTCCGGGAACGGCGCGTGTTGCCGCCGGCGACAAACTGATTCGAACCGAGAACGACTTTCAAATCCTAGATTTTTGCGCGTGTGAAATCGCCCGGCTTTTGTCCGGCAATGATGATAAGGAGCAATTCGTTAAAAGCGTTCCGCCCAACGTGGTGGTTTACGTGAAGATTGATTTGCCAGAATCACACTTTGACGTTTTTCGAACTATTTCAGGAAAGATGTTCTGGGCCTCGGATAGGTACAAGAATTTTGATTCGCTTCAACAGCAGCTTGAGGATGATTTGCAGGTCAAGTTAGGGAAGCTCGGTGTAAAAGTTCTTGAGCGAGAAAATCTTGATGCGATTATTGGTGAGCAAAAATTGTCCGCTGAGTTTGACAATGAGGAAATTCTTGGCCAGATGACTTTTGCAACGCATGTTTTCATTTGTGAGGTCGCCGAATCGTCTAACGGTACCGGCTATAAGATTAACGTGCGACTCGCCGACGTTCGAACGTCAGAGCAACTTTGGCAGGAAAGCTACGATCGCCCGCGCACAAGGTTGGTTGAAAATCAGAAATATGATTTGTCATCCGGCCGATTGGCGGTTGTCAACGTAGTTAAAAAAAGGCCGGAAGAATGGAGGCCGTTGCGAGAAGCGAAACTGACATCCCGACTTGGAGAACTAGAAACGCAACTGTTGATCATGGAGAAAACCTCAGCTGGTAATTCGAAGTCTGATTCAATTCGGGCTCGAAATCTTTTCTCAATGCAGATCGAAGACCTCCCGAAAAAATACATTCGCAACGCTGACTCAAAACTCGTCAAAAGCGCGGACGACGTTCCCCCTGAATGTATGTTGCAGTATATGTGTTGGAAAATTCGCCAGAAAACGATGCCGCTCGCTGGGTTGCTTACGCAAGTCAATGACAGTGATGATAGTTCGTTCGTGATGCTCGACGATGCTAAGTCGATCGTAAAGCGGGGAGATCGTGTAAACATTTTTCGTGTCAACACCTATGTGGAGACTTCTAATGATTCGGAAGTTATCAATCGCCTGCCACTGAACGCGACGGTTTTGGAAGTTCAAAATGGTGGGTTTCGAATCAGCACCGAGGCCTCGGATGTGGTGACGCTTTGGACGGGAACTGAGGGGCTGGTCGCTGGCGATTTGGTTTGTCCACCAAGCCAGGCGGACGAGCACAAATTCGTTGTTCGAGACTTCACGATTGGGATGCCGCCACCGAGCGTATTAAAAGAGCTTGGTAGTTCGCGTCAGCGACGAGAAGAGTTTTATAGAATTTCGCAAAGTGTCGCCAAGAAATTTGGCCAAGACTTTCATGCGATGTTAGGCGAAGCTGATCTGACTATGTTGCCATTTGGTGCCGATCCAAAAACTTCGGGAGCCACTCACATTGTCAGTGCAGAACTCATTCCAGTTTCCCGGCGAGAATTCCGTGTTCGAGTCATCGTGAGAAAAGCAGGTAGCGAAGAGCAAGTAATGTCTGAGGAGTTTTCGCTGAGACGAAATTTCGTTATCCAAGGGAAATAGCCAAACTACTCGTGGATGAGTTGGCGACTATCAGAAGAGAGGCAAACGGTGTCTGTTTAGCCCGTCAGCTCGCCCGCTAGTTCGCTCAACTCGTCCGCCGTTTTGAATGTTGCGCATTTGCCATGCGGAATCGCGGAAGAAAGCTTTTGAAAGCGTTCGTTTTCCAGCGGTCTGTGTGGCAAATTGCGTATAAAAACGCCTTGGATTTGCTGCGGGAATTGGCGGCAGATCTTGCGATAGATTTTTGGGTCTTTCTCGCCTGAATCGCCAATCAAAAGGAATCTGCGTTTGGGCAAATTTTTCATCAGCGTTCGAATTGCAGTGGCTTTTCCCTGCCGGCGAATGATCACACGTTTTAACAACTGATCGCGAAGCCGAAAATTTCTCAGATGCATCGTACCAAGTGGGAACCCGTGCTCCGAGTGAAGTTGCTGAAGGCAAGGATACAATTGCCATGGGCTGGACGAAACGTAGTGAAAACTTGCGCCATCGTTTGCCCATTTGCGATACACTTCGGCCATTCCGTCAATGCTGCGGAATTCACGCAAAAATGTGTTGGCTAGTAGCTCGCGACGATCGCCAACGGACGAGTCTTTGATCGTGTCGTCGATGTCGGACACGACTCCGATTCCAGATTCAGGTAAGAGGTAGATGATGCCCTCGGCGGGCTCAGTTTTCGATCCGTCGATGTGGGCAGAGAACTTAATCGTATCGCGTCCGCCGACCGTTGTAATCGCGCTCTCGATGTCTCGTTTCTTAACGCACAACCAATCCGAAAACTGGCCATTCTTCCGTGTTCGTTTTCTCAATCGAAACGACTTGTTGTTCATCGTAACGATGATTGATTGACGATGATGGGCATCCGCCATGAACGGAGTAATTCGTGTCTGGAATGTTTCGCCGCTTAGTTCTTCTGGTGAGGCTTGCATGACGCCACCCAACATGCGGATCATCATCCGTTGACGCATGCTGAAAACCACGGGGGTCTGCCAAACGACTCCCGATGTGTGCACTCGCCATTCTTCACCTACGGGATAGCCAAATCCTGAGTAAGCCAGTAACGCCGAAGTTGAGTCTTTGGAACGGCCGATTCTGATCATTTCCAAAAGGAAGTTGAATATACGAATAAACGACGGCCCGGTGACCGTTGCTAAATTAGATACCGTTTTATGCCAGATACAAGGGGCAAATCAAACCACGCCATTCGCGTTCAAAAGAACCGCAAGGATGTACGGTCACCACCGTTAAAACTTTCGAATGTCCGTTTTAATAACGCTCGGTTCGCAGTCCATTTCTTGCATGGAAGTAATTTTCCAGGCGTCATCGCGAAGCTGAACCTTAAACTCAGCGTCGTACTTATTCAGCCGCTCATGAATATGTCCCCAGTGCTCAATCGTTCCGACAAGGTTCCATTTGCAGCGATAACCGAACCCTACAGAATCGCTGGCCAGTTCGGTGGCTTGCTCGATTGGCAATTCAGATTTTGAGCCATCCAATAAATTGACTTCGTTCACTCGCGACGTAGCCCCGCCCTGCTCTTTCATTTCCAACGTCTTTTTGATGTCGAGATAAAGCACTCGTAGCAACTCGCCGTCAACACTTTTTGCAAGCGCATCATAAACGTCGCTTTCGTCGCGATAGTCGAAAGCACGAAACATGTTTTTATGAAGCTGTGCAAAAACCTGCTTTGCATCTTCTTCTTCGATCTCAAATTTTGGTGCCTCAACAAAAGGGTTCGCAATTTCTCGTTGTGCAACACTTAGCGTACAAGCCGCGCCGATCGCACAAATCACAATCACCGGCAACGTCGTTTTCCAACTCGCCCCCGTGAATAGACTGACCAACGCTAATAGTCCCGCGCCTAGGCCAAGTCCCGTGGCGACCATCGGAATCTTGATCTTCGGATTCAGGGCTTCGAGATCGATAGTGGATGAAACCTGGGTGATCGGTGGCAAGGGTTTCCGATCGGGTTCATTCCACTGATAGGTGTTGTCAACCAGGAACATCGAAAATCGAGTTTTTTCAATTTCGTCATGTGCGAACACAACCGCATCAACGACCTTGATCACGTTGTTGAACTTATCCCAAGTGACTTCGACTTTTGTGGGCGAACCCTTGGTACTGTATGACATGATCAAACCAACCCGACCGTTTGCCATGCTGACCTTTCGCTTTTCCGCTTGCACAGCAAAATCTCTCAAGTCCAAACCGTAAAAATCAACTCGGTCAAAAATGGGTTGCACTTCTACTGAGTCGATTTTTACCGGATTGCCGATGGAGAAAAACGTTTTGATCTTTTCAGCGGCAGCCTGCTGTTCATCGATCTCTAGAAAACTCTCGTCTACTCGTTCGATATCGATCAACGTTGCCAGGGTCGCCAGCGGAATGAGGACTTCGTGACGAACTTCGTGATCGGTGATGTAGATAAAAGAGTAGACGCTGCTGTAGCTTGTGATGCCAAGATTCTTTTTTCGTTGTTCTTGAAACCATGACTCCCATTCAGCTTCGGAAGCTTCAGAGGTCAGGATTGGGCTGTCCCAATCGAACCGAAATGTTTCCGGCTCACTGGGCTTCATCATTTTTGTCATTGGCGCATCCGAGCCAGCTTGCTTCATGAGGATCTTCAGTTCCGAGGGCAGCAACGCACCATCGGCCACCATCTTTTGTTCGATCGTGACAAACTCGGGCGGTTCAGCGTATTCATACTCAATGACGAAGCCCATTGTGAAACTCATCAGCGAACCAGCCTTGATCCCTTCGTCAGGAATTTCGATCTCGATGATCTCTTTGACTTTCCCTTTGAGTTGCACACCCGCCGCGTTGCGGATCACAATTTTCTCCGCGAGATATTTGGCGTGTTCCTGTGTCGCGTATTCAAGATCGCCTTTGTCGTAAAAACCATCCTCAAGCGCTTCGACGCCTTGGAGCAATTCGAGGTCTTCGGCGAAACACTTGAGCTTCATCGTCGTCTTGAAACGATTGACATAAATGTCGGCTTCCACAACGGAGACTGGGTGGTTCAATGCCGAAAACCAATCAGCAAAAGTTGCGTTCTCAAAACCGATTCCAACCACCAAACACAGCGAAGCCAAAAGAATCAAAAAATGATTTCGAAAATGTTGCATCGTATTGCAAATTCCACAGGTAGACAGCACGAGCACTTCGAGCATGCTCTGGTGCACTTGAATTGCTGATCGGTATCAGCTGACAACGCGAAATCTTACCATATACCGCGATTTCCCGTTTCGAATTCGCCAAGTCCGATTGCGTAGAAACCTAATTTCTGTGAAATTCTTCAGTCAATGTTTAATTGCAAACCTTCAGCCACATTTGCCGAACCATAACGGATCAATTCCGTCCAACCAGCATGAATCCACTTTCTGAAATCAAATCACGATTTTCCGCCGCGCTAACCGGTCTTTCTGAGGACACATCAAGTCTGTTGGCGATGATCCGCCCAGCCGGCGACCCCAAGTTCGGCGACTACCAAGCCAACTGTGCGATGCCGTTAGGAAAGAAACTCGGTAAGTCACCGCGCGATGTCGCGGCCGATTTGGTTGCCCAAGTTTCACTCGACGATTTTTGCCAAACCGTAGAAATCGCAGGCCCGGGCTTCATCAATTTGAAGCTTGATAACGAATGGATCAAGTCACGCCTTGCCGAGGCGATCACCGACGAAAGACTGGGCGTTGCGAAAGTCGCCGAGTCCAAAGTCTACGTCATCGATTACTCTTCGCCAAACGTTGCCAAACCGATGCACGTTGGACACATTCGTTCAACTGTTATTGGTGACGCGATCACAAACGTACTGCGCTTTGTCGGGCACACCGCGATCTCGGATAACCATCTCGGCGACTGGGGTACTCAGTTTGGGATGATCATTTACGGATTCAAAAATTTCGTGAATAAGGCGGCTTATGAAAAAGAGCAGGTCAAGGAACTCGCTCGCCTTTATAAATACGTCAGAGTGCTGATGGATTACCATGCTGCCGTCAAGGAATTGCCTGTTGCCACTGCGAAGCTTAAAGAGGCCGAGGCAGATCTTGCCGAGCTTCAGGGGCAACCGATGCCCGAGGAAAAATCTGCGGCTAAAAAGACAAAAAAGGAAATCAAGAAAGCCGAGAAATCCGTTAAATCTCTTTCGGATAAAATTGGTGGCTTAACGCAAACGATTGAAGCAGTTGAAACCGAACCTTCTATTAAGGCTGACGCCGGCGCCCATCTGGGAATTGCCACTGCTGTGTTAACCGAAACGGCGAAACTGCACGAAGGCGACGAAGAGAATACGGGGCTGTGGAGAGAATTCCTTCCGTGCTGCCTCGATGATATCCAAAGAATCTACGACAGACTGAGCGTAAAATTCGATCATGTTCTGGGTGAAAGTTTTTATCATCCCGAACTTCAAAACGTCGTCAACGATCTAGAGGCGAAAGGATTCACGCGCGAAAGCGACGGTGCGGTTTGCGTTTTCCTTGATGGCTACGAAACGCCGATGATCGTTAGAAAGCAGGACGGTGCGTTTCTATATTCGACGACCGACCTCGCCACGATCAAACATAGAATTGACGAGTTCTCAGCCGACGCAATGTTGTACGTTGTGGATCATCGTCAGCATGAACATTTCGAAAAACTGTTCGATGTGGCAAGACTTTGGGGGCACGACAAAGCCGAGATGAAGCACGTCAGTTTTGGGACTGTGATGGGCAAGGATGGGAAACCATTCAAGACGCGATCCGGCGATACGGTGGGGCTTGAAGGTTTACTTGACGAAGCCGAATGTCGAGCGTTGAATATCGTCAAGGAAAAGAGCTCGGATCTGCCAGAAGATCAAATGGCCAAAGTCGCTTCTGTGGTTGGTTTGGGCGGACTGAAATACGCTGACCTCGCGCACAACCGAGAATCCGACTACACATTTGACTATGAAAAAATGTTGGCTCTCAAAGGCAACACGGCGGCCTATTCGCAATACGGATACGCTCGTGTTCAAGGGATCATGCGTAAAGCCGAAGTTGCGATCGATCCGTTGAGGAAAACGCCAGTTCCTTTCTTGTTTGAAACCGATGTCGAAAGAAAATTGGCCGTTCAACTCGTGCAGTTTGGCGAAACGTTGGACGAAGTTTTGGTGGACTACAAACCGAACTTGCTTTGCACCTACTTGTTCGAGCTTGGGCAGACCTTTGCACAATTTTTCGACCAATGTTCTGTAAAAGACGCGGAATCGGAAGAACTTAAACAAAGCAGGGTTCAGTTGTGCGATCTCACGGCAAGGACGATCAAAACCGGTTTGGGGCTGCTTGGCATTTCTGTCTTGGACCAAATGTAGAAACGCCCCTCGGTGAAACTGCAAAAGTATCGTCGGACTTGAACCCTCATGGCTTCAGGTGCTCACGAAAGCGATTGATCGTCCAACGCCAGAAAGTTCGTGCTTGAGGCGGCGTCTTTCAATCTCAAGAGATGCAACTTCCGAAACTTCCGTTTTACGCGTTGATTGAAAAGTTCTCGTCATGTCATAGAATCGACCAGTATTGTTCATGACATTCTGTACTTTGAAACGGACTTCAAAAGTGAAACCTTTGCTTGAAGCCAAAGTTCTCAACGAGTTTTTGTGTGGCGACGCGATCGAGGTCGCTCGACAGCTTCCCGATGCAATTGCCGACACCATCGTGACCAGTCCGCCCTACTATCGTCAGCGAGACTACGGCTCGGCCGCCCAGATCGGTCAAGAGATTTCCCCTGCCGCGTACGTAGAACGGATGGCAGAACTATTTGCTGAGCTCAAACGAGTGGTTAAACCATCAGGCTCAGCTTGGGTCGTCATAGGAGACAAGTACGTCAACGGTGAATTGCTTGGGATGCCGTGGCGCGTTTGTCTTGCACTCAAGGACGTCGGCTGGGTTTTGCGAAGCGATTGCATTTGGCACAAACCTAACGCAATGCCGTCGAGTGTCAAAACTCGACCGACTACCGATCACGAATACATCTTCTTTTTCAGCAACGCGAAAAAGGATTATTTCTACGATGCCGATGCCGTTCGCGAGCCCCACGTTACATTTTCCGAGAAATCAAAAATGAAAGGCGGCCGTGGGCATTTTGGAAAACGCGGCGGGACTCCAGAAAAAGGCAAGAACAAGGGCGACAATAATTTGCACGACGGGCGTTGGGACCAAGCGTTCCACCCCAAAGGAAGAAACAAGCGTACGGTTTGGTCCATTTCACTTTCGAAGTTTCGGGAAGCTCATTTTGCTGTCTATCCCGAATCGTTGGTCAACACTTGCCTCAATGCCAGTTGCCCACCTGAAGGTGTGGTTCTCGATCCGTTTTCGGGCGCGGGGACGACGGCGCTTGCTGCTAAAAAATCTGGCCGTAAGTACATCGCAATTGATTGCAATGCTGACTACATTAAGATCGCGAAAAAGAGACTCGAAAGCGAGTGCCTGAATCGCAATTCGTGATGCTGTCCAGGAAGTAGCTGAGTTTGTTTCATCAGCATCTAGTTCAGTGTTGAAACTCTTGGCTCGGCATCCTCGATCGGCCACGTTCGATGCTGCAGCTTTTATCGAGGGTTTGCGCAGGTTTGAGATTGCTTGCACCCCGCCACGCATCTTGGCGTAACATTTTTATCCCGACGCACGTGCGTTCATTACTTTTGAAAATTGAAACCGGAAATCTTTTGGCACTTTTTGATATTACCACCAAAGACGATCTTCATCCGCAAGTCGTAAACGTTGTCGACACCCATATTGGAAAAGGTGTCTATGCAACGCGTGACTATCCAAGTGGAGCTGTCATAGGCGAAATCACTGGCGATATGCATGCCAATCCATATGAAGGCACGGACTACACGTTTGAAGCTGACGATGGGCATCAATTGGAACCGCACGAGCCGTTTCGTTATCTCAATCACAGCTGTCTGCCGAACTGTGAATTCGATTGGGTCCACAGTCCAGCCACCGGCGACAGTCCGGCTTCCTCTGGCCTGTATCTCATCTCGGTTCGAGAGATTCGGGCCGAGGAGCAATTTTCGATCGACTATCGTTGGCCCGCTTCGTATGCGATTCCATGTCAATGCAAGGAATCTGTTTGTCGGGGCTGGATAGTGGATCAGACGCAGCTGGACCAGTTGCCGTTGTCTTCCTAGTGCGAAACTATCAATAAAGCGAATCGCTGAGAACTGGACCAGAGTGACCAAGCTTTTTGAGGCAATGGCCAAAACGCAAGGCGCAAAACCGAAAATACGTCGACTAAGCCGCGCTGTGTTCTTAAAACTATCTGTAGACGAAAAACACGCAATGAAAAAACTGGCTGGAGCTTAGCAAATAGCCTCTCTCCAGCCAGTTGATTTTGTGGCGTGTTTTATGTTCTTTTCCTGGCGACTTACGCCTTGGCGGGTTTCTTTTTCGGTTTGTAGATTTCGGTTGCCGTACCGTAGAAAACCTCGCCCGCGTTCATCATCGTCTCACTCAGCGTTGGATGAGCGTGAATCGTTTCGGTAATGTCACGAACGACGCAACCCATTTCGATTGCCAGTGTCGCTTCGGCAATGAGCTCGCCTGCGCCGGGCCCAACGATTCCGCAGCCAAGCACGCGTTCTGTTTCCGGGTCGACAATCCACTTTGTCATGCCCTCGGTGCGGCCAAGAGCTTGGGCGCGTCCACTCGCTGCCCATGGGTAGGCCACGACTTCGTGGGGAACGCCATCGCGTTTGGCTTCTTCGGCTGTGATGCCCGCCCAAGCGATTTCAGGATCGGTAAACACAACCGCAGGAATGGCTCTTTTATCAAACGTGGTCGCATGACCAAGGATGACTTCAACGGCGTGACGGCCTTCGTGGTTGGCTTTATGGGCCAGCATTGGCTCGCCTGCTGCATCACCGATTACAAAAATGTTTGACTCGCCCGTTCGCAAGTTGTCGTCGTGAACCACAAAACCGCGTTGGTCGGTCTGGATCGTTGGGATGTTTTCCAAGCCAAGGTTTCGTGTCGTTGGAACTCGGCCAACGGAAATCAAAACGCGATCGTACTTCTCTGTTCCGAATTTCGCTGGACCTTCAAAGGTGACTTCGACTTTGTCCTCGCCAGATTTCGAAACGGTTCCGACTTTTGTGTTCAGGAAGATACGGTCTTCGAAAAGTGTTTTGAGTTTGCGGGCAAGCGGACGAACGAGATCGCGATCGGCTCCCATCAACAAACCGTCTTGAAGCTCAACAACGCTGACCTTTGTACCTAGGTTCGCGTAAACCGTGCCCATCTCCAGTCCGATGTATCCGCCACCGATAACCAGTAAGGTTTCAGGAATGTCAGCGAGATTGAGCGCCCCTGTCGAATCCATGACGCGATCTGAGTCAATTCGAAACGCACCTGGCATCGCTGGCGTGCTGCCCGTCGCGATGATGGCGTGATCAAAAGTGATCTTGTTGCCGGCCGGAATAGAAGCGTCGTCACCTTCAAGAACGATCGTGTTCGCGTTTTCGAATTTAGCCATGGCTTTGACAATGGTGACGTTTCGCTTTTTCGCCAACCCACCAAGTCCGCCAGTCAGCGTGTCGATGACTTTGTTTTTACGCGCGCGAAGTTTGTCGACTTCGATTTTCGGTTTGCCAAACGTAACACCCCAATCGTGCTGCATCTCTTCGGTTTCGGAGACGACTCTAGCCACGTGAAGAAGTGCTTTCGAGGGAATGCATCCTCGCAGCAAGCACGTTCCGCCTAGTTTGCCTTCGGCTTCGACCAGCACAACTTCCATGCCTTCGTCTGCCGCCAGGAAAGCCGCCGCGTATCCACCAGGACCACCACCGATAACAACGAGTTGAGTTTTCATTTTGTTTGAAGGGGTTGAGGGTCTTACTTTTAATTAGGTTGCGATTTGGAGTGTTGGGTTTGGACTGAGTCCGAAATTCTGGGAGGCACTCGTTGTAACGAGTTCCGCATTCCAAGTTTCGCGTTAACAGATTTGGATCAATAAAAAAAAAGGACCCGCCATTTGAGGCGGATCCAATAATGTCTTTGCCACGATACTAGCGAGACAAGAATTCGACCACGGTGTTCGCATCCACTGGCAAACTAATGTCGCTTCCAGAAGGTTTGCCTTGAACAGTTCCCGTCAGCGATTCTGAATCGAATGAAACCCATTCGCAGCCTTCGCCTTCGACGCCCATTTCGCGAATCATTTGATAAAGTTTCAAAATGTTCGTTCGCGGACGAATCGAAATCACATCGCCAACACGAAGAAGGTAGGAAGGACGATCGACTTTGGCACCGTTAACGCGAAAGTGACCGTGAGCTACGCCCTGACGTGCTTGTGATCGAGTCTTGCACAGTCCGATACGGCGGATGACGTTGTCCAAGCGTTGTTCGCAGATCAGCAACAGGTTTTCACCGGTGTTACCTTTTTGCTGAGTCGCTTTAACAAAGTAACGACGAAGCTGTCGTTCACCGAGTCCGTAATAGTGCTTGATTTTCTGCTTTTCCATCAACGCCATACCGTAGTTGGATGGGCGACGGAAACGGGTGTGCATACCCGGAGGTTGGCTTCCACGTTTTTCGAGTGCTTTAACCGCACCTGAAGTTTCGTAAATCTGCGATTGCAGACGCCGGTTGATACGCCCTTTTGGGCCTGTGTAACGTGCCATCTTCAATGAGCTCCATAGCTACATTTGGTGAACAATCCGAAGGAATCGAGGCCCTTTGGCCAGTCATCGCACTCGGTGAAAGCCGTCACTCCCCACAACGTATGAGGCGAGACTTCCATTATCTAATTTTGGACCGCTAAATATCGCGGAATAACCACGGATGAGCAAGGGCTAATCGCTGGAATTCAGGCTCAATTCAATCCATCGTCATTGAGGCCCTTTATCCATAGGTTTTTTGGCATATTTACTGAGCCAACGGAATATTATCCAATCAATCCAATCGCCAACGGCTCAATGTTTGGCTTTTCAATCGTATTGATGCCAATAAACTGGGACTCTTCCCCTAATCCATAACTCTCGAAATGTTGAACTCAATGCAGAACTCAGAAAACGAAACAGGCGTTCGAAATTTTATCCACCATTTGGTTCCAGTGGCGTTACTGATTTCGTTCGCTTTCTTAACGGGCTGCGATTCCAACAGTGCACCGCTGGCCCCTCGACTAGATGTCTGGTCTGCCAGTGAAGCCGATGTGGCAAAACTTGGTCCTGAGGTAGATGCCCTAGGTATCAAGATTCGTCCTCCCCAAGGTTTCTCGATGGTCGACCCTCGCGACGGACCCAATGGTTCCAAGATCGTTGCATGGGTTGGCGAGCGACGCAATGACGGTTCGGCGGCGTCGGTTCAGTTGATGATCGTTACGGTTCCCGAATCGGAACAAGTTCCCACTGCTGCGGCTGCGCTTGACCGATTGATGGGTGCCGTCAAAAGAAATCGAGATAGTTGGAACCAGTCGCCAACAGAGCTTGGTTCAATCAACGGATTGGAGTTTGCCCGGGTGAAATGGAACGCATTCGAACCGCAAACCATGAATCCGATGGATGGCTACATGTACGTTGCGATCGATGGCGACAAGCTCTATCAGCTCGCGACCCAGGACATTCGAATGTACAAAGACACCGCGCTTGAGCTTAGCAACGCATCGATATTGAGCTTTAAAAAATAATCCGATTGATGCGGATATTTTCGTCGTGCGTATCGCAAGACTCCATTCATCCATTTTTTTTATGTTTAGGCCCCCTCAAAAACCGAACTTTATCGCGTCCGGTTTTGAGGCGGTCAATCTTAGGCACCCAACATTAGTCGTCGCTACGTCCGAATCCCATCGGATTCGAGTTGGCTCGGTGTGACTCGTCCAGAGCTTCTTTCGATGTCTGCATCGCACCTTCGACTGACAGTGGACGATCGTAGCAGGTCATTGGCTCCATCGACTGATACGAATTGTCAGATGGGTTCAGTCCCATATAACCGTAAACGTCTGAAGCTCCCGTAGAGACCTGTTGGAATTCAATTCGGTAAAAATCATGCCCTTTGGCACTATGGAATTGCATCATCCAGTTACCACCCGGATCGGTGTTGGCAGATGACTCACCCACCAAGGATCCAGAGGCGTCATAGATTCGGCCAATGATCTGCGTGCCCGGTGCCGCGTATCCACTGAAAATCGGTTCAGGAGCTAAAGTGAAAATCTTCTGGCTAATCACTTCTCGTGCAACGCTAGGTCGATGTTCAACACCCGAGAGGATTTCGTTCGTCTTCGAAAAGTTCGTAAAGGTATCGAATTGGAAAGGCGGTTCGACTTCGATCGTCACCGTCGCGTCGTCTGTAGCACCATTGGGGTCTTCGACCAAGTAGTGCAGCGTCACGGTGCCTTCAACATCGGTTGCTGGCGTGTAAGTGATTGTTCCGTCCGGATTCACAACTGCTTCTCCATTGACCGGTTGGTTTAGCAGGATGACTGCCAAAGTTTGGTTTTCTGGGTCGTAGTCATTCCCTAGCACATCCAAAGTGATTGGCGTGTTGAGCGGCGTGCGAACAAAATCATCGTTTGCAACGGGGGTGTCGTTCTCGCCGTTGATCATGATCACAGCTTCGGCAATCGAAGTGCCGCCATTTCCATCCGAGATGGTGTAGAGGAATGTATCAATCGCCGATTGTCCCGATAGCAAGTCTTCATATTGACCATTGGGGTCGTATTTCGCAGTGCCGTCGACCTGCAATGTAACTTTCGCGCCTGAAGGCAGTGACATTGTCTCACCTGGCAAAATCGTAACTCCATTGACTTCGATTACGTTCAAGGTATCGCGATCTTCGTCCGTGTCATTGGTCAGCAGATTGACAACGACGCATGAGTCCTCGTCGGTAGACGCCGTATCATCGACAGCAACTGGGCCCTCGTTGACGGAAACAACATTGATCGTCACGGTTGCTGTATCGCACAGACCTGTTGAGTCGCAGGCTTCGTATTCAAACGTGACTGGACCGTTGAAGTTCTCAGCTGGAATGTATGTAAATGTTCCATCATCGTTGAACGAGATCGTGCCTTCTGATGGGGAACTCGTCAATTCAAATGTCAACGTATCACCATCAGGGTTGATGTCGTTGGTTGCAACGTTGCCCATGATTGGAGTGTCTTCCAAAGTGACAAACTCGTCGTCGACCGCATTTGGAACATCATTGACTGGTGTTACCAAAACAGTAACGACTGCCGTATCACAAGCTCCCGACGGATCGCAGACTTCGTATTCAAACGTATCCGTGCCGTTGAAGTCATCAAAGGGTACATAGGTAACACTTCCGTCGGGATTGACCGTGACAGTTCCATTGATTGGTTGTGAGACGATCGTTACCGCCAACGACTCCATTTCTGGATCAGTATCGTTGTCGAGGACGTCGATTGTCGTTGAAGTGTCTTCATCAATCGTTACGGAATCATCGTCTGCGACAGGAACGTCGTTGACGGCTGTAACTATGATTGTCACTTCTGCCGTTTCAACTCCTCCATCCACATCGGTTGCGTGGTAGATGAAGCTGTCCGTTCCCTCGAAGTTTGAGTCAGGCGTGTAGGTGAACGTGCCGTCCGGATTCCACGTTAACGTGCCGTGATCGGGTTTCGAAATCGTGCCGAACACGTTTGAATCGCCGTCCGGATCACTGTCGTTAGTCGAAACGTTGCCGGAAAATGGCGTGTCTTCAGATGTTGTAAATTCATCCGCGACAGCATTCGGTGCAACATTCGATACAGCGTATGTGAACGTATCGGTGACTGTTCCACCATTTCCATCGTCAGCAGTAACGACAACAGTGTAAATTCCATCAGAGCTTGGTCCGCCCTGTGAGGCACTTGAGTCGATCGTCCCGGAGATGACTCCTGTTGTTGGATCAATCGTCAACCCTGTCGGCAAACCGCCAGCCGTATAGGTCAACCGTTCGTCGTCGATGTCGCTGAAGATTTCGGACGCATCAATCGTTACCGTGTCACTATCGTTACTCAGTTGGTCTGCAAGCGGATTGGCAACGATCGGTGGATCGTTCGTTGGTTGGACGCTGATCGTGACTGTTGCAGTGTCGGTTGATCCATCTGCGTCGACGATCTCATAGTCGAACGAATCAGTCCCGTTAAAATCAGCTCCCGGTGTGTAACTGAATGTTCCATCGTTGTTGAACTGGATCGTTCCGTTCGTTGGTCCGTTGTTCAATAAGTTAAATGTAACCGCGTCCCCGTCAGGGTCACTGTCGTCACTAGCCACGGTTGCGATCAACGGGTTGTCTTCGTCGATGTTGAACGTGTCGTCACCAGCGATCGGGGCCGGGTTGGATACCGTCCAGGTCAACGTGTCGGTCACGGTTTCGCCTTGCGAGTCAGTCGCAGTAATGACAACAGTGTAGACACCATCGGAATTTGGTCCGCCTTGTGAACCACTGTTGTCGATTGTTCCAGTGATGTTACCGCTGGAATCAATAGACAATCCAGGTGGTAAACCCGTTGCGTCGAAAGTCAAGCTTCCTTCGGTATCTGAGAAGTTCCCTGAAACATCGATGTTGACCGGATCGGCGTCGTCATTCGCTTGGTCAGGCGTTGGCGTGTCCACGACCGGAGCATCGTTGACCGGCGTAACGTTGATCGTGACTGTTGTCGTCGCTGTCGCACCATCTGCGTCAGTGATTGTGTAGTCAAACGAATCCGAACCATTGAAGTCCGCGTTTGGCGTGTAACTAAATGTGCCGTCAGGATTCAGAGTCACTGTGCCGTTGGCTGGACCGGTTCCGTCTACCGCAAATGTAACGTTGTCGCCGTCTGGATCGCTATCGTTGGAAGCAACCGCTCCGTTAAACGTTGTGTCTTCGTTTGTTGTGAAGCTATCGGTGTTTGCTGTTGGAGCAGGATTCGTGACCGACCAAGTAAACTCAGTCGTTACGTTGGCTCCGTTAGCATCGGTTGCGATCACTTCGACAGTGTAGACACCATCTGAGTTAGGTCCGCCTTGTGAAGCACTTGAATCAATCGTTCCAGTGATCTCGCCACTTAGCGGATCAATCGACAGCCCTGCTGGCATACCATCGGCTGCGAATGTCAAGAACGTATCATCGACATCGCTGAAGAATGGTGAAACATCCAAGCTTGGCGTGCTCGAGTCAGAATCAGTCTGAGCCGGAATTCCACTGGCTGTTGGTGCGTCATTGGTCGAGTTAATGACGATCGAAATATTAGCCGTTGAGGTTCCGCCTTCGTTATCCGATATCGTGTAAGTGAAATTGTCGGTCAACGTGATTCCGTTGGCGATACCTGCCACTGCCGGATTTGTATTGTCCAACGAGTAGGTGTAAGTTCCATTGCTGTTGAGGATGATGTCTCCAAAATCACCTGCTACAGAAACTCCAACGTTGGACGCAACTCCGTCGACCGCACTGACTGAAATGTCATCACCATCTGGATCTGAATCAACGCCTGATCCATCGTCGTCCAGGATGACGTTTCCGTTGGCAGTTAGATCGGTGTCTTCAGTAACTGACCCAGTGTTGTCCGTGGCGACGACTGCAGGGTTGGTCACGTTCCAAGTAAATGTTGTTGTGACAGATTCCCCATTATCATCAGTCGCAGTAATTTCGACTGAGAAAATTCCGTCAGAGCTTGGTCCGTCCTGTGACGCACTGTTGTCAATGGCTCCAGTGATCTGGCCGGTGTTCGGATCAAGAGTCAATCCCGTTGGCAATCCGGTCGCTGTATAAGTCAGCGTGTCACCTTCGGGGTCACTGAATGCCGACGTGACATCCAGTGGAGCGATCGACTGACCGTCTTCGCTTGATTGAGTCGTAATGGTCGAGCCATTGATCGGGGCATCATTGGTTCCATTGATCGTGACGATCAATTTCGCAAAATCACCTCCGCCTTCACCGTCAGCGATTGAGTAGAAGAACGTTTCGGTTACCGTTTCCCCAACATCCAACGCGTTAACGGCTGGATTGTTGTTGTCGAGCGTGTAGGTGTACAAGCCATTAGGTTGAAGCACAATCGAACCGTAGTTGCCAGCAACATCAATGCCGATGTTGGATGGTGAGCCAACGAATGAGCTTACCTGGATTGAATCGCCGTCCGGATCAAAATCCAGACCCGAACCATCGTCTTGCGTGATTAGGTTTCCAATGTCGCTCAAGATTGTGTCTTCAGTGACGAACGATGCGTTGTCATACGCCGTCGGGCCAGGGTTGGTGACCGCCCACTCAAATGTCGCCGTAACTGTAGCACCATTGTCGTCCGTTGCGGTGACTTCGACAGTGTAAAGGCCATCGGAGTTAGGTCCGCCCTGTGACGCACCGTTGTCAACAGTTCCAGTGATCTGGCCCGTGATTGGGTCAAGCGTCAATCCCGTTGGCAATCCGTTTGCGGTGTAAGTCAACGTGTCACCATCTGGGTCGCTAAACACAGACGCTACGTCGACTGGGACAATCGAATCGGCATCGTCACTCGCCTGAGACGGTATCGTTCCGCCCGAGATTGGCGCGTCGTTTGTTCCCTCGATCGTGATCGTCAACGACGCCTGTGACGTTCCGCCTTCTGAATCGGTGACCGTGTACGTAAACGTTTCTGTTAATTGTTCAGTCACGTCCAGTCCATCAACCGCAGCGTTGGTGTCATCAACGGTGTAAGTGTACGAGCCATCGTTGTTCATCACGATCTCGCCGTATTCGCCAGCAATCGTCACGCCAACATTGGCTTGGTTGCCCTCGAACAAACCAACCGTTAAATCGTCTCCGTCTGGATCTGAATCTGTTCCCGCTCCATCGTCGTTGGAAATGACATTTCCAGTGGCGGTCGCAACGGTGTCTTCTTGCACTGTTCCCGAATTGTCCGTGGCTAATGGGCCAGGGTTCGTTGTTGTCCATGTGAACGTGGTGGAAACCGATTCTCCAAATCCATCGTCGGCTGTGATTCCGACGGTGTAAACACCATCGCTTGCCGGCCCGCCTTGTGACGCACTGTTGTCAATCATTCCGGTGATCTGGCCCGTGTTCAAATCAATAGTCAAACCCTGTGGCAATCCGGTCGCTGTGTAAGTCAACGCGTCGCCATCAGGATCACTGAAGAAGCTAGTCACGTCGAGGTCTGCGATCGTAGCTGCATCGAAATCGGACTGTGGTGGAATCGTTCCGCCCACAACCGGTGTGTCATTGGTTCCATTGACAGTGATCGTCAAAGTCGCCGTTGAGGTTCCGCCTTCGCCATCGGTCACAGTGTAGGTAAATGATTCTGTCAAAGAATCCGCGTTGCTTAGCCCAATGACGTCAGCATTGTTTGTATCCAACGTGTAGGTGTATGTTCCATCCGACAGAATCGTGATGACGCCATAGGACCCACTGGTCACACCGTCGACTGTGCCAGTTCCGCCGTTGATCTCGCTAACGGTAAGATCGTCGTTGTCTGGATCACTATCAGTGCCCATGCCATCATCGTCACTGATCAAGTTGCCAGTCGATGTCGCTGTTCCACCCGTTGAAACAGAGCCCGTATTGTCGGTGGCTGTTGGACCCGGGTTGGTGACTTCCCAATCAAACGCAAGTGCAACCGTTGCTCCACTTGGGTCTGTCGCAGTGATAATCACGTTGAACGGTCCGTCCAACGAAGCGCTGTTGTCGATTGTGCCTGAGATGATTCCCGTGGATGGGTCAATGCTCAGACCATTGGGAAGGTCAACGCTACTGAATTCCAGTACTTCACCGTCAATGTCTGAGAAGAACCCTGAAACATCAATTGGCGATACTACGTCGCCGTCCAGATTCGCTTGATTTGAAAGCACACCATTGGTGGCGGGTGTGTCATTCACACCGGCGATGGTAACCGTCAATGTCGCAGTCGCCGTTCCGCCTTCATTGTCGGTGATTGTGTAAGTGATTGATGAGTTAGCGAACTCACCTGCGGCTAATTCCTCGAATTCTCCATTTGTGGCGAACACGTAAGAACCGTCTGCGTTGATGGTGAACTGTCCACCGTTGGAACCCGCTACTTGGGTCCCAATATTCGATGAAAGCCCAGCGACTTCGTTTACGGTGATCATGTCGTTGTCCGGATCACTGTCGCTGCCGACGATAACGTTGCCGCTGGTCGTGTTGTTCTCACCCGTCGCGTTTGAATCATTGACCGCGATTGGGCCAGGGTTGGCGACTGTCCAAGTAAAAGTTTGGTCTGTCGTTCCGCCGTTGCCATCATCAGCCGTCACGGTGACTTCGTAAACGCCATCGTTCAACGGTCCGCCTTGTGAGGCACTGTTGTCGATCGTGCCAGTAATCTCACCTGTTGCTGGGTCGATTGAAAGCCCAGTTGGCAAACCAGTGGCCGCAAACGTCTGCGTGTCCGAAGCGTCAACGTCCTCGAAAAACGCTGTTGTATCGAGCGTTGTGATCGCATCGGCGTCGTTATTAGTTTGAGCCGGAATCGAGCCAGCTGGTGTTGGAGCGTCGTTTTCTCCAGTGACCGTAATCTCTAATGTCGCCGTGCTGGTGCCGCCTTCGCTGTCAGTGATCGTATAAGTCACAGCAGTCGTTGCAGTTTCACCCACTGCAAGAAAGTCGAATTCTCCATTGGGGCTAAATCCGTACGAGCCATCGCTGTTGATTGTGAACAGGCCACCATCGGATCCGTTGACAGCCGCACCAACAAACGTCTGCATGCCGTTGACTTCAAGGACGGTAAGTAAGTCACCATCGACATCGGTGTCTTGTCCAGCCGCATCAGTAATGACGTTTCCACCGGCAGTCGTCGATTGGGTTGCGTCATCCGTATCGTCCATTGCAACGGGCCCGGGGTTGGCTACCGTCCAAGTAAATGTTGTTGAAACCGTTTCGCCGTTGTCGTCCATTGCAGTGACTTCGACGGTGTAAGTTCCATCGCTGGCAGGCCCGCCTTGTGAAGCCGAATTGTTGATCGTTCCAGTGATCTCGCCCGTGTTCAAGTCAAGCGTCAAACCACTTGGCAAACCGGTCGCCGTGTAAGTCAGCACGTCGCCATCAACGTCGCTGAACGCTGAAGTCACATCAATTGGAGCGGCAATCGTATCCGCGTCATCGTTGGACTGAGCAGGGATCGTTCCACCAACAATTGGAGCGTCATTGGTTCCGTTAACCGCAATCGTCAACGTCGCAGTTGAGGTTCCGCCTTCTGAGTCAGTAACGGTGTAAGTGAACACATCAGACAATGTTTCACCATTGTCCAACGCACTTACATCTGCGTTCGCGTTGTCGAGCGTATAGACGTACGAACCATCGTCGTTGATCGTGATCTGGCCGTAAGTTCCATTGACCACAACTCCAACGAGTCCAGCATCGCCGTTGACTTCGTCAATCATTAAATCATCTGCGTCAGGATCAGCATCAACACCGAATCCATTGTCTTCCGTGATAACATTTCCATTTTCAGTCAGAGCTGTGTCCTCAGTAACGGCTCCCGTATTGTCGGTCGCTATCGGGCCAGGGTTGGCCACTGTCCAAGTGAACGATGTCGTTACCGTGGCACCATTGTCGTCCGTGGCGGTGACTTCGACGGTGTAGACTCCATCGCTTGCAGGTCCGCCCTGTGACGCACTGTTGTCGATCGTGCCGGTGATCTCGCCTGTGTTCAAGTCAAGTGTCAGACCGCTTGGCAATCCCGTCGCTGTGTAAGTCAACACGTCGCCATCGACATCACTGAACGCTGCCGCTACATCGACAGCTGAGACTGAGTCGGCGTCATCATTTGACTGAGCCGCAATGGTTCCGCCAGCGATTGGTGCGTCGTTGGCACCATCAATTGTGATCGTCAACGTGGCGGTTGAAGTGCCGCCTTCGTCGTCCGTGATCGTGTAAGTGAACGTCTCAGTTAGCGTTTCGCCATTGTCCAATGCGTTGAC
>JBGCDK010000080.1:0-18563 GCA_045105295.1 Mariniblastus sp.
AATCAAAGCGTGGTACAAAGACGTAACAAAACCCAACGAGGAGTCGACTGGCAAATGAAAATTGACGACGCACGATGCAAACTAAAAACCGTCTATCCCAAAATTAAGCTGTGACAAACCACTAGACAATAAAAATCTCCGTTTTTATCCGCCCACTTGGGCCTCATAATGCATTGTATCCGCCTTGTATCTCGTTTTTATCCATACCAAACGGAAGGATAATTGCGCTTTACCCTCCCACGCGGGAACACATCCAGGCAGTTTGGGAAGAACAGACAGAACTGAAAAAGAAAGCCAGAAACGCCGCGTGCGAGGATAGCACTACATCCAACCAGACCTGTGAGCGGACAACGCTGGCACAAAGTTGACTACCTTGATCCAGAGTTCTTCAAATCGCTAAATCCAAACGTTGGCATGCGGTCTTTTAGATTTCCTGTTCGACCGCTTCTTCAAATGGAGCTACGCACCGCTTGACATCAAAATCGAAACTGTAATAAATACTTCTCAGAGGCTAAAAGACGTTAGCTTCTTTGCGTTTGTCTGATCGGGTTCCCCTGCAACGATCCCAAGATACGCATTTTACTCCAAGATGGTTTTCTACTACTACTTGGAGCACTCGAACATGTCCGTTCGCATCTTTAAAGCCTCAATTCGCGAAACTGATTTAGACAAGCAAGAAATTTACTATTGTCAAAAATGGGTTGGATCTTACGAATCTTGGCTTGGCACAAAAAATGTCGCACTGGTCGTTGACCAAGAATCAGTAGTCTCGTTTTGCAGGCACCTACTCAGGTCGCAAACTAAATCCTGGCAACGTCTCCAAGCCGTTGAATCCATTCAGCTGTATCAAAAACTCGTTCTAGAAACTGACCAGCCATCGCTGGAACCGATTCGGAAAACATTGGCTCAACGAGTCGCACTTGAGCGTTCAGAGTCTAATGGTATCGCTGGTCGCCGTGAAATAAAGTCTCTTCCGCGTGATCCAGCCGGTGGCAGATCCGTCGGTTACCTCGATCCGCATGAACCCAAAATCCTTCGTGACTTTCGCCGTGAACTTAGACTTCAATACAAAAGCCCCAACACAGAAAAAGCCTACGTGAAATGGCTTCGTCAGTTCGCCGTGTTTCATGGTTCGTTTAACCTTGAGAAATTTTCAGAATCGGAAATCAAAAGCTTCTTGACTCACAAAGCCGTAACCCAAAACGTAGCACCCAATACCCAGAACCAGGCAAGATCAGCTCTCTTGTTCCTGTTCGAGGAGGTCCTCGGTCGCGACTTGGAATTTCTTGATTATGTGGCTGCCGACAAAGATCCCAAACTTCCTGTCGTCCTCAGCCGAAACGAAATAAGACGCATGCTTCCTGAGTTTGTCGGAGTCAAGAGATTGATGTTCTTGCTTATGTACGGCAGCGGCTTACGCCACGGCGAATGCCTACGCTTACGGATTAAAGACGTTTGCACTGACACAAATCTCATCACGGTTCGTAACGGAAAAGGCGAAAAGGATCGCACGACGGTGTTCCCTCAAGCCGCCCGCGAACTCTATCTAGAACAACGCGAACTCGTGAAGAGAATGCACCAACGCGATGTTGATAACGGTTTCGGAACCGTCTTCATGCCTTACGCACTCGACCGGAAGTATCCACAAGACAGTAAAAAGTTGGCTTGGCAATACGTTTTTCCAGCAATGAAAATTTCAAAAGATCCTTACTGCGGTATCCGACGACGACACCACCTTGGAAAGAAAGTGTTTGGTGGCGCGTTTTCAAAATCTCTCTTGCGAGCTGAAGTTTACAAGCACGCAGTTCCCCATACGCTGCGGCATTCTTTCGCGACCCATCTACTCGATGGGGGATCAGACATTCGTACTGTTCAAGAATTGCTTGGACACAAAGACGTTCGAACGACCATGATTTACCTGCATGTGATGAATCGCCCCGGACTTACCGTCGTCAGTCCAATGGACGCGCTCGATGGGCCAACAAATCACTCGCCAAACAACGATTCGATAAATGATTCAATATGACCAGCACAGTACACAAGACCAGAACACTGCCTCACAACTAATCTGACAAAACAAATTTTGTCGCTTAAGCAAAACACACCGTCTGACAGTTTGATTCGGCGAAACATTTTTGACCGTGCCAAACTGACTTCCACCTCGCGATACCCAAACCTATCTTAATGGTTGGTTAAAATCATTCGCACCGCAGTCAACCAAACAGTTTTGTACCCGGTCCCTTACTCGAATACGATTTCGTCTAGGTAAAAAGTAAACGGTTTACCCTCGGCTGCGGCCGACCAAAAGAACGCAGTTTTAATCCGAGTTAGGTCTTCTCCCTCAAGCTTAATTTCACACTCTTGCCATTCCGAAGTAAGCGTAAACTCAATCTCTTTTTTGGTCGTATCGAAGTAGTCCTTCTCGCGACCGATAACACCAACGCCGAACTTGATCTTTTCGCCGCCGGATTCACCGCGCACTTTGAATCGTAGTCGTTTCGCACCCGTCAGGTTCAATCCGCCTTCTTTGTCCCCCCAGTCATTCTCTGGACTCTGCCAAACCACGCCGCCCCACTCATCATCCTTTGAATAAGTCACCTTCATGCAGTGTTTTCCCTTGGCAGGATCAGTCGTGTTAACGGAATCAACTTTGATCGCATCCGCCGACCCCATAAACCCTGAGGGAATAAAAATCGCCTGCTCGCCAGGCTCATCAAAAACGACAAACGGTAACGTTGCCTTTTGGCCGGCTGGCATCTGATCGCCTTTTACTCGAATCGGCACGTTCGCGACCGCGGCTCCATATCCGTCATCGGCGTAAGCATAAATTCGATAGAGCCCAGATTCGGTGGGTGCTTTGAAAGTCGCTTTGGTTTTGTCACTCGAAATTAAATTGCCTTCTAATGCTTTTGAGGCTTCTTCAAAATCACCTCCGCTGCCATAAGCCTCGCTGTTGCTGACGATACTCCAACGTACATTTATTGGCTTGCCCTCTGGATCTCTCGCGTCCAAAGCCAATTTTAAAATAGCTCCGGACTCGACCGACTGACTGCCTTCCAATTTCAAACTCGCTATCGTCGGGCATAAGTTTGCCGGAGGTTTGCCCGTCCATAAATTTGACATCGTATCGACGGCCGCTGTTTTCTTACCGTCGGCAAGCAACATTCCAAACCAAGTCGCCGTCGTCTCCTGCTTGTTCCCCCAAAGAAACGCATACGATCCAAGATTGAGCTTTTTCTCGTCTTTCATCGCTAGGTAAGCCGCTTCGTAACGTTTTGCTTTTAACGTGCTAGGCTCTTCTTCAACCGTGTCGATCGAGTTCTTGGGCAATTCCCAAGTCCCGATCGGTCCGTACTCAGTAACAACAAACGGTTTGGGTACCATTCCGTCCTTCGCAAGTTTCTCTGTCGCCGCACGATAGCGAGCCGGCAACGACCCACATCCACCGTACGAATTAATCCCGATGATGTCGACACTCGGACAGAAACGATGAATGGCTTCAATTTTGTTGCCGCCCATCTCAGCGATCACGGTCATGACAGGATGGTTGGGATCAATTTTTTTGATCTCGCGAGCAAGGTGTTCGACATGAAGCCAAACAGCGGGGTTGTCGCCCGTTTCAGGGATTTCCATTTCATTACCAAGCCCCCAAACAAGAATTGCTGGGTGGTCTTTGTACGCACGAACATCGTCCAGCGTCTTTTTCATTTGCTTTTTGACTTGCTCGAAATTCTCATAATTCAAGGCGCCGTGTCGTTCGTGCTCAAGCCAGAGCCCAAACGCAACAGTGAGTCCGTTTGCCTGAGCGTCGTCTAAAATTTTTCGTGATTCTGGCTTGACTCCCCAAGTTCGAATCGAGTTTCCGCCGTATTCAGCCAACATCTTTAGCCGCTCTTCACCGCCGACACCCCGAATAAAATATGGCTGGCCAGCACGAAGTAGTTGCCACGTTCCGTCTTCACTTTTTTTGACTTCCACGCGAGTTGGCGATTGCGAGACCACTAAACTTGTATTTACAGAACAAACCAAACCGGCAACTGCCAGAGAGACTATTGAACGAAAAACTGATGTTGCACACATGTTGAAATTACCTAACCAATTTGAATTACTTGCTGGCTCTCGCCGCGAATTTCCAGCTGCAGCTTACTTCTTCAACTTCGAGGAAAAAACTTCGATCGTCTTGATCACTCCGTCACGCGAAACGAGATGCTTGGTCTGTTCCGCGGTCAAGCTTAATAATTTGGACGTGACCTCTTCTCCAGAATTCATGTGAACAACCAAGCGATCTTCATTCGAGTCGCGATAAACAATCGGCGTTTGACACAGCGTCCAACCGAAACTGTTCTCGCCAAGTTCGAGCACCGTCGGCGTCCCATTGAAGTCAACATAGTGAAACGAAGCACGAGCCGCATGAAGTTCGCTCGACTCAAAAAACGCAGGATCAAAACTAACGATCCCATCGCGAACCCGCAATCCAATTTCGCTCAACCTTCCAAGGACATCTTCTTTGACTTGACCGGTCATCCCAGGTTGCTTAACACCACTTCTTGCGGGCGTGTGCGAATAGGGGTCAGACGGAAACGCGCCGTATTGCTTTGGAGTTTTCCCAAACGCGATACCATCACGAATGTCTCGATACTGTTGGTGAAGTCGCTCAATCGTTTTTGAATCTACGTTCGATTCCGATGCTCTGACGAGATTCTCGATCGCAGCCAACGCAAGTTTTGAAACCATGTGCCAATAGATCGACCCCAGGCCTTCATACCCGAAGAACGTGCCAGATCGCCCCGTGAATCGACGATGGTCGAAGACTTCCTCGAACAAAGCAGCGAGTGAGTCACTTTCTATTTCTATCAACGACGAATAACAAACGTCGTTAGACAACTGATTCAATCGGTCTCGAAGGTTCCGAGAGTTTCGCAGGTCACCATTAAAGTGAAAATCGCCTTGGGAATCCTTACGAATCACGGACGAATCTCCGGCTGAGATCAGCTGTGTTAGCAGTTTTGATTTGGCAATCTCATCAGCCGAAACAACATTTTTGTCGACGAATCTTGAGAGATCACGATCCGGATACAAGATGTAACTGTTTTGATCTTCCCGATACATTTTGCTGGCACGCAAAGTTTCAAGCAACGCGACAACCTCTTCAGCAGCCAGCAAACCCGAACTTAAAACGGCAACTTGACCTTCCAACATTTCTTGGAGGTGCTCTACCGAGACTCCTTCGTCATCCATCTGAAGCAAGTTATAAGAATGATAAAGCCCGTCATCGCGGCGGTTTGCTTTTATTGTTTGATCCAACGCAAAGATGGCACCTTCGAACAGCGTCTGGCAAGCTTCCATTGAAACCTGGCTCATCTCTCCAGAGAATCCATCGCGATAAATGGCCTGCCGATGATCAGAACCGGCTTGCGAAAGTTCATCCACAATTTCTGCACGGGCTTTTGAATCGCCCATTGGCAATCCTTGGGCTTTTGAAATCGCAGCGGTAACTCGAGAAATCAATTGATTGACTTCACCTGACACTGCAAACGCTTCGACGTCGGACAGTTCCGAAAACCAACTTCTCAAAAAGTCAAAGTATCGCCTCAGATAACAAACCGTCACCATCGAAAGTCCATTACCAACCAATGCGTTGTTGGCGTCGTTCCATTCGGGACGCTGAGTGTTCAGCCAAATCCCTCCGCCCGGTACGAAATTGGTGAGCTTCACGAGGGCAGGGACCAGCAGTTTTTCAACGAAAGAAACGTGGTGCACACCGGATTCGCCAGCCAGTAATTTTCCATCCGCCCCGATGGCTTCGACTCGTTTCTCGATTTCATTTGCGAGTTCCAAATCGTAGTCGATCGTATCGTTGGGATCGCGTTGAATTTGTTCGTACGAACGAATCCGATATGGGATCTCTGCATAAGTGCAACACGGCTCGTTCAGCCACGCGCTCAACTGCGAAGGATCAAAAGCACGCGAAACCTCCAGCAGTTTGAGGAGATAGATTATTTGATGGTCGCCCCAATACCCGATGTTACTCCACGGGTCATCCGGCTCAATTACCTCCCACTCGATGCCTTCGCTCGTCAAGCGATACGGATTGTATCCGTCGGCTGTCGAAGCGTTCACGAATCGAAAAATCATTCCCGACACGAATTCAGGATAGGAAACGGCGAGAGCTTCCCAGTTTTGAAAGATGTCTCGCCAGTTGCCTTGGTAGCTGACTTTGGGCGAACCATCCTCGTTCTGAACTTCGATTGCAAATGCGTTCCAGGGCCGAGTCGGATCACCGTGTCGACGACTGAACGTCAAGGGAAGATACTCGTGACCGATCCGAAACAAATCCGTATCATTTTTTTGTTTCAGTAATGCATGCAATTCCTGCACTGAAACATGAGTCGATTTTGCGGTCAGATCAGCCAGCCAACCATTGCGTTCAAACACGGCTTTATTGGTGTGACTCACATGCTCACAAAAATCCTTCGTCGCGATTTGGTACTGAGCCACTGGAATTCCACCGCGCATTGCGTTGAACAATACGTTGGCTTGATGCCGATGCGTCCGGACCTGCTCAGCACCTGACTGGCAACCGTCCACTGTTGAAATGATAGCCATCAGATTTTGCTGGCCCAACTCGATATCCTCATCCAACTCGCGTTTTATCTCTTCCGAGTTCTTGGAGCAAAGGTACTGATGAAAGTCGATCACATCTGTCTGATCGCGCTCGACATCGGCAACGATATCCCAGCAAGCGGGAACATCTGGTTGCAAAGGCATTGAAGTGACCAGCAGATAAGCACCTCGACGACCGCGAACGTCTGTTTCTGTCTTAACTGAGCCCGCAGCGTAAAATTTTTGAATTTGCTCTTCACTCAAGAGGACGCTTGGTTGATCGAGGCCATTTTGCCAGACGGTAGTTGCACGTAATCCTTCGCTGGGTTCAGCCTTGTCCGTTGGAATTGAGCTTAAGTAGAAAAGTCCAAGATCTGAATCCTCTAGCAGTTCATTCTTTTTATAGGCGCTTCCCAGATTGCTGAATCGCATCTGAAAATACTGCTCGATTCCATAGGGCAAAATGTTCTGAATTCCATCAAGCAACGTAACTTCGACTTCAGCGTTACCCTCGTTGAGCAAGCGGCTTCTACGCACGAACCCGAATTTCTCACTAAAGGTCCAACAGTACCTGAACGAGAGATTTAGCGTTTCGTTGATCTCTTCAAAAACGAGTTTGTTACCTGGGATGTTTTTGTAAAGGTTCCGCTTGACCGAGAACGTTGGATTGGAATCTTTCGAGAAACCAGCATCCTGAAATGGCTGCCAACGCTTGCCTGCATGTTCGCCAGATTCGATCCTAATTACAGTTCGCGGTCCCGTGGACGACACCTGATCAACGATTTTGTCTGAGGAATAGTACGGGAACATTGCGCCGTTGGGATCACGCCGCCCGCACGTCAAGGCTCCGTTACTAGAAATGAACATCCAATGATTGCTGGAACTCACGAGACTGATGAAGAATTCTTCCATCTGATGCGAGTTTGAGATCTTGTAAAAAGTCTCATCGTTTGGGCCGATTCCAGACAGTTCTGTGTAGCAACCGGTTACGCTTGAATTGTTGGAGTTTTGTTGGATCATTTTTTCTATTTGACTTTAACGCCTGACGGTTTCCGCGGGCGTCTCACGAATGTTGTGATCGTTGTTAAAACGAATTGACTTAATCAGGTTGGTAAAAATCGCCGTAACAATTTGGTTACAGAAAAACACTTGTTCTTGTCCGCTACCAAGCACGTTGCCTGATGCCTTCAAGTCGTTCGTAGTGCCCGGAGTCGAAGATAAACTCAATCGCAGAACGTACTACTACGAATGGTCATTTGGGCCACGCAGCCCTTTCTAACACCAGAGGTAGATCTAATCTATGTCTTCAATAGGTGTTTCTTTACGTGATTTGAGTTCTGATTCGATCAGTTCGAGCTTTTTCTCGGTCAGTGTGTAGAACAACATGACAAAAGCACCGAATAAAATGAACACGCCAGGAATGACGCTCATCATGTAAATAATTCCGTTGATGGTTTCCGGCGATTGCTCAAAATCCACTCCGTCAACGGGTTCGCGAAATCCATACGAAGCCAAGCACCAACCCGGAACAGCCCCGCCGAGAGCACCGCCCATTTTCTGCGAAAACGTAGCCGCCGCAAAAACCAAACCAGTTGCTCGTCGATTGTTTTTCCATTCTGAATAGTCAGCAACGTCGGCGTACATTGACCAGAGCAAAACAGGAATCGGACCACCAATCAAACCCGCCATGATATGAAACGTATACATCAAACCGGTTTGTCCAGGCTTCAAAAACAGAAACGCGATTGTCAAAAGCCCGACACCCACATTGGCCCAAATCATTAACCATTTCGCGCCTAATACTTGCTTGAGCGGTTTGGTCAACAACATTCCACAAATCGATGCAATTGTGCCCGCGACAAGAAAGTTTCCGAAGTCATAAACGCCGAGGTAATACTTAAAGTAATAACCGGTGGCACTTCCTCGCGTCCATCCGCCAAGAATTTGAAACAAACCAACAATCAGCAAAACCATCCAAGGCCAGTTGCCCATCAGGTCTTTCACGTCCGCCCAAAATCGAGTGTTCTTTTTCTGCTGAGGTACGACTCGTTCTTTTGTCGTCGCAAACGTGATTAAAAACAAAACAACGGCAAGGCATGCATAACAGACAACCGTCCAAAAGAAACCAGTTTGCGGGTCGAGCGGGATAATCTTTTCTTGACCATCCACAATTTCTGTGGTCGAACCACCAAAATACTGGACCAACGGCATCGTGAATTTCTGTACGATCAGGCCGCCACAAAAAGCCAAGATGAAGCGATAGGTCGCAACACTCGTTCGCTCAAGGGAGCTTGGTGAGATGACCCCCATCAACGCTCCGTAAGGAATGTTGATCGCGGTGTAAGCCATAAACACCAGTATGTAAGTGGCATACGCGTAAATCAATTTGCCTTGAGGTGACAAATCGGGAGTGTAAAACGTGAGGATCCCGGTGACCGCAAATGGAACACACATCCAAACCAAGTACGGACGAAATCGCCCCCACGCCGTTTGTGTTCGATCCGAAATGTAACCAACCATCGGGTCGTTAAATGCATCCCACAACTTGGTAACGAAAAACATCCAACCAGCCGAGATGGCACTGATGCCGAAAACTTCGGTGTAGAAATAAAGCTGGAAATTCTCAAACAGCTTCCAATACAAATTAGAAGCCGTATCGCCGAGGCCGTAGCCAACCTTTTCCTTAATGGAAATCGGGTCAGAATCGGTACTACTGTTTGCAGTTTGTTTATCTGTCATGTTGATCGCTGCTTTTCGGCTGGCTGTGGCAAAAGGCTGAAAAACACAAACTTGAAACCGGTTTCAAGAATAGTATTTGGGCGACATTATGAGCTCTTTGACTCAAACGTCAAGAATATTACTTTGATGTTTGCTCGAATTCTTATTGATTTCACCAAGCCGTCCAACAAGCGGACGGTAGCCTGGAACGATGGGTCAACCAGCGTGTTTGCGTTGGCAAACAAGTCACAGATAAACGCGAAATCAAGGAAACACTGCCAATGAAAAACTGTTAACTTGAGTTACGGCCCTTGCACCTGGATTAAACGAACAAGCCAGTTCGGTCGTAAATTTTCCATCTCTCTCACAACCTCTCTTCCAATCATTGGAGCAAAATGAAATTTATCAGGAAACGAAGTGTGAACGTGTCTTTCATGTTCATCTCAACCCTCATTTGCTGGTACGTTTTTCACCGCTGCTACGAGCACAACAATTTCCAGCTAGGGTATTTCGTGCTTCCATGGATTCCCGTTTTGATCGGGCTAGTCACGTTCGGAGTCTACTTGGCCGCTGACATGTTTTCACATGAACACAGCTGGACCACTAGCATCGCAGGAGCGGTTTTCAATTCAGCTTGGGTGTGGATGAGCCTTACCAATCAAACTGTTTCTTGAGACAGCGACGATCATCAAGTCTTCTTTAGCTTTGCAAAACTTCCTTTGAGAAGACTCCGTTGGGCAAAAATTTAGCTGGGCTGACTTCCTTGGATAAGAGCTGGCTCGCAAAGACCGCTCTCTAAATAACTTCGATTTGAGAAAGAAAAAAGCAGAAAAACAAAAGCAAAAAACTTTATCCAATATTGGAATTGCCGCACCGAAGTTTAAGCATCACTCTGCGTGTTTGCAGGCACGTTGAACAAGATTCGATCACACTCACTGCCTTAATTCTTCACTGAAGGCAAACCAAGTCACTGATCTCATACGAGTAACCAATTTTTTGAGTTTAAAATGTCTTCAGATACGAACAAACCATCTAGCAATGCAGCCCACTCGGCTAAACAGTCCTACAAACCTCTTCGAACGTGGCCAGCGTTGTTATTGGTTATCGCGATGATGGTTGTACGCACACTCCCAAATTTGATCCAAGATGGCCCGGCGTGGTTGTGGATGGTCGCAGCGTTTGGACCAATGCTCTGTGGATTATTGATTTTGGTCTGGTGGTTGTTTGCCAGTCGCGCACGCTGGCAAGAACGATTGGTCGGATTTCTCGGGGTCGTGGGGGCACTGGTGGTTATCGAAATGATTGTCGATCCCTCGATGATCGGCCCTGCAACGATGATGATTACGATTCCAATGGGAACCGCATTGTTCGCCACCGCTGCTATCTTGCTCCCTAACCTGTTGTCATTCAAAAGAACTTGGATCGCGATAATACTGGCAACGATTGGATTTGGATTTTCCGGCTTACTTCGCAACGACGGAATGTGGGGCGACTTTACGCCAGCTTTGTCTTGGCGTTTTACACCCTCTGCAGAGTCAAAACTACTTGCCAACAATGCGGGGAAAACGGTTACGGCCCCCGAACTTTCAGAAACCGTCGAAGTCGCTTTGGCTAACCCGGAATGGCCCGGCCTTCGCGGTCCCGATGCGATGGGATTGCAAAGTGGAACAGGTATTTCTGCGTCTTGGTCTGCTCAGCCGAAACTCGTCTGGAAAATTCCTGTCGGACCAGGCTGGTCATCATTTGCTGTAGCGGGCGAGTTGTTATTTACACAGGAACAGCGAGGCGAGAACGAAGCCGTCGTTTGTTACCAAGCGAAAACGGGGATCGAAGTTTGGAAGCACCAACTAAAAACACGTTTTGACGATCCATTAGGAGGACCTGGCCCGAGAGCAACGCCAACGATCGCTCATGGAAATATTTACGCCGCCGGCGCCAAAGGAGCAGTTGTCTGCCTCAACGCGAAAACAGGGAAAGAGATTTGGAAGCGCGACCTTCAACAACTTGCCGATCGCTCGCCACCGATGTGGGGATTCTGTTCGTCACCACTGGCGTTGGATTCGACGATCGTGGTTTACGCTGGCGGAAAAAGTGACAAAGGCGTTTTGGCTCTCGGCGCAACCACAGGCGAGACGGTCTGGACGGCAACTTGCGACGGCGACCATTCCTATAGCTCTCCACAACTATCAACGGTCCTGGGCGAGCAGATGGTTTTGATGCTGACCGACAAAGGCCTCAGTGCCTACTCACCAACCACTGGTGAATCACGTTTCAATTACACGTGGGAATGCAGCGGATACCGTTCACTTCAACCAGCAGTCGTCAACGAAACGACAATTCTTCTTCCAACCGGCATGGGAACTGGCACACGTTCAATCGAAGTTTCAAAAACGGATGATGACACGTTACAAACAAAAGAGAACTGGACGTCTCGTAAATTGAAGCCTGATTTCAATGACTTGGTTATTCACAAGGACCACATCTATGGTTTCGACAACACGATTTTCACTTGCATTGATTTGAAAACTGGAAAAGCAAAATGGAAGGGCGGACGGTACGGCAAAGGACAAGTCATGCTTTTATCGGAGCCTGAATTGTTGATTGTTGCCGGAGAGAAAGGGGAGGTGTTTCTTGTGAAAGCTGCCTCTTCAGGGCATCAAGAGCTTGGCAGGTTTCAAGCACTCAATGGAAAGACCTGGGGACATCCGGTCGTGATTGGAAATCGCTTGTACATTCGCAACGCAGAAGAGGCGGCTTGCTATGAACTACCAGTCGATCGGGAGAATGATCAGGATCGTGTTCAGACTGCTTTATAAGCAATGACTCAGAACATGCCTCAGAGTTCAGAGAAGTTTACCACGACTTCAAAGGCGAACTTAGAAACCAATTCTGGAATTTACGAACCAACTTTGGACAGCGCTGACACACGAGGCATACACCACACTTTAAACTGCTACAGGCGGCATTGCGACGGGCATCATCGCCAAAGGCATGACGTAATCCCAAGCAGGTTTCAGTTGAACGTTGTCGCAACGGTCCAAGTTGAACTGACGTGGCTCTTCGCGTGTTAGGCATAGCCCTAGAAATCGGTTGCCACCGACGAAACGAATTGGGCTGACGACTCGTCGTGTAAGTTGGCCTTTGGAATCCTTGTACTCGAACTCAACAACAAAGTCGTCGTACTGGTTCATTGATTTCTGGATGATCCGTCGCATCTTGCCAACTCCTGTCAGGGTGTCGCACTCAACTCAATTTGATGTGCTTTGTTTGATGCTTGTATGATCGCGATAGGGTGTGACACGTTGGGTCACACCCCAATCAAAAGATCCAAATATTTTTCCAATCTGCTAAAAAACTCTGTTTTACCGGCATTTCGGTGAATTTCCATTCCGTTATTTGCGCCGCTTTATCACAGCCAGCCGATCCTCGCCATCGGATTTTCCTGAATCAATCAGCACAAAACCTCCGCCACTGACCGTTGGCGTCGGGCCATTCGTCAAATCTCCGCCTGTCCGAGGATTGAACCACTGGACTGAAAACTCCCCTGACACTCCTGTCAAATCCAATTTCGTAGAACCGGATTTTGGCAAGTAGACGAGATAAACCTCTCCCGATTGGCTGAAGCAATATTTGCTGTTGTCTAATTTCGCATTGCCAACCAACTCGTCTGATGGCCTCATCAGCTGGACCGGAATGTTGTTATCGCGGAAGAACTCCAACGCGATTCGGCAGTAGTCCCAACTCTGATCGCGTGAACGCCAGTCTTCACAAACGAGATCATTTTCAACAAATTTGTATCCAAAGTAATATTCAACGCCCGCTCCGCCACCCATTAGAGTTCCCCAAAGAGTCGATCGGCGAACGGCATGCTGGTCGTAGATTTTTTCGCCCGTCTTGTCGCGTCCATCAAACCCTTGGTATCCCAGATCAGGGCACTGACCGTGCGCGGCAGTTCCTGATTCGTCAAACGCGACCACCCATGGCTTGCCGGATTTCGCTGATTCACGAACCCATTTCACAGTTTGATCGTGCGTGCGATGAATGCTGCTATTTTGAAGCGACACACCTGTCATTTTTGATTTGTCACCAAGCAACGGCTTGTAGACCTTGTCTTGCTGATCTGGATAAGTGTGACAGACGATCAAGTGATGGTAAGGATCGTTGGCAGCAATGAAATCAATCATGGCCTGCTGCTGCTCCATCGTTTGGGTGTTCTCTTCACCCAAATTCCAATTGAGCGCCAAGTTGTGACCAAACCTCGCAATCATTTCCCGAAGATAAAGCTTCCGCTGCACACCAAGATTTCCACCATCCAACGACGTTGGCACAAAACTCTTATCTTCTTTGTTCCCGTTTCGAGCATTGTGATCATCATTCTCAGTTTCTTGAAGTTTGAAATGAAGATACATTCCCTTTCGAGTCCCGTGTTCAAATACGATCCCCCATTGATCAAGCTTGCTGCAATCGTAATGAAGTTTGTCTTCACGTTGAACAAATGGCCAGACGTTGTCACCATCGCCACCTGCGTTGTAAGTCAGAAATGAAAAAGCATTGCAGCCCTTTCCCGAAAGATAATTAACTGCACCAATCAGCCCTTTTCCTTTGCCGTCTTTCCAGCTTGGGTCTCCCTCGGACCAGTCTTTCATGTGAGCAGCAAACGTCTTCAAAGGAACATTTTTCTTTCGCATGATTGTGTTGTCGAAATCAGCATATCCCAACAAAGTCTCGGGCGCGTCGGCGCCTGCTTTCAAGAAAAATCGTTTCGAACCAGCGTGCTGCAAATAGTGCGAGCCGACGTATTGCAGCCGCCCTTCATTACGAAGGTCTCTCCCCTTTTTGTCTGATTCTGAAACCTCGATGGTCCCACTCTGACGAACGAATTCTGTAGAAATGGTATCCGAATTAATGGCAACCTTATCACCACGAACGACAGAAGCAGAGTAATTCCAGCTTCCGGTGCGATCAGGCGCAAAGTGCGCCCGCCATTTTGTTCCAGCTGCAGCCGAACTTTCCGATGCGTTTCCATCGGCAGCAAAATAGCCTGGAATCTTATAAGTCGTTCCATCGGTGTGAGTGAAAACGACTTCCATTCGGTAGTCCAAAAACGGATTGGGACTGTTGTCATTCTCGTGTGCGTAAGGACCGTCCAACGTTAACATGATGTTGTGCCATTGTTTCGTTTCACCCGCGATACTAACCGAGCCATCACCGTCGGGCTTTCTGGGATCAACCAATGGAGTCTTACTGACTGATGTCGTGGGGCTCGTTGATCGGTCACGAGTATCAACGGCTGAATCTTTTGCCAAGTTTGAATCTCTCAAAATTGGCGCTACTAACTTTTTGGTTGCGTCATCAGCCGGTCGAAAGGCAATGGCCGCCCAGCGGGCGCGACTGTACTCCGCACCATCTGCTGACCCAATGTTTGCGGTCACAGTAATCATTTCACCGTTGTTAATTTCCATTTTCTCCCACCGACCGTTGTAGGCCTGGCCCGTTTCGAACATCTCCTTACTAAGTGGACATTTGAATTGGTTCAACTTTTTCGACCCAACGGAAACTTCATACGTCGACTGCCCATCGTTTTCACCAACCGCTCGCAAAACAACAACGTAATTTCCGGTTGGAAAAGGAAACGTTTTCCTCGCTGTTCCCGATTTGTGCACATCTGGATTTACGGCTAACCATTTGTCCTGGTCGACATAGAAATTGGTTCCATCTGTCTCGAAGTCTCTCGCCCGCATGACGACGCTAGTTTGTTTCGTTTTGGCTTGGTTCTGTTTGACTTGACCCGCTTTGACCTTATTCGATTTACCTTGATTCGATGTTGGATTTGTCGCATTGGCTGGATCGGCAACCGGTTCTGGTGTTGCCGGTAGAGCAGGGGCCTCGACGAGTGGAAACTCAGCAAGTTTTTCGGTGGCAACACTTGCCTCTGGACCCGCCGCAACTGGTCGAGCGAAATCCCGATCCCTCGTCATCAGCCAGCGATCAAATTCAAATCCGTCTTCACGCATTGAAAAATGAACGACATGTTCACCTGCAGTTTTTATGTCCAAGAAAATTTGATGAGGCACGCCGCAGTGAACTTTTTCCGTTCGCTGCATGCTATCCCAACGCCAAGTATTTTTACCTTCGCACCATTGAAGCCGCCGACCGCTTTCAGGCCACTCTCCATCAAGTCCGACGTGCAGGCCGTTGTCTTCCGTGCCGGTTGAGTGAGCACGAACCCAAACGTAGTAGCGACCTGGTTGGGAAAAATTAACTTTGTAACTCAAGATCGCAAGCTTGCCTGGCGCGTTGGAAAAATTCTCACCAGCGATTAACTTTTCACCGTGATTTCTTCGCGTGTCAGGCAAGATTTCCAGGTAAGCACCATTACTTGCTCCGCCCAAGTGAGTCTCATCGCCATCAAAGTCGAACTTCGGCGTCTTGTCACTGGCGGTCAAATAAAACGCACGTTTTTCTGTGGCCGATTGCGAATTGAAGTGCTCGGCCTCAACGACGACAAGACCGTCTTTCTCCTGAAACACATTTGTTTCGGCAACAATCGGCGAACTTAAATCGTCGGCGTTGATTTGACTTGTAAAAGCAAAGCAACAGAACATTCCCAAGAGAACTTGAGCACTAAAATTGACGTGAGTCTTGACTTTCATGGACTTAATTTCGCTGTGATTTTTGCGGCAAATATTCGTTCGAAGACTCACCATAACACGTGACAACGTCGATTGAAACAAACAGTTTATTTTTGAAGTGATTGGTCTAACGTTCGCTTTTCCTACGCGAAATTCTGGTCGCTTGAACATAAGGAAACCATTTATTCGGACGTAACTCGGATGTGTCCGTTCCCAAGCCCAACGACAAATTGGTATGGAAAAACGCGTGTAGAAGCGCGAGTTTTGTTTTTTCGCCCACGCCGATGGGTGGTCAACCGACGATGTGAACCTGAGTCTTTTTTTAGTGAAAAGGTGACTCTTCCGTTGTCGGCGGTCGTCTCTAGTTGCCGGCGGGCGTTGCCATTTGCATCAGCAATGCACAGATCATCGCACCGTAAGTTCCCAACGCGTATCCAACAACGGCCAGTAGAACTCCAACGGGAGCAAGAGCGGGGTGGAAAGCAGCCGCGACCACGGGAGCACTTGCTGCTCCACCAATGTTCGCTTTACTACCAACCGCGAGGAAAAAGTATGGAGCCCGAATCAGCCAACCAACAAAAAACAGCAACAAGACGTGAAACAGCATCCAGATTCCGCCGACAGCAAAGAATCCCGGGTATTCAACCACAGCACGGATGTTCATCCCCATGCCGATTACGGCAACCAACATGAAAATGAAAACAGTTCCCAATTTTGATGCACCAGCCCCTTCAAGTTTCCGCATTGGAGTAAACGACAATAGAATTCCGATCGTTGTGGAGATAACAATCAGCCAAAAAAACGAACTCGCCAAACCAATGTCTTTGAGATATTGATAGGGCACGGTTTTCACTGTAACGATCTCACCATCTGCTGTCGTTTGCTCAACGACCGTCGTTGTGTCTTTTATCAAAGTCGTGACGTAGTTTGAAATTTCGGCACCGCCATAATGGGCGACTGCAGTGGCTCCAAATCCGATCGCGGCGATCAACATGAAATCGGTCGCGGTTGGAATGCGAGCCACCTTCTTGCTGAAGTTTTCCATTTTGTCCTTGAGGACTTCGATACTGGAACTGTCAGCTTTGAACAATCGATCAATCGCGTCAGCCTTTCCGACTCCCAGCAAAAGAAACAGCATCCAGATCTCCGCCACGAAAACGTCGACCGCCACCATGACGCTATACATGTCTTTTAATTTTCGCTGTGTCACCAACGAAGCGTCGGCCTCGGGTGTCATGAAAACGACTTGCATCGCGGCTTGATTGGCACCACCTCCGATCCAACTACCAGCGACGGTACTTAAGCCTCGCCATACGGCTTCTGGTCCCTCAACGCCGATGACTTCTGGGGCGAAATAGGAAACGATCAGAACAGCAAGTGGCCCACCGATGATCACGCCAACCGTTCCGGTCAAGAACATGATGAGAGCTTTGGGCCCGAGGCCAATGATGGCCTTCAAGTCGATACTCAGCGTTAACAGCACCAAAGTCGCGGGGAGCAAGTACCTAGTCGCCACGAAATATAGGCTTGAGTTGTTGTGGTCGACGATATGGAAAAATGTAAGAAGCGAAGGCAAGAAATAACACACCAACAGCATCGGCACGACTTTATAAAAAAGTTTGAGCGGCCTGAATTCGCTATTCGAAGTCCAAAAAACCAAACCCAGCATCAATGCGAGAATGCCAAAGATGATCGCGTCGTTTTTGATTAAGGCCTCTGACTTGTTTTTCTTCAATGCTTTTGAAAGGTCTTTTACCAGCCCTTTGTTTTCGTCGCCGGGGAACACTTTTTTCAATTCCTCAATCGCCAATTCGACTTCCGTTTTTTTGATGTCATCGGCTTTTGAATCTGTATCACCAACTGTAGACGACGGCACGCTAGTTGGAGCAGCACTCGATGAATCGGCTTTCGATTCCTGGGCATTTAGCGACTTGCCCACGAAGCAAACCAAAAACGCAAAAGTCAAAGAAACCAATAAGAATCGAAGAAACGGTTTTGAGTCGTGAGGAACGAACATATTTGAATTGCCGCTTTGGGGTGCATTGAAGGTTCATGAATCTTAGCAAAGATTCAATGGGTTCGTAGCCACGGGCTTCAATCTTTGGCAGGGAGTGTTGGGAGGTGGCGTCTCGAAGCAAGCTCTCACCGCAACTTTCTTAATTCAACGCAAAGGCGCTAGGACGCTGTGCCGCAATGTTCTAGTTTCCATCAAGAACCTTTGCATCCCCGCGTCTTGGCGGCCTTGCGTTAAAAAATCATAAGAAACGAAAAAACACCCTGTTCAATTTGTTCCGCCATCCCCAACGGATCCACTCAAATGATTGGCCGGCGTGAGGTCCCGATCGCTACTTCCAAAATTGACAAAATTCAACGCCAAGGACGCTATGCCGCAATGTTCTGAACTCCATGAAGAACCTTCGCGCCCTCGCGTCTTAGCGGCCTTGCGTTAAAAAATCACAAGATCGAAAAAAGTGACTTGCTCAATTGGATATAAATGAACAGCCGATCCCCTGCGAATGTCAAAGCCTGCCGAAACTCAATTCAAGCGAAATGCTTCAGATACAACCATATGCTGTAAACGACAACGCCGCCGACGATGACTGTGCCGCC
>JBGCDK010000081.1:0-4598 GCA_045105295.1 Mariniblastus sp.
TCAATAACGAAGAGTCTCACCAGACTGTGTTGTATGACTCCGGCGGTATCGACACGCTGAATTTCACCAATCATATTGCAGACGAGATCATTGACCTACGCGAGGGACAGTTCACGACAGTCAACGGTATTCCATTGAGTGTAAGGATTCAGTACGGAACTGTAATTGAGAATGCTCGCGGTGGTGCTGGAAACGATTCGATTCGCGGCAATGAAACCCCCAACCTGTTGTTTGGAAATGCAGGTAACGACATACTTCGAGGCGGTGGCGACAATGACATCAGTCGTGGTGGTGCTGGTGATGATACTTACATCTGGAGTCTAGGCGATGGCCGCGACATCATCCGCGAGGAGGCCAATGGTGGAATCGACTCGGTTGAGTTCTATGATCCATCTGGTTCGATTGATTCGCTCGAAGACGATTTTGTTTTCCGCCGATTTGGTGACAACCTGCGAATTGACCTGACACTCGACCAAGGTGAAGGCCAGGGTACATTCTCGATTGTTGACTTTGCCAATACAGAGTCGCAAGTTGAACTGATGAGATTCCATGGATTGCTCGGTGCTCAAATTGGAGACGATATCGACTTGACCTCAATCTTTGATTCGGCCACAGCCAACGCTCAGCGATTTACGGTTACGGATCAGCTTGGACAAAATGGCGGTTTCATCGCTGTGCCTGTCTAATTTCTACAATCGTTAAAATTTGAACTTTCAAAACCCCTTTGGTTCTCCGAAGGGGTTTTTTTAATCGATACATCGGTGCACAAAGCGGAACTTAACCGCCCCCTTCCAGTCAAATTTCGTATATGTCCCTAACCATGTCCTACACTTGCGTTCAAGTACCATATCGAGCGCTTCGGTTTTTACTTGTCCCGGGGGATTTCGCGGAAACAATGTTTTGTCGTTGTTTACGTTTTCCAATGCAAAAACTAGTCGCCTACAAAACACACGTTCACTCATGGCCGATTCGAACAATCCAAATATTTCAGACGCGTTTGAAGGATACGATCCGGAAGACGAAGCTGAAAAAGTAGATCAGGATGAAACAGGTTTTGATCATTCTGAATTCGATGAACCCGTTGGGGAATCGCACTCGGATGTTGACTATTCCGAGCAACAGACCGATTCAAACAGCATTGAGCAATCCGCTGATGTCGACTCGATTCAAGACGCTGACGAATCCGATGCAGATGCATCCAAGGATGAGGCTCCTACGTCAAAGGCGGACCATACCGCGGTTAAGTGTCTTGCGCTACTTGCCCGTCACCATAGTTTGGAAGTCAGCGCTGACCGTCTAATTCATGACTACTCCCTTGAGTATGAAGATCCAAGTCTCAGAAGACTCCTGCGAATTGCAAAAGACACTGGCCTCAAAGCCCGGCATGCGCGATTGACTTGGAAACAACTTCGAAAGATGGCGTTCCCTGCAATGGCTCGTTTGGCCAACGGTAACTACGTCATCATGGTGGGTTTGCGGAAAATTGAAAACGAAGAGGGCGTGCCGACCGAGCAGATCGCCGTCTTTGATCCGCTGGCCGACCAAACAGGATTCATATACCTCGAGCAAGAACAATTCGAAAAATTGTGGAAGGGTGAGACCATTCTCGCCAAAAAAACGTTTTCGATGTTCGACACCAATCAACCATTCAGTCTTAAGTGGTTCATTCCCGAGATCGTAAAACAACGCACTGCGTTCACCGACGTTGCAGTTGCAGCACTGTTTATTCACTTGATCGGTTTGGTCGTACCGTTGTACTTTCAAATCGTGATCGACAAAGTACTCGTCAACAACGCGACTGAGACATTGCGTGTTCTAACGATCGGTATTTGTGTTGCCCTCATTTTTGATGCCGTCCTCGGTTACTTGCGTAGCTATTTGTTGTTACACGCAACCAGCAAGATCGACATTCGAGTCGCAACGCGCACGTTTGGGCATATGCTCAAATTGCCGATGAATTTCTTCGAGCACATTACCGCTGGTGTTTTGACAAAACACATGCAGCAGACAAATCAAATTCGCGAGTTTCTAACAGGAAACCTATTCCTGACGTTACTCGATTCGACCGCGCTACTGATCTTTTTACCGATTCTGTATTTCTACAGCCCCGCGTTGACGATGGTTGTGTTGCTATTCTCGGCATTGCTGGGAATCAACATTGGCGTATTGCTTGGCCCTTATCGCCGTCGCTTGGAAGCGTTGTACAACGCGGAAGGCGAACGACAGGCGAAACTGGTTGAGACGATCCACGGTATTCAAACCGTTAAAGCTCTCAGCATGGAACCAGTCCAGCGAAAGAACTGGGATCAAAGTTCTGCTCAAGCCGTTGCGATGCAATTTAAAGTCGGCGAGATCTCGATTACCGCTACGACCATCTCGAAGCTGTTAGAAAAACTTCTGACCGTGATTGTTGTGTGGTACGGAGCTTCATTGATTTTTGGAAAACAGCTTTCCGTTGGCGAGTTGGTCGCGTTCCAGATGATTTCCGGTCGAGTTACCGGCCCATTGGTCCAGATGGTAAGCCTTGTTCACTCGTATCAACAATGTGCACTTTCAGTTCGCATGCTTGGTACTGTGATGAACAGCGATGCCGAAGCCGGCATTGGAAAGGGCTTGCGACCATTGATTCAGGGGCAAATGGAATTCGAAGACGTTAAATTCCAGTACGCTCCTACATCTCCACCAGCGTTGGACGGGGTTTCGTTTGAAATTCCAGCTGGAAAAGTCATTGGAATCGTGGGCCGAAGCGGTTCAGGAAAAACAACGCTGACTCGAATGATGCAAGGCATGCATCAACCGCAAGGCGGACTAATCCGTATCGACAAACTCGACATGCGTGAGCTTGATATTGCTCACGTCCGCCACAACATCGGCGTGGTGCTACAGGACAATTTCCTGTTTCGTGGCTCGGTAAAAGAAAATATTGCGATGGCGAAACCGAACTCCAGTTTTCAGGAGATCGTCTACGTCGCGCGGATGGCTGGTGCCGCTGAGTTCATTGAACGCATGCCTCAGTCGTACGACACGATGCTGGAAGAAAACGGATCAAATCTATCCGGTGGTCAAAAACAACGTTTGGCAATCGCCCGCGCGTTATTGAAAGACCCGCGGATTCTGATCTTTGACGAAGCCACCAGTGCTTTGGATCCAGAAAGTGAAGCCATCATTCAGACTAACTTGAAAAAAATCGCCAACGGCCGAACAGTGATTCTCGTTTCCCATCGTCTTTCGACGTTGACGGAATGCGACGCGATCATTGTATTGGAACGAGGCAAAATTGACGCGATGGGGACCCATCGACAACTTCTTGAACGATGTAAGGTTTATCAAGAGCTATGGTATCAGCAAATGGGACGAGCGTAAAAGAAGAATCCGTCAAGGAACAACGTTTACGTCGACGTCGAGAAGCGAGAACTGAATCTCATCGACGGCGATCAAACAACGATGCTCTCTTGAATGAGTTTCAGCCCGATGCAGTTGAAATTGAAAAACAATCGGTTCCTGGTGGTGCGCGCTGGACGCTGTACACCGTGACGGCATTGATCTGCGCATTCGTTGGATGGGCTTGCTGGGCAGAGGTCGACAAAATCGTCACCGCTCAAGGCAAACTGATCACGACTGAACCGGCCGTGGTCATTGATACCAAACTCCAGTCTCCCATCTCAAGCATCAATGCAAAATTTGGCGACCGAGTTGCGGCGGGGTTTGTGATCGCAACACTGGATCCGACTTTTTCAGATGCGGATCTGTCGCAATTGAATTCTCAGCAAAGTGCGCTTGAGGCTGTTCAGGCTCGATTAATCAGTGAGCGAGATAATAAGCCATTCTCCATCGCCGGGCATGAAGACGAGCTTGATTGGATTCGGCAAAACGGCCTTTACAATGAAAGGCGGCGTTTGTTTGAAGCCGAAATGAGAAAGTTCGATTCCAAACAGAACACCTACGATGTCCAAATCAGCAACGTTCAAATGGAAAGCGAAAGTGCTCTGAAGGCCTATCAAAAATACAAAAAACTCGAAGAGTCGTTCAAGTCGCTTGAAACCAAGGGGTCCAAGTCTGGCATGGATGTCATGAGTCGCGAGCTTCAAAGCGACGACGCTAAAGATAAATATTACAACGCCAAAAATCGCAAACTTGAATTCGAAGAACAGAAAAAGTCAGTGCAGGCCGAACGTGAAGCTTTTGTTGCCAACTGGCGTAACGATCTGATGGAGAATCTTGTTACAGCCAGCAATGACCTTGTGAAAATTGAACAGGAAATCAACAAAGCACGACGTTCCAATGAGTTTGTTGAGCTCAAAGTACCCGAAGATTTACCTTATAAAGAGTTTGTGGTTTTCGAAGTGGCAGACAAATCTGTCGGTTCGATCATGCAGGCTGGCGAACCATTGTTTCGGTTGATTCCGATTGGCGTACCGATGGAAGCTGAAGTTGAAATCCAAGGCAAAGATATTGCGATCATCAAATCGGCTACTGAAACTGAAATCGCCGAGGAAAACCTTCCAAAAGGAAGCGACGTCCGCGTGAAACTCGCTTCGTTCCCCTATCAAAAACATGGCACGCTAGACGGAATCGTTCGCACCATCAGCGAAGGCTCG
>JBGCDK010000082.1:0-68392 GCA_045105295.1 Mariniblastus sp.
AGACGTCCTGTCATTCACGGATCAAAACGGCATCAGCGGAACTTACAACGCGACCAATGGAACTTGGACGTTACTTGGTCCAGCGACACTGGCCGAGTACGAAACCGCGATCCGCAGCATCACTTACACCAACACCAGTGATGCTCCCGACACGGCGACGCGGACCGTAAGTTTCACGGTCAACGATGGCGAAGCGAACAGCAATACGCAGGCTCGTGACATTGTGATCACCGCTGTCAACGACAGCCCGGTATTTACTGGGCCAAATACGGGAGTGGTCTCGGAGGATTCGTCGCTTGTTTTCAGCAACTTGGGTGGCAATGCAATTGTATTGAACGACGTTGACGCGAATGGTGGCGAACTTGCGATCACGGTCCAGGTCACCAACGGAACTATCGCACTTGGAGGGACAGGTAATCTCAACGGGGTAGTTGGCAATGGTACTTCAATTGTCTCTTTTTCAGGAACGGTCAACGACATCAACGTTGCGCTTGATGGTTTGAGCTATTCTGGTGATTTGAATTTCAGCGGTACTGACACACTTACCTTTTTCGCAAATGATCAAGGCAATACCGGTTCAGGCGGAGCCCCAGGCACCATAAACGTTGCGATAACAGTAGATGCGGTCAATGACGAAGAAATTGTTTCCACCAATACCGGAGCGACAATTGCCGAAGGATCAGTCAGCAACACGATTACTCAGGCTATGCTTGAGACTACTGATGTCGACACGCCTCCGAACAACCTTACCTACCAAATTACATCAATGCCTTCCGAAGGTGCTGTCTACCGGAACGGTTTGGCATTGCTGATGGGCGGCAGTTTCACTCAATCTGATATTAATTTGGGGTTAGTGACATACACACACAATGGGGGCGAAGCCACCAGTGATTCGTTCGACTTTGTTGTCGATGATGGTATGGGCACCACGTCGAGTGGTAGGTTCAATTTGTCGGTTACTCCTGTCAATGACGCTCCGCTTTTGAGCCTCGATGACGATGGCAGCAGTGGCGCTGGAAGCTTTGACTTCAGTGCGTCGTTCACAACTGGAAATGGCCCAGTGCTGATTGCAGACGTTGACGCTTCCTTAAATGATGTCGATAGTTTAGCCCTCAACTCAATCTCCATTCAGATTACGAACTTGCTCGATGGTGTCAATGAATCTCTGGCCGCTGATTTGACGGGGCTTCCAGGATTGATGCAGGCGTACGACAGCACAACGGGCGTTCTGGAGATCAGTGGCGCCGGTATCAGTCGGCTAGAATTCGAATCTGCACTACGAACGGTGACGTACGACAACGGTTCTGCAATTCCCGATACAACGACTCGGGTGATCGAAGTTGTAGCGTTTGACTCTGATGATCTGTCATCGAACATTGCCAGGGCGTTCGTCCAAGTATCACCTGATACGACCAGCCCATTTGAGGTAAACAATTTTGGTAGCACGGTTGTCGAAGGCGGCACGGACTTGATTGAGTCGTCGGAGCTTTCTTTCGCTGATTCTAACCGACCGGCCAGTTCGATAAACTTCATCGTTGCCACGCCACCGGTCAACGGATTCCTCGCGTTGACAAGCGATTTAAGTACGCCGATTTCAAGTTTCACCCAAGCCCAGGTTGATGCGGGCGACGTTACATTTGTTCACGATGGAAGTGATACCGCAACCGATACGTTTACGTTTGCCGTCGACGATGGCGTCGGCAACGCGGTCACGATGCAGTCGTTCAATATCATCGTTGACCCAGTCAACGACGCTCCAACTGTGACGTTGGCGAACGTTGTTTTGGCACTAGCCGAAAATGCTGACACGACGTCGACAACGAGAGTCGCCGATATCGTGGTGACGGATGATTCAGATGGTACGAATGATCTAACGCTTTCTGGGGCTGATGCAGCCAGTTTTGAGATCGTTGGTTCAGAACTGCATCTGCGTGCCGGTGTTACACTAGATTTCGAATCGAAATCATCATTCGACGTAGTCGTTGAAGTCGATGACGCTTCCGTGGGAGCTTCACCCGACGATACGGTTTCGACTGCCTTGAGTATCTTGGATATTAACGAAGCGCCAACGGTGACACTAACTAATCTCGTTCCTTCGTTGGCTGAGGATACCGACACTTTGGCGTCTATCAAAATTGCGGACATTGTGATTTCTGACGATGCACTAGGAGCCAACGACCTAACGCTTTCTGGTGCGGATTCTGGTTTGTTTGAAATCGTAGGCGCTGAATTGCATCTGCGTGCTGGAGTTGTGCTCGACTATGAATCACAAACTTCGCTCGATGTGAATGTACAAGTCGACGACGCAACGATTGGTGGCTCGCCAGATGACTTCGATGCTCATTCGCTGATGATATCAGACGAGAACGAAAGTCCATTGATTGCCGACGATATTTTCACCGTCGATGAGAATTCTGGTAACGGAACTGTTGTGGGCAATGTGGTTTTCTCTGACGTCGATGCAGGCGACTCGATTTCGTTTGCGATTACTGCGGGGGATCCAACAGGTGTTTTCTCGATCAACAACGCTGGGCAAATCTTGATCGCTGATGGCAGCCAATTGGATTTCGAAACAATCAATTCGTTTGCTTTGACAGTCGAAGCGACAGATGACGGGAGTCCGTCGTTGAGCGAGACAGCAACGATTCAGATTAACCTAAACGACGTCAATGAAGTTCCAACGAGCTTGTTACCGAACAACGTCACGATTTCGGAAAACACAAACACGACGGGTGGCGTTAGTGTGGCGACACTTTCTGCCACCGATGTTGACGCGGGCGATTGGCTTTCTTTTTCAATTGTGGGCGGTGCAGATCAAGCAAATTTCTCGATAGGCGGAACCAATTCCAACGAGCTGTTGATCGACGCCGGGACGCTGGACTACGAATCCAAACAGTCGTTTGAAGTTATCGTTCGGGTGACTGACTCGGGCGGACTTGTTCGCGATGAAGTCGTTACTGTCAATGTCGCGGACGTGAATGAAGCGTTGTCGTTACAGATAAATAGTGGAATCAATGTGGTCGAAGGAGGCAGCCAAGCGATCACTGGAGCGGAACTCCTGTTTACTGATCCTGAGGAAGGTCCAACTTCGATCGTTTACCAAATCACCGATGAGTCTTTGTCGGGAATTCTAACGATCGACGGAGTTCCTGCCGGCCTTGGGAGCACTTTTTCTCAAGCCGATATTGATGCGGGGATCGTTGTCTACACCCACGCAGGAAGCGAAAGTGTCGCTGATAGTTTCGGATTTAGTGTGACCGACGGTGTACATGTATTTACGGGACAGACTTTCATCGTATCCGTGACGCCTGTAAACGATGCTCCTGCCGCAACGGACGATAGTTTTGTTGTCGCGGAAGACACCATGTTGGATTCGATCAATGAACTGTTGCTCAATGATACAGATTCGGAAAACGACGCTCTTACGGTCTCATTAGTCAGCGGGCCCACTTCTGCGGCTTCGTTTGATCTTTTGCCAGACGGTTCATTTACCTACTCGCCGGTCGAAAATTTCAATGGTATGGACCAATTCGTCTATCGAGTCACTGATGATTCTGGACTTTCTTCAACAGCCGTCGTGACCATCGAGGTAACACCGGTCAACGACGTGCCTGAATCTGTCGAAGAACAATTTGTCGTGCTCGTGGGACAACCGCTTGAGTCGGTTGCGAGTTTGTTGAGCAATGATACTGACATCGACAACGATGCGTTGATTGCTGTGTTGATTCAAGACGTTAGCCACGGAAGTTTAAGCCTTACGGCAAGCGGGCATTTTGTATACGTGCCAAATCCAGGATTTGTTGGAAGCGATTCATTCGCCTACCTTGCAAATGATGGAACCGATAATGGAGCACTGACAACCGTCAATATTGAAGTCATTGGTGGCGTTGGAAATCCCAATAGGAACAATCCGAGTGGTTCTGGCGCTGACGATACTGGTTCAGAAGAATCAACAGAATCAGAGGAGGCAACCGAACAAGAAGTGGAGAGCGTTGCTGAATCAAATGAAGGAGAGACCGTCAACGAGGATTCTTCAGCTGAGGCCGAAAATCAATCGAGTGATCCAGCGTCGACATCTCTTGCTCCGGTTGTTGGTGTGGTTCAAACACCGGTGCCTATTGTGAATTTGACACAAGGAGGTCAGTTCGACGATTTTGAATTTGCCAGTGATTCTGTCTTTGATCAAGAGCACGCATCAGCCGTTTTGCGATTGATTCTGGATTCTGTTTCACCAGATGAAGTCAACGGCAATCGCAATGAAGATCAGTTGGAGCGATTGCGTACTGGCGGTGGGGTTGTTGCTGTGTTCGACGCAAACTACTTATTCCAGCAACTGAGCGAACTTGAGCAACCTCCTTCTTTTTTAACTGATTTTAATGTCACGGTCGGTGCAGTAACAGCATTCGGAAGTTTGGGGTACGTTCTTTGGTCGCTGCGAGGCGGAGCATTGCTGGCAGTGGCACTTTCTCAATTACCAACCTGGAGCATGATTGACCCATTGCCGATTCTGGAATCCTATTCGCGGAAAAAGGAAGACGACGAAACCGAAATTGGTCAATTCTTCAAGTAAAACGGCAAAACGAAATTGCTTTCCAGTGTCATTGCCGAGCATGAATGTACGACTCAAACGCTCGAACGGCATTTCGCAAACTCGTTTGGTGATTCCCATCGACGGGCCGAACTGTCAACATTGAAGTTGGAAGCAGTGCCGTTTCCTTGCTGGCCAAGTCTGTCGAATTTTTGAAATCTAAATCGTCGTGCCCGAGGTAAGCGATGTGTGGCTGTTTCATCTGTGCAATTCTTCCCAACAGAACTCTTGAGTTGCTTTCCCACTGGTTATGAACATTGAATGGAACGCCGCCGGGCCAATTTTGAAAGATCCCGCTCTGGTAGAGCCCGCTACAGCTGGCTGTCATTTGAACTTTTGTTTCTCCTTGGAGCGACATTAAAGCCGACACTCCGCCACCAACGCCGTAACCGAAAACGTAAATTTGGGAACGGTTGACATTGGGTTGTTCAGCAATCCAATTGACAGCTGAGACGGCGTCATTCACCTCTCCAAATATCAACTCGAAATAACCTGGATTTCCGTTTTCACCCCTGAAAGACGGACACATAACGATCATATTGTTTTTGTGAAAATGTTCGGCTTGTTTCAATACGCTTGGTTCGAGTGCATGACCATCGTGAAGATAAATCACAACTGGATGAGTGCCTTTTACCTTTTCCGGCATCCATAGAATCGCTTTCAGGCTGGCGTTTCCAGAAGGGTAAGTCACCCAGGTTGCGTTGGGATCGTCCAGGGTAGACTCCGCCTCGAAAGCTTGAGGAGCAGCAACCCGCATGACGAGATTCGTTTCGCCTTGGCCAAGCGGCGTCCCAAAATTATCAACTGAGGTTGCACCGAGTCCAGCGTTCCTCATCAGGATCCAAGTCGTGAATCCCAGGAGGATGAAAATCAATAAACTAGTGCCGCCAATAAGTGATGTGATTGTCTTGTTGTCGAAATCTTGACGAATCTCACGTCTAAGTAACGCGTTGATGACGATTGAAAAACCACATGACGCAACAAAGCCACCAAAAACAATAAAAAGAAATGAAAACCGAACGAGCACACTTGAGATGTAGCCAGCCGATTCGGAAACTCCAATTTCGCCGCTGCCCCAACTTGCCATGTGAATGCCAAAACACAACAACAACACTCCGAACGCGAAAGCCCAGAATGCCTGAACGGGGCCTTGTTGCACGGTCTCTTTGACGTCCTTTACCCAGCTCTTTGATTTGGAAAGTTGCCCGGCTTGGTATTGCGAGTTTGGCCGATTCCGCCAGTTTCGGCCAAGCTTGTTAGATAGAACTTTGTTCTCTTTTTTGAGTTTTTGCTGACGAACGCGTGTGATCGGATTGGCAGGCACTTTTGAATTTGCCAACGGTGCTGGATCGTCGACGGCTTCGTACTGGATCGCGCCGAGATCCAAGCCGGGGGCTGGCGGTGTATCGACAACGACTCGTTCACCACATTTGCACTTAACTGTTTTGCCTGCAAAATGTTTGGGGAGATTGGCTGTCTTTGCGCAGTGAGGGCAAGAAAACAGAATGGTCATGAGACTTTAAAAGCCAAGAATTGGAGACGTGGAAAGGTGAACAGGGACAAGGGAAGTTTCATTGTTCAAACGTGAGTTCAGTATCGTAACATGTTGCGAATCACTGTCCAAACAGAATTGGCGCAGCCGAGCTCATGTTCCTGATTCGTTGACACCCTTTTGTTGCGCTCATAAAATTCGGTCTCTTTGAAAGAAACTTAGAGAGCCAATTCTTTCCCCCATCGACCACCACCGGGAGCTGTGAATGTCTGAGAGTTCAGGCCAAATCGACAACGTCATGCACGAAGACCGTGTATTTCCTCCACCTGCAGAATTTTCTTCGAACGCGGCGATTGGTTCCGTTGAGCAGTATCAAAAACTGTACGATCACGCCAAAAATGACCCGGAAGGATTTTGGGATGAGATCGCTCGGAAAGAACTGCATTGGTTCGAACCTTACACAAGCGTGCTTGAAGGATCAGCGACTGATGTCAAATGGTTTGTGGGTGGTAAAACAAATATCTCTCACAACTGCCTCGATGCGAATATCGAAGCCGGCAATGGCGACCGGACTGCAATCATCTGGGAAGGCGAACCGGGCGATCAACGCACGCTGACTTATAAAGAGCTTCATAGCGAAGTCTGTAAATTTGCCAATGTCCTCAAAGGCCTTGGCGTTGGCATTGATGATGTTGTTTCCATTTACATGCCGATGACGCCAGAGTTGGCAATCGCCATGTTGGCATGCACGCGAATCGGTGCCGTGCACTCGGTGATTTTTGCAGGATTTTCGGCTGAAGCGATCGCCGATCGAAACAATGATGCCAGTGCGAAAATTCAACTCACGTCGGATGGACTTTGGCGACGCGGCAAATGTCTTCCGTTAAAGGAAACTGTTGATGCGGCGCTGGCAAAATCGCCCAGCGTAGAAAAATGCATTGTGCTTCGGCGCTGTGAGAATGAATGCAACATGCAGGAAGGTCGCGATCTCTGGTGGCACGAGCAGGTTGATGCTGCTTCGGAGGATTGCCCAGCAACTCCGTTGGACAGTGAAGCGAATTCTTTCATTCTTTACACATCAGGATCGACTGGAAAACCAAAAGGCATTCGCCACACGACCGCGGGTTACAACATTTGGACCAAAAAGACATTCCAGTGGGTGTTCGATTGGAAGCCCGACGACGTTTACTGGTGTACAGCTGATTGCGGTTGGATCACCGGGCATAGCTATATCGTTTACGGTCCGCTATCCAATGGCGCGACAATTTTGATGTACGAAGGTGCCCCCAACCATCCAGCAGAGAATCGTTTTTGGGAGCTGGTTGAAAAATACAAAGTCACCATTCTTTATACGGCCCCGACCGCCATTCGTGCTTTCGTAAAATGGGGAGACGAGCACATCCTCAAGCACGACCTCAGCAGCCTGCGTTTGCTTGGGACTGTCGGAGAAGGGATCAATCCTGAAACTTGGATTTGGTATCACGAGATGATTGGTAAATCGAAATGCCCGATCGTTGATACTTGGTGGCAAACAGAAACGGGCGGCATCATGATGAGTCCGCTTCCCGGCGCGACGTCGACAAAACCGGGAAGCTGCACCACACCGCTGCCCGGCGTCGTGCCAGTGATTGTTGATGAATCACTTCAACCGGTCGAAGCCAACCATGGTGGTATGCTGTGTATTGCAAAACCTTGGCCAGGAATGTTGCGAGGAATCTGGGGCGACGACGAACGTTTCAAGGAACAATACTGGACCACGTTTCCCGGAAATTATTTGACCGGCGATAACGCTCGAATGGATGACGATGGCAATTATTGGATCATGGGCCGCATTGACGACGTCATCAATGTTTCGGGCCATCGGCTGAGTACGATCGAAGTCGAAAGTGCTTTAGTTTCTCATCCTAACGTCGCTGAATGTGCGGCTGTCGGACGGCCACATGAGATCAAAGGACAAGCGATCGCTGTTTTCGTCACGATTAAAGACGCTGAACCGACCGAAGAATTGCGTCAGGAGTTGCGTCTTCATGTTCGCAAGGAAATCGGAGCGCTTGCCGTTCCTGATGACATTCGTTTCACCGAAGGCGTTCCGAAAACGCGAAGTGGCAAAATCATGCGACGTTTGCTGCGAGATATCGCTGCCGGAAAAGAAGCGTCGGGTGATACGAGTACGCTTGAGGATCTTTCCGTTTTGGCAAAGCTTCGTGAAACGGAAGAGTGATGTTGCGATGCTGTTGAATCTAGCGTCAGGATTGGAGATAACAATTTCACGCTATTTTAAGTGCAAAAAACGATGCCTAGCAAAGAATATGTCGTAGTGGATCTTTCATGGGATCCACTACGCATGGTTCGATTTTTAAAATAGCCCTTTGGTGAGACGAAAATCACGTTGTAGCCGCTGCGAACTATCCGTCGTTGCGCTTTGACTTCATTCGTTCGTTCTTGCCTTTGCGTGGAGCTCGTTTTCGTTTGGGTCGACTCGATGTAGCGCTGGATTCCGAGGCTCCGCTTCGACTACCAGCTGAGCTGCCGCGGCTTCGTGACGGGCTGGAACTACGGACCTGCGATGATTCACTTGAGCTGCCAGAACCACCACGTCGTGGGTTTGACTGAGCTGAACTTCGTGACCGTGATGACTCGTTTGAGCTACTTGCACTGTTGGCACCGCCACTTTGTCGGTTTCTTCGTTGTCTCCGTTTCGTCGGACGCTTTCCTTCAGAAGAGCTTTCTTCGTTGTGGCTTGATAGGCCTGATCGGCGCGACGACCCTGAACCTGATCTAGGTTTGCCAGCGTTGGACCGGCCTCGCGAGCCTTGCCCGCCTCTTCCTCCTCGTTGTGCAGGACGGCTTTTGGTTTCTCCGCCAGATGGAATTTCCGTTGAAAGGTTTTTGTCGATTGGAATCGCTTGCCGGATGAGGCGCTCGATCGCTTGCAAATCCGAACGATCGCCTTCACTGCAGAACGAAATCGCGATGCCTTCTGCGCCCGCTCTTCCTGTTCGGCCGATACGGTGAACGTAGGCTTCGGGTTCCATTGGCAAGTCAAAATTGATGACATGAGTCACGCCATCGATGTCGATTCCGCGTGCTGCAACGTCGGTGGCAACGAGGACTTGGACAAACTTCTTTCGAAACGCGTCCAGTGCGCGCTGTCGCGCGTTTTGAGATTTGTTTCCGTGAATCGCAGCTGCTTTGATGCCGGCATTGCCGAGTTTTGCCGTAACGAAATTCGCAGTACGTTTGGTTTTTGTAAACACGATCGCACGCTCAACCTCTCGTTGCGAAAGGATCCGGTCCAGCAGATCCTGTTTTGCTTTTCGGCGAACGTAGATCAGTCGTTGTTCAATGCGTTCGACGCTTCTCGTTTTTGGCGTAACATTTACACTGATGGGATCAACAAGCAGACGTTCGGTGAGTTCGATGATGCTCGGTGCCATGGTCGCGGAGAAGAAAAGTGATTGGCGGTCCTCGGGTAGCTTGCGAATGATGCGTTTCAAGTCTGGCATGAAACCCATGTCGAGCATTCGATCGGCTTCGTCCAAAACGAAGACTTCTAGTTGGTCCAGTTGAATGTGTCCTTGGTCCATCAAGTCGAGTAAACGACCGGGAGTCGCAACAAGAACATGGGAGCCGCGTTGCATTCGTTGGACTTGTGCCGCTTGACCGACGCCGCCATAGACGAGGCAACAGCGAAGTTTCAAATGTCGCCCGTAAGTCTCAAAACTTTGCCCGATCTGAATCGCCAACTCTCTCGTTGGAGCGAGGATCAAGGCAAAAGGGCGATGCGGTTTGGCTTTGCGGTTTTGCTGGCCAAGCCGATTAAGAATTGGAAGTGCGAACGCAGCGGTCTTTCCCGTGCCGGTTTGGGCACAGCCAAGAACGTCGCGCCGTTCCAAGGCAGCGGGGATCGTTTGAGCCTGAATCGGTGTTGGAGTTGTGTATTCTTGTTGAGCCAACGCACGTTTCAATGGCTCAATGAGGTCTAGTTCGTCAAAGGTTTTCAAGGTTATCTTTCAGGTGGGAATTGTCCAGAATTTGTGGCAATCAAATGCTTGGCCATGCAAACCGGAACAGAGTGGATCAATTGTTGGAAAGGCAGACGCAAAATCGCGGCAAGGGTTTCGTGAATGAGACGAACCTGCAGCAGTGGCCAACACTTCCGTGTTTTAACTTTGGACAAACAAGAAAGTCCAAAAGCTCGCGTCCATCATGACGCCGGCGTTCAAGCGACAACTGTCGCGAGGAAGCAAAATCAATTCGGCTCAATACCGTTGTGTTTGCCAACGCAAGTAAAGGGGTTACAGAAGATCCGATCCTGTGAAAACCCGCGGGCCGAACAACACTCTTTTAACAAAAAGGTGATTCTCGTTTTATAGCGGCCACATCCACTGGGCTTTTTCAAACAAGCCGCAGTCTCTACAGCCAATCATAGCTGTGTAAAGTCTGAGGGATAGGTCAAAAGCCGGCATTTCTGAGCGAAAACGCGACTGATGTCCCCGACAGCGCGGAAGATAGCGGTGCTGCCATCGTGAGATCTCTTGTACCGCTGAGTTGGAGCTAGTTGATGGACCATTGAAATTCTTACTCAATCAAGATTTTCAACAACGTCGAGGATGTTTGACGATGTCGCTGAAAACCAGGACGTTCGAGCCTGCTCACTGATTAGATATAATTCTGGCGTTAGTTGAGATCCTGAACCTGTTGTCCAATTCGTCCACTGTTGAGAACTTTGGTAAGAACGGGAAACGCAATGACAACTCGAAACGCGAGTCGTATGATTGCAGTTCTCTGTTGATTCCCGCTTGCACGCCCAAGAAAAATTCGTTCTTTTCAAAAACAAAACCGCCATGCTTCATCCAAATATAAACTCATTCGTATCGCTACTCGTTTTAGCTCTCGCGTTCTTGGGCCAAGCGAATTTTGTAAGTGCGCAATCGGTTTCGATCACAGACGGTCCGTCAAACGTCCAACCAGGAAACGACTACACCGTTACGGTAAAGTCGAATTATGAAAAGGACGGCATTGTTCAGGTCCAACTTTTTGACGCGTCTTGGAAACGGGCGTCAGAGAAATGGAAGGAAGTAGATTCTGGTGAGCAAACCACCAAACTCAAATTAGCTGTGCCTGCCGACGCCGTGATTGGCAAAGACTATTTTTGGCAGGTCCTTTTATACGACCGCGATTGGAAGAAACAAAAAGAGGTGATCGTTAAGGATCTAAAAAGTAAGGTGCCTGAATTACCAACGAAAACACCATCGGCACTGCCGAAGGAAACTACCACCGAAAAGAAAACAGTGGAACCAACCAGCGATGCGTCTCGGTCGGCTAACTGGACTCCGGAGGGAGATTGGAAGATTGATTGGCAGGATGAGTTTGACGGAACTGGATTTCCCAGGAATTGGTATCCGTTTCTGGGTTACACGCCGACTGATTTTGAAGAAAGAACTGAAAAAGGTATTCGTTGGTCGGGGGCAACGGAAGATACTGCTTGGATGTATACTTCGAAAACCGGCAACCACTGGCTCAACGGTGACGGCCAGTTAGTGATGAGGATCGTGGCGGAAAAAGAAAAAGCAAACGCGAATGGAATCAAAGTTTCCGCGGCCTATTTGATGACTGGCTATCCTAAAAAATGGGACAAATCAGAACCAGAAAACGTGAAATGGGCCGGCAAATTCGTTTCGCCTGCCGATGGTCCTCTCTACATTTCTGCACGAGTGAAAACGAATCAGATCAGAGGTTATTCGACTTGGTTTGCGTTTTGGCTTTTTTCTGAGACGCGAGCTTACAATGGGAATCCTGTTGACGGCACTGAAGTCGACATTGTTGAAATTCCAAAAGGCAAGAAGGATTACATTAACAAGTGTTTCAATGTTGCCAATCATTGGTCTCAGAATGGTAAAGGTTCCGAGTCGCTACAGTTGAACAGTGGGACGAAGCCAACTGCGTCTAGCTTGGTCGATGTCAACGACGATCAGTACCACGTCTACGGAGTTGAATGGACAAAGACATCGATGATGTGTTACGTAGACGGGCAACTTTACTACACGTTTACCGAAAATATCCCATCGGATCCGGTCGACATGATGATGCTGTTGACGCTTGAATTCAAAAAAAACATGTGGGATCCGGACCAAGGCGATGGTCGCTCTGAGGGGCCAAGTGTTTCCGATAACGAAAAAATTCGCGAGATGTCACGTGTCTTGGTTGACTACGTCCGAGTTTACAAAAAGCAGTAGCGAAAGATGCCGGCTCGGAGATTGCGCCGTTGCACGAGATAGCGATTGAGACATCGCTCGGTTACTGCGCCGAATGGTTACCAGGCGGAATGGTGGGAAAACATTGGGAAAACATTGGGAAAACGCGTCCCAAATCGGCATTCATTGCGGTTTAGAATCTCTCTATTATGTCTCGATGAGCGATGTAGAAAAAATCATTCAACCGCCACTGCCGGGGGCGACTAATTACGTTGCGACTGGTTCACACGGAAAAACGGTGAAGCACGAACAAGACGCATCGGCTCGGGTATTCCATTGGGCGGTTTCGATTGCGTTGCTCTCGATGGTGCTTGCCGTTGCTTCTTCCAATATGATCGTCGACCTCGATTTGTACCACGAGATGTCGCTGTACCGGCAAATGGAATCCGAAGGCGCGATGCCGACCAAAGACGCGTTTGCCTATACACCAACGATTGATTTCGTTGTCCATCATGAGTGGGCGACCGGTGCCGTGATGTACCTTGCAACCGTGAAGACTGGTTTGGGCTCTCTGGGCGTTGTTCTGATCAAATACTTTTTGACATTCGCGGTTTGCATTGGCTGTTTTCTATACGCACGGCGGCATGGAGCAAGCCTAGCTGTGTTCGCGATCCTTGCACCGATCTGTTTGCAGGTCGGAGGTTGGATGGCGTTTAGCAATGTTCGAGCTCAGTTGTTCACTTTATTTTTTCTCGTTTGCATGTTCGCCTTACTCGCTCAAGATCGCCAAGGAAAAAAGTGGTGGATCGTGGCTTGGGTGCCCTTGTTCATTGTTTGGGGAAACATGCACGGCGGCGTTGTTTCGGGCATGGGCTTGTTTGGCCTGTACTGCTTTACGAGGTTGATTGAAGCTTGGTTAGAAACCAGAGCGATTAGCCAAACGTTTGGAAAAGTCTCGCATTTGATCGTGGTCGGATTTGGAACGATCGGTTTGCTGTACGTCAATCCTTACGGAACCGAATACGCACCCTATCTGATTCGAGCCGTATCGATGAAACGGCCAGCGATTCTCGAATGGCTGCCTCTTTACGAAATCAAATTTCCAACAATGTATTGCGTCTCGGTGTTGATTGCAGGGTACGCCATTGTGATGCGTGGCAAACAATCGATCTTCGAAAGTTTGGCGATCATCCTGACGGCCTACCTGGCGCTCAAACATTACCGCCATGGGTCGTTGTACGCGGTAACGTGGGCATGTTTCGTTCCACCAATGATCCAGGCAGCACAAACTGGCAAGGTCATCAATCGAGCGTGGGATAGACTTTCACCTTTCGTATTCGTCGCCGCAATCGGAGTGACATTCGCATCGCTCAGCCACTCGATTCAAAACGAATTTTGGATGTTGCGTGTGCCCAACGAGCGATCCGTCAGTGGTGCAAGAGTTCCAACTTTCCCAGTCGGAGCTGTCGACTATCTGCTGGATCAGAAATTCTCAGGGAACCTGATGGTTCCATTCACAACCGGTGCTTACGTTTCATGGCGGATGTATCCAGATGTCAAAGTATCGATTGACAGCCGTTACGAGGTTGCCTATCCACACGGTGCGATCGAAGAGGACGGGCATTTTAATGCGGCACTGCCGGGCTGGGAGAAAGTCCTGAATAAGTACCACACCGACGCCGTGTTGATCGACAACGATGTGCCGCTGGCTGAAGCCATGGCTGTCGCAATTCAATCCATTGGGGGCGATCCACCTGTCGTGCAATGGGCCCAAGTTTATCGCGACAAAGGTTTTTCAGTCTACGTTCCAAATCGAACCGCAACTAAATTTCCAGTGGTTGACCGATCCAACGAAAACACGGATGGACTGTTTCCGTAAGTTTTCGAGGCTCAGCCTGCAGCTTTCGCTGCTGTAGGAAGGCAGCAAAAAATCGACCGCGGAGAATCGTGATTGGTATTCTCTACGGTCGGAAATCGCCAAATCAAACTGGAGTGGTCTTTCTTATTCCAATTAACGGGTTAGCGTGGTGAATCTGGTTCTCCGATTCCTGGTTTGATTCCCATTTGTGGTCGCACTTCACCTCCTTGCGGAACACCATACTTTTTGGGGTTGTTGGAGATTTCTTTTAGCAGGTCTCCCAAGCGGTTCATGTCTTCCTTTGTCATAGATTTGGTGTCGACCGCTTTCATTTTATTAAGCTCTTCCATGATAAGGTCGGATGCTGAATTCGTTTCTGAATTTTCCGGGTCAACGTTGTTGGAAAACGCGTTCAGTGATTCGAGAATATTCTGCAAATCTCGAATTGAATTTTCAAGTTTCGCACGAATAGCATCTAATTCTTCCTTGTTGACTGGCGTGCCTTCACCAGGAGTGATTCGACCTGAACCTGTGTTAATGGAGTCGCCAGTGACAATCAGAGTAAAGGGTTGGGGCCCGCCGGAAATGCTTGCTGCGTGAGAAACGACGACTTCGTATTCGACTGGAGTTGCAAACTCTTTCGTATCGTCAATTCTTTCGATTGGGTCTACTGAGTTATTGCCTTTTGTGTTGGAATCAACACCGGTAAGAAGCCAAGGCTCAAGTATTTGGCCTTCGCGTTTGACTCTAAGATTCAGGTCATTGACCAAAACTGCATCGGGCCGATTCGTAATGTTGCTTGGCGTTGCTGTGCCAGGCAAATCAGTCCAGCAAATCGAAACTCTTACATTTCCCTTTGCTTTAAATTTTTTGATGAACTCCGTTCCATTCGCGAGGTTAGTCTCTTCAATGATTGCGGCAGAATTCTTCGAGCTCACGATTGTGTTTGCTGCAAATTTTGCATTCATCAGCCCCCATCCAAATACGGCATCTGGACCCAGGCGGCCTGCATCATCCGCGGTATGAATGGCCAATCCTTTCAAGCTTGCTGCACGCATAAATGAATCAAATTCACGGTCGTATAGTTCTTGCAACAATAGGAGTGAGCCTGAAACATTTGGCGATGCCATGGATGTACCAGTCCAGCCATCTTGCTGGTATTTGTCATTTGTATTGCCATCGTCTCCAAGGTGGACGGTTGACAAAACTTCTTCGCCGTTGCCTGTAATGTCTGGTTTGATCCTCAGGTCGTCTGCGGGGCCTTCGCTACTAGAGGGAGTGATTTGGATATTACCAATGATGTCCCCAGATGAGTTGACTTTCACATCTCGTGCATTTGCAACAACAAGGTTATTTTTGCACAAGCAATGTCCAGTAAGTTTGTCGAACATGCGATTTCCATCTTTGGGAGAACCGTTTGCGGTATCGTCCTGGCCATCATTACCAGCAGCGACCACCATCAGGTAGTTCGGCGCGTCGTGTAAAACCTCGTCCCAGGATCTCGCTTCGTCTGTGTAGGCTCCGAACACTGCAGGAGACAAAAGGGGGCGCCTAGTCCTTGGGTGTCTTACCATATATCCGTATGAGTGATTGGAAACTAGCATCCCCCTTTGTGCTTCGACAATCGCTTCTGCCCTGTCGAAATCCCAATCGAAGGTCTTGCCGTTGGCTTCGAAAGCCATGCCTTTGGCTGCTAGGGTGAGTCCCGCTGCGATCATCGTTCCAGTAACATGAGTCGCATGGTCGCTTCCTATTCCGTTGTAACCTGTTAACGAATCGCCAACGGAAAGCCTTCCACCAAACTCTTGGTGGGTCGTGCGTGCGGTTCCCCCGTCCCATACGTATGCGGTTAAGCCTTTGCCGGTTAAGCCTAGTTCGAGGCCTCCAGAGCCATGCAATAAGTTTGTTCTTGTGGAGCGCGCTGCTGCATCATTAAGTGTTCGGTAGTAGATCGGGTTTCCGTCTGACGAAACCTCTCGAAGTTTGGCAAAATAGCCAAGAGTTTTCTTTTCGCCTTTTTCTATCCCTTTCACTTCGTAGGTAACTCGAAACCCTTTTTTTATTGCAGTTTCATATTTGTCTTGGCTAACTTTTCGAATTTGTTTTGCCAAATTATTCAATTTGGTTACGTCGTAGTTGGCGGTGATTTTTTGGACCTGTGCTTTCGTTTGTGCGTGGGTGAAATTACCAAATATTGCGAGCACCAAAATTGACAGGGTGGTAGAAATGCTTGTTTTCATAGTTAACTTTAGATAGGGAGAAGTGATAGATCGTCTCCGCGATTCTAATGGTTGGAAAGAATGAGATTCAAGCAATTTCGATGAGAATGCCTCCTCGCTAGGGAAGGTTGGATCCCGATTTGAATAGTTCGTCCCCTCGTCCTAACACTACTGTTTTTTGCTTTCCCTATTGAATTGGCAAGTAGGTGCATGTTTCACATCAGTAGTTGGCAGGAACGATGGTCTATGTCTTGTAGGCTATTACCCGCTGCTTTTAACAAGTCTTTCAGTCGGCCTGATGACTCTTACAATACGTTTGAGTGATTCAAGGAGTTTAAGATGAGTTGAAAAAAGAATCGTGCTCGGTCGACTCTGTGGCGTAGATGGTAGTTTGTTTGTTGGACCCGTTGGGAACGGCGGCAAATCGTAGTTAGTTCGCTACTGCACTTGCAAGCTTAAAGACAGCTGTCGTCGCGACGGCGCAAGACAGGATGGTTCCAAGCATGAACAAAGGAAGTCGCAGTCTGGCGGCGTTGATCTTCAACCATGTTAAATAGGATTCGACGATCGGGCCTGCGAAGAAACAAAGATTAGTAACGATGGCTCCAAAAATTGCTGCGGCCCAAAAATCAAACGTGTTTAGCAACGAGCTGTTTACCGCCGCGGCCAGTAACGTGCAGACGACCAAGATTCCGATGTAAATCAATCGGAGTTTTTCCCAAGCCAAGAAGATTGGCCTCGCGAGCGCAAAAAAGGAATTGGCCGAATCTAATTGGTCTTCAAACGCCAAACTGTTTTGTTCAGTATCGTACTGCGGCATCGGTGAGGAAAATGGGTTTTCTTTGTCCATTTTTCCATTCTAACATTCTTCAAGGCGATGGATTAGTGCGTTTTCTGCAAAACCGAGCCAGTGAAACTGATCCAGTGGGATGATGGGTTTGCCTTGATTTCGAATAATCACGGTTAAAAATGGAATTTTCAGTCCTCAAGTTCATATTTCGTCGTGAAAACTACTGGAGGCAGCAGAGCCTCATTCTTGCAGCCACTGAATGGAACCAATACATGAATACAGTACTCAAAACGATCTGTTTGGCAGTTTCATTTTTGGTTGGGGCGGGAATGGCTTCCACCGATTCTTTGTTCGCCGACGACAAATTGACCGACGAGCAAGTCAAGTTTTTCGAGACGAAAATCCGCCCAGTGTTGGCTCGGGAATGCTATTCGTGCCATTCGGCTCAGGTTGGTCAAACCAAAGGCGGTTTGTGGACTGACACCAAGGAAGGTCTGCTTTTGGGAGGAGACTCTGGTGCTGCGATCGTGGCGGGGGATTTGGATGAAAGTCTGCTTTGGAATGCCATCAATCACATTGACTATTCTATGCCCCCTCGCAAGAAGCTTCCCAGCAATGTCATCGCGGATTTTAAAGAATGGATTGAGATGGGCGCACCAGACCCTCGTGCGCGTAAAGTCAGCAAAGTGAGTTCGGTAATTACAAAAGATGATATTGTTGAAGGAAAAAAGTTTTGGGCATTCCAACCACCTAAAAAACAATCAGTTCCAGTGTCGGTTTCTGACTGGCCGACAACCGACATCGACAAATTCGTTTTCGCGAAACTGGAGTCGAACCAACTCACGCCCGGTGCAGATTCCGCCTCGAAAACCCTTTTGCGCCGATTGTGTTTTGATCTAGTTGGGTTGCCACCAACGCCGGAACAGATCACTTGGCTGGAAAAACGTTGGGACGATGATCCAGAATCAGCGATAGAACACATCGTTGATTCTTTGCTGGAGAACCCGCAATTCGGCGAACGCTGGGGGAGGCATTGGCTTGACGTAGTTCGCTATGCAGAATCGAGTGGCAAGGAATCTAACCTGACGTTTCCTACGGCTTGGCGGTATCGCGATTACGTCATCGATTCTTTCAACAAAGACAAGCCTTACAACCGGTTTGTACAAGAACAACTCGCTGGCGATTTAATGTCGGTTAAGTCGGACGAGCAGTGGGCAGAAAATTTGGTGGCTACCGGTTTTTTGACCTTGGGGCCGAAAACGCTGACTGAGCGTAACGGCAGGCAGTTCAAACTTGATGAAGTCGACGAGCAAATCGACGTGACGACTCGAGTAATGTTGGGTGTGTCTGTTGCCTGTGCCCGATGTCACGATCATAAGTTCGATCCCATTCCGCAGGAAGATTATTACGCGATGTCTGGGATCTTCAACAATATGACGACCCATTACGGAACGCCTGATACGTTTCAAAACCGGCGGCCGAGCAACTTGCTGGTGTTGCCCATTGACGATCTCGGACCTGATCAGAAAAAAATCTCAAAGGGAGAGCTGAAAAAGATACAAGAAGAACTCATAGAAAAACAAACCGAAATGCGCATTGCTCGTCGTCAGCGAGTTCAGCTTCGAAATGGAAAAGCGGAATCCGGCAGTAACCCACAGCAGAGTGTTGTTAGTGCGATTCGACTTCAATCCCAAGCGGCGATGTTGCAGGCGAAGCTTGATTCTTACGATGAAAAAGGGAATCCTTACACCTATTTCATGGGCGTCCAATCAACCGAGAAGCCAAAAAATGTTCGACTGCTGGAACGAGGTGAGTTTGACAAACCGGCCCAAGAAGTTTCACGCGGGTTTCCTCAAGTCCTTTGCGATGAACAACCAAAAATCAAATCCAGGTCATCAGGGCGGTTGGAGTTGGCACAGTGGATCGGCAGTGAAGAGAATAGTTTGACAGCTCGTGTGATGGTCAACCGCGTCTGGCAGCACTTGTTAGGCAACGGCATCGTACGTACTCCGGAAAATTTCGGAGTCACGGGCCAACTGCCGACACACCCCGAGTTGCTTGATCACTTGGCGATTGAGTTTGTCGAGAATGATTGGAGTGTCAAGAGACTGGTGAAGTCCATCGTCATGTCGCGGACGTATCGAATGACCAGCAAGTTTGATCAAGAGAAATTTGAGGCCGATCCAGAGAATAAACTTCTTTGGCGGGTAGATCCGAAAAGGCTCGATGCAGAAGCGCTTCGCGATTCAATTTTAGCGATCAGCGGTCAGTTGGATGCCCAACGACCTCGTGGATCGGTGGTGAGTAAAGCAGGTGATGCGTCGGTCCGTGATGGAAATTTGGTTTCGATCAAGTCTGCAAGTGAACAGGCCACAGATGATGGCAGTATGAAATTCGGGATGCAACGTGGCGGAATGCGGGCCAAGGGAATGACGCAGAGCGGGATGCAAGCCCGCGGGTATGGTGCGAACAGCGTTCTTGCGACAACGATAACCCCGATTGATCAAACGACCACTTACCGAAGCGTCTATCTACCGATCGTTCGTGACAATTTACCGCGTGCATTGGAAGTGTTCGATTTTGCGGAACCGTCCATGGTCGTTGGCACGCGAGAAGCATCCAACACACCCGACCAGGGACTTTACTTTCTCAATAACAAATTTGTAATTGAACAAAGCAAGGCGATGGCAATACGGTTGATAAAGGAATCCAAGAACGTCGATGAACAATTGCAAACGGCCTTTTTGTGGGCTTATGGACGCGAGCCGACGGAGGCTGAGTTTAAGGCCGCTTCGAAATTTTATCGCGATTTCAAAACTGGTTCCAATGGCAATTCCTCACGCAGATTTAACGCACGTTCCAACGGCGGTCGCTTTGGAGGCCGTTTCAGCAAGGGTGTCAATCGAGACAATTCAAGCGAGGCCGCGGTTGAGAAACTGGCTGCACTTTGCCAAGCAATTTTAGGGTCGGCTGAGTTTAGATTTCTGAATTAATCACTATCGGTCTCATGCTCGAGTAGATTCGAGCGAGCAACCATTTCAACATACACCAATTGCGACAACACCCAATCGCGATTTAACACGCAGCAAGATCAGGCGTAACAACACTGAACATTAACTTGAGCCAGGGCGGAATCATGAACCCATTAAATTTTTCACCAACGCGACGGCAAGCTTTGAAGTCAATTTCTTCGGGTTTCGGGTACCTCGCGTTTTCTGGATTGTCGACGATGGCGATGGCACAGGAACAAGAGAAGGAAACAGCAAACCCACTGGCTGCGAAGGCACCTCATTTTGAACCTTCTGCCAAACGTGTAATCTTTTTGTGTATGCAAGGCGCTCCGTCGCATGTTGATACGTTCGACTATAAACCAGGCCTGATTAAGGCTCATGGGAAAAGCGGAGATCGCGGAACCTATCTCAAATCGCCTTGGGAATTTTCGCAGCGAGGCAAAAGTGGACTCTGGATTTCTGAGTTGTTCCCAAAACTTGGGGAAATGGCTGACGATCTATGTCTGCTTCGCGGAATGCACACCGACCAACCCATTCACCCTCGTGCGATGACTCAAATGCATACCGGCAACGCTCAGTTTGTGCGGCCGTCGCTAGGAGCGTGGACGCTGTATGGGCTCGGAAGCGAAAACGAAAGCATGCCAGGTTTTGTCTCGGTCAATCCGGCTCGCGGAAATGCACAAGTTTACGGCAGCGGGTTTTTGCCAGCCATCTATCAAGGCACGAAACTTGGTGCAAGTTCACGGCGTAGCAGTGGAAGAGGAAGGTCTGGCGGTGGAAGCTCTGTCCCTGACATTGCAAACGATCGCCTGTCAAAAACTCAACAGCGACAACAGCTGGATTTCATCCAAAGCCTAAACGATGAAAAACTCAAGCGTGACAACCACCAACCAGGAGTAGAAGGCGTCATCGAATCCTATGAGTTGGCGTTTCGAATGCAATCGGCAATGCCTGATCTGATGGACTTGTCAGGCGAGACTCAGGAAACCTTGGACATGTACGGAATTGGCACTCCGGAGACAGAAAAGTTCGGTCGACAGTGTTTGTTGGCAAGACGGTTTTCAGAGTCAGGCGTTCGTTTTATCGAAATCAATCATTCAAATTGGGATACGCACTTCAACATGAAAACGCAGATGCCAACTTTGTGCGAACAGATCGATAAACCGATTGCTGGTTTATTGAAAGACCTGAAACAACGTGACATGCTGAAAGATACATTGGTCATCTGGGCCGGTGAGTTTGGGCGAACACCGTACGCTCAAGGCCGTGACGGTCGCGATCACAACAATAAAGGCTATACGACTTGGATGGCCGGCGGCGGCGTCAAAGGCGGATTTAGCTACGGTTCCACGGATGAAGTCGGTGGCGAAGCTGTCGACGGCAAATGTCACATTCATGATTGGCACGCGACGATCCTGCATTTGCTCGGCCTCAATCATGAAGAGCTGACTTACCGCTACGCCGGACGAGATTTTCGTCTGACGGATGTCTATGGAAATGTGCTCAAGGACATAATGGCATAGGGGTTTTGTAAACCAATCGCTTCGTACAGATTTGAGTACCTCAGAGATTGGGTACCTAAAAGATTGTATCTCAAAGATCTAGGTGACACATTCTAACTTAGAGTTGGGGCTCTCACTCTCGCGTCCGGTTTGGGGTAGTTGAGCTTGTTAAAGATCCTATGCCGCTCGTTCGCGTGCTGAATACTCAGCCAGATTCACCGTGTTCGACACGCCTGACACACTCAATCTACTCGAATAAATTTGTTTCATCGGTTAAGTTATTTAACAGCTCGAAAAGAGCTGGCCCAATCACGGGCTTGATAATTCAACCTTTGAAACGAAACCATGTTCGACAATCTCTTCACCAACTCCCCCGCCATTTGGACGGGCTTGATAGGTGGAATGATTGCGTTGCCGATTTTGATTCACTTGATCAACTTGATGCGACACAAAACGGTTGAGTGGGCAGCGATGGAGTTTCTGCTTAGGAGCTACAAGAAAAACAGAAACTGGGTTTGGCTAAAGCAATTGTTTCTTTTGCTTTCCAGGATCGCGGCTTTGGTTCTCGCATTGTTTATGCTTGCCCAAGTCGGCTGCGACGATGATCGGATTTCGCGACTGTTGGGTGGGGCGACCACCCACCACTATGTCCTCGTTGACGATAGTTTTTCTATGGGAGACCGAGGAAGCGGTGGAAGTGCATTTGACCGCGCACGTTCGACACTGTCCCTAATCGCATCACGCGCCAAGAACCGGCAGAATCAGCTTTTCACATTGATTCGATATTCGCAAGCTAGACCCGAGACATCTGATATTTCTACAGTCGACGGAGAGACCGCCAGTCAAATCGCAGACTTAAGCAGTGAGCTGGTCGATAATTTATTCGATCAAAGAATCGAAGACACGAAGTCTCGGATTGAAGTTTCCAATCTTTCGGTTGGACTTCTTGGTTCGTTGCAATCAGTGAAGCAGTTGATTCTCGAACGCAAAAACGAAAATGCGTTACTGTATGTGTTGTCAGATTTTCGCGAAACTGATTGGTCCAATCCGTCAGATGTGGATTCTGAATTGATGGAGATCTATTCGACTGGTGCCGCCGTTGAGTTGGTCAGTTGTGCCAATACGGAGCGTCCGAACTTGGCGATTACAGCTTTGGAGCCTGCGGGGAACGTGCGTGTCGCCGGAACGCCGCTGATGATGAAACTGACGATCAAGAACTGTTCTTCGTCCACGGTTGAAAAAGTTCAAGTGAAACTTGAATCGCTCGAATTCGAAACTCCCACGCGAAGTTCTGTACCTGAAGAAGCCGACCCCGCGCCGGTGGAGATCCCCACCGTATTCATTCCTAGCATTTCTGCTGGCGAGGCAGTGTCACGCGAGTTTCCTGTGTTTTTCAATAGGACGGGCAAACACGTCGTCGTCGCAAACCTGCCGGACGACGCGGTATCCGCGGATAACCGTCGTTGGAGCGTGACCGAGTTTAAAAAAACAGCCAAAGTCCTAATGGTGGATGACGCCGAACAATTACATAGTAGTTTTCTATCGCTCGCGATTAGCCCCGGTGGCATGACAGGAATCGAACCCGATATCAAAACGCGGGATTTTCTGCGAGACACCACGCCGGAGACGCTTTCGCAATATGATGTTCTGTTTTTGCTAGATGTAAATTCGCTTGACGAATCGGCGATTGAGAACGTTGAATCGTTTGCCGATCGCGGCGGTGGCGTTGTGTTTTTCCTTGGTCCCAAAACAAACATCAGCGCGTTTAATCGGTCGCTTTACCGTGACGGTGAAGGCATTTTTCCAATCGAGCTGAGCCAAGTGAAATCGATTCCGGAATTGACTGACGAAAAAGTTCCTGACATATCGCCAAACCAGCATCCGATGTTTGCACCAGTGCTTGATGCGAAGACCTCATTGTTGGATCTCGTGCAAATAAAACAAATTGTTCAACCGACGCTTGGTTGGGATTCGAATAACTCTGTCGAAACGTTGGCGTCGGTTCGAGGTAACAAAAAATGGCCCTTGATTGTCCAGAAGTCATTTGGAAAAGGAAAAGTCATTGCGTTCACGACAACGGCGGGCCCAATTTGGAACAACTGGTCGCGTAATGCGACTTTCCCACCGATTCTACTACTGATGCAAGATTATTTGGCTACTGGAAAATATGTTCAGGAAGAGCGTTTGGTTGGCCTGCAGTTAGAGATTGAAAAACCTTCGAATGATTTTACACCGGCGATCACTTTGATCTCGCCCAACGGATCAAGTCGCTCTGATGCATCGCGGTTGGTAACTCGCAGTAAGATGAAAGTGTCGCCCACATCGGCGGGGCTGCTGCGTCAAACCATTGGCAATCGCTTGCCTTCGGAGACAGTTCGAGAAACAGATGTTCCAGGGCTGTATGACGTTTGGTTGCGTCGCACCGATTCGATGTCGGAAGTCGAACGTTTCGCTCTCAATGTTGATACGAGCGAAAGCGAAATGGCGTTGGCTAACCGTCAAGCGTTGTTGGCAGGTCTAGAAAAATCCCAGCCCACGTTGGTTGATTGGAATGAGTTCAACCCCGAGCCACAACAAAAGCCGACGTCATCACTGAGTAAGCTATTGTTGCTCCTGCTAGTCAGCGTTTTGATCGTTGAGCAGGTGCTGGCGTACTCTACCAGCTATCACCGTCGTTAAATTTACTGGCGAGCAATTGAGAAAGCTGATCGGAATGCGATTCTGAAATTCGATTGAGCAAACGCATTCGTTTTAATTTCAGGCGGACGAGCTTTCGCTATCGGTGATTTCTAAAGAATGATTTGATACCTAACGGACAGGGGGCCGTTGGGAAAAAAATTGAACTGAAACGAATCTCGCTACTTTTTCTGGGCGCAAAAAAAAGCCCCTTCGAATCAATCGACGGGGCCTTGGGTTTAAAGTGTCATAGTTCTGATCATGGTTAATCAATGCCACGATCGTCAGGAGCGGCGTCATTGGCTGGCGTATCGAAATCACCGTTGCTACCACCGCCATGATCTTGCTCGTCCATCACATCGTCATGGTCGTGGCCATCTCCATCGCCATCACCGTCCGCCATTTCAGCAGCATCAATTTGATTCTCTCGCTCGACCGAAACGACTTTACCTTGATAGCTCAACATCTCTTCGATGCGTGAAAGTTTCCCTTTGAAGAACGGGAACCAAGGCGTTCGGTACAAACCAACGACTCGCTTCATCGTGAAGATTGGCTTGTTCATTCGTGTTTTGAGTGACAGAGATCCAACTCCGGCGAGGAACAGTTCGAGGTAGTCAAGCGGCTCGTTTTCTGTCTTCAAACCGATCAACTCGAAGCGCTCACCTTTGCCACCAAGCCGATTAAGTGTTAAGCCTGACTCGTCGATTCGAACACGCATGTGGGTTCGACTGTAGACGAAATTGCCCAGCCAAATTCCAAAGAAAACGAGTGACATTACGATCCACGCCCCAGTGTTGACGGTGGGTTCGAGGCTTCCCAGGGCTTTACTCGCCATGGTGAAGGGTTGGAAAATACCTGTCAGTTCCAACACGACGGGAATTCCAATGAACGTTCCGAGTAGTCCGAACATCAAAAGGAATTTGCTTTTTGGCATATTGAATCGGAACGCGACGTACCAGACGAGCATGATCGAGAGGCCAACCCAGAACAACATGTGAGCGTTGAACATTGGGACGGTTTGGTTGATCAAGTCGAAATTCTCAACGTCGGCCAGCAAGTCGGCGGCTTTTGAACCTTCGGCAGCACTTTCTGTCAGTGCAGTGCGAACTTCGTTCAGTTTTTCCATACCAGTTTCGTCAACGACGGTTCGCGTTGGAATGGAAAGGATTGCCAAAATTGCGAAAAGGGCGGCAGGATATCCAGCGAGGATTCCCGGAAGGTGGTCGTACAACAGAATCGGTTTGAGAGCCTGCGGTTTGTCGGACATTTAGCTTCCTATTGAACAGTTGGTGGTTCAGATTTTCTCCGATTTCGATTCGCTAAAACGACCGTTTTATTGGAAAAAATCCTCGGCTTGAATTTGGTTTGAAAGACTTCGGTTATTGTAACGAGCCTTTCGGGTGAATAAATACGGCAACGAGGATATCTTTTTTGTTTTAAGAAGGTGTGAATCAAGTCCTGTTGGCCGTAGCAGGCTCCGTTTTGCATGACGACGATCGAGCCAAAGCAGGTTCTAGACAGCAAGCTGCCGATTGTTCGAAAGGTTTCTCGAGAACGATACGGCATGCCAATTGAAAGCGTCAGGCATGAAGTACTACGAAGCTACGCTTCTTAAATAAAGCAACCTTTTCCTTGCACGAAATTGATTGTTCAGGCACCGTTTTCGCCTTATGGCAGAGTCTCAAAACAATTTCGATTTTCGCACGAATCAAGAATTACTTGCTTTGCTTTTACGATCGGAAGGAAGAGCGGCACAGATTTTGAAAGAGATTCCAATTGAACGATTGAGCCAAGCTCACCGAAACGAGCTTGGATTGACTCCAAAAGCATATGAACGGCTTTTGGCCAGCATTGAGATAGGACGGCGAATTCAAGAGGCCAAGGCTGGTTATCGCAAAGCCATTAAGAAGATTAGCGGTAGTGCATCAGCCATCGAGTTTTGTGGCCAACACTTCAAGCGGTTGATACTGGATGCATTGCAGGAAGAATTTCACATCGTCACATTAGATACGAAGAATCAAATCATTGATTCGCATCAGATAACCGTAGGAACGCTGGATGCCTCGCTTGTGCATCCAAGAGAAGTGTTTCGGCCGGCCATCAAGGATGCTGCGTCTTCAATTTTGCTTGCTCACAACCATCCCTCGGGCGATGCAACGCCCAGCCGTGAGGATCTCGCTGTTACCAAGCGTCTCGAAGAAGTTGGAAAAAACATCGGTATCGATGTGCTGGACCATATCGTTCTTGGAACGAAGTGCGTCAGCATTCAAGAGTCTCGCTAGTGCAAGCAATGCGCATCACAACGATAATCTTCTTTCAATACTTGTTTAGCGAATTTTTTGTTACAGTAACTCAGTCAGACGTCGCTTTGTCAAGACGTTTGTGACGGATGGAATCGACAAGTCAAGACATCTTGCAGGACTAATTTTTCTCAATCCATCATTATCGAGGTAACGATGAAAACGTTGAAGTGTTTAATTTTTGTCGCAATAGTAATCTGCTCAGCCTCTCATTCAGTTCAAGGCCAGATTCCACAAGAACAAGTAGCAGATTTGTGGGGAAAAGCGATTGAAGAAGGTAATGCCGCTGACAAAGCTATGGAAGTTCAACGCAAACGATCAGTCACACTTTTGAGAGTATTTGAGACCATGTTGGACAATCCAAAAGTGTTCGACACTTTTGAGATCGTTGATTCGCAAAAAAAGGAAATCGCCCAACTTCAAAACAACTATTCCTTGGAAAAGTCTAAGCTAGAGAAAAATTTAAAGTCTGGTCAAATAACGAAACCGCAACGAGACTCGGCGTTACTAATCTTAAAAAAGACAACTGTGCAAAAGCTATCGGACGTGTTTTTGGATCATCAGCTTGAGGTGTTTAATGAGTTGAGCATGCATGTGTCTGGAATGCCGAGATCTTTCACTGAGTCATCTGTGGGGGAAACGATCGAGTTGACAGAGAAAGAAAAAACTGCAATTCGTAGGCGGTCCGAGAAACTATCAAAAGAAGTGCAGGAATTTACAAAGCAATCAAGGCGAAAGGCCTACTCTGCTTTGTTCGCGGATCTTTCGCCTAAGCGAGTAGAAAAAATCAGGAAGTTTTACGGTGAAGAACAATTTGATGCCTATTTCACTAACATGACGTTGCAAAAATTAGCGTCGGATTTCAGCTACAACGATAATCGTACAGTTTTAGAAAAGGAGATGAGGCAGACACCAATTGACGAGATTACCTCTTCGAAACAACAAAAGTGAGATTTATGATGATATTACGACGGACGATGCTTTTTCCATTAGCACTCCTATTTATGTTTGGGGCGTTAGTTGATGTCGCTTCCTCTCAGGAAACGACAGGTGAAGTCACCTCAGTTACGCCGGCCCTGAATTCCGTTTTTGTCGCAGGCGACGATGTTGATATTGCTGCGGCTGGTAACGCGACGAAAGACATAATCATTGTTGGATCATCCGTGGGTGCCAAGCCGCAACCGCTATGGAATCACTTGCGGTCTTCTCTAAATCTATCGCATGGCGTAAGCAGTAGAGTCAAACGCACCGGTTTGGTCCTCCCGCAAACGACAAAACGATCAAGAGATTTATGGCAAATCGCTATTGAAGTCGTTGGGAGTCGCTGGCTAAATCATGGTTCGCTGGGATATCACCCGGCTGGACTTGGTTGTTTGGGCTGCGCATTTCATAAAGCGCTGCCAGAAACACGAAACCGCCAATTAACATGAATGGATATTGCTTGATCACTAAACCTGTCATCGCAAACCCGATGGCAAGGACCATCCCAAGGCTGCCCGCTGCCAAAGTCGCTGTCCGATGACCGAGCACCATGCTCAAACCGCTTCGCAGAATTCTGCCACCATCCATTGGGAACGCCGGGACGAGGTTGAACAGGAACAACGCGATGTTCATCCACATCAATACGACAGGGATCTCGGTGAGGCCCTCGAATCCGTCGCTTGGTAACCAATTGCTTCCCGATATTGCAAGGTAGACCGCGATCAACGACGCAATCACCAGATTGACGAGCGGACCGGCAACCGTAATCAGCAGTTCCTCGAAGGCTTTTTTGGGCATGCCTTCCAGACGAGCCAATCCGCCGATGGGGGTGATGATGATGTCTTTTGTCTCAACTCCAAACCACCTCGCCATCAACGCGTGTCCAAATTCGTGCATCAACACACTGGCAAAAGCCGCCATCAGGAGTCCGAATAAAATTGCGACCGTGGACCAGGGAAGATTTTTCTGCCAACGCCATTCGTAGACCAGATAAATCGGCGCCAGTATAAACGTCCAATGGAGAAAGACGTCGATGTTCACGATACGTCCGAGTTTCAATCGCATTGGTTGTTTCGTTCGCGTAAGTCGAAATTTTCGTTTGGCTCAACAGGATGACCGTGGTCGGTCGCCTTTAGCCAACCGGCTGAGTGGTTCCCAACATTCTTTTGTCACCATCGCGAACTGTGAATCCTGTCTTGTCGAGAAACTCACAGAAAGGAATCGCATATTTTCGACTGATATCCAAAATCTGCCGAATCTCGCTCATCGTCAAACCATCGGCTTTCGTGATCTCGTCAGCCAATTTCAATTTGGTTACCTCAAACACTTCACCGTGAACGTACATGTCATCGGAGATACGAACTAGGTCACCGTTCTCGCTGGCCATCTCCAGCAGTTCGCCAACGGACTCTTTGTTCTTTTTCGCGGATTTTGTCAAATCCGCAACGGTGGGGGCTTTCAAATTGGCGGCTTTCACAGTGTCGATCAACTCTTGGAGCAAAACCTTCTGGCCCTTGGAAAGTTTGGGACCGTAACCGACCAACCCAATCGTGTTCACATTCGCGTTTACTTTTTTCTGCTTTTTTAATTCGTCGACTACCAATCCCAGCAGTTCCGGCTGATCGAGGTAGGCGAATTCAACATCGAGTACCGAACGCGGATGGTGGAAACGAAGGGGAGCCTGTTTGTGCAAACGTTCAAGCGTTTTCATCAAACGATCTGCCAAACCATTGAGCCGATCACGATGAATGGTCACATGCCGCGTCAATGAGACTTTGATTTCAACCAGTACGCCGGTCTCTTTCAATTTTTCGTAGACTTCGTCGACATCAACAATTCCTGCGCCGCGCGAGAGTTCGGAGGCTTTCCACTGTAGGTCGTTGGTCAGAAAGAGATTTGCCGAAGCACGTTTGAGAGCGTCGTCGTTGAAAAGATCGCCAATCATTTTCAGGTCCAGCTCCGAAGCTTTTTTGATTCGCAACGCGTTAGGGTGCAAGACGCGTCCGCCGCCGATCGTATCCATCGGAGATTGACGCCTGATCACAAATGGCTGGTTCCAAACTGCGACCGCTGGCTCGTTCAAAAACACTTGAGCGTAACATTGGCCGCCAGGCTCGACTTCCGAACAATCCAACAATCGCACGTTGCCAAATAATTCCGCCGTGCCGATGTGAAAACGAATCCGCGTTCGGTCTTTCAACGGTTTGGCATTTCGATCGAGCATGTGAAGTTTGACCGTCATCAAAGTCGACGGAACCAAGTGGTCGGCCGCACAGAGTTCATGTCCGCGATCAATTTCTTGATGGTGAACACCCGCAAGATTGATAGCGGCTCGTTGGCCCCGATGTGCTGATTCCGCAGACGAGTCGTGGTTTTGGATGCCACGAACACGGACGGATTTGTCGCCTGGTTGAATCTGAATTTGATCACCGATACTGACAGAGCCGCTACTGACGCTGCCTGTAACGACCGTTCCGTGCCCGTCGATCGTAAATGTTCGGTCGACCGCCATTCTGAATGGCGCGTTTCGCAAGTTCGCACGGCCTGATTCTGCGACAATCGTCGCGGCTTGGGTAAGTGCAGATTTTAGTTCTTCGATGCCCATGCCAGTTTTTGAGCTGGTTCGAATGATGGGTGCGTCTTTGAGGAAAGTATCCGCGACCAGTTGGCGAATTTCTTCCTCGACCATGTCCAACCAATCGGGATCGGATAAATCGCATTTCGTCAACGCGATTACACCAGCGGGAAGATCCAACATTCGCAAGATGTCGAGATGCTCGGTGGTTTGCTGCTTGATCGAGTCGTCTCCGGCGACGACCAAAAGCGCGAGATCCATTCCGGTGGCACCGGCCAGCATTTGGCGGACGAATTTTTCGTGTCCCGGAACATCAACAATTCCTAATCGGAAAGGATCCAGATCCAGGTGGGCGTACCCAAGTTCAATCGTGATCCCGCGTTTTTTCTCTTCGGGAAGTCGGTCCGTGTTGGTTCCGGTCAGCGCACCGATCAACGAAGTTTTTCCGTGATCAATGTGGCCTGCCGTTCCAAGTATCAAGTCTTTTAGCATGGTGCCTATTCTAAATCACATCCTGCCCGGGATATAGCGGACAAAATACACACTGGGGATAATCTGGAAGACATTAGGGAGGTGTTGCCACCAAAACGATTTCCGAAAATCTCAAATTTCTCGTTTCCAGGCGCAAGAAAACTTTCTTTGCTTCGTTGAGGCCTTTAGAAAAGGGGTTATATGAGCATGAACAACGACAATCCAGAAACACGAGCCAGCTTGATCGCACGAATTTGCGACTCAGGCGACGAGGATTCTTGGACCGAGTTTGTTCAGATCTATCAGCCCGTTGTCCAGCGGTTCATTCAGCGGCACGGATTGCAGTATGCCGACGCCGCCGAGGTGACTCAAGAGGTCCTCACACGCGTCGCCAAATCAATCGAATCGTTCGATATGAAACGAGAGAAATGCACGTTTCGCGGTTGGCTGTACCGGATTACCCGGAATCAAGCCATCGATTTTTTACGAAAGCGAAGCGTTGATCGCTCTCGAAACGCTGGACAAGACAATGGGTTGAGCCAATTTGCTGACCCAAATCTTGCGAACGCAAGCCGAGTTGAATCCAACGAATTTCAAGCAGAATATGAAAAGCAACTTTTTCATTGGGCTGCCGAGAAAGTCAAACCGTCTTTCAAGCCTTCGAACTGGCAGGCATTTTGGTTGTCGACGGTAGAAGGAATCCCAATCGAAAAAGTCGCCGATCGCCTCGATATCGAAGTCTCTGCCGTTTACGTGGCAAGGTCGAGGATTATGTCGCGACTTTCAAAATTGATCCAACAACGGCTTAGCGAAACATCCGAACAACCCGGCTTTTAGGAAATCAAATGCTCAAGTCAGAACACATCAGCAACCAAGATCTCAAGGAACTCATTGATGGGGCCGGTGAGTCTGAGAAATCGAAAGAGATTGGCCAGCATTTACATGAATGTGAATCGTGTCGAAAGAAACTTGACGCAATGACGGCACAGTCTTTGATTTGGGAAAAGGCCCCAGTGTTGTTGCGAGAAAATCGCTTGACGGAATCTGGCATTCGTCCATTCGATTCAGCGGTTCGAAAACAAAAAATTGTTGACGCCGATCGAACTCAGGATTTTCCGGCGACGCCAAAACATGACTCAAATCCTAAGGAGCCAGAAAGCGACAGCGATCAACCTTCCGATTCGACTTGGCAATTCCCAATTGAACAAATGCTAGATCCCCCAAAGCACCCCGAGATGCTCGGTCGCGTTGGCACCTACGACATCGAGCGTGAGATTGGTCGTGGAGGAATGGGCGTCGTTTTAAAAGCTCATGATGCGGAACTCAATCGGCCGCTCGCGATCAAGGTGTTGGCTCCTCATCTTGCCGCCAACGCGACGGCTCGGAAACGTTTTGCACAAGAAGCCATTGCTGCCGCGGGAGTGATTCATCCAAACGTTGTCGCAGTGCACGGTGTTAGTAATAAAGGCAAGACGCCTTACATCGTAATGGCGTATATTCCGGGCAATTCATTGCAGGGACGCGTCGACGAGCATGGGCCGCTGACTGAAATCGAGATTGTACGAATCTGTCTACAGATTTCATCAGGACTTGCCGCCGCTCATTCGCAAGGCCTAGTGCACCGTGATATCAAGCCGGCAAACATTTTGGTGGAAGCGGATGTGAATCGCGTGTTGATTACTGATTTCGGCTTGGCTCGATGTGAAAACGATGCATCGCTTACTCAAACGGGTTGGTTAACGGGTACGCCAAACTACATGTCCCCCGAACAAACACGAGGCGAGCGTCCGTGCCAACTGAGTGATCTTTTTAGCCTCGGTAGTTTGATTTACTTTCTCGCAACGGGACGGCTTCCGTTTAGGGCGGAAACAGCATTTGGTGTGCTGCACCGAATTCAAAATGAAGAACCGACTCCTGTGCGGAGAGTCAATAATCAGATTTCAGTTACTCTCTCTGATGTAATCGCAAAACTACTTCAGAAAGATCCTGCAAATCGCTTTGATTCATCTGCCGAGCTTCACGAATTCTTAGAACGATATTTGAATTACTTACATCAGCCCGATATCTCGAAGCCTCCAAGGCTGATTTCGGGTTCCACGCAGACTCGATTCTTGTCCTCCAAGACGTTAATGGCTTCTGTCGCCGTTGTCGCGTTTTTGGCTCTCGGCTATCTCGTATACTCTGGTTCAATCCCGGTTGGATGGAGCGGAGAGGCTCCTGAGCGTTCTCCCAGCCGATTGAGTCAATCAGGCGGCATCGGAACGGCTGCTGGGTTTGGGGAGGTCGAAGGGAATTCGAAAGTCCAAAACGAGAAATCAAAAGACGGTTACTGGGAAGCTCTCAAATTAATGGATGGTGGTAACCTCGATCAAGCGCTTGAGAAATTTTTGCTGTCTGCTGAGCAGGGTGATTACCGTTCGCTTTCAAATGTTCAAATCGGAACGATCCTTGTCAAACAAGACAGAGAAGACGATGCGGTCGAGATGTTCAACAAAGCCGATGAGTATCGGTTGCAAGGGGATCTCGATAAAGCGATTGATATGTTTCAGCGTTCCGCGGCATTCAAAAAAATGGCGGCTCCCGCCCACTACAACGCTGGATGCATGTTTGCTTTGAAGGGGGATGCGGATGAGGCACTTGATTCGCTGTCATTGGCCATCGAGGCAGGTTATTCGGACGCGAAACATATGAAGTCGGATCCCGATTTGCAATCGCTTCGCAAGAAGCAACGGTTCTTGGATCTTGTTACGAGAATTGAAATTCAGAATGATGTTGCCGCTATTTTAAAACGTGCTCATGGTGCTGCGGACTCGGAATTATTTGAAGCGTCGGAAAAACTCTGCCGTCAGGCTCTAGAGCTTGAGCCAAGTAACGGGGACGCGGCTTTGAATCTTGGTTATGCCATTCACATGCAAGGCAGGCACGAGGATGCATTCAAGTGGTTCCAGCAGGCTGCGGATTCCAAAGGCTATGCGGCACTAGGAAATTACAATCTTGCCTGCTACTACTCAATAAAGAATGAAACTGAGAAAGCAATCGAAAGTTTGAGTAAGGCCGTCGAGGCGGGGCTCGATGGATTCGTCGAGCGTAGTTTTCTTGAGGCTGACTCTGACCTGGAAAGCATCCGTAGCGACAAACGATTTAATTCAATCCTCGCAAACTTTCAAGATTCGCCAGAATTCGTAGGGCGATACTCGAGAGGCCATGGGACTTACCATATTTCCAATGGTGATGAAAATGAGTTTTCGATGGAGATGTATGAACCCAGCAATGTGGATGGCAAGTGGAATGGAACTTTTCGTAATGGCAAACTTGATTTGCAAGTCCTAAGAGAAAATGCGAAATCAAAATGGATGTGGGGATTCTCGACTGATTTTGCGAAATCAGAGTTTAAACCAGAGGTCACACAGGACTCGACTCAGTTCAATTTGGAAAAAAAATACGGCACGCTAAAGTTTGCCGGTAAGTTCAGTGGAGAAAACGGCGACGGTACATTTAAATTCGAAGGTAGCGATACCTTTCGAAAGTTCCTCGCAGACAAAGGCATAAAATCTGCATCGGATGCAGTGTTGTTTCGGTTCTTTTTTGGCTGGAAAAACGAAGCGAAGGAGATTCAGAATCTTCAAGAGTTGCAGAAACTTGGCTTAGGTGAAAAGGTCCTTCAAGTCATGATGATTGATGGCGTTGAAGCAAAGTTGGTCGAGGGGTATCAAGATGCCGACCTTTCCATTGAAGATCATTTGCAGTTTGTGATTTGGCGCGTCGAGCCCGAATTGATCCTGGCTTACAACAAAGCTGGATTAGATTTGGAAGAGTACAAACGGTTCATCAACAATCGAGTTTCGGCAGGTTTGATTGCGGAATACATTGAGGCCAATCTAAATCCTAACGAGCACCGGGAATTTGTTATATCTAGAGTCGGTCCACGGTTGCTGAAGCAATACAAGGCAGCAGGATTTGAATTGGACAAAAATCGTGAATTTATCTCTCAACGAGTGCCACCAAGCCTTTTGAAGTCTTATCAAGACGCGGGCTTCAGTTTTCGCGAGTACGGTAAGTTCATCGGTTGGCGAGTCGAACCGAACCTATTGAAGTCCTACAAATCGCTAGGATTGGATCCCAATGAATATCAGCTCTACGTTCAGGGACGAGTGCCTGCTTCTCTGATCACTGGCTATTCAAAAGCTGGTTTCGAGCCTAGTAAGTACAAGCACTTTATTCAGAACCGCGTAGAAGTTGATTTTTTGAAGTCCTATCAAGACGCTGGCTTGGACCTGGATAAGCACAAAGATTTCATTAAACGCCGGGTCGACCCCCAAGAGGTTCTTCGATATCGCGAGGGCAATTAATCCTCTTGGGTTCGGGAAACTGAGGTTAGAGAAACTGAGATTAGGGCAGCTGGGGTTGGGCGGAGCGATGCCAATCCAGCTGCTGAGTCGATACGTCACCGGCTCTCAATTTACAAAATTGAATTCTTAAATTGGCGTTCTGTATCAAGCATTTTACAAATAATTGCGAGGGAAATATGTCTATGTACTTTCGATGCTTTAGAGGCTTTAGAGGCTTTGCACCCAAGTTGCGTTTGCCCTACACCAAATTCGCATACTCGTTAACGCTTTTTCTGCTCTTCGTTTGGCCAGCGTTGACGTCCTACGGACAGGTGACAATCGACAAGCCAAAACGAGAATCTTTGGCGCAATTCGTATTCGATATGATGGCGAACGAGGGGCCAGAGACAGGGTTGAATATTTTTGATGAATACAAAGACTCGGAAAAGTTTTACTTTAAGTCAGCCGAATTTCTGCGAGCCGTACACACTTTGCACCAAGGTGGACATCATGAGGACGCAGACGCATTGTTTGGGAAAGCCGCCTCCTATGACCCAAGCTTGGTCAGTTCCCTGACTAACACGTTGTTTTCAGTTCTATTGAAAGATGGGGCAGGTGCTGGTGAAAAATGGCTCGAAAACAACGGTGCATCAAAAACGTTTCGGGTGGAGGAGTATGAATTCGAATTGGCTTGTAAAACGCTTTACTCGAAAGCGAAGATTCACGAAGGAAAAGTACTTACTGAATTCTTTAAACAACGGTTTCCTGACTCAGAGGAAGCGTACGAATATATGGCGGATTTTTATCTTGCGGAAGACAGAAAAACGGAAGCGCTCCAAGAGTATCGAGATGGTTTGAATCGAAAACAGAAAAATAGTTTTTTCAAACTGGCTGTGAATCCCCCGACGAAATACGTTCCGACGGTTCTCCCGAGGGATCCAACGAAACTGTTCAAAACTTCTGGGAACTTGGACAGCAATAAAGTTTTTATATTCGTTCAGGGAGGCCCCGATCCGGATTTCGGTGTCTATCGAGAAGACCCTTTAACGTTGCTTCCCAACCAGGATGGTATTTTGCGGGTCAACGTTAAAGAGGCCCAAATTATTAACACTAATCTCCTCGCTTCTGATCCGATTCTGACTGAGAAGCAGTGTTTGTTTGAGCACCGGAAAAGCGCTGAGATGCTTCATCGCACGGTTGAGTATTTCAAATCGCAAGGCAAGAAAGTGTTTGTCCTCGGGCACTCCTACGGCTGTTTGATTGGCATTGAGTACCTTCGTTCGCAGCCCAATACCGCAGACAGAGTAATCTTGATGGGCTCAAGTTTTGATCAAGACCTAAGAAACTATCCGGATTCGATCAAAGGGCAGGGGAAACTGATTCGCTGGGTCGATGGCGTCGAGCCGTACGAGAAATCATTCTTCGGCGATTTTCCGCTTCGCCCATTGATTGAAGAAAATCTCAATCGAATTTTTGCCAACACTGACGCCATGGTCGCCTCACACAGCAAACAACGATTTACCAAAATCCTCAAGGGGCGAGATCTCAGCAACGTTATTTTTGCCTATGCAAAGTTTGACGAATCAAGTGGGAGAACCAAGCAGTATGAATTAGATTTCCTGAAGTCACACGGTGCTAAAATTATCGAGTCCTACGGCGATCATCACAGCATGCTTTCGCGTGAAGTGCTTGGCAATGTTTACAGTCATGTCATTAACGGAGAGAGGCTTAAAAAATCAGTTGCCTCAGAGTTGGCGAACGAAATAGAAAAAGTCGGCGTCACGAACGCGATTGAGAATTACAAACGCAACAAAGAATCGGTTCTGCTTCACCAACCGGTTGAAATGGAAATTAACGTTCTTGGGTATCAATTGATCAAGAACAAAAAATTGGATGAAGCAATCGAAATACTTAAACTCAATGCTGAGTTATTTCCAAATTCCTGGAACACATTTGACAGCCTCGGGGAGGCATATTTGGCTGCGAAGAGGTTCCAGTCAGCGGCCGACAATTACAAGCGATCTCTTGAAATTCACCCTGGCAATATGTTTGCACTTGCGGCACTTAAGCGTATTGCCGAAATGGACAAGGGCAAGCGTGAAGAAAAAGCTTCCAACGTATCTCTGAATGCGGCCGACCAAACACTTTTCAATATGTTTGCTGCCGTTGACGGAATCATCCGTTCGGTAATGGCGGAAGAGCACTTGCCAGGAGCAGCGATCGGTATCGTCAAGATTGGGAAAACGGTTTTTAAGCGTGGCTGCTACTAACCGGAGAAGGAAGAGTCGCAAGAAAAGTGATTACTACAAAATAGTATCCCGAGAGGGACTGCCAGCCTTTGCTGTGCCATCTCGGGACTATTATTTTTTAGGTGATAAAGCTTGAACGCTTAAGTCGGTAAAAGCGTTTTTACTTGATCACAGGCTAATAGGTCGTAATCCGCCCAGGTATTACGTGCGATTTTCAGGTGAGAAATCTACATCTCGCGGTAGTCATCGATGTTGTAAATGTCTTCACCGTATGCAGGCTGAGAACATTCAGGTGAAAGGCTCGCGTTGTCATACAACCACGCTTGGCAAACGTCGCGATCGGAAATGGTCCAGTTGTGTTCGCCAATCAATGCGAAAGGACGATCGCCGCAACCGGTTACCAAAATCGCATCTTCTGGTTTCGCCTGTTGGAGCGTCCATTCGATTGCCTTGAATCGGTTCGGGATCAGTTGTGCACTTTCTGGATCATCGAATCCATCCAAAATTTGATGTGCCGGTTCGTAGTCGATCGCCTGATTGACTGACGTGCGTGTGATGACCGCCCGGTCGGCGGCTTTTTCGACAACTTCGCCGATTCGCCGACGGTGTTGTTTGGATTGGCTTTCATCCAATGAACAGATGCACCAAACCTTGCCCTTTGTGACCTGTTTGATCGACCGGATGGCTGTCGCCAATTGGCCTGTCGTGCGGGCTGAATCGATCCAGACACCAAACGATTGTCCGCACTCAACTCGCTCCAGACGGCCGGGGATGTTTCCACCCATCTCGAGGCCTTTGGCGATGGTTGACAAATCAATTCCAGATGCCAATCCAACTGCGGTCGCGGTCAAGCAGTTATAAACGTGCTGGTCGCCGATGATGGAGGTTCGAACAGGAATGGATTCACTGCCCGCAGAGATCATGAACGTTTGCTCGCTTTGAGTTCGCTCGATAACTCGTGCCGTGACGTCGGATTCCTGCTTCATTCCTATCGTCAAGACGGGCTTGTCGATCTTCTTCAGGAGAAAGTGAGTTGTTGGATCGTCGGCATTTAAAACCGCGAAACCGGTTGGCTTCAACTGATCAAGAACTCGCATCTGAGCACGCTGATAGTTTGCTGCAGAGCCGTGTATTTCATCATCGTGTGAACGAATGTTGGTGAGGACTGCGACGTCTAAGTCGACTCCTGACAGGCAGCGTTTTGCGAGAGATACACTTGGGATCTCGACAACTGCGGCTTGGCATTCAGCCAAAACCATCTGAGTAAGCTGCTCCGCAATACAAGGCGGATTCAACTCTTGGGTTGGAATCGATTGACGATTTGAACCAAAGTCTACTTCGATCGACGACACCAAGCCCGATTTCTTTTCGGCGGCTTTGAAAACGCTTCGAATCAAATGACAGGTGACGGTCTTTCCGTCGGTGCCAGTGACCCCAACCATGGTCAGCCGTTGGCTCGGTTGACCTGCGAGAGCCTGGCAGATTCTACCGTAGGCTTCACGAGAATCCGAGACAATGCATTGTGGTTTATTTGTGGTTAGCAAACGCTCAGTTACGATTGCCGCCGCACCCCGGCCGATGGCTTCCGATGTAAAATCGTGCCCGTCCTGTTCCGAGTCAACAATGGCAACGAACAAGTCGTCGGTTTGACAGTCGTTCCACATGCCGCAGCATGAACGAAAGTAGATTTCATCCGCACCAATTAGTTTGGCGTCTGGAAGAATATCTCGAAGGCGAATCCCAAGATTCGTATTTATAAGCTGGGTACTCACAAGGCCTCCTTGCCTGGCGAATTCCTAAATTAGTTTTGCGCTTTTTCAAACGCCCGATACCTCTGTCAGCTTCCTGCTGACATTGTCTCGCAGTGTCGATTCGAAATTCCCTCATCGACGAAAGTGATTCTCAGCAAACTATAGTTTGAGTCAATATTGATAATTACGATTAGTGAAAACGAGCAATTCGGAACTCGAAAGTGAAGGCTCAAACAATTTTTTGAGTCTGCAATTGACAGGCTCAAAACAGGCAACAAACCCGAGTGGAAAACGACTTTTTGCATTTCAGTTTATCGATTTGTAAATTATCATCTGTGCAACTTGATTGCAGACTTACGATGATTCGCTAGCAAGAATTTTCAGTGTGTTTGCTACCAAGGTCTGACTTCACAGCCCCAAAAAAATAACTCCCTCGCACTTCAATGCCCAAAGAAGACTTCGACATCAACTCATTGGCTACTTATCTCCATCTTACGCCTGAACAGGTCCGCAAGATGGCTGACCGATCGCGATTGCCAGGACGGCGAGTCAGCGGACAGTGGCGATTTTCGCAAGCCGAAATTCACCAGTGGTTTGAGGAAAGGATTGGACTGTCAGATGAGGAAGAGCTAACCAAGGTCGAACACGTACTGCAGACCGCAAGCGAGAAAACGCTGGATGAAGCGTTTCATATTCCTGACTTGTTGGCCGTCGAGAATGTTTACGTGCCCTTTTTGGCTCGAACGAAATCTTCCGTCATTCAAAGGATCTGCTCGCTGACGTCAGAGACGGGAAAGTTGTGGGATCCTGTGAAAATGGCCGAAGCACTTCAGACGCGTGAAGAGCTTCACCCGACGGCGTTGGAAAACGGTGTAGCATTGCTTCACCCTCGTCGACCAATGTCGTCCATCATCGGCGAACCGTTTTTAGCGTTGGGAATAACCTCTTCAGGGATTCCATTTGGCGGTCCACGCGGGTGTCTGACCGATATTTTCTTTTTGCTTGGTTCAACAAGTGAGTCTGTGCACCTGCGACTGCTCGCGAGATTGAGCCGTTTGATTCAACAGCCAGAATTTCTTGACCGAATTCGTGAAACCGAAAATCCCCAAGAGGCTTGGGATATGATCAATGAGTTCGACGCCAATCTCGACGTTTGATTGCCTGTGTTTCGATGGTGTATGAGCGAAGGTTCCGGGCGGTTGCACGCGAAACTCAGCTTGCGTGCGTCAATTGTTGCCGTTTGGTTGCACGACATCAATTAATTGAACGACGCCTGACGCCCCGTTCATTGCAACAGTATCTCCGTCGGCGACATGCTCTAACAGTCCAGAAATTCCGACGATGGTAGGAATGCCCATCTCTCTGGCAACGACGGCGGAATGTGACAAAATGCTGCCTCGCTCGATCAAGATTCCTGACACGGCAGGGTAAAGCGGCACCCAGCCGGGGTCTGTTCGCTCGGCGACAAGAATTTCGCCAGATAAAGCCAAGTTGTCCGATGGGTTGTTCAACACGCGAACGGAATTCGTGACCGTGCCCGGGCAGCAGCCGGTCCCTTTTAATTGATCGTCATCCAGTTCAACGGGGGCCGTGTTTTGATTTAAGAACGAGTTTTTATGATACGCAAAACCAAACGTTTCGAACCGGCTGTCGGGGCTTGGTTCGTTTTTAAAATCTTCGAACTCGGATCGTCTAAGTTTTGCCAATTCATTCAGTCGCGTGGTGACGGCGGTTCCTTTAATGAAGTCCCAAACTTCATCCAGCGTCAAGTAAAATACGTCCTCGGATTGGTCAAGAATTTTTTCGTCGGCTAGTTGTTTTCCGATCGCACGAATCAATTCGCGAAGCAAACCATAGATTCGTGTTCGAGCAAAACGCATGTTTTCGCGATTCTTTACACCCAAACGGGCATTGCGAAGGATACGTTTGAAAACCCATTTCCGAGGCAGCGAACCCATCCCTTTGAAAGCAGAAAACGCGGCCGTTTCTGCGTCGCGACGAATTTTTTGTTCACGCTGGTGCATTGCGTCAATGTCCAACGCCGCAGGATTATCTAGCGACAAATAGTTGCGCAAGACCTGATAGACGAGATGTGGACGATCTCGTAGGGAGAATTCTTCCAGCTTGAGTTCGTTCATGCAGCGGAACCCATAGAGCTGCAGGTAGTTGTTGAATTTCAAATTGAATTGGGCAAATTCAACGTTAGAGCTTATTCGATTGGGAACCTCTTCCAACGGGTCGAGAAAGATCGCTTGCTTGAGCGCGTCTGATTGGTTGGCGACGCTTGCGAGGTGCAGCAACATTTTCGCAGGTTCTGCACTTTCGACGCCGCCCTCGCCACAAATCAGATCATTTTGCAACGCTCCAGTTTCATCGTTGCACCACTTGGCGGAGAACTTTTTCAACAGCCCAAAATAGATCATCACATAAAAATCATTGATGATCGGAGCCTTCCAATCCCATAGCAAGGCTTCCTCCATTTCTTCGTAGAGCTCTTTGATTTCGGAAGCTGGCAACTGATTGAACTCGAGGGCCTCCCAATGATCGTAGTGCTCGCGAAAGTTCGATTCAAAACGATTGACGATTGGCTTGATCCGGCAAAAATTCCACGTACCGCGAATCAGTAGTCGAACGAGGGCTGGCAATTCCACAAACCACTTCTGCCAAAACGTTGGCTTGGGCAACGGGTCGTCAAGTATCAACGGCTCCTTGATTCCCATCATGGATTCCATGAACTGAGAGTTGTATTGGAAACCCGGAAACAGCCGAATCAACCGGTACCAGTTTTGAAGGTTGTAATACACTCGTCCGCGTATGAGGCCAAGCATGTTCTCGAAAACGTTCTGGCTGTCTTTTACTTTTTTAGGAGCGATCCCCATCACATCTGCGAAGCAATGGTAGACGATCGTGTATGCCCTTCGAATGAAGCTGAACGTCATGGGAGTTGTGACGCCTGAATAGCTTTCGATAATGTTGGAATTGTCCCAAACCAAACGATTGCCTGCCGCAGGGCCATACTGTTTCACTCGCGTGATTGGCCGTGTCTGGAGGATGAATAATTTTCCGTCGTAATCAAAGCAGAATTCTATATCCTGCGGACGACGGAATATGATTTCAATTTTTGCTGCAATTTTCGCCAAAGAAACAACTTCGAGATCGGAAAGACTGGGCTTCATTTGATTCGATTTCGGAACTGGAACCGTAGTGATTCCTTTTTGGTTTCCCGAATCTATCGTCATTTGTTCAAGCTTTTCAACGACGTTTGATTTCACGTCGAAGGTCTGTTTTTTGACGATAAACGTGTCGGCAGGAATCCCTGCACTGACGAGCCCTTCACCTGCTCCCCAAACGGAACTGATCACCGTCTCGTTCGATTTGTCGTTCCCTGGATTGATGGTAAAAACCACGCCCGAAGATCGTGGGCGAATCATTTGTTGAACCAGTACAGCCACACCGATATTCGCGATTTCGATTCCGTTTTCGATGCGGTAGCTGATCGCACGTTGGCTGAACGCGGACTGCCAAACTTTGATCACATGGTCAATGATTTCATCGGCACCGCGGACAAACAGGAAACTGTCGTGCATGCCGGCAAACGAAAATTCCGTTCCATCTTCATCACAGGCTGAGGATCGGATGGCAACCAAGCTTTCATCAGGAAACGTGTCTTGGTGAGTACGGCGAATTTCGTTCTCAAGTACCTCTCCAATCCCCGCGTTTGCAATCGCCGCTCGAATGGATTGGAGTTTCTCATCGCGGATTTCGGGGACGGTAGATGGTAAAGATTGAATTTTCGTTTGGATTCCTGGATTATCTAGCAGCAGTTTTCGAAACACGTTTGCTGAAACGGTAAAGAATTTTGGAACTTCGAATCCGAGTTGGGACAAGCGATGCAAATTCAGTGCTTTGCCGCCAACGATTGAAATGTTCGGAATCTCCTGACTGGATTCATCCAAGACAATCAAATCTCGTTTTACATCCATGAGAACTGAACTCCATGTGAGCGAATTAACTCCACGGCTAGGATCAAATCAAAAGCGATGATGTACAGCCCGGCGTAAGTTTCCATTCGTTTCGCCGTTTTCGCGTTGGTGTTAAATCGGAATTGAAAAAAGCCAACCAAGCAAATCAAAAACAGTGCAACTAACGCACAGTAAAACCATTGGCTTGCTCCGATATGCCAACCGACCCATGCGACAATGAGAGTGTCGATAATTCGAACGATCAGGACCGCGTAGGCGGCCCCGTACGTGCCCAATATTTTTGTATAGCTATCAACGCCTGCGATTTCTTCCTCGGGAGCACGAATTTTTCGCGAGATCTCCCAATTCAATGTAACGAAGAATCCGACGAATGCGTAAACCCAGAACCAAAGTGGAGCTTCCCAAGGGTATTCGCCAGTCGTGAATGAATAAACGACCATGGCAAAGATGGGCATGACTAGCATGTGGCTGATCGTGTAAATCAGAAAGTGACGTTTCAACCAATCACGAACGAAAAACTCGTTTAGCATCAAAACGGAATAGCCAATTGCAATCATCACGGCGACCAAAGCCGCTGGTTTGCCCGTTGGCATCCAAACCAATGCGAACACAATTTCTAAACCGATCGCAATCGCGCCAAGTATCTTTAAGTGCATGAGTGTGACTACGCCACTTTGTAGAACTCGGTCAGGATAGTGTTTTAGGTCATCGTCATAGTCTTTATGCTCGTCGAAGACTCTCAGATGCAAGAACATGCAGAATAGTGTGATCGCTCCTAGCACTGAACCAATCGTGTATCTCAGTTTATCGTTGGGGCGGGTAAGCACCTCGGCCAAAAACTGGTTCGAAGAGTAATAACTGAGGATCAATACGCCATGACTGACCATTGGAAATCGCTCATCCAAGTAGGCTTTGATTCGAGCGCTTAGCGGGACTTGGGGGCCCACGGCTGACAGCTGCTCATCCGTTTTTGGAGTGTTCATTTAGTTTTCAAAAATCTTCCGGACTTTTTCATAGTCGATTTTCGAGTGGTGTCGTGGATCGACTGGCAACGATTTCTGCGTGAACAGGACTCGGTCACAGGTTTGTTGGTGTTTTTTGAGAGCGTCCCGAATCAGGGTTTCGATTGCGGGTTGTGCTTTTGAATCTGTTACCACGACGAGAACAATTGCTTCCACCAAAACGGGATCTTTTACTCCGATCGCAGCCACTTGTTTTATCTCACTCGAAGCCTCCATCGCAATTCTTTCGACGATTTGAGGATGGACGAATTTGCCAGATGATTGAATCGTCGAATGAATACGACCGACTAACCAAAAACGGTTTTCGTCGTCGAAATACCCCGTGTCGCCCATGCGATGCCAAACGGTGCCGTTAATGTCGACGAGTTTGTGAGCCTTGGTCGCTGACGGGTTTTTGAAATAATCGCGACAGACATGGCCGCCGGCGACGACTAGTTCGCCAATTTCTCCGTGAGGTAGCTCCAGTTCCGACAACGGAGTTTTGCTCAGATCAAAAGCCTCGCTTGTAATCGGTACGATTTTCGTTCGTACAAGATCGCTTGGTTTTCCAGTGCAGAATCCCAGTGATTTTGAACCGCGTCGTTGATCTTCGAGTTCGATACGTTCTGATGCTTCGATGTGGCAAACAGGTTCGGCTTCCGTTGAACCATAAGCCACGATGATTTGAGTTGGGCGGCCGCCACTTGCAAACGTGGACGTCCATCGCTGCAGCTGTTGTGAGCTGATAGGCGCACCGCCGGTAAGGATTCTTCGTAGGTGAACTTTTTTGTCGCCGTTATTTCTGCTGGTGGATTCTATGGCGAACCGTAGGCTTTTCAATACGGACGGGCTGGCAGTGCAGGTTGTGACTTTCCAGAAATTCATCTGGTCCAAGAGATCTCTGCCGTCGTTTTTTGTTTTTTTTGTTGGGTCCACATTGGGTATGACAGAAGTTATCCCCGTGACCAAGTTATTCAAAGCGAAAACGGGGAACATTGGCATGTCGATATCGTCAGGTTGATAAGGAAACTCTTTTTTCAGTGCCAAGTGTTGCGACAACAAAAAACGATGCGTTCGGTTGGCTCCTTTGGGGTGAGCGCTGGAACCGGAGGTGAATGTGATCAATGCGGTGTCATCGGGCCTAACTGCGGCGACCTTGGTGATCGGTTCCGTTTTCTTAATTTGTGGCAAAGAGTAGCGGGCTGGGAAAACGCCGATTCGCGATTCATTTGTGACTGAAATTTTGATCTTTCTCAAACGGCGATTGGACCAACGGAGCAAGTGGCTTTTGTTGATGCCAATGAATGCAGAAGGCTCCGCGAAAGCTGAAAAAAACGCAATCTGTTTTGCACCCACCCAAGGATCAACGAAAACTGCAATCGCTCCCATTTGAATTATGGCCAACAAACAAACGTAGAGATCAACGGACATGGGAATCATCACGATCACACGGTCGCCTTTTTTCAATCCCAAGTTGGTCAAGCCGCCAACAGTTGCGTTTGCGTCATGCCATAGCTTGCCAAACGATATCGTCTCTGAACCGTCTGAACCCCCGGACGCAAACGCGATCTTGTCGGGAGTTCGCGCGGCAATTCCAGCGAGGAGACTGGCGACGTTATGGTCGATCGATGGTTCATTCATGTTGAAATTATCATGGCCGCTAATCGACCAGCCGACTACCTTGCATTTGATACAACTCGTACCGGCGAAGGATTCGACTGTTCCCGCCATCCAATCGGGCAGAGCAGTTCCCGTCGCCAATCAAACAGAGATTCGCGATTCGAAAGCCCTTTTTATGCGACTCCGCATAAGCTAGATACATCATCGCACTGGCCAAACGATTTCTGCGGTGGCTCGGAATGACGCCGACTGATTTGAAGTTGATGGTATTCGCTTGTCTCGCCTTCAGAGTAAATCGAATTTTCGCAATCCAGTTCCGTTTCCCCTTCATCGCCCGAACAGCGTTGAAATAGTCGGGCATCGCAAATAAAAAACCGACTTCGTTTCCTTCACGATCCACTGCGAACCAAATCAATTCTTCCCGAATGAAGTGTTGAAGGCGTTGGTAAAGCCCCGAGAATTCACGCCACGAAATGTCTTCGTAAAGAAAATTTTCTCGGAAAATCTCCTTGCTCAATTCGTAAATGGTTTTCAGTTCAGATTCAAACGACGCACTATCAAATGAACGAAAAGTATATCCTGAATTGCTGGCTGATTCGTACGAAGGCAATAGCGAATGACTGGCTGCGAGAATGTCGTCAACCCGAAGTGAGCGATATTGCTGCACGACTTCGAACCCAGAACCAAGAAACAAGTGCGAGTAGTAGTTGGGGTTTTGTGGCTCAAGCAGGAACGGTCCATCGTTATGTGGGTTTTCGTCAAACGGTCCAACGTTGATTCGATATGAATGCCAAGTGCTACCGTCGACCGGACCGACGATTGAACGACACCTCAACGATCGAAGCCACTTTGTCGCCGCGTGGAAGAGTTGCTTTACTGGCTCTGGAGATTCCATGGCATGGAATAGGCCAAGTAAACCCACTGGTTGGCCGTCGCGGTCGGTGAGCGTTGACGAAACGGACGCTGTTACCGTTGCGACGATTCCTGAAACAAAATCGGCGTCGTGTTTGGCATCATGTTGCGTGTCGTAGGCGAAGAAAGTTCTTTGAGCCGATTGAGAATGAGCGCCCAGTGCCCTCGCAATCGAGTCTTTGTCAGGCGCGAGTCCACGTGGCTGTATCCGATACAGACGATTTGTGAAAGCAAAAATTGCGCTAGTGATTGAATCATTTAACGAACGTTTAGATCGCGGAAACGCTACGATTTCAACTGCCATGGTTGCTTTCAACAGCTTCGGTTTCAACGGCTGCCATTTTTACGACCGCGATCTCAACGGTTACGGTTGCGTGCCATCCGTCGGCTGAGAAATTGTGCTAATGCTGCGTCGAGCGGGTCGCTGGTTTTAATCAATGCGTAATCAATTGCACTTTTCGCACACTCACGCCGAACTTCATCAAGAAACTTGTTTAGTTCTTCGAGGTAGCCATCCCGGAGTGCTTTAGGATTGCAGTTCAATCTCGTGGGCGACTCTAAATCTTCAAACCGAGTGGGGCCTGTGAATGGAAACTCCAATTCGTCATCGTCGAGGACATGCAGTACCAAAACGTCATGTCCACGCTGGCGAAGTACGCGCAAACCACGCATTGTTGCTTCCACATCGCCAAAGAGATCGGAAATGACGATCATCATTCCACGGCGAGGGTAGGTCTCTGCGGCTTCGAGGAAGATCCTTGCAAGATCCGTTTTGTCGGCTGGCTCGTTCACTTCCAGGCTTTGAATGATCGTCATCAACTGCGTTCGCTTGCTCAGCGTTTGAACCTTGGCTCTGGCTTTGTCATCAAAAGCGAGGCACCCAACGGCGTCTTGATTTTTCAAAACCAAAAATGCCAACGATGTCGCGATCGTCGCAGCGTATTCGTATTTGTTGAGCGGACCGTTGCCGTACTTCATGCTCTTGGATATGTCGACCAACAGGTTGACTCGCATGTTGGTGTCTTCTTCGAACTGTTTCACATACAGTCGATCCTGACGAGCCCAAACCTGCCAATCAACATGACGAAGATCGTCACCGGGCGTGTACTCGCGGTGTTGAAGAAACTCTACGGACTGCCCAAAGTGCGGACTGCGATGCATGCCCGAAAGAAAACCTTCGACGATATGTTGTGCCCTCAGATCCAAACGCGCAATACGCTTGATGGCTTCAGGATGCAAAAATCTTTTGGAATCTGGCATCGTTGGTTAGATCATCTTCTTTGGTAGGAGTTTCATCAATGAGTTGCTGGATAACGTCGTCGGCGGTGATGCCGTCACTTTGAGCTGCAAAATTGATGGCCAGCCGGTGACGCAAAACGGGTTTAGCAAGCGCTTGAATGTCTTCGGTTGAAACATGTGTTCGTCCGTAAAGCAGCGCACGAGTCTTGCCTCCGAGAATTAGATACTGGACCGCCCGTGGACCAGCGCCCCAACCAACGTTTTCGGTAATGAATCCGGGAATGCCTTCGGTGCCGATTCTTGTTTGGCGAATTAGAGAAAGCGCATATCGAATCACGTGATCGGAAACGGGAACATCGCGGATGGTGTTTTGAAGTTTCAAAATGTCTTCACCTGAAAGCACAGGTTTGACTTCATAGTTGTTTCGAGCAGTTGTCCGACGGGCGACTTCGAATTCATCCTCGAACGAAGGGTAGTCAACAAACACTTTGAACATGAACCGATCTTGCTGGGCTTCGGGAAGCGGATAAGTTCCCTCCTGCTCGATCGGGTTCTGCGTCGCCAGAACGAAAAACGGATCGGACAGCGTATGTCTGACCCGACCCACCGTTACCGTGCGTTCTTGCATGGCTTCTAAAAGTGCCGCCTGAGTTTTTGGTGGTGTTCGATTGATCTCGTCCGCCAAAACGATGTTTGAGAAAATCGGACCTTCGAGGAACCGCCGTTCGCGTGCACCCGTGGATTTGTTTTCTTCGATGATCTCAGTACCGGTGATGTCAGCCGGCATCAAGTCGGGTGTGAATTGGATGCGAGAAAACGAAAGGTTCAGCGTTTTGGAAAGCGTGCTGATCATCAACGTTTTGGCCAGGCCGGGCACGCCCTCAAGGAGACAATGCCCTTGGCTGAACATTGAAATCAAAATTTGCTCAACCACTTCCTCTTGGCCCACGATGACTTGAGAAAGCTCTGACAAAATTTGCGTTCGAGCGTTCTTAAGTAATTCAATGGCATCCTGGCCGACGGGATTGTCCGACATGCGTCTCTCCTGTTGTATTTGATCTGACTAAAGGATAGTCGTCGCAGCGTTGAAGGGCTACTGGTGTTGGACCTCGCGACTGCGATCCTTTTGCAGTGAAGACCGCCGGGACGTGGAAAGTTTGCAGAGTCCGTCGTGATTCAACAGTCGTGGGTCACTTCCCGTTTTTTTCAGCCTCAAGTTTTTTCTTTTCGTCGGCACGTTTTTGAGGCAGAAGTGCCTGAGCAGCCTGAGCCCTTTTGAGACTTTTGACTTTTTCAAGTTCGATCAGCGTAGGGTCAAAAGGATCCACTCGATCGTCTGAGTCCTGCTTCATGCGAATTGAATTGTAGTCCGCAACCTGGGCTACTGGCCGTGGAGGTAAATCGGTTTGCGATTCGAAATCGTAAGTGAGGCGAATACCTCGGTAGTTGATTTGTAACTTTTGCTGCTCGGGTAAACAGTTGAGCCGAAACGAATTCTGATAACTAAACTCATTCAAACCGTTGACTCTCAGTTTGCCAGTTTCAACATCAATTCCGACAAACTGCAAATAGCTGCTGGAGTCACCCAACTCACTATCAATGTCCAAGCGTCGATTTAAAAAATACAACGGACAGCTAAATGGCTGACCTTGAAGAACTTGGAAGTTTTCAAACCGTACAGGCGTTCGCCAAAGATTCTCGCCCGTCGTTGAATTAATGCCCACGATATAGCCAACCCACATCGGATCGTTGTAGTTGACGTAGCGTGCTTCGATAAAGTTGGTGCCGGATTTGAAATCAACTCGATTTTGCGTTTCGCCTTTTTTGAGGTGTACCAAGTACGTGCCTTTTGTGACGTGCACGCCAATTCCTGTGATCCTTCGCCGTTTCAAAGCACTCAGTTGCACGGACGAACGCACTTCTGTTTTACCAGTTGCGATGTTGATAATTTCCAATTCACCCTTGGGGGGCAGAATTGCCAATCGTTTCCCTTCGACTCGGCAGGCCAGTGTTTTAAATGGGTAGGTTTTCTCCCATACAAATTGACCATCGTTCAAATCGTACAGTCCAATGAACTGCTCGATTTTTCCTGGGTCCTCGACGTAGGATTTATCTGAGTCTGCGTTATCAGTGGCTTGCTTAGATTTTTCGCTTGCTGTTTTGATTTCGCGATTGAGTTGTCTTCGGCCCGCAAACAAGATTCGGCTGTTACTGTTGGTCCAAAACGCGCCTGCACTTGGGGGAATCGAATTCGTTTGAATCACTCTGCCGTCTTTGGCGTCGATCACGTGGGCAATTCTGTTTTTTGGATTCCACGCAACAATATGGTTCTCACCACTGAGTAGGATTGAGTCGGGATCAAACCCGACGCGTCGCCAAATTTCAATGCCAGTAATCGCGTCGAGTCCGATTAATTGGCGTCCTTCGAGCATGCAAATACCATTCAGGCCCGCGCCAGCGATGACCGGGTAAGAGTCCCGCGTGTTTGGCGAAGTCTTGATTCTTGTTTCACCCCAAGTCGATTCGAAACTGATTGGATTCATTGAAGGACGCATTTCTTTTGCATTCCGGTTCCAAAGCATCGGAGATTCGTCCGTGTTAAGCTTGAGCCAGTCGAATGCGAACACCTCTGAGTCGATATCGAGTATCGCAAGGTTGTCTTTAATCGAGACATGTCCAATCTTATAAATGTTGTACGATCTAAAAATTGAATCCGCGTTCTGACGTGCCGCGAATCGGTAGGCAGAATTCCCGAATTCATCCAGTATCTCGATCTCGCCCGTTCGGCTGTGAAATCGAAACTGATATTTTGCGTACACGGGGCGATCATAATTCTTTAGTTCGATAACAGATGGACTAAGCAACGCGTCAGGATCCAGTTCAGGGGAAGTCGAAGTGGTTGTAACCGTTCCCCGATTCCAGTTGGTTTCGCTGCGAAGATCCAGCTGAGTTGGAATCAAACCTCGAAGTGCACGGGCGACGTCGGCTCCTGTTTGGTCTGAGCCCTCAAAAGTCACCTCGGAATTAGAAAATTTGGATTCCAAAATCTCAACTTTTTCAATCGCTTGGTCCCACAACTCGCACTTCATGTAAACGCTCGCCAATTGCAACGTCGCGTTTGCCGACGCGAGGCCTGGTGCGTCAGACTCGGATTCCAAAATGGAATTAGAGAGCTTGATGGCGCGAAGCGAGTTGCCTTCTTGGGTGAATGCTTGTGCCAATGATTGCGTGAACTTTGCTGGCCATGTTGATTTCGGAAATAGATTGAGAATTTGAAATTGTTCTTCTGGTTGGAACAGCACAATGCTGCTCGCGTAACGCGAAATTCGTTCTTCAATTAATTGTTTCGTCGCTTTACTTGATCGCTCATAAATCAATCCGATTCGTGAACCGATCCAACAATCCATTTGAACGATGGTTTTTTGGTTGAGCACCGTTTCACTAGTGCTCTCGTTTGTCACGCTGGCATCGTGAGTCGATGTCGGCAGCGTCAATGACTCACTGCTGAGTGTCAGAAATTCGTCAAGTGGTTCGATCAATTGGAAAATCGACTCAAGCGCAGCGTCGGGTTGTTCATCCCGAATCATGCCGTTAATTTTTGCCGCCAGATAATCCAATCGACGTTTCTTCAGGAGCTGAGGTTCATATTTTTCAGCCAGCTCGATTCCAACGTCGTAATTTTTGTCTATTTGCTGAAGGAGTAAATCCAAAAGCAATTCCTCGGAAGACAACTTGGGTGATTGTTGGTACGAATTTTCAATCGAAGCGATGGCTTGCGTGAGGTTGCCGTCTTGGAATTCAATCTGTGCCTTGATCGCAAGGAGCTGAGGAGAAACCTCGCCCGCGTCGACTGCCAACTGGATGCGTTTGCGGCTGGGTTCGTCTTGAGGAAAGGTCGCGACTCGGTCGACGCTGTGTGAGATGACTTCGCCTCGATAACAAATCAAATTGCCAAGGACGCCGTCCGTTTTGACTGCTTTTACGAACTTTCCTGTTTCCAGTTCAATTTGCAAAAGCTTTTCATTCGTGGTTGGCAAGTAGTAAGACCCACGATTGGCATACCCACGACCAGAGGGACGGCCGTAGCCTTCAAGGGATGATACCCACTGCTTTTCTCCGGTCGAAAGATTGATGGCGCGAATCTGTTCGCCACCCACCAAGATGGCTTTGCCGTTTTCAACACAAGCCAGGTAAAGCGATTCGCGTCGGGGAGTTTTTGAGCTTCGAATTCCTTTTTGTTTCCACGCTGGATGACCATTTTGCAAGTTGACGCAAATCATGTCTTGCGAATCGACAGGTGTAAACATGACTCTTCCGTCCGAAATCACGATCGTCGAATCTCGCCACAGCCCGCCCAGTTTATCCGTTTTCGAAACGTTAAAGGGAGAAAGTCGCTGAATTGATTTGCTGCCTGGTGTCGTGTATTGATATCCCCAGAGGAGCGATCGAGTTGAAAGGTCAACGGCGACGAGAGCGCCTGTACCTGTCGCACAAACTAAAATTCCATTTGAGAATGAAGGTGTCACCCCGGCGAGTCGTCGAAACCTATCGGCTTGAACGTCGACCCGGTTTGAGTTGGTTTCAATGGTTCCCAGTTGTTGGATCCATTTTAGTTTTCCAGTTTCGGCATCCAAAACCACCAAGCGAATTTCGCTGTCCTGCTGACAAACGGCAAATAGCTCATTGGCTAGCGGAAGTGGCGGACCAAGGAAAAAAGATTTCGCCAGTTTGGGTTCATCAAGGCCAGATTCTCCGCCGACTTCCCAACTGAACGCCCCCTCGCGTCCGATGTCGATCGCCATCATCTCGTTATACGTTCGGCCCAACGCGGGTTCGGAATCTTCGTTCAGTCCGTCGGTTGAGACCTCCGAAGAAAACCCAGGTTTGGGTACGACAAAAATTCGCTTGCCGTCACTACTTGCCTGACCATAGATCGAATCCATCCACATTCGCTCGGTCAACGAATCTTCTTTTACGGTACGTTTCTTGATTCTCTGTTTAGGAGTCTCAAACCGAGTAGCGAAATTCCATGGCGGGAACACCCAAACACGTTTTCCAGTTTTGAAATCGACACCGATCATTCGGTCGAAGGCACGCATCACAATCGTGTCGCCAACGGCCAGTGGTTGGACTGACGGAATGGGAGACGAGCCAAGAGCAATTAACTCTGTTTGTCGGTCCTTGACCGCGTCCTCCAAGTCAGGGTTGTTGACCGTCGGCGTGGCCCAGCGAGGGCTTAACAAAGGAAACCCTGTGCCACTGCGAGCATTGCGTTGTGGATTGCCGCCCACCATAACCCACTGATTCACAACGGCGATGTCTTTTAGTGGGGACTCGCCAATCAATTTTTTCAGCCACGGCCCAGCGTCTTTTGGTTTGTCGAACATCCGGACAGGTTTGCCCATGAACTGAAATGATCTTCGTGAGGACTTTGACTGGAAACTTACTAGAACTTCCGCCGCACGGTCAGGAGCATCACTCATCATCAAACACGTCGCCAATAATACCGATGCCTCGGGATCATAAAGCGTTCGCGCTTCTTCCGATTGGGTGATTCGCTCGAAACAACTTGCTGCCGCGATTGGGCGACCTTGATCCAAATGGTAATGCCCCAACAACATCGCAGCGTCGTATCCAGCGTCCGTATAAAAGAACCGAATCATCACTTCGGAGACCTGTTGGTAGTCACCCGTTTCAATGGCTTTCTGCAGCATCTGTTTTGCTTGGACGCCGTAACGCACTCGGTAGAGTTCACGGTCCTTCGTCGGCAAGGCTCCCAAAATCGATTGGGCTCTTTTGCGGAGACTTGTTGAGACTCCGTCAACGGTCGGGTCGGGGATGAGGAAATCTTCGGTCGTGGTGTCGGTGAGGACTTCGCCAAGCAACGTAACGGCTCGAGCCATATCATTTTCTTGGAGGGCACGTCGGGCTCGAATGAGCGGCCTAAGAATTTCGCGCGGAGCTGGCAGGAATACCGAACGCTCGCCTTGCTTGAACGCGTCTTCTACTAACTGGGCCTCCAGCGCTTCTCGTCCCTTCTGCGTATCGGCACCTTGGTTGGCGTTTTGCTTGCGTTTGGGATTGATTTGACCTTGCGATGAAGAACTGCAACAAAACACACAGCAAAGAAAGCAACAAGTAACGAATGAGAAAGCTATTCTCGAAATGCGTTTATTCCCCTGTGGGAAATCAAAGCAAACTTCGAGACTATTATTGAACTTTAGGCGATAGTTCATCAAATTTTTTTAGGGTTGATTTGCATGGGTCCAAACGTGTCATAGTCAGCGATATACTGAAAGCCACACAGAAACACATTTGGGGAAGCGAAACCGTCAGCGTCGCTAACCGATTTTATATTATTCGCAGCCCACTCAGAATAACAACTTGACGAAAACGAAGTAAAACCACCACTCTCTGGGATTTCTTCTGCGTCCTTTGCCCTCAACATTGAACCCTAAACACTGAACCCTCTTTCTTATGCCTTCAAAAAAACAACAAGCCGACGATCTCGAACGAATCATCTCGCACTTGGACACGCTTTATGAGCAAGGCATCGAGTGTACGCATCCTGACACGAAAATTGAGGTCACTGACGGCGAGTACGATGGGTTGCGTCGTCAGTTGAAGGCACTGCGACCGAAGTCAAAACTTTTCGAAACGGCGACTGCGTCCACCGTTTCGAGTGCTGCCCAAAAAGTCGTCCATGACCCGCCGATGACGTCGATCGAAAAGGCCAGCCATGAAGATCTGGAAAAACAGGAAGAGCAACTGTTCAAATGGTTGGGGAAATCGACAGCGGTGGCATCCGAAAAAGTTCACGGTGGTACTCAGTTGAAAGTCAAAGAAAAAACGCTCAAGGGCGAACCGGTCGAGTATCCCAAGGGCTATTTCTACCAAGCCTACAAGCTCGATGGAGTTGCGTTGGCGATCTACTACGAAGACGGAAAACTCGCGCGGGCAGGACTGAGGCCGCGAGACGGAATCAATGGAGAGGACGTAACAGATCAAGTCCGTTTTGTGGCAGGCGTCCCGGGAAAACTTCCGCACAAAATCACTTGCTCGATTCGAGGCGAGCTCATTTGCAAGATTTCTGATTTTGCAAAAGTTCAAAAGGCACTTTCGAAATCAGGTGACAAACTCAGAGCCAATCCGAGAAACCATGCGGCCGGTGGAATTCGTCAGTTCAAAAATCCAGAAAAAACGAAGAAAATGCTTTTGAGTTTTGTCGCTTACAGTATCGAGGCATTGGACAACCCACCCTACAAGACAGAAATCGAACGCTACAAATATTGCAACAACGAGTTGGGGGTTCCTTACATCGAACCCAAACCGTTTAAATTCGAAGACTTGCAAAAGCGAGAAGACGGCGTTCCAAAACTTGATTTCGAAGTCGACGGGGTGATTGTCGGTATCAACAATTTGGAGGACCAAGAGCAGCTGGGCCGCCATGGTGATCCGGTAACTGGAAACCCGAAAGGCAAAATCGCTTGGAAGTTTCGCGAAGAAGAAGCAACGCCCGTCATCAAGGAAATCGAATGGCAAACCGGTCGAACTGGCAAGCTTACGAGTGTTGCGATTTTCGACGCCGTTCGATTGGCAGGCACTAACGTTTCGAGGGCGACGTTGCACAACGCCGGGTTCATGGAGCGAAATCAAATTACGATCGGCTCAATGATCGCCGTGCGTAAGGCTGGAAAAATCATTCCAAAAGTCACGCGCGTCATTAAAGGCGAGGGCGAACCGGATTTTCCAAAAACTTGTCCTTCGTGTGATCAGAAAACGAAACTTCAAAAGGGCGGTACGGCAGACATGCTCGAACTGATTTGCGACAACGCGGAATGCCCGGCTCAGAACATCAGTTCGCTTTGTCACTACCTCGCAACCTTTGGAGTGCTTGGGTTGGGAGAAAGCCGCGTGACACAGTTGGTTGAGGGCGGTGGTGTTTCCATTCCGGCAGATTTCTATCGTTTGGATGTTGAGTCCGCGATGGCGTGCGGCTTAACGGTACGGCAGGCGACGCTTGCGGTTGCCGCGATCCAAATGATCCCCGCTCCGGACAAAATGGAAACCGCTTCGCTTGACGAAGCGATCGAAGTCGCGATGAAGTCAAAAAAGAAAGTACCGCTTTGGCAATTGTTTGCATCGTTTGGAATCGGATCCGCCGGAAAATCGGCGGGCAAAGCACTCCAATCACACTTTGGTTCGATGGAGAAGATCCGCAAGGCTTCGGTCGAGGACCTAGAAGCAGTTGAAGACGTCGGTACCATTACTGCTGAAGCCATTCGCCGATATTTAGATGCGAATTCTGATGACATTGATAAACTGATGGAGTTCGTCGAACCCGAGGCCGCCACAGCGGAAGGGAAATTTACGGGGGTGACATTTTGCTTCAGTGGTGGATTCCCGGAAGGCAAAAAGCATTGGGAAAAGGAAGTCGAAAGCCGCGGTGGAAAATGCTCTGGCAGCGTTTCGAAGAAAACGAACTATTTGGTCGCCGGCCCGGGGTCTGGATCAAAAAGCGAAAAAGCAGAAAAACTTGAGATCCCAATCATTAGTACTACAGAGTTAGAAAAAATGTTCTAGCAGCGCGAGAGTATCTTCCGTTTGGCATGAATATTCGCGAATGATTGGTTTTATAGTTTGGATAGAAGTTTGCCTTTAAACTTCAGGCGATTCGAAATGCCGAAGAAAGCAAATCCTGAATCTAGCAACGTTAACTACCCCTTCCCCCGGAACGGTGAAAGATCTCAAGCCACTCCAAGCATGGCGATGATTTTCTGCATTTGCCGAAGGTGAACACGTTGGTGAAACGCGGCGAGGCAATGCCAATGATGGGCGTTTAGCAACCCGAACCAAGGATGCTTGCAACGCGCAGGAAGTTGCAAGCTGCCGTGATGCTTAATCAGCTCGCCAACAACGTTCGTGTATTCTGCATCAAGTTTTTGAAAACGAGTGAGCACTTCGTAGTCGATATCTTCTTCTGGTTTGTAAAGTGCTACATCAATTTCTCCCCGCGGAACAATCCCGTTTGAAAGGGCTTGGATCAATTTGATCATTTCTGTGTTCACCAAACACAAATGCTCCAGCACCATCAACACCGACCAGTTCCGACTGGAATCCTCGATCCCGATCACGCGCGGTGTTATGATCGGGTCGGTAACGTCGTAGGATTCATCTTCACAATCGGCCAGCCGTAATAGCTCTGCCGCGTCTCGATTGATCCAGCGCAAAACGTATTTGTCCGTCATCACGGCGGCACCAGTCTTCACAGCGGCGTTCAACGCAATTCTTTCGAACCATGGAAGCCCCGCGCCGGGTTTCTGTAATTCTTGTCGATCAGTGTATGCGTAATTCATGGTTCTATTTTGGAAGAGTAAATGTTCACAGCGTCTCAGGACCAGTGTAGGGTTTCGATTCTAAAGCAATTGAGCCACCAGCCGTAGAAGCGTTTGATGATTTGCCAAACTCAGCATGACTTGGCAGGAACGTACCCAAGTTTTGTTGTTGTACGGCCAAAGTAAGCTTCAGCGAAAATTTTTAGAATCCATTACGAATTTGTCCAGTGAAGATTTTCTTGGCGGACCCATTGTTTCACAAGGGCTCTCGCTTCTTCGGTGGGAGCCGAATTTGATTTTCCTTTTGCTTGCACAATTGTCTTTCGAGTAGGGCAAAGCTCAATCGTCAGGATTCGCCGCTGCACCTCGTTCCTGGTCAATCGGACGGACCAGATGGACGAGTTTCCGCGAACACAATGACGATCGTAGGTGCCAACACAGTGTTTCAGGATACCGCCTTCGACGACTAACTCGTCACCGGTCAACAATTCAACGATCGACAAAACGCCCTCATCGTTTTCAATTCGAATCCCGTTGATACCCAACGGTTCCCAACGGCTGTTTCGCCTGGGGTGCTTTGGAAAAAATGGATTGGGGATATTCAGCTGAGCCCTCCAATTGACCATGTGCCGTCGCATCCATCGAATGGATCTTCCTCGCAATGAGAACTCTGGTTGAAGAGGACCCATGTCGACACGATAGCCAAGGATTCTGTGTGCCGGGCCAAATTTATGTTGCTCAATGAAGTTGATCATCTCAACAATCTCGTCAGGCGTCAGTGTTGACGGATCGTTTTGTTCAGCGTTGCAAAACCAGACGACAATCTCATTCCAAAAACCTTCATCACCTTGTTGCTCTGCCAGATGAGTTTTCAAAATCGTACGTGCGAGCACTGAGCTGCCACCGGAAGCTTTGACTTGACTCCAGCGGATGGCCTGGGGCAAACTCAAGTCATCAGGCGCGCTCATGAAGTGTCGCGTTTGTGATTTTGTCAATCTGACTGGCAAACCGCACTTACGCGGGCTGATTCCACTGCCAAGTTTCAGGAAAACAGAAACGCCGGTGCGACAATCGAACCACGAATTTCCAAACCAGACTTTGTTTAGGAAACGCGGGACTGGATATTTGGCGAAGAGGTAGCTTACCAACGAGTTAAATTGGTCGTCGAGGCTTCTGGCTTTTGCAGTATCACAGTACCAGCCTTCAATTGGTCGGATCCAATGAGACGAGTTAAGCGAAATCCTAAGCAGCGCACGAATGCGGGCAATTAACCGATCATGATCACCATTGCGTTTGCAATTTGCCGGTGCAAGTAACTGCGAACCGGCTCGAACAAAATGAATGAACTCAAGAAACGTATTCCTTGCGTTCGGATCCGTCGGCAATTGGGCGCGGATAGTCTGATCGATTAACTCGCGCAGACCCTGAGGGCGGGGTAACATTTGATTTTTCCATTAAACGAACCGGCAGAAGACTTTGAGAAACTCAAAATCACTGAAACGTTGTCACGATTGGCGACGCCGGAACTAGGAAAAAATGTTTTGCATTGGCCCGCGGTAGAAGATGTTTAAAGGAGAACCGTGATTGGATTGAATCGAAACTAGTTCGACTCCACACATCACGAGACACAGGAGTCCAAAATAGGTTCGGTGTGTTAAGAAGATGCAAGGGAACCTGTTATCCCGACGGCGCTTGAATCGGAAATATTGCGATTGAATTTTGATTCCGCGAATAACTCTTTCTATCCGCGGCGAACATTCGCCAGTGATCAGGAGTGTTTTGTGGCAGCCAACGAGCGTTTTTGAAAACAAGTTGGTGCAGAAGTGTAATTCAATGGGGGCGGCCGAAATTTGAATCGTCGCTTGCGGAAGAAACCTACCGCCTCTCTCGTTCAGAGTGTTCGTTTGGCTTAATCAAAAAAAGTGTGTGAGTTTGACAACAGCTTATGCATTAAGACGATTCGACTTGGTGCTCGTTTGATTGTGGCTACTTGTAAATATTCCTGTATCATAAGTCGTGCACTTACTAAGAGTCTCTCACCCACAAACTGCGTTATGAATCTCAAGAAACGAGTTGGCGTAATCGTGTTTGGCATATTGGCAATCAGCTTGTTTGAGCCACTAGCCGCACAAGACGAATCTAAACAAGGCGAATCCACTCAAAACCATCCGATCAAGCACACGGTTCTGACGCAGGGCAAGGGGAATCTTGCCATCGTTGACGGTGATGGCAAAATCGAATGGCAAATGAAGTGGGGAGGCATCCACGACATTCATGTTCTTGAGTCTGGAAACATTTTGACTCGCCAAGGCCGTTCAAAAGTCGTCGAAATCGATCGCTCAAAAAAGGAAGTTGTATGGTCGTACGATTCCGCGACTCAAAATGGCAATGAAGGTAAGCCCGTTGAAGTCCACGCGTTTCAACCGCTTGCCAATGGCAACGTCATGATTGCGGAATCGGGGCCGGCTCGGATTATAGAAGTGGATCGTGGGGGGGAACTTATTCGCAACACGAAATTGAAGGTAAACAACCCACACGTTCATACTGACACGCGTTTGGTCCGACAGTTAGCATCAGGAAATTACCTCGTTTGCCACGAGGGCGATGGTGTCTTGCGTGAATACGAACCCGGTGCAGAGGGTAACGTCGTTTGGGAGTATCCGATTCCCATGTTTGACAAGGAGTCCAAACGCGGACACGGGCCAGAATCGTTTGGGAATAAATTATTCGGAGCTGTCCGTTTAGAGAACGGCAATACCTTGATCGCAACCGGCAATGGCCACAGCGTGATTGAAGTGACGCCTGAAAAAGAAATCGTGTGGCACTTAAAACAAAACGAACTGCCCGGGATTGTTTTGGCTTGGGTGACAACCTTGGAAGTCCTTCCCAACGGAAATTTCGTGATTGGAAATTGCCACGCAGGCCCTGGACAACCGCTTTTGATCGAAGTCGAACCGAAAACGAAACAAGTTGTTTGGAAATTTGATCAGTTTGAGACGTTTGGTAACTCCGTTTCGAATTCACAACTGTTGGATGTCAAAAATAGCATTCGATAACTCAACCACGCTCAAATCTGTTTCTATTAATAAAGTAAACACATGCAAAAAACACTGCCGATCGGATACCAGCTTCTACTGGCGTTTTGTTTCATCGCGCCCTGTGGCTTGTCCGCTCAAGAAGCTCAAAGTTCAAAAGGGAAAAGCCAAGACTCTCAGGCTGAAACGAAACAAGAGGGTTTGAAGACTCCAACTGCTCCAATGCCTGTTCCGAAACCAAAACTGACTGAGGACGAAAAATTTACTCAGTGCGATGCAGACGGTAATGGGAAGATCTCTAAGGAGGAATTCAAGTTGTACTTGGACAACGTATTGCCATGGTTCAAACAATCTGACGAAGCGTTTTTGGATCTCGATGAGGACAAAGACAGTTCCGTGGCACGAGAAGAATTTTCTAAAAGAGTTGCCGTTGTGAAAAAAATTGACAAAGCAACCAAAGCCAAAGCCGCAAAAACACCAACGTCCCCGCCTGAAACCCCCAAAGCCGTCGAGTTTGTTGACTTGTACAACCAACGTTTTATGGCCACTAAGCCAGTTCTTGACGACATCATCAGCGAGGAACTAACTGCATTCAACGAAAAAGGTGAAAAGGTAAGCTTCGGTGACTTTCGAGGGAAATATACCGTGATCAATTTCGGTTGTATGACATGACCGCCGTTTCTTCGAAATGTTTCCGGTCTGGAAACCGTATACCGTGACTATCGTGACAAAGATGTGCAGTTCTTTTACGTTTACAAAAGTATCGAACACCCTGAGGTTAATAATTACATTTCCGTATTCAATTTAAAGGAACGTTTGAAGCACATCGAAGTGGCAAAGGACCGTTTCAAAACGGAAATTCCTTGGATCTGCGACACGATGGAGAACGACGTCAAGATTGCTTTCGGCAATGCACCCAATGGCGAATTCATCCTTGATCCGAACGGGAAACTGATCAGGAAAAGATTCTGGAGCATACCGGAAACGCTTCGTGCGGATTTGGCTGAACTCGTGGGACCATCCGAGTCCGTCACAAAAGTGAGTGATTTAGAAACTGCGTTTGAACCGAACATTCGAAAGGCTGCCAGTGGTATTGTGCCGCGTCTTAAATTGCCTCGCGGATTGCGACCGCTTATCAACCAACCTGTTCCTGACGACAAACATCCGTTCTACGCCAAACTTCGCGCAGAAGGTATCAGTGGGCAAGAAGGCACTGGGCTTCTCTATTTAGGCGTGTTCCTGGATCCAATATACGAAGTCCATTGGAATAATCTTGCCGGAAAAGTCAAAATCGAAATCTCGTCCAATGGTGCGAAACTTGAAAAGACAGAGCTCATTGGACCGGACGTCAAAGAAGATTCGGATATCGACCCGCGTGAATTCCTCATTAAAACAGAAGGGTTGGAAAAGAAATCTGAATTCGACATAACACTCACTTACACCGTCTGCGACGACGCAGAAACTTTCTGCACCGAGATCAAGCAACAATACAAGGTCCTTGCCCAGTACGATCGCCACCTTGGTTCCCGTCCTGGTATTTTCATGAACGAAATATTTTTCGAAGTCAGGAAATTTGACAAAAATGGCGATGGGGATTTGACCGCTGATGAGTTGCCGCCGGGCCAAACAACCGTCTACATCGGGCACATGGACTACGACGGCAACGGAATCATTGAGTCCAAGGAGATTGATAGATTTTTATCTATGTTTGACAACGGCCGCGGCATCAGTCGTCACAATGATGGTTTTCAGGAGGCCATTCGCCCACCTTCGAAAAATTGAGACTAACTGCCGTCATCGGTTGTTTAGTGTTTTGCGATTTCAATAGCCGCAGCGAGTCTTGGCTCGCTGCGGTTTTGTTACGCGCATTTATCAAGAGCGTGCCCCCTTGCTGCATTCACCACGTGAATTCGAAAGAATTGGAACTTTCGTTACAGGCACCTCGAAGACCACGTCGTTTTGATCAAAGAATTTCCGCTTTCTTCTTTTCATAGTTTTGGGCAACCTATTGTTTGGCCCCCACCAAGCATGCAACGAAACCAATTGGAGAAGATATGAAACGACCATTTTTTAGATTACTTGGTGTCACGGTAGCTACGTTAACTTTGTTTGCGTCCACGCTTTTGGGGCAGGAATCTACAACTAAAACGAGCTTGAAGTTTGTTCCATCCAACGCTGCAGCTTTTGTTTATCTTGACGTGATCGGGCTAACGAAAACTCCGGATTTTGCACTGCCTTCACAATTGTTTGCAGGGATTCGTACCGAAGCCGATCAGGAATTCTTGCGGCACACGGGACTACGAATTACCGACCTGCGGGACGCAACCTACGTGGTGCCGGATCTTGTATCTATGTTGGACTCGCCATCTGAGTTCGGGCTAGGTCTGTTCACATTTGCCCAACCGCTTGAGCGGAAATTAATCGAGGACAGCCTACCAAGCTCTTGGGAAACTACGGAAACAGATGGACGCAAAATATATGTTGACCGAGCATCCGGCTTGGCGATATTTCTCGCATCACCCAACACGGTTTCACTTGGAACTGAAAAAGGAGTGCGGTGGTTTTTCAACAACCGTCGCAATCTTTCTGATTCCGGCATTCAGCCTTTGTTGAGCAAGACATTTGGTCAAATCACGATGGGCGTTAACGCTACGACCATTCCAAAGCAATTCAAAAGTTTTGTACCGCCAGAGGCATCACCTCTCGCAGACATTGAGACGGCTGTGATCGGTTTCGATTTTTCAAATGGAATTGCAACAAAAGCAGAATTCAAATTCCCATCTTCTGAAGAAGCAAGCAAGGCAACAGAGTTCGCAAAAGCACGAATAATGGATGCCAAGGGTATGCTCAGCGAACTTGAATATCAGAACGTGTCGATTCTAAAATCGGGAACTCCAGACCTAGAAACAGCAATGACTCCACTCGGGTTCTTGGCCATGACTCGCTTCGGCCAAAAGGCTCTTGATGAGACCAATTTGAACCAGTCCGGTGACACTGTCCACGCAGGCATTTCAATCGAAGGTTTCAATGGGCAATTTGTCTGCGTCACTGCCTTTTCAGCGATCACTGCAATAGGCTCTATTGCTGAGAGTGATTTCCAGTCTATATCTGATGAGTTGGATGGCTCGACCTCAAAACCAACATTGTCTACAGAGCCTTCGGATTAATGTGAATTGCGAGCGCACATCCTAGTGTCGTATTCGAACAGCGGGCTGGACTCAAATAAGTTCAGCCTTTTCTTTTGCGCAAATTGTTGCTGGTATTCCCAAAGCAGATACTGCAATTTCGTGTTCTTAAGTCCACACGAGAATAAATCACCGTGGGCTGCTTGGTACTAATTCCGATTGCCGCTAGATACTTTTCGCATTGGATTTGCTCCCAAGTTCAGATCCCAACATTCGACACCGGATTTGTTGGAGAAAACAAGGCTTGTTTGCCCGTTATGATTGGAGAGTGCAATACCGCTTAAGGGGCTTTCTGATTGGAACTCCCCAAGCCATTTTCCTGCGCCTGACACCAAGTGAATCATATGGTTTGCATCTGCGATGGCCCACACGATTTCGCCATTCGCTGCCACAACGGCCAACGGCTCTATTTCGCAATCGTAAAATTGTGAGCCAACAGAGAGCGTCCAAACACGTTTTAGTTCATCGTCAAATCCAACGGCGTTCCATTTTCCACCACTAGTCATGCCGAGCGAACAGAGTTGCTGATTTCCCGCAGCGGAAAGATATCGGAATTTGAGTTCGGTCTCTTCAACGTTGGTGAGTCCCGATTTAAGCATCCCAATTTTGCCAGCTCCCGTCACGACGACATCACTACCGAATTGGGCAACCGACTGAGTTAGCAAATTCGAAATTGGTTTGCCTGACAGCGATGTCGGGTCAACCAGATGGACACCGTTTTCATCATCGAACGAGACCAACAGTTCGGAAAAACCGTCACCATCGATATCGGTCAACCGGCAATCCCGAATGCCTTTGTGGTCAGCTGTCGGCGGTGGGTAAGTGCCCACGGGACGCCACGATTTGTTGAACAGGTATACTCGATCACCCAGCGGGCCAAACACGGTAAAGAAAGTCTCGCCTTTCACGTTGATTCCCGCTCGAAGCAAACTACCGGCTTCCGCGTCAGGCAATTTCAGTTCGTGTCTCGCAATCGTTTTGCCGCGATAATCAACTTCAGCCACCGTTCGCCAGCCGTCGAAAATGTAGTAGTTGGGCGTAGGCTGTTTGTTTTCAACGACACAAATGTTGCCGGCTTTTTTGAATTCTGAATTCGCCCAACTCTGCATTGGGTTAAGCCGCATTTTTCGATTGCCGACCGAAGTCGCTTTTGTGCGCGGGGCAACATCGGCGGCACTTACGGTTAACAATTGCTGATGATACGACTCCAAGTATCGGCGGTATTCGTTTTGCATTTCCAAAGCGACGTCTTCGCCCTTTGAAACACGCTCGATGGCGGCTGCGACATCGTTGACCCAGTTTTTATCTGAGAGAGATTTTGCAAACTGAATTCTCGAATCTCCGTCGAGCACAATCACCGAAGGAATTTGTTTGACAAGCATCCCGGTACTCGCCGCCAATCCTTGATCGTAGTAGGTTGGAATGTTGACGGATTGAATCTTGGCCGCCAATTCATCCAAAGGTTGAAACTCATCAAGTGATTTGAGGTCGTTGTCGGAATAGACACCCGCGAGTTGAATTTTCTCATTGGGAAGTTTGTTTTTCAACAATTCGGATAACTTGTCAAGTTTTCCAAGTGCTGAGTACGATGGCCGCCCCGCAATCCAGAGGAAAGCAGTAATTTGGCCATCGAATGACAAACGGTTGCGAATTTTTCCGTTTATGGAACGCAACTCAAAATCGGGAGCGGTCTCGCCTATTAACTCCGAAGGGAAACTCTCTGGCAAGGAAACGAATTTGCGCACCGGAGTCGCATCTTGCCTTGGATTAACCGCGAACGCTTTGTCATCGATCGGAATGTCGACGGCGGCTTCGTGGAAACGAGCGAGCAAGACGACTTCTGTGATTTCTGGCGAAGTGATCACTTCACCGGCCAGTAGCTTGAGTGGTAACGACATCTGGACCAGTAAATGTGTTTGTTTGTCGATCCAGCAATCGGTCGTCATCCCGTCTGCAAGACTTCTTATGACATAACAATCCTGATCGCCAATTTTTCTATCAGCCAAACGCTCAAACTGTTGCGGGTTTTGAAGCCAGTTATTGGGAGCCTGATTGGTCAGCAACGAAACAGGTGGCGGAATCAATTTCGGTGAAGTTGCCAAATTTGACTCGTCCAGCGGAAGCTCGGAATATCCAGCCAAAAAATGTTTAGCGATCGAGTCACGAAACAGTTCGTCAATTGGAATCTTGTTCTCATAGGGGATTAAGAGGTGTTGATTCTCGAGATTGGCGGAATCGATGTCGTAAACGTATCCGCTCAGCAATTGGCCGTCACATTGGATTTTGCCGTTAAACAATTGGCTCGATAAACGTCCCGAACGCTCCCAAGTCGTTGCCCAAGGTTGTGGTTCCTGGATGTTCTGGTTTTGTAAACGATACGTAAGATACAGAACCGCTTTGTCGCGATACGTTTTGGCAGACGCAAAACGTTCATTGAGTTTGCGAAGAATCTCCGCGGCATCAGGGCCAGAGTTTGGCTGTGCTGCGGCCATTTGACCGATCACTCCAGGCGAGACAAGCTTCGGCTGGGCGGCATCAGTTTGCGCGTTTGAATCCTGAGTTTGTTTCTTGCCGCAACCTGAAGCAAAAAGAAAACAAACGCAAAACAGAGCCAGTCCAAGACGGTTTGTCAGAGTCCCGATCTGGGAATCATCTCCCATTCGTCTAATAAGATCGTTTTGTAACACAGCGAATCCGTTCATACTGTTTTCCAAGCGTCATGTGCTTGCAACCTTCCGATGTCTGCAATTTTGGGTAAATTAAACCCAAATGGGGGAATCGGGTAAAGACGAATCCAAGCATTGAACTCTTAAACTCGGGGGATATCATTGTCTGTCCAAACCAATTCATCTCCGCTCACTCAAAACGAACCACAAAATGATAATTCACGAGCTGATTGATCGTCTGCCCGACAAGTTCGAAAAGCCACAAGTTGATGGAACAAGCGACCAAAATGACTCGGTCAAAGATTCTGTCGAAACTAACCAGCCCAATTTGCAAAGTGAAAATGCGCAAGGCAAAAACTTAAGCGTCGATGAATTGATGAAGGCAGCTCTGGACGAGCCGCTCTTTTACCCAAAACTTCAGGAGTCCGTTTTCGCCGGTGACACGGTTGGCATCGCCCTGCAGTCAAACCTGCCTCACCCGAAACTTATTCTTGAGGCGTTACTTAAACAGCTTAATTCCGCAAACGTTGATCCGGCGGATATCGTGGTGGTGGTTTCACCTCGAACGGCACGACGGCTTGAAATAGATCCTTCGCTTTATGAAATAACTGACGAGCAGAAAACGAGCGGCGAGCGACCGGGAGTATTTCCAGTCGAATTTGGTTTCAACTCAATCAATTTTCAAGTCCACGACCCCGAGATTGAAACGGGTCTTGCTTACATCATCGCAAACGCAGCAGGGGAACCTGTGCACATCAACCGAATGTTGGTTGACGCCGACGTTGTGTTACCCGTTAGCTGTCCGGTTGCGGGCGAAGCAAATCAGCAAATCGATTGCTTGTATCCTGAATTCGCGAGTGAAGTCATCAAAGGTCGTTTCGCCGACGGCAAAGGTTCGTTCCTCTCGCGTTGGGAGGAAATTGAAATCGCGAATGATACGCTGGGCTCTTTTTTCTCAATTCAAATCATTTGTGGACCGGGCGACAAAATCGAAAGAGTCATTTGTGGCGCTCGCAAAGACGCAACCGACGCCGCAAGGTTGGCGACCAATGAACTGTGGGCGTTCCAATGGGAAGGCCAAGCCGACGTGACTGTCGCAACTATCGAGATGGAAGAAACCGACCAAACGTGGGATGATTTCGCACACGCTTTGATCACCGCCAGTCGACTTTCAACGCCGGATGCTCCAATCGTGATTTGCTCCGAAATTGCGGTGATGCCAGATCGCAACATTCGCAAGGCTTTATTGTCACAGTTCGAAACTGGTATCAGTGGTAAGCTTACAAAAACGATGCAACACGTGGCGGCGATCGTTAACGAGCGGCCTGTTTTCCTGCATTCGAAATTGAAGAGCAATTCCATTGAAGAACTTGGCATTGGTTTCATCGAAACCATCGACGAAGTTCTTCGCATCGCCGAACCGCACGAACAAGGCCTTTTGATACGTGACGCCCATCGTTGCCAGGTCAAAGCCGACTCAAACGCCAATGACAATTCAACCGACCGAGAGGTGTTGAAAGATGCCTGATGCAAAATCACTGACACTGGAAGAACAATACTCACTGCTCAACTCGGGCGCTGGGTTCGTGGAGCTTCACGATCAATGTTTTGTTGGATTGACAGGAGAAGATCGCCACGCGTTTCTTCACAATTTCTGCACTGCAGATACGAAGAAACTGCAGCACGGAAAATCGTGCGAGGCGATGGTGCTCAACACGAAAGGAAAAATGCTTGGCTTCGTTCACGCGATCGCAAGTGAAACGGAACTTCTTTTGACCGGCAACGCTAATCAAGCCCCAACGTTGATCGAGCATCTCGACAAGTATTTGATTCGCGAAGACGTTGAACTCAAAGATCGCACGCCTGAATTGAGCGGAATCTTTTTTGCTCCTGCCACCGAAGATGCGTTCGATGCATTGGGCAAAATCATCGGAGCAGTGCCGGTAGAGAACGAACATCGCGAGTCCGAGATCGCGGGAGTCAAATGCCGAGTATGTCGGTTGGAATTGGCCGGGTTCGGAATCTTGCTGGTCGTAGAGAAAACAAGTTTAGCGAACGTTAAAAATTGGTTAACTGAAAACGGCTTAACAGCTTGCTCGGTAAACTCACTTGAGGTGATCCGGGTTGAAAACAAGACGCCATGGTTTGGCATCGATGCAGACGACTCGAACTTGCCTCAGGAACTTCAACGGGACGAGAAAGCAATCTCTTTCGTAAAAGGATGTTACCTCGGCCAGGAAACGGTTGCTCGAATCGACGCCATCGGACGAGTCAATCAACTGCTGGTCGGATTAAAGTTCGTCGCCGATTCAACACCAGCGGTTGGGATGGAATTCAAGGAAGACGAAAAAGTTATCGGGCGCGTAACATCGGTCGCCAATTCACCAACACAAGGGTCAATCGGGCTTGGATACATACGCCGAAAGTT
>JBGCDK010000083.1:0-48612 GCA_045105295.1 Mariniblastus sp.
TAAAAACTGCATTTCGTTATGCAGTAGATGCAGGGCTTTTGACTGAGAATCCATTTCTAGGTCTCAAAGCAGGGTCTGACGTTAATCCTGACGGGCACTTCTATTTGTCTAACGATAAATTTGAGTTGATGTTAGGTGCCTGCCCAGATACCACGTGGAAAGTCATTCTTGCCCTTGGGAGGTATGGCGGGCTTCGTGAGCCGTCAGAACTTGTCAATTTGAAGTGGGAGCACGTGAATTGGATTAGCAGCGAAAGCGGCCACGGCACTGTAACAGTGGCCTCACCAAAGACGAAAAGGTACGGCAGGCCCCAAAGAACGATTCCGTTGTTTGGGAGGCTTCAGCCGATTTTGATGGAGCATTATTTGAGAACCAGTGGTTCGAGTGAATTTGTTGTCGATAATCCAAAGCTTCGTCGCAAGAAATCAAATCTCCGGACTACATTCCACAAAATTCGTGAAAAGGCCAAGGTTGAAAAGTTTCCGAATCCTTTTCGTAATCTCAGGCTTTCTGCCGCCAATGATGTTTGTCGGCAAGGCCATCCAACTAAAGCGTTGGAGGATTGGTTTGGCCACGATATTCGGACCGCGTTGACGTATTACCACCAAGTCCTTGAATCTGATTTGAAGAAAGCTTGCTCAGTGGATCCGTTTGGGTTTGGGGACGATGCTGGGGCAGTTTCGAAAGGAATGCACCAAGATGCACCAGATTGTACCGATGTGCATGTAGCTACGCGCATAAAAAAAGCCCATGAAATTCATGGGCTTAGTTCTCACTCCTGCACTTGTGTGCAGAGAGCAATGACCCCTACGGGACTCGAACCCGTGTTGCCGGCGTGAAAGGCCGGAGTCCTAGACCACTAGACGAAGGGGCCGGGTGATTCTTGCGAATCAAATCGCGTTTTCTGCGAACGACTACATTAGTCTTTCGCTTTACTTTTCGTCAAGGGCAGGCGCATAACCAAAGTGAATTTCGACGAAAAAATTCAGAACGAGAAGAAAACATCGGTCTGGAACGAAGTAAAGCCAAAATCTACCACCAAACGATGGCTTGGAAATTGAATTACAGGTGAGCAAGACCAAGATGTCTTTTGCAAATATGGAATGAAACGGCGGGTGAACGCTTGCGAGATTCTATTCTGCTTCTGATGCAGTCTGGCCTTGGCCGGAATTCTGTGAAGCCGAGTTGCCGTTGGCTTGCTCGGCTCGTTTAATGGCGTCGTAAACTTCACGGCGGTGCACAGGAACTTCTTTGGGGGCTTCGACTCCCAAGCGTACTTTGTCACCACGGATTTCAACAATGACGATAGTTATGTCGTCATTGATAACGATGCTCTCGTTTTTCTTTCTCGAAAGAACTAACATTCCCGCATTCCTTTGTTTCCCAGATCGGTTCCATAACCGACTCGGCGATTTTCTCTCACCCCATAACGAAGGGCTTGACACTTTCAAAAAAGCCGCTATTTCACACTTTACTCTACGCAGTAAGCCAAGATAGTCAATAAATTCAACAGTCTATTTTCCCCGTTTTTTCGGCAAAACGGCAAACTTGACGAGGATCCTGCCAAAAGACGAGAAATTGACGAATTGAACCGTCATGAATTTTCCAGTGAATGCGAGCTATCTCTCACAGAAATAGAACGAGAACTCGCCACTTAGCGTTTTGGTTAACAGTTTTTATGGAAAGCAAATGACCGTTTTCATCTAATTCGTCAGGCATGAGTCATTGGTTGCGGACCACCAATTCATCTTGGGAGCTATCGGGCTATAATTTAGTGACAGCCAAGTCACCACTTCATCCATGCTTCCCATTCGAGGCCGTTGTATATGACAACACCTGTGAAAAACGAGTTTACGATTCGATCCGCCCATCAAACTTTGCCGTTGGTAAAGATGATCGTGGAGGAGATTGTGGAACTGTCCACTCAGATATCCGATACTCGTGAGCGTTTAGACTATCTTTCTGATGGCCGGAATTCTGACGATGTGCAAGATGAATACGCGAAAGAGTTGGCTTCGATTCAGCTCGCCACTGACCTCAAATCGAAAAAAGTTGATCAGTGTGTTGAAGAGCTCTTAGAGTTAAATGTAATTCCAACGGGTGCGGCTGATGGTTACATCGATTTCCCAGCTGTCCGAGAAAACGAACAAGTCTGTTTGTGTTGGCGGTTGGGAGAAGGCGAAGTAATGCACTGGCATATGTCGACCGAAGACTGTTCCAAGCGACGGTTGGTTGATCTTGCTCTGATTCGAAAATCCGGCGAGCGAAGCCTGGTCTAGCGAAATTAAAAATTCTCGTTTGGTTTTCTAGGCTCGATCTTGTGAGTTTGTACTTGGTTAGTTCGTGTTTCAAATTCGGTTGCAGCCGGTGGTGGGCGGGCTGCTTTTGAAACAGAAATCACGTTTTCGTGACGGTCGAATTGCTGCAGGTCGAGCGTTATCACTTTTTCTACTTTGGAATTCGATGCCACTTTTTGACACGCATGCGCACCTCGAGGATGAACAGCTCTCCGCGATGCTTGACGAAGTTCTTGCGAATGCCCAGGCAGCGGGGTTGGTTGGCATTACCGCGATTGGGACAACTGTTCAGACCAGTCGTGATTGCGTCGCGATTGCAGAAAAAAACGAGATGGTTTTTGCTTCGGTTGGTATTCATCCCAACCAATGCCAGGACGCCGAGGACAGAGACTGGGACGAGGTGCTCGCAATGGCAAGTCACCCAAAAGTCGTCGCCATTGGCGAAACAGGCCTCGATCGTTATTGGGATTATTGTCCCATCGATGTTCAGGAAAAGTGGTTTTCGAAACACATCGAACTGTCATTCGAAACGCAAAAACCACTTGTGATTCACATGCGAGACTGCGAGCCGGATATCCTTAGATTGTTGGACCGTCACCAGCGAAATGGGAGGATCATCGGGATCATGCATTCTTTTGCAGGCCAGTGGGAAACGGCACAGCAGTGTCTTGAGCTAGGGATGTACATCAGTTTCGCGGGGATGGTGACGTTTAAAAAATCGAACGAACTGAGAGAGATTGCTGCAAAAATCCCCGACGATAGAATTCTTGTCGAGACGGATTCACCTTATCTTTCACCACATCCGCTTCGAGGCAAACGCCCGAATCAGCCGGCTTTGGTTCAGCACACGGCCGCCTGTGTGGCCAAAGCAAGAGGAGTCAGCGTCGAAGTGTTGGGAGAGCTAACGACTCGCAATGCACATCGCGTATTCGGAATCGACACGGGCAGTGAAGCTGGTCAAAGCTGAAAATCGACGCTTCAAACTGCCAACGGCATTCAAGTTGCGGATGCCTAAGATCGAACTTGCGGTCGATGCACTATCGTGCACCGTGTTGCTTTGAAATTCGTCGTTAAAATTCGTAGCAATATTCAATCACTGAACTCAAGCGTAAATTCGAAACTTATATGAAACTTGTATCTTGGAACGTTAACGGAATTAGAGCCGCCTCAAAGAAAGGTTTTCAGGAGTTCGTGGAAGCCGAGCAGCCAGATTGTATTTGCCTACAGGAAACGAAAGCTCATGAAGACCAGTTGTCACTCGATTGGGTTCACCAATTGGGCTACCACACGACTTTTAACAGCGCCGTCAAAAAGGGCTACAGCGGGACGGCAATTTGGAGCAAGGCGGAACCCGAGAAAGTTTCGCTTGGGCTTGGAATCGAGGAACACGATCAAGAAGGGCGAGTCATTACCTCGACTTTTGATGACTTTCATTTGGTTACTGTTTACACGCCGAACTCAAAACGCGGACTGGCGAGGTTGGATTACCGAAAACAATGGGACGAATGTTTTCTTGATTACGTCAGCGAGCTCAACCAAAGCAAGCCTGTCATTTTTTGCGGCGATTTGAATTGCGCACACAAAGAAATTGACTTGGCCAATCCAAAAACCAATCGAAAGAATGCAGGTTTTACAGAGGAAGAGCGATCGGCGTTGGATCGAATGGAAGCGGCGGGGTTTGTCGATTCGTTTCGGGAATTTGACCCGAGCCCGGAAAAATACTCTTGGTGGACCGTCAGAGTCAACGCTCGTGAACGCAATATTGGTTGGCGGCTGGACTATTTTTGGGTTGCGAAACAATTTTGGGACCGAGTGGAATCGGCCAGCATTCGAGACGATGTTTTTGGATCTGACCATTGCCCCGTCGAGCTGGTTATCTCTTGATCTTGAGGTTGATCTTGAGGTTGTGGTTGAGGTTGTGTGGTTGTGGTTGTGTGGTTGTGGTTGTGGGGCGATTCGATCGAGACTTTCAATTGATTCGACGACTCACATGTTGAGGCCGACGTTTTCACTACACTTACTCGAATAGCTTAGCCATCCTTCTTCAAGTTCACAGAGATGTAGACCACTCCGCCAATGACTACCAATGTCCCGATTAATTGAGCCACGGTAAACGATTCTCCCAAGAAGATTGACGCCAGGATGATGGTCGATACAGGACCCACTCCACCAATGATGGCGGCGTTGCTCGCACCGATGCGTTTAATGCCTTCTGAGATCAACAATGATGGGATAACGGTCGCGAACACAGCCATTGCAAGGCCCAAGAAATAGACCTGAGGTGGGTAGCTAAAAAGCGTACCAATTTCCAACGTCAGAAGGAAATGAATGCTGATACAGATGGTGGAAACGATCATCGCATAGCAAGTGAAAATCCAAACGCCAATCTTTGGAATCAGTTCGCCACTGCCAACGAGATAGATGGCATAGGTGGTTGCAGATAGAAAAATCAACACAACGCCAAGCCAATGGTTTCCGTCTTGTGTGGTGCCGACACTCGCGTTGGCATTTGTTCCGTACCGAATCGCAATCCATACGCCGAGGTAGCAAAGTGCGATCGCGATCCACTGGTGAATGGAAATTCTCTTCTTCAAATAAATCGCCGAAATCAGAAGCACGATTGTCGGGTAGAGGTAGAGAATCACGCGTTCGAGTGACGCGGGAATGTATGTTAATCCAACGAAATCGAAATAGCTGGCCAAGTAATAACCCACCACACCCAAGCCAATCAGCTTGGGTAGGTAAGCCCCGATTTTTACAGCCGCCAAGCCGTTGGTTTTGAATTGCTGGGTCTCAATTCGCTTTATCCAGAAAACGATCGCGACGTAAATCGGCAGCGAGAATATCATCCTCAGCAACAAAAGTGATACAGAATCGATTCCATAAGGAAGCGCAAGCTTGACCATGATTGCCTTGGCCGAAAACAGCACGGCCCCCAATAAAACGATTCCGCCTGCGACAAGCGGGTTGTATCGGAAGGGTTTCGCTGTCGGGGCAGATTCAAGGGTAGTAGGGTCAGTGGAGTGCATGTGAGGTTGTAGATCCATGATAGGACATCAACCTGGGGCAACCGAAGGTGACAGCCAAGACTTAAAAATTTCTGCCAGCCAATGCTACAGCAGCCAAGCCAGAAACTACACAGGATGTCGGTTCAAGCCAGGCATGTTTTGTCGGCAGTTATCATTTACGCCGATAACTTTCGACGTTGTATTGCAGTTGCTACGAGTATTGACGCTTCGCGATTCGTTTAAAGCCTATGCTTTTCTGAGCGCCCGGCGGCAATGATCTGTTATTCGCTTTTCTAACGCAGTAATCGCCAACTTTGAATACTAATGCTTCTTTCTTATCAACCAATTCAGGCTATCGCGGGCGTCAGGAACGCGAACCCAGCTGCGTTGCCCATCGAGACGTGTTGTTTTCAAGTGCAAAACAATTGCTTGCTGTCCGAATATCGAATCAGCGCTGCCGAAAACGCTTGTCGAAGGCATCGGGAAGGCAACCGTGGCGGGGCGTCAGCGGTCGAGATTCAACACGACCCCAGTTCTGGCAGTGTTGGGCGCTCTTCTAGCAAACACCGCAGCGATTGAGCGAAAGATCAAGAAGTGCGACAGCAGCGTAGGCCGAAACTGACGCGCCTAGGTTTAAGGGAGTCCGGGAACCGCCGTTCAGTCTCGCAATCCGAGAGCTTAGTTACCCCAAAAGCAGGTTGAATACAACCCACATTTGTCCTGCACCGGTGGCGGCCATGATGATTCCAATCAGCACGAGGTAAGGAATCAAATCGCTGTCAATCTTGGGAATCATCTTATTCGTAAGCCAAAAGTGTTGAAGGGAATTTTCAGATACGCCCGCGAGTCAATCGGAACTCGATCCTCATTCTGGAGCGGTGCTCCGGGCTCTCTACTCAAGCAGGCCTGAGTAGTTTCGCATCACCAAGTGACTGTCGATCTTTTGAACCAAGTCGAAAGCAACGCTAACCGCGATCAAAAGTCCGGTACCACCGTAGAAACTGGCAACCATGTAATCGACGCCAAGCAATTCAGAGATGATGGTCGGAACAATCGCAATCAAAGCCAGGAAGCCCGCACCAACGTAGGTGATACGCTCAATGACTTTTTCCAAGTAATCTTCGGTACGTCGACCTGGACGATAGCCAGGAATAAACGTTCCGTTGTCCTTGAGGTTGTCTGAGATTTCTTTTGGATTGAACGTGATCGCTGTCCAGAAGTAGCAAAAGAAGTAAATCATCGCGATGTAGATCAGGTTGTAAACCATCGAGGCCGGATCCTGAAGCACGCTTCCGATGGCTCCCATTGTCTGAGCGAAAAAGCCTTCACCAGTTTGGCCAAACATTGAGAAAAGGAACGGCGGGATCATCAGCAAACTTTGAGCGAAGATGATCGGCATAACGCCCGCTTGGTTAACTCGTAGCGGCATGTACTGTCGGGTTCCACCGTATACTCGGCGACCGCGAACGTGTTTGGCACTTTGAGTTGGGATTCTACGTTGGCCAAGCGTGATAAACACAACGCCGACGACAACTCCCACAAACATCAGGATCAACATCAGGATCTTTTCCAGTCCGACGTTGCCTGAACTAAAGCCAGTCAATTCGAACGACGCATTGTTGAGTAGCCCCATCAACGCACCCGGCATCATCGCGACAATACCAGCCATGATCAACAAACTGATACCGTTTCCGATACCGTATTCGTCGATCTGCTCGCCGAGCCACATCAAGAACACACTTCCGCATGTCATGATTAGAATCGCGGTCATTTGCCACATAAACGTCAGATCGCCATTGGCATTCTCAAACATTCTGGCGGTCATGTTGCCTGCACCAGAGTTGTCTGTGTTGCCTGCCATAACGACGAACCAGAGATAACCGGCACTTTGGATCAAGCACAAGACGACAGTTAGGTATCGTGTGTACTCGTTGATTTTTTTACGGCCCGCTTCGCCTTCTTTTTTCAGTTCTTCAAGCGGTTTATAGACGGTGCCCATCAGCTGCAGAATAATCGAAGCCGAGATATAGGGCATGATTCCAAGACCAAAAATTGTGGCTTGGTTCAATTGGCTACCGCTAAAGACAGAAACCTTCGCAAGGAACTTTGCGAGGTTACCGCTCATGTTCTTCGCGAATGATGACACAGCTTCCTGGTCGATCATTGGGAGCGGGATTTGCCAACCGATTCGATAGATGGCCAACAAGAACAAGGTCAGAAGGACTTTCCGGCGGAGTTCCGGAATCGTAAAGATGATACGTAGCTTTTCTAACATGGCTTAGTGATTTTCCTGGCGATCCTTCTGGTCGTTCGAACCAAATTCGAAATCGCCGTCTTGTTGGTCTTGTTATTTGGTTTGAAAGTTGGTCGGCATTTGGCAATACCGCCAGAACTGGTTCCAGCCTTGGACTCAGTTCTTCCATATCCTACAAAAACTGCACCAAAAACACCCTACCACTTCAAGCAGATTTTTCCGCGAGAGTTGTGCCTATTGCATTTGGGCAAAGCCAAGCTCTGCGAACTAGCTATTCTTGGGTGCTTTTGGCTTCATCTTGTTCTTGACAACCGGCTTTTTGCCTGGAAGCTCGACGATTGTGCCGCCTGCTTTTTCGATTTTTTCGCGGGCTGATTTACTGAAGCGGTGGGCTGAAACTGTAAGCTTCTTGCTGATTTCGCCGTTGCCTAGAACTTTCAGGACATCGAACTTGTAATCCGCAATGTGTTTGGCTTTGAGGGATTCGATGGTGACTTCCTCACCGGCTTCGAAATTTTTCTCAAGATCGGCAACATTGACTTCACCCACAGTCAGGGCAAACTTGTTGTTAAATCCACGCTTGGCGATCCGTCGAATCATTGGCATTGCACCACCTTGGAAGGTTGGATGCTGCGAGTGACCTGCACGAGAACGCTGACCTTTGTGTCCACGGCCAGAGGTCTTTCCGAGACCTGAGCCGGTACCACGACCGATTCGTTTACGTTTTTTGTATTTCTGAATGCCTTCATGTACGTCGTTGATAATCACAGTTGGACTCCTCGCAGACGCTCGACGTCTTCTTTAGTTCTTGATTCTCGTAAAGCTTCGATGGTGGCTTTCACCAACGTGACAGGATTATTGCTGCCGAAACTTTTTGTCAAAATGTTCTTCACGCCAGCCGCTTCGCATACTGCACGAACAGCAGATCCAGCGATGATACCCGTACCAGGGCCAGCTGGAAGCAACACAACCCGAGCTGCACCAAAACGTCCGTCGACTCGGTGGGGGATAGAGCCCTCAACCATGTCAACTTTTTCCATTGAGCGTGAAGCTTGCTTGTTTGCTTTTTCGACGCTGGGTTGAACTTCGTTCGCTTTGCCGTATCCCCAGCCGACTTTGCCTTTACCATCTCCGCAAACGACCATCGCTGCGAAGCTGAATCGGCGACCACCTTTGACCACAGCAGCACAACGCTTGATCTTAACGGTACGTTCGATCAAACCTGAGCCACCGCCGTCTTGGTCTTTGCGATTGTCTTTTCGGTTGCCTTTAGCCACTTGTTTACCTCGATGTTACAAACGGTATCTGGAAGGACCCGTTTTCAGTAATCTTGTTCGTCTGATTTTCGTTTATTTCGGCCCGAATTTTAAGCGGGTAATGGTTTTGTATTTGTCTGAAGTTAAAACTTCAAACCACCCTCACGGGCTGCGTTTGCAAGTTCGGCGACACGCCCGTGGAACTTATAAGGTCCACGATCGAATTTCGCTGTTGTGACGCCTGCTGCTTTGGCTCGTTCGGCGATAGCTGCACCGATAATTTTTGCAGCATCACAGTTGCCACCATAGCTGATTTGTGCAGCAAGGTTTTTGTCACGTGTGCTCGCTGAAGCGAGTGTTTTACCGGCTTCATCGTCGATCAACTGGCAGTACAAGTGCTTGTTGCTGCGCGAAACGCTCAAACGCGGGCACGTTGCATCGCCACGCAATTTCTTGCGGACGCTGTTTGTGCGACGCCAACGCTGCTTGTTAACTAGTTTTTGTTTTCTCACCGAACTATCTCGCTTTTGCTTTTCTATTTTCAACTGGTAATGAAACCGCCCCGCAAAACCAATCGGTCCATAGTCGATTGGTAAACAACTCACCGAATCCTATCGGTTTATTGTGCTGACTTACCAGGTTTGATCTTCACGTGCTCGCCAACGTATCGAATCCCTTTACCTTTGTAAGGTTCAGGTTTGCGAAGGGAGCGAACTTCGGCGGCGAACTGACCAACCTTTTGTTTGTCGCAGCCTTTGACGTCGACGTGAGTTTGGTCGGGGCAAGTCACCTCAAGACCCGGAGGGATCTCTTTGATCAACTCGTTGGCCAAACCAACTCGCAATTTTAATTTGTTACCTGCAACCTGACAGACATAACCAACGCCTTGAAGTTCGAGTTTTTTCTCGTAGCCTTCTTTGACGCCGATGATCATGTTGTTGACCAGCGAACGGGTCAGCCCATGAAAAGCACGTGAGCTTTTGTCATTCCGTTGCCGTGACACTTTGACTTCGCCTTCTTCTACAGCGACGTCAACCTCGGGACGGTGAGCGTAACTCAATTTGCCTTTTGGGCCTTCGACACTGATCATGCCGCCGGCCACGTTGACTTTTACGCCATCGATGATCGGTACAGGTTTATTGCCAATTCTTGACATGGATCTACTTCCAACGTTTGTATTTTATGTTGCCTATGAAATCCAAATCGGATTTGAGGCTCTGAACCGCAGGGGTGACCTGCGGCGGACGCTTTTCAAACGGACGACCGTAGCCGGTCCGAATGGTTTACCAAATCTCACACAAAACTTCGCCGCCGACCTTTTGTTGGCGGGCTTCGCGATCGCTCATCACGCCCTTGCTGGTGCTGAGAATCGAAATTCCCAGTCCATTAAGGACAGGACGCAAGTCACGTGCACTCGAGTAAACCCGGCAACCCGGTTTGCTTACGCGCTTGACGTGGCGAATTACTTTTTCGCCGCTTGGTCCATACTTTAGATCAATCTGGAGTTGGCCAACTGGTTCGCCATCTTCGGCTTTCCAGTCCCAAATGTAGCCCTCACGTTTGAGGACGTCTGCTACACCAGTTTTGACCTTGGAAATGGGCATTTCCACATTGGGCCGTTCAACGCTTACCGCATTGCGGATCCGAGTAAGCATGTCGGCAATCGGGTCAGTCATCATAGTCGCTAGTTTCCCTTTTTTGCCTTACCAACTTGCCTTGCGGACGCCAGGAATTACCCCTTGGTCAGCGAGGTTACGAAAGCAGATTCGACAGATGCCAAATTTGCGATAAACGCCACGAGGGCGACCACACAGTTTGCACCGTCGTTCACGGCGAACCGGATACTTGGGTCGTTCTGCTTTCGCAATCTTTGATTTTCTTGCCACAACAAAAGCCTGTAAAAAAGTCTGTTGAAAGTTTTGTAAACCGAAAGAGTGTGGACTCAAACGATTTGGTAGTTCGCAAACTTACAAAGTTCGCTATGACCAGGACGAACCCTAGTCCTTCTTGTTTGGATCTTTGAACGGCATGCCGAACAATCGTAGTAGTTCCCGGCCTTCATCATCGCTGTCAGTGGAAGTAACGAACACGATGTTCATTCCTTGCCGGCGAGTGAACTTGTCCGGGTTAAGTTCAGGAAAAACGCCATACTCGGTCAAACCCAAGCTGTAGTTTCCACGCCCATCAAATGCTTTCGCACTGATACCCCGAAAGTCACGAACACGAGGAAGTGACAATGAAAGAAGGCGGTCCATGAATTCGTACATCCGATCACCACGGAGCGTGACTTTGCAACCGATGGCTTGGCCTTCACGCAAACGGAAGTTCGCGATCGACTTACGAGCTTTGGTGATGACTGGTTTTTGACCAGCAATCAGAGTCATCGCTTCGTTAGCGTCAGCCAGTTCCTTTTTGTCTTGAGTCGCAGAACCAACACCCATGTTGATTACGACTTTTTCCATGCGTGGAAGTGACAGGATGTTTTCCCGACCGAACTTAGTCTTAAGCTCGGGAAGGATTGTTGATTTGTAAAGTTCTCTAAGTCGAGCCATTTTGTTTTTCCCAGTTGACCGTTGACGATTCCAACAGTGTTTGTGTTTGGGTTCTTGAAGTTGTGTGGTTTGATTTTGTGTTGAAGTTTGTAAGTGATGCTTAGATCACTTCGTTCGCGAGGCTAACAATTTTCATGTAGTTCTTTTCGCGAAGCTCACGAGCAACCGCACCGAAGATACGAGTTCCACGTGGGTTTTTGTCTTTGTCGATGATCACAGCAGCGTTACTGTCGAACTTGATGTAACTGCCGTCGGAACGTCGAGTACCTTTTTTGCAACGCACGATAACGGCTTGGACGATCGACTTCTTTTTGATGTCGCTACCAGGAATCACGCTTTTAACACTGCAAACGATGATGTCACCAAGACCGGCGGTTCGCTTACGCGATCCTCCAAGCACTTTGATGCACATAATCTCACGGGCACCAGTGTTGTCTGCGACAGCTAGTCGGGTTTCTGTTTGAATCATGGTTCGTCGTCGTTATTTACGTTTGTGTCTGTATTATCTTTTTCTGTTCACGAGTAGATCGCGACCAGATTAGCTTTCGGCAGGAGTTTCTGGGGCGGCAGTAGCAGTTGCTGTTTCTGCTGCTGGAGCAGTTTCGGCAGGAGCTTCTTTGGCACCGTCAGATTCTTCTCGCATCTTACGAGCGGCTTTCATTGCAGCCACGTCGACTTCTTTACTCTTCTCAACGACTTTGACTAGCGTCCAACGTTTCTTTTTGGAGATTGGTGCAGATTCAATAATTTGAACCGTGTCGCCCTCTTTGGATTCGTTGGACTCATCGTGCACGTAACAAGTTGTACGATTGCGATAGATCTTGCCGTACTTGGGGTGCCGAACCAAACGCGGAATTTGAACGACTCGCGTCTTGTCCATTTTGTCGCTTTTGACGCGACCAATTAAAACTCGTTTCGGCATCTTACTGTCCCAGTGGGTTTATTCTCTGTCTTGGTGTCTTGTAATTTTGGTCAACAATTGCATCAATGATCGTGTCGATCAGCGATCCAAAAAGCAGTCAGGCTAGGATGCGTTCGCTTCGGCTTTAGCCTTCAAGTTCGCTTCTCCAGCCGCTTTCGCTGCTGCTGCAATGATTTCACGTTCGCGAAAGATTGTTTTGATCTGCGCGATCAACTTTCGGTTTCGCTTAAGCTCTGAAGGAACGTCCAAACGGTCTGTTTGAGCTTTGATTCGCAACTGAAACAAATCCTTGCAAGCCTCTTTGAGGATCGCAGACATTTGGTCGTTACTCATTTCTCTAAGTTCAGCTAGGCTCGACATGGTTTGCTCTAAATCAATGCTTAATTGTTTCGTTCAATCAAATTGGCCGGCAGGACCGGCCCCGTTGCACACCCAAAATTACATTGGGCGTCGTTTCACCATTCGTACTTTGAATGGCATCTTGTGAGCTAGACGAGCAAAACAGATTTTGGCCTGTGTCTCGGTAACTCCACTTAGTTCGTAAAGGATTGTTCCGGGGCGGATTGTTGCCACCCAGTACTCAGGTTCACCCTTACCTTTACCCATTCGAGTTTCCAACGGAGTCGATGTGATCGACCGGTGTGGGAAAACACGAATATACAATTTTCCAACGCCACGAATGTATTGTTGGGCTGCGATACGTCCTGCTTCGATGGTCTGTGCCTTCAGCCAGCCTGGATCAAGCGACTGAAGACCGTAGTCACCAAAGATAACCTTATTCCCTCGAGTAGCGTTACCTTTTATATGACCTCTTTGGACCTTTCGATGCTTGACCCGTTTTGGCATCTGAGCCATCGATTTCGTCTCCGTAATTACCTTGGTTAATCCAAACTTGTACTCCGATATGCCCCTGAGCCGTTAATGCTTCGCAAAAACCATAACTGATCTTTGCTCGAATTGTACTCAAAGGAATCGAACCGCTAATGTGTTTCTCTCGTCGAGCCATTTCAGCTCCGCCCAATCGGCCAGCCAATTGAACTTTGATGCCAAGGGCACCAGCGTCCATCGACTCTTCCGCAGCACGTTTCATGGTACGACGGAAACTGGCACGGCGTTGTAGTTGTTCGCTGATTTTCTCAGCGACCAACTGAGCCATGATGTCCGGACGACCGATCTCTTCGACTTTCAAATTGATCCTTCGTCCGATCAGGTTCTGCATTTCGTTTTGCAGACGCTCTACTTCCTGACCCTTTTTTCCGATGATCAAACCAGGGCGAGCAACGTAGAGAGTGACTTTAACTTCGTCACGAGTACGCTCAATTTCGACCCGGTCAATACCGGCAGCTTTGTAGTTCTGTGTTGGGTGTTTTTTGACAAAGTCACGAATCTTTTTGTCTTCTACCAACAACGTCGCGAATTCAGCTTTGGGGGCGTACCAGCGGCTTTTCCAGCCTTCCATGACGCCTGTGCGAAACGCGATTGGATTTACTTTTTGACCCATTATGGACTCGACCTTTTGAGTTGTCTTAAGAGTTACGTCTTAAATGATTTGGTGTTGGTGGTGCTATTTTTAAACCGCGTCGATGCCGACACGGATGTGCGACATACGCTTTTTGATCATGAACGACATGCCACGGGCACGAGGTCGAACTCGCTTGAACATCGGTCCGCCATCGATGCAGACTTGTGAGATGAACAAGTTATGCTCTTCAACGATCTGGCCAGGATTTTGATCGGGGTCCTGAGCGTTGGCGAGTGCACTTTGGATCACCTTCTCCAGCATCCGAGCACCACGCTGCGGTTGGTATCGAAGAATGTCCAACGCCTCATCCACAAACTTGCCTCGAACGAGATCTGCCAAAGGGCGAACTTTTCGCGGGCTGATTCGTGCATAACGATGTTGCGAATTGAACGCAGGTTCAACTGGTGTTGGTTTATGAGCCATGTTTCTGTCTATCGTGACTTACGTTTGTTGTTTTGTAAAAGCCTTGAACTAGTGACGAGCACTATCCAAAACCATTAACGCTTCTTGCCGCCGCCGTGACCTTTGAAGGTACGCGTCGCAGCGAATTCGCCGAGCTTGTGTCCGACCATGTCTTCGGTCATCAAAACCTTGACGTGTTTACGACCGTCGTGAATCAAAAAGGTATACCCAATGAATTCAGGAATGACGGTGCACGCACGAGCCCAAGTCTTGATGGGTTCTTTCGAGCCAGCTTCTTCCGCCTTTTGGACTTTGCGGAAAAGCTTTTCGTCGACGTACGGGCCTTTTTTCTGTGATCTGCTCATAGTTTTCTATTTTGTTGGTGGTTCAAACTTCTGGAACCGAATGACTATTTCACTTTCAATTGACCGTAACGCCTCGACTTGCGGCGACGTACAATCGCTGCATTTGAAGCCTTCGCTCGCTTACGAGTACGTCCACCTTTGGCCGGAACACCGGATGGACTAACAGGGTGACGTCCACCTTTAGTTCGTCCTTCACCACCACCGTGCGGGTGATCAATCGGGTTCATCGCTGTACCACGAACATGAGGCCGACGGCCAAGCCATCGCGAACGTCCAGCTTTACCAAGAACAACCGAACCATGCTCGGAGTGCCCTACTTTACCAATCGTTGCCCGACACGTAGACGGGACGCGGCGAATTTCGCCACTTGGCATTGAAAGCTGAGCCCACTTGGCTTCGCGAGCCATAAGCGTCGCACCAGTTCCAGCACTACGGACAAGGATTCCACCTTGGCCAGGTCGCATCTCAACGTTGTGAACAACTGTCGCCAAAGGAATGTTTTTCAATGGCAAACAATTACCAACGGTCGGCGGAGCATCTGGACCGCTAAGGACTTCGTGGCCTTTCTCAAGACCTTCCGGAGCGATGATGTAACGCTTGACGCCGTCGACATAATACAACAGGGCAATGTAAGCACTGCGGTTTGGATCGTACTGAATCGAGTTGACGACTGCTTTGACGTTATCTTTGTCACGCTTGAAATCGATGATTCGATAACGACGCTTGTGTCCGCCACCACGATGACGAGCTGTGATTTTACCTTGGTTGTTCCGACCAGAGGATTTAACCATCGGTCGCAAAAGACTCTTCTCAGGAACAGCACCTTTTGTCAGTTCCTTAAAGTCACTAACGCTGGCGTCACGCCGTCCGGCGGAAGTAGGTTTGTATTTTCTGATTGCCATTGCAATTATCCGTTTAGTTTAAGTTGCGTTGTCTTATCCGAATCGCCATTCGATAGTTGGGAGCCGAAACTCCTGAAGCCTAAGCTCCACTCTGCTAAAAGAAGTCGATTTTGTCGTCAGGGTGCAGCGTGACAATCGCCTTCTTCCAGTCTTTTGTTCGACCATAAGTAAACTTGTAGCGTCGAGGCTTGCCTTTTCGATTCTGAGTCGAAACTCCAGTGACCTTGACCTCAAAAAGTTTCTCAACAGCCTTCTTAATGTCAGTTTTCGTTGCCTGCGGATTGACCTTGAACGTGTACTGGTTCAGCTCAGTTGACTGATACATCGCCTTCTCAGTAACCGTCGGCTTGACGATTACCTGGTGTGCTTCAAGAACTAATTTCTTCGGCAGTGCCGGCTTGCGGTTTCGCTTGGTGACTACTTTATTACGCATTGTCTACGCCTCCGCTTTCTTGGTTGGAGCCTGTCCAGCTTTCAGCTGATCCATGGCTTCTTTGGTAACCAACATTCGGTGCGGCTTCAAAATCGCCAATGCATTCAAGTCGCTTACCGGAAGGACTTCAACTTTCGAAACATTGCGTGCGCTTTTGTAAACCATCGGCGAATGTTCAGCCGTTGTGATCAGCGTACTTTTACCTTCAAGCCCCATGGCCTTGAGCATGTTCGCAATCACACTTGTTTTTGGAGCGTCCATTGAGAGACCATCCAAAACCATTACTCGCTCGTCCTGGATTTTCCCAGCGATCGCCATGCGAGTTGCCAGTCGAACTGCCTTGCGAGGAAGACGGTACGAGTAATCGCGATTCTTAATCGCGAATGCGTGTCCGCCACCACGTCGAATGTTCGAGCGACGACTACCAGCACGGGCATTACCCGTACCCTTCTGGCGGTACATCTTCTTTTTGTTTCCAGCGACTTCCGCTCGAGACTTTGTCTTGTGAGAACCTTGCCGAGCACTGGCTTGGTACATCACAACAACGTCGTGCAACAACTGCTTGTTGATCGTCTCGGCAATCTCAGTGGGATCGATCTCGTACTTGCCGATCTCTTTTCCACTACTGTCGTATAAAGGCAAACTAGCCATGATTTTAAGCAACCTACTTTTTGTTTGTCTCTTGGATAATCAAATAACCACCATTGGGGCCGGGAACGGCACCCTCCACCAACAGCAGATTGTTTTCTGCGTCGATGCGATGGAGATTTAGATTGCGAACAGTAACGCGAGAGGCACCATACTGACCAGCCATCCGTTTACCTTTAAACGTACGACTTGGCGAAGCACTCATACCAGTACCACCAGCATGACGGTGGCATTTCTTAACACCGTGGGTCGCACGCTGGCCACTGAAGTTATGTCGCTTCATAACACCAGCAAAACCACGACCCTTGCTGACGCCGATAACGTCAACGTTTTTAATCTCTTCGAGGATGTTGACATCAACATCCTGACCAACCTCAAGGCCTTCGGTTTCACCACGCAATTCGCGAATGAACTTCTTTGGCTCGCAGTTGGCCTTCGCAGGAACTTCAACACCTTTTGAGGCAAGCGTAGCTCCACGCTTTGATTTAATATCTGCGACGTGGCCACGCTCAGAGCGAGCAGCTTGGCTTTGACGCGAACGGCGGTCTTTGGCCGGACGCTTTTTGTCGTCGTAACCCAATTGAACGGCCGAATAACCATCTTTGTCTTCTGTACGAAGCTGAAGGACCTTACACGGACCTGCTTCGATAACGGTGACCGGTGTTGCAACCCCTGTCTCAGGGTCAAACACTTGGGTCATCCCGACCTTACGGCCGAGTATGCCTTTCGTCATGACTATTCGCCTTATTTATTCAATTGGAGTTGCCGTCAAGGAAGCGTAATCAGCTCAAGCGATTAGCTTATCCCCGCGACTTCCGTACCATATGCTTTGTATTTAAATGCTTTGACTAAGTTCAATCACTGCCGCAGCTTAATCTTAATTTCAACACCCGCTGGAAGACTCAGCTTGTTTAGAGCCTCAATCGTCTTGGCAGTTGCCTGAACGATATCAATCAGACGCTTGTGAGTTCTGATCTCAAATTGCTGGCGAGCCTTTTTATTAACAAAAGGACCTGACAACACTGTGTAACGTTCGATTCGGGTTGGAAGTGGAATCGGACCATGAACTTCGGAGTGAGTTCTTTTGGCAGTGTCCACAATCTCTGCAGCACTCTGATCCAAGATCGAGTGGTCGTATGCTTCCATACGAATTCGTACAACTTCGTGAATAGTACCGGCCACTCAACAACTCTCCTAAGTCTAAACCCTCCACCGCATGTTGGTCACGATGACCTTGAAAAATGCGTACCGAACTTGAGAACGCGAAGTGAATTCGCGAGGCTTTTTTCGGTCGGAGATTGATCCGGGGTTAGAACTCCCGGGAAAACCGATGAATTTATGGCTTGGGTGATTGATCGTCAACCGCAAAAATACAAATTCATCCGAAGAATTAATTGGTCGGCTGCTGGATCACTAATTCTAAAGCCGTTTGGGAAAAGTCTATCAGTTTCTTTGATGCTGATGGGCCAGATTCTGATCGAATTTGCTGCCACCTTTGAAGGGTGTCCTGTTGTCGGTCGCCAGTAGTTTAGCCGCAAGTTTTCGCTTTGTGTCGTGCTTTGGTCGATAAAACGCTAGTATGCTGGTCAGGTCGGCTGCAAATCTTCTCAGTCTTCGCGGCTGCCCATCGCTTGCGAAATTTGATTTGGGTGCTGTGATTTTAAATCATAAATAAATCTGACTTAGCAGATTCTTGATCGTGTTTTCAGTGGAGCCATGATGAAAAACTTATTCCTTTCTGCCAAACTTTGGATGGTCTTCGCTGCTTTGATCCTCGGATTCGTGGTTTGCTCGCCAGTGCAGGCTCAGGGGTTTGGTCGGCCAACAAATTCACGCGTCCAGTTGCCCGTACTAAGGTTTTTCAACGTAAGAACGGTAGTTATGGTTCCCGATGGTGGCACGATTAGCCTCGGTGGCGTGAGTCGACATGCCGAAGGTCAGTCATCTCGAGGCGTTCCAGGACTTCGCGGTCCTCTTTTTCAAAACCGGTCTCGTGGATCATCCACTGGTGGTGGTCACGCATCGGTCACCGCAAGGATTATCTCAACCCGCGAAATGGAGCAGGCAGTTTTGGCGGAGGCTAATTACCGCGAGAAAATGCGTGCGGCTTCCGATCCTAACGGTTCTCGGGCTGTACAGGCGAAAGCGGATTTTATATCGCAAAATATCGGTCGAACTCGTAAATGACCTCTCAGCGAGACGCTGCAACTAAGATAGAACTTAGGCCGTTCAAGATCTCGGTTTTTATCCGTCTGTATCATCCCTCCATCCACCGTTGCTCGGCGATTTAGTTCGCCAGTGTTCTACGAATCCAATGTCAGACATCAATATTCAGCAGCTGAGGTTCCGCTATCCGGGCTCCGATTTCGAGTTGGATTTAGAGTTCCTCGATATCCAGGCCGGAGAAAGAGTCGCGGTCGTGGGACCCAGCGGTTGCGGCAAGACGACGTTGCTGAATCTCATTTCCGGGATCATTGTTCCCAATCACGGGTTGGTCAAAGTCGACGATGAAGCCGTTAGTAGAATGTCTGACGCCAAGCGGCGTGATTTTCGCATTGCCAAAATTGGAATGGTTTTCCAGCAGTTCGAGTTGGTCGAATATCTTAACGCGATCGATAACATATTGCTGCCCTTTGCGATCAACGATTCGTTAAAGTACTCCGACGAGATCTTGCACAAAGCCAAAGGGTTGGCTGCTTCGATGGGGCTGGAGGGCAAGTTGAGTCGCCGCCCGAGTAAGCTTTCTCAAGGCGAACAACAACGTGTAGCCATTTGTAGGGCATTAATTACTGACCCTCAGTTGATTCTTGCGGACGAGCCAACGGGCAATCTCGACCCGCGAAATAAACGGCTGATTCTTGATTCGATTTTTGCTCAAGCTGATTTGAATAGCCAGACAATTGTGGTCGTGACGCATGACATGAGCATCCTCGACGGGTTCGATCGAACCATAGATTTCGAGGACTTTTTTGTTGACGTCAGCCAACGCGAGGGTGCCCTGTGATTTGGAAACTCGTGTTCAAGTACTTGATGTTTCACAAGTACAAATCGCTGATCATGATCGGCTGTATTTTCTTGACTGCTTTGTTGCCTGTCGTGACCAAGATGTTGTTGTGGCAATTCAATGACCGCGTTGTGGCGAGGGCAAACAGTACGCCGGCCGTAATCGGTGCGCGGGGAAGCGATCTCGATCTCACGCTCAGTACGCTCTATTTCAAAACCGGATCCGTCGACACGATTCCATTTTCCGAAGTCGAGAAAGCTCGTGAAGATGACCTTGCTCGAGCGATTCCTGTTCACGCGATGTTTACTGCTCGTGAGCATTCGGTCGTCGGAACGTCGCTTGAGTATTTTGAGTTTCGCGGATTGAAACCTGCGTCCGGCAGTATGTTTGCGACGCTGGGTGATTGCGTTATCGGCAGCCGCGTTGCGAAAAAACACTCGCTCAGTGTTGGCGGTCAGATTATTTCGGATCGTGAAAATGTCATTGATTTGGCAGGGCAATCGCCGCTCAAACTAAACATCACAGGAGTCCTCGCAGAGTCGCGTACGTCGGATGACTGGGCGGTTTTTGTTGATTTAAAAACGGTTTGGGTGATTCAGGGATTGGGGCACGGTCATCAAGATCTTGCCAAGGAAGAGTCGGACAGCGGTGCAGTGCTTTCTCGAACCGACAACGCAATTGTGGCAAGCGCAGCCGTTGCTCCATTTATCGAAATTACGCCAGGGAATATCGAATCGTTTCATTTCCATGGCGACACAAGCGACTTTCCAATTACTTCGATCATCGCGGTGGCAGACAATGTAAAAAATGAAACACTGCTTGAAGGGCACTACGGTTCCAGCGAAATCGCTCAGTTCGTCCGGCCGAGCAGCGTGATCCAGGAACTGATGTCGATGGTTTTTCAGGTTCAGAAAATCTTTGACGCGAATGCAATTTTGATTGCGATCTCAACGGCACTGTTACTGGTTCTCGTCGTCCTGCTTTCCATTCGTCTGCGAAAGCGTGAGATGGAAACCATGTTTAAACTTGGTTGCAGTCGCACAACTATTTCGCAAGTTCTGATCGGCGAGTTGGAGGTCATTTTTGGTATCGCCATTGTTTTGCTGGTGTTGGCCGTTTGGGGAATCGGTAGCGTTTCAGGCGACATTATTGAGTCGCTGTTGGTCAACGGTCGATTTTGACAATGCTTGTGACCTCCTTACAATAACGAATCGGTCTGGATCTCGGTTTTGGTTTTGTTGCCGCGAGATTTGATTCTCTTTTGCTGAGCTCTAATCTAAGTTTCTAAAGAATGCCCGAGTCACAAGATTTTGACCCTTACCTCAAGTGGCTTGGGATCCGGGATTCGGCGCGTCCGGTAAACCACTATCGTTTGCTTGGTTTGGACTTATTTGAAAGTGATCACGAAGTCATCTCTATGGCTGCTGATCGACAGATGGCTCACATTCGGACCTATCAAAGCGGTCCCAATGGCGATGCTTCTCAAGTTATCCTTGGCGAACTGGCGCGGGCACGTCGCTGTTTGCTGATGCCAGAAAAAAAGGCCGTGTACGATCAGCAGTTGAGCGCTTCGTTGAACTCCGGTAGTTCTAGTCGCCAAATTGTTCAAGCTCGACCGGTCCGTCCGCCGTCTGCTCCAACGTTCCCTCCAAGTCCAGCAGCACCGGAAAAAATACCTACAAGTCAACGCGGTATTTTTCCTCCGGAAGAAGCAATTCCTGTCGTTCGGGCAACGCATCCGCCAGCGAATTTCTCACCTCGTCACGGTGTTCAGCCACCTCCGATTCCGTCCCTTGTTCCTACATCCAATCCGGCTGCAGCGCAGGCGTTTGTCGCTCCTGTACCCGCAGTCGGGGTTCGGGCCGATGGGAACGCTCGAAAGAAAATTCGCAAACGCGAACGTAAGCAATTGATTTGGATGTTGGGTAGTTGGATCGCGGGAGGCGTCGCTGCGGTCGGTATGGCTGCTTATCTGGTCACATCAGGGGTCGTGCCAAATCCTTGGGCTGACGTTGAGCCAGACGAAGTTGTGCAAGTCAAAGTTGTAGGCGAGACGGAGGGGGCTGGTCAGGCCAATCGAGATGTGGCTCGCAAAAATAAGGTTGACTCGAAGCTTAAAAACCGTACCTCAGATCCGGCAAATAAAGTTGTTTGGGACGAGGCCAAGATTCGATCTTACGAAAGACCTGGCTCTGTGACCCTTGATTTGTTGGCGAAAATTGACGAGGGGATCAAGTTTGGAAAAACAGTGCGGTTCAAGCCTTCTCAAATAAATGCGGGCGAAAGCGAAGTTCTGTTTGTTGCAAAGCCGGGCCGTTTGGTGATCGGGTTTGCTTATTCCACCGACTCAAAGGGCAAGATTCGAGCTCTCCAGCCAATTTTGCTTTCCGGTAAAAAAGCTTACGTGGCCGGTAAGATTGGTGGCTCCCAAATCAAGTACGTTGTTGCCCAGCCAGGGTACGCGGTCGGAGCGATGAAAGTTTCTTCGCTTGATCCGATGAATTGTTTTCGAATCACTTTCATGAAAATTCAGTCGAATGGTTTGGAGCCGAATGACTCGTATCTCTCAGAACTTCATGGCGACAATCGCGGGCCGCTAACGGATGTTAAAAATGAACGCGGGTTGCCGATCGTTGGCGTTTACACTCGCATCGTCAAAGGCGTGCGTATCGCAACGTTGGGAATGGTGGGCGTCGACTTTTCTGTGGCTCAAGGCTACGACAGTCTGTTAGTGAATCGAGATCGGTACAAACCTAAAAAGGATGTCAAAGATTTCGGTTTCGGCGGCGTGCCTGATTCCAAACAACCGGCTGGCCCTGCCGATCCCGCTCGGCCACGACGCGGGATGGGAGATGGGCGCGATGCAGCGGATCCACCATCCCAAAGAAAAAACAGAGATGCGGTCAAGCCTGAGGCAGGCAGGTCACGCGCTCGGCGGCCCGAGTGGTTTGGTGATTCTGCCGCCGCCGAACCAGACGACGAACCCATCGAGAGATTGCCGATTCCAGAGAAGCGTGAACGTGAAAAAGCTGCCAAAGCGATGGAGTCTGCTTACGCACCGCTGGTAAAACGGGCTTTCGATTCCAAGCGAGTTTTCTACGTTCAACGCTTGGCGAAACAAATGGTTGACGACTCCCAATCAGAACAGCTGCGGGACGCGTCACGGTATGCTCTTCTTGAACGAGCGTTATTGATGGTGAAATCTGTCGGCGATGCTGAGACCGCAATTGAGATTGTTCGGGAGATGTCAGACGTCTATCAGATCGAATTTTGGGGGCTCGCGTTTTCAGTGCTCAAGGAAAGTGCCACCAATATCGACACGGTCTATTTTGAAAAGATTGAGCTCCAAAAATCGTATCGTAAAACGATGAGTGGCCTCATCAATGAAGCGATCGAAAAAAGAGTTTTCATCGAAGCAAGGCGTTTCGCAGTTTACGCGGCAAAGCTTGGTACTCGATCGGGCGATCGTGATCTTAAGTCTTATAAAATGCTTCAAAAGGCGATCGACGAAATGCAAGAAGTGTCCGATGCCGCCAAGGGGTTGGCAAAAGCCCTCAGGGAAAATTCCAAGCACCCCGAGGCAAACCAGGCGTTCGGCAATTATATGTTTGTTATCGAAGACGACCTCGCCGAGGCAATTGAATACTGGCAGAATTCGGATGCCAAGCCGTTGGTGGAGGTTGCCAAGGGTGAGCTTGGGATTAATGACATGGATGGTGCCGAATTGACAAAGCTCGGCGATCAATGGCGGGCTCTTGGAAAGTCTAACCGAAACATTTTTCAAAATAGGTCGCTCAAACGCGCTGTCGAAGTCTACGATGAAGCGATTGGCGAACTCGACCGAAGGGAAGCAGATCGCGTTCGTCTGCTCAAGCAAACTATAGAGAAAATGCTGCTTCAATGATTGACAAAAGAGCCGTTCCGATTCGCGATAATAAAATGATTCTGATATTCCCACGAGGCCGTTGGGCAAATCCTGCTGCTTTGATGATTGCCTGTTTTGCAATCCTATCGATGGGTTGCGAAGGCCAGAAAAAGCCAGCCGCGTTTAGCACACCCAAGCCCCCTGCCCCGCTCAAAAACAAAGTTGTTGTCGTTAGCTATCCGCTTCAATTTTTGACCAGCCAAGTTGTTGGTGACGAAGTTGAAGTGTTGTTTCCCGCTGGAGACGCTGAAGCTGACGCGAGAAGTTGGCGGCCGGATCGCGAGTCGATCGGGCAAATGCAGGCTGCCGATTTGATTATCGCCAACGGCACTCCGGCTCCCTATGCGAAATGGCTCGATCGAGTATCGCTACCCGAATCAAAAGTGTTGAACACGGCCACCAAGGGCATGTTGCTGCGAGACTATATCTCCGTAGAAGACGTCACCGTCACGCACGCGCATGGTCCTGAGGGCGAGCATTCCCATGCGATGATGGTGTCGCGAACATGGTTGGATCCTGCGATGGCCAAAAAACAGATCAGTTTTGTCACTGAAAAATTGATTTCCATTTATCCCGCGTCCAGCGACATGTTGAGCGAAAATTTAAATTCCCTAACTGCAAAGCTGGACGAGTTGGTGACGCTCGCTGAAGAAATCAAAACCCAAGGCCCGCCTGCCGTTTTAACCGCAACTCCAGAGCTCAAATATTTGACTCGCGCCGTTGGCATGGCCGATTATCACATGGCTTGGGATGGCGAGTTGACGATTGATCTGGCGGAAAAAGATCTGGATAAAATACTCAAGCAATTCGATGAAAAATCTCGTCCGAAAATCATGTTGTTTGCCGACCAGGGCCCCAGTAGCGAGATTCGCGAAATTTTAGACACCCATGAAATCCAGGTTGAGACGATGGCCATGAGCGACGGCCGCCCCGCGTTCGGCAACTACTTGACAGAGCTGCGTGGCAATCTTGAAAAACTTGCGGCATTGGCAAATTCGAAATAGGGCTCCGGTCATGTGCAGGCCGTCGACTGAGCCTGCTTGGGGAGGCTTCGGTCAGTGTTCGACCCGACGTAGTCCAAAATTGGATTTACCAGTACCATATCCGGCTAACAAATTCTCAGACTTGATACAGGTGACGCGGTCGATGGAAGCCGGAATTGTAGGACTACCCAACGTTGGAAAAAGCACTTTGTTCAATGCTTTGACGCTTTCAAAAGCTGCGGCCAGCGAAAACTATCCGTTTTGCACGATCGAACCCAATGAGGGAATCGTTAGCGTGCCCGATGATCGGCTTAACCGAATCACGAATTATATCGTGCCTCAAAAAGTCATTCCTGCGACGCTGAAACTGGTCGACATCGCCGGCATTGTCAAAGGTGCGAGCACAGGCGAAGGGCTCGGCAATAAGTTCCTCAGCCACATTCGCCAAGTCGACGCCATTCTACAAGTCGTTCGTTGTTTCGAAGACGAAGACGTGATCCACGTTAGCGGAAACGTCGATCCGATGGCCGACATCGAGACCATCGAAATCGAATTAATGCTCGCCGACATGGAGACGCTTGAAAATGCGAATGTCAAAGCAGCACGCACCGCTCGGTCGGGAGACAAGGAAGCGAAATTCCTCGTCACTGTGATCGAGAAATGCCAAAAGCACCTCGAAACAGAAACGCCTCTTCGCGCTCTTGAGCTTACCAAGGAAGAAGCCAAAGCGATCAAGAGCTACGGTTTGTTGACTGCGAAACCAATCATGTACGTTTCCAACGTGGCCGAAGACGATCTCGAAGGCAAATCGCCCTTGGTCGCAAAAGTCAAAGCTCACGCCGAAAAAGTTGGTGCTGGGTTTGTCACCGTTTGTGCAAAAATCGAAGCTGAAATTGCTGAGCTTGATCCAGAAGATCGGCCAGAAATGTTGGAAGCCGTTGGCCTAACAGAGCCAGCTCTCAATGTGTTGGCGCGTGCAACCTATTCAACGCTCGGCTTGGAAAGTTATTTCACCGCTGGCGAAAAAGAAGTCCGAGCTTGGACGATCCAGAAGGGATTCACTGGTCCGCAGGCGGCTGGTGTGATTCACACTGATTTCGAACGTGGGTTTATTCGCGCCGAAGTTTATACGCTTGCCGATTTGGAAGAATTCAAAACGGAAGCTGCCATTCGCCAGAATGGCAAGCTCCGTGTTGAAGGAAAAAACTATGTTGTTCAGGACGGCGATATCTGCCACTTCCTGTTCAACGTTTGAGCAGGGTGCCAGGTTCAACGAGAAAGGACCAGGAAGGGCGAGAAAGGTTGGCTTTCCCGCCTCTCGCGAATTGAGTTGGCTTCAGCTGCTGCTATATCTTTTGCAGTTTCGTCATTTGGAAAATGGATTGTCGTCATCGTCTGATCCGCTACCAAAAGGGTCGACGTCGCTCGTTGTGCTTTCTGCAATTTTTGGCTTTGTGGATTGGGCTGCGGGGCTTGCGAGCAACCTGCTGCTGATTTCTACACCGGCTTCTTCGCTCAAGATGTATGCCCTCAGGTCGGCAAGCAGTCGGTCGATGTTGCGAAACTCGCTTTCCTTTTGGCAGATGATCAAAATTCCGTTAACCTCGCTGATCGTGGCAAGTCCTTGACCATTTGATTCCCATGAGTCTGGAGCAATCGAGGACTGCACGATGTTGAGTAACGTCATGCCACGTGATGCGACTGGAGTGGGAGGCGGAGAATTAGTCGGGGCTTCTTCCGTGGCTTTGGTTTCTGGTTTTGAGTCCGACGAAATGTCGTCCTGGTTAGAGGCCAGCGGGTTTTGGTTCGCCAGTTCTTCCATCGAAGGCTGTTGGACGCAAAACAATCCGCCTCCTTTTGCGTTTGACTTGGTGGCTCCGCTCGCAGAGCTGCTTGCGTATTGACTTGGAAGCGTTTCGGGTAGCAAGTTCACAATGTCTCGGCAATCGAACATTCTCATCCGAAGGTATTTCGTATCTTCCGCATAGTCTTGCGAAATGATGACAACAATTCCTTCGTCAATTGTGTAGGTCGCATTTTTCGTCTCGAGTAGTATCTCCAGCATCTTGGCAGTCGTTACGTTTTTTAGCCTGAGCGTGATCAATTCATCTGCCGTGAGGCTGTCGTCGGATGCGCATCCGTGCAGGAAGAAATTGAGGCCCGTTTCGGAGGTAAGGTGTTCCATCACATCCAGAAACGGCGTTTCGTCATAATCGACCGAAATACTCTTCTCAAGCGCTTCGGCTGTTTGTTGGTCTCGCCTGGTTGCATCAGAAAGATAGAACCCCGTTTTTTGAACGGCTTCGTCGGTCGCTTGTTGAGCCGTTGAGTATTCGGGGGCACCAAATCGCGCATTGTCAGGCCATAGTGCCATGAGTAACGTCGCCACTACAAATAGGCCTGCTGTTGCAAGGGTCGCAAATCGCATCATCCACCTCCGTCGTTTCATGTTAATGACAGTTTGAAAATTTTTGGCCATCACTGCGGCGTCGCCAAACTCCTCAAGTGCTTGGCTGATCGCTGCCTGTTTGGTCAATCCATCGTCTGTCAGATCAGCGACTCGCATTTGCAGATGGTCCTGCAACTCGCCACCGATTTGATCTCGCTGCTCTGGATGTAGCTGTAAGAGCTTGCCGATCAGAGCAACGTAGTTTTCGAATTCTTCGTTTGACATTTGGTTCCTTTATCTTTGGGGTGAAAAGGCAAAGCGAGGTTGGAGTGGATTTTGATTGTGTAAGTGTGAAAGCGTCGAAGGAGGCGCAACTGATTCGAAAATCAGCGTGAAGGCTTTGCCTGAGCACCTCCAATCAAATTCGCCATGCAAGCCGCGTACTGTTGCCACTGGCTGGTCTGCGACTGCATCCGTTTTTTTCCTTTGGCGGTCAAGTCATACCACTTGCGTTTTCGGCCCGTCGAATCGTCCCATCGACATTTGATCAATTTGTCCGACTCCAACCGATGCAAGAGTGGATAAAGCGTGCCAGCCGCCAATTTGACTTTGCCGCTAGAAACAGTTTCCAACCGTTTTTGAATCGAGTAGCCGTACTGCGATCCCTCTGAAAGCACGGAAAGAACCATCAAATCGAGGCTGCCTCGCAGCAAGTCTCGTTCAAATTTCTCGGTCATGTCTCAGTCCTTTTCTGTGCAACGTTGGGCGACCCATTCTCGTCCAGTGCGAATTAATGACGGTCCGAAATCTGTTTTTGTTATCGGACTACTATCTATCGCTCCTCTATGTATAGATGATCTATATATCAAATGTCAAGAAGATTTTTTGATTGTGACCAGCGAAGAATCGGAGTGGGGTGGATTGGTATCTCAGCGGTCCGAGCGTCAGAAGGCGTTTTTACCGAGAAATTGCAGAGCGTTTGGGGGCGAGGCTCGTCAAAACCAATGAGACAGGCGTCGGCGGTCCGTATTGGTTGCGATCCGACGGCATGCGTAACTCAGAAAATTTGAAGAAAGCTCTTGATCCGTGACCCTATGCTGTTAAGTTAACAGTATTGCTTCCTGAGTAGCAAATCTTTCATGAAGTCCGGCTCCTTTTCGCAAGGCAATCCCGTGGACGCAGAAGACGCAAAAAAGTCACTTCAAAAACAGCTCAACAGCGGGGCCAGCGCCTTGGTCTTGCTCGCGATGTTGGAGCGTCAAAACCGTCCGATGTACGGATACGAAGTTGCCAAGGAGTTGGAACGACAGAATGGCGGTTCGCTACCAATGAATCCGGGAGCACTCTATCCGGTCCTACGCTCGCTCGAAAAACAAGGCTTGCTGCAAAGCGAGACCGAGCTATCCGAAGAAGGCCGCGCCCGCAGGTACTACTCAATGACAAAAGTTGGCATGGAGACTTTTCGTCACTGGCGGCAAGCGTGGGCTGATACCAAACAGTTCGTCGATACGATTCTGGAGAATAAAGATGATCAAACAAGCCGAAAACGCGATGCTTCGTTACCGAAGAAACCTAGAAAAAGCACTCGCTAAAGCTCCGAGTGATTTGCGATCGGAAGTCTTTCAAGATGCCGACGAATTTTTGTTGGCCGAAGTCATGTCGATGGACGTTGGCCGACTTACTTCTGAAAACGCGGCCTTTGAAAGACTGACTCAGCGATTTGGTACTCCAGAGCAGTTGGCTGAAAACTACTTTCCTGCAAGTCAAAACAAACCAGCCGTTGGGTCCAAGTGGGTGATCCAAACTATAGCGGCATTCTTGTTGCTGGGAACGATCGGCGGTGTCGTGTATTCCATGATCCTGAATTCGTCTCAATCGGATGAACGTTCGCCATTCACCAGGGTTGATTTTCGCGATGATGGAATCGTTGTGAAGTACGGCGGAAAGAATTGGCAGTGGTTGGAGATAGAAAAGATTCCGGTTGAGCGAATCGTCACGACTGCAAAAAAACATTTTCCGGGCAAATGGCAACGAAGAATTGCCGAAGACCTCGTGAAGGTGATGGCCACGTTGAATCACAAGCCTGAAGAAACAGTCCAGTTGCGATTGCGAGACCTTGAAACGGGGGTTGTAAAGGAAATCACCCACGCGCCGATGACTCATGCAAATCGGCGATCTGTTTGGGAAACCCGGAGCTCAAGAAGGCTTGCGACAGCGGATCTGCATTATGGCGGAGAGTTTAAAAAATCATCACCGTTCACCAAGGTCGCTTTTGTGGACGAAAAAGTTTTCGTTGAGTACAACAAAAAAACTTGGCAATGGCTTGCTTTAGATGACTTTTCTGTCGAGGCGATAAAAGAAAAATCCAACGAAGTTTATGGTGGCCGTTGGCAAAAGAGAATCTCTGAAGACCTCTTTGAATTGCTTGTTCGAATGGATCACAAGCCCGGAGAAACTGTACGGCTGAGATTGTTAGACCCAGCTTCAAACGAAGAATTGGTCGTGGCCGAGGCGCTGATGTCCGAGGAGAATCGAAGAAGTGTCAAGCAGTCAGCTGGTTGGAGCCCAATCAGGAAACAGCGGTATGAGAAATTATCACCTTTCACCAAAGTCACATTCGAAGAAGACAAAATCTTTGTTGAATTCGAAAACAAGAGATGGCAATGGCTTGCCTTGGACGATTTGCGTGTCGCGAAAATCGAGGCTGGAGCGAAGAAGTTGTACCAAGACGGTTGGAAGAAAAGAGTCTCCGAAGACTTGGTCGAAGTTCTAGGGCGAATGGGACACACGACGGGGAAAACAGTTCGTCTACGTTTGTTGGATCCGGAGTCTAACAAGGAGCGCATCGTAAAAGATGCTCCGATGACGAAAGATAATCGAAGAAGTGTTCTGATGGCAAACATCAAAACCGAGGACGGTGCCATCCCACCCAACGCGGTTGCAAGTTTTCACGAACAACTAAAAACTCGATGGGCCTATTACCCGAAAACGAAAACGCAAATCGATGCTCAAATTGAACGAATCAAAGGAAGTAAGTTCGGCAACCGACAGGATGTGTTACTTGCGTTTCAAAAGGTACTTGCTAGGGGAGTTGATGGCCACGCAGGTGTCCGCGGTCAATCACTATCGGGGCGCTGCTCGCCGTTTTTGATCGAATCCATCGGCGATCGCTATGTCGCTTTTAATCCTGATCGAAATTCATTTGTGAGTGAGGGGCATCCTTACATTGATTCGATCGATGGTGTTTCTATTGACGATTGGTGCAAGTCTGCTTCTGTGTTGGTGGCAAAAGGCTCTCCCCAATTGGTAAAAAGTCGATCTCTTCGGTTGTTGCGTCACATTGATCATTGGCGAAAAGTACGTGGGTTGGGAGTCAGTGAATCAGTCACAGTCGAACTGTCTTCAAAAACTGGTGATTCGTCGGTCAAGAAAACGATCGCGACGCTTGATCGAAAACCCACTTATGGTGAGTGGCCTCGAAGCAAATCTAAAACGCTCCGCAACAACATTGGTTACTTGCGGATTCCATCTATGGACCCAGATCTGGACCCGGCGATCCGCGATTCAATGACGGCAATGAAATCGACAGATGGATTGATCGTCGATGTTCGTGGAAACGGCGGCGGAACAAGAGATGCATTGCGGTTGCTGGCTTCGTATTTTATGTCGGTCGAAGATTCGCCCCGTGTCGCAAACGTCGCGAAATATCGGTTGCATCCTGATTTTCGAGCTGGCCATTTGGAGGCGAGATTCATGTACCCGGCGGATGCAAAACGTTGGAGCGACAGTGAAAAAGCCGCGATCACAAAATTTGCCGCTACGTTCAAGCCTGAATGGGAGCCGCCCACAGACCAGTTCAGCCGGTGGCACTACATGGTTCTTACTCCTTCGGATGGGAAAAGCAAGTATCACTATGACAAACCAATTGTTGTGTTGAGTGACGCCGATTGTTTTAGTGCGACCGACATTTTCTTGGCCGGACTTAAAGGCATGCCAGGCGTTACGATTATTGGTGCTCCTAGCGGCGGTGGCAGCGCGAGATCTGTCTCGTTTCGATTGCGAGGCTCAACGATCGAAACCAGAATCGCATCGATGGCTTCGTTTCAACCAGACGGAAAACTTTATGACGGAAACGGTGTCTCGCCTGATGAAGTTATCCTGCCCAGTCCAGAGTACTTTTTGGGCACGGATGATCCAGTCTTAAGTCACGCGATCAAGCTACTGGCGACAAATGCGAAAACCGGCCTCGATTCCAAGCCAATCCAACCAAAGGTCGAAGTTACGTTTGAGTATTCTGAGCCCGGTAGTCGCAATAGAATAAAGAAATACGTGGTGTTGAACCCCAAGGCAATGCCGAAGATCGCTGAACGCGAAAAGCGTCGCGCCGAGGCAGTTTTCGAATTGGCAAGAGCGAAGGCCGAATTAGCGAAGGCCGAAAAAGTGAAAGCCGAAAAAGTGAAAGCCGATGAAAAAACTAGGGCGGAGGAAAAAGCAGCGGCCGGTGAGGAGAAAACTGCCGCGGCTCCACCAGCGAAGAAGTAAGCTGGTCTTTTAAAAAGGTGTGCCCTTAGAAACACGATCGCGGTTGATCATTTTTCGAAGGCTTTGCCAGCCCTGCAATTGTTCCTCGGTCAAGCTTGGGTTGGGCCCGAGATAGGCGCCTTTTTCTTGCAGTCGCATGCGATGTTCAACCGCGCGAAGCCAGCGACGTTTTTCACGAGGGAGATTGGCTTGGTCGTTCACAACCAAACCCGTCACGATTTGTCGCTGGTGTTGGCGACGGACGTCGAACTTTTCTTTTAGGTGTGGTTGGAACCCTTGTTGGCGAATGTGCATCACCATCCTTCCGACAAGCTCGTGAACGTCGTGGTAGCCTTCGCCAAGCGACATCGTAATGTCGTCGGCATATCGAGTGTAAACGGCTCCATGTTCTTCCGCCAAATTTGCCATTCGAAAATCCAACCCGACGCACATGAGATTGCTTAATCGTGGGCTTGTTGGAGCTCCTTGCGGTAGGCGACCGTCATGGGTCGTTAGGTTGGCCAGCAATTTCGATGTCGTTTGATCCCAGCCAAGCCGGCGGAAAAATCCATAAACGCCTTTTTGCAAAATGGATGGAAAAAAGTCGACGAGGTCTATCCTGATCACGATCGCCTGCGACTGGTGGCACCTCGCGTTGTCGACAAAGGACACGCCTGGTTGAAAGCCCGTGGCTTGTGGATGTGTATTGAGTGCCTTGAGCAATCGGCGGAGGATGCGACGTTGAAGCGATTTAAGTTCAGCGTTGGGAGCAGAGATGTAGCGTGGTTTGCCAGATTTCTTTTTGATTTCGAATTTTTGATAAGTGAGGTCAATTGACTTCAGCTCGTCAATGGTTAAGTCGAGACGTCGAGCAAGTTCATGGGTTCGGAGACCGCCTAACAGCCAGTTGATAAATCGCTCGAGCATCATCACCTCAAACAGAAAAAATGGGTTGGAGAACGTATCTCCAACCCTGTCTTGCACTAGCGGTCGTTTCAAAACGACCGCTGACTTTTCGCGAACTGCTAATTAGTTCGCGGTCGACGAATCATCGACCTGCGCGTACGCGCCACCAAGACATGAGTTGTTGTGCCAGTGATTTTTTGAGGATGCCAAATGAGAACTTTCGTTGAGAGTGAATTTGTGAATGTCGCTTGATTGAGCGTGTTGCCTTAAAAACTAACTTCGGGCCGCTGTCTTTATTGGAGGAATTTTCTTCTAATAGATGTCTAGATTTTGGCCCGTTTGGTTTTGTGCTTTCTGTTCGCTCTCACATCCCGTTTATTGTTTTTTAAATGCAAATTCTCAACAGTCTCGTTCCTATCTTTTCTGTGATTGGATTGGGATTTGTGCTGCGACGATTTCAGTTTCTTTCAGACGAAGCCACCCAAGCGTTCAATCGTTTCGCCTATTTTTTCGCGTTACCGCTGTTTCTGTTTTACAAACTAGCTGCGGCACCAACGGGAACTGGAACTGCAAACCTGTTTTTGGCAACGCTGTTGGGAGCGTCGGTTGTTACTGCGATTTTTATGTGGGGATTGACTTGGGCGATCGGTACAAACCGTCGGTCGCGTGGGGCAATGATTCAAGCAGGATTTCGCGGGAACCTCGCATTCATGGCTTTGCCGCTGATATTTTTCGTGACGTCTGATTTGGCGGAAGATCATCGGGCTCAAATCGAATCGGCGGTCTTGATCGCTTTGGCACCAGTTGTGATTTTTTACAGCGCTGCCTCAGTCGCCGCGTTGGCTGTCTACAACGAGGAAACGGAATCGGAGTTTTCTTGGCGGTCGGTGTGGTTGAACATCGTCTTCAACCCGCTTTTAGTAGCCTGCGTTTTCGGATTCGCGTTTCAACAATTCGGTTGGCCAGTTCCTGTGGCAGCGGTGCGAACCTGCAGCGTCGTCGGCAGTGCCGCGTTTCCGTTGGCATTGTTGGGAATCGGAAGCCAGTTAGCGTCAATTTCCATCTCAGGTCAGTGGTCGTCGTCCATCCTATCCAGTGTCGTTAAATGTATCGTTTGCCCCTTGGTGGGATGGATGATCGGGCTGTCGATCGGATTGAGCGGAATTGAGCTGCGGGTCATTTTGATCATGTGTGCCGTGCCCACGGCCGTTTCAAGTTACGTGTTGGCCGATCAAATGAAAGGCGATGCCGATCTCGCTGCGAGCTCTGTCGTTATTTGTACCGTGTTTTCGTTGTTCTCATTGTCGGTTCTGCTGGCGTTGCCTTTTTAACAGCGTGACATCTAGCTAACGTTTCTCAAGGGACTGCCGTCGGCGATTTAATCGCTGGCTCGCGAGTTTGCCGGCCAGACGGTTTGGACAGCCAGACGGTTTGGACAGCCAGAGTGTTTGAGCAGCCAGACGGTTTGACATCCAGCTAAAGATTCGCGTGCAACGTTTCAAACACACGAAACGCTGACTCGAATTGCCGGTCGATTCTTGTTTCGGTTTGCAGTTGAAAACGCTTGTTGGCGATGACTTCGATCTCGCCGGTGTTGGTTGATCGGCGTGCAACGCAGATAAATATTAAGCCGTCAATTTCGGAAGGTGCTTGGGGACCAAGATGCCCTGTCACAGCAGTAGAATGGGTCGCCTCGACAATCGATTGTAAAACGCCGACGGCCATTTCTTGGGTTGTTTGCAGTGATTCCGCAGTGTGTTTTTCTAAAGTTTCGGGCGACACACCCAACCATTTTTGTTTGACGGATTCTCGGTAAGTCACCGCCGATCCGCACAGCCAGTTTGAGATTCCGGGAAACTGACCAAGCAGCCCTGCAACCATCCCTGCGGTGCAGCTCTCTGCGAATACCACTCGATCAGTCTCGCGAGTTTTCAAGCGGTCGACAACTAAAGCGGCGGTTCGCGTTGCGTCGTGAACGGCGGGTGAATCGAACTTCATCTGCGGTCCAATCGAAGCGAATAAAATTGAGAATAAAAAACTGTGCGATGCGAGTGGCTTGGTGAAATATCTTATTTGGATTTTACGTCGTAGCTCACAATGACATTTTGGTCGCGCAGATAAAGTCGGCCATTGGCGATCACCGGGTGGACCCAGATTTTGCCTTTTCTTTTGTCGATCTTGGATTTTGGCTCCATCGTGAATCTTCCTTTCATGCTGATTCCATTTTCATCTGCATGAAACAACGTGACTTTGCCACTTCTCTCACCCAAGTGATAGAACAATCCGTCTGCGTAGGTGAGGGCTCCTTTACGAAGTTTTCGAGTTTGCCAAACGGCTTTACCGTCGGTTCTCGATTGGCAAACAAAAACTTGCTCGTTTGATCCGTAGAAATAATCTCCGATTTGAATCACTCCGCCGTGGTGATTGGACATTGCTTTGGTGTGCCAAAGCTCAGTTGCTTCATTGTTTTCGCCGATTTTGATTAACTTGGAACCAACTTTGTAACCGCTGGTAACATAGACTTCGTCGTTGTTAAAAATTGGAGTCGGAATAACGGCGGTGTTGCCGGACCAATTGATTTGCCAAACGGTTTCGCCAGAATCCGCGTTGACGCTAACGACTGCGTGCACCAACAACTGGACGTACTGGCGTTGATTGTTTGAGTCGATTGGAATGATCGAAGAGTAATGTGCTTTCGCAGGGTTGGTCTCTGATCCGTCGGATAGTGTTTTGGTGACGGGGGCCGATTGCCAGATTTTTTTGCCGGTTCGTTTGTCGAGCGCCACGAGTGTTCCATCGGGACCACCGGGCGTGCAGATGACTTTGTCCTCGTCCACCAGAGGTGATTCAGAATAGCCCCAGCCGGGAGTTGAGCCGCCGAAATCTGCCATGTTCACAGACCAAACTTTGGCTCCGTCTTCGGCTTTGACGCACCAGAGTTCACCGCCAACACCCATTAGGAAAACAAAATCCCCGTCGACACTTGGTGTCGATCGAGGCCCGTCGCCCCAGCCTTTGCCTCTGTCGCTTAGCGTCGAATCGCCACCAATAAAAGGCGTGCGCCAAATTTGTGAACCGTCTTCGGTGTTCAAGCAAAGTGCAAAATCAACGCCGTCATTTGCACCGATCGTGAACAGTCGATTACCTTTGATGGAAAATCCGCCGTACCCGATTCCGCAGTCTTCGTTGGCCCAGAGTTGAGGCGGTCCCTCAGCGGGCCATTTTTTCAACAGCCCCGTTTCAGTGGAAACGCTGTTGTGGTTGGGACCTCGCCATTGGAGCCAATCATCAGCCTGTGTTTGGTTGGTGAGAACGAAAACGGCAAAGGCGAATGAGAATAAAACAGCAAACTGTTTCGTTTGAGTTTTCATGACGAGACTTTGGGTAGAGAGATTTTTCAGTGGTGTCTGAACAAATCTGTTTTAGTCTCTAAGAGAGAGTTTTCAAGACGATTTAAACGCTCGCAGTAAAAGCGAGTTGACTGCTCGCTCTAAATTCGTTGGTTGGCCTGCTGTTGCAGATTATCCGCTACCGATGTTGTACTGATTTTCACGCACTCGCTGGGACGCTTTTTCCGGCAGAGTGTTGGGCTCGCTCGCACAGAACATGGAAGTCGCTTCTCACATCGTCGTCACTAAGTGAGAGTTGTGAGCGAGAGATCATTTCAAATTTGTCTTCGTGACGAAGGAATGATGCAACCACTTCAGGATCGAACTGGCTTCCCGAGCCCGATACGATGATGGCTTTGCTGTCAAAGTGGGTCATTGGTTCTTTATACGGGCGTTTCGAAGTCAAAGCATCGTAAACATCGGCAACTGCAACGATCCGAGCGACCAACGGAATTTCGTCCTCGGCCAAACCGTGAGGGTAACCTTTGCCATCCCATCGTTCGTGATGGTAATAAGCGATCTGTTTTGCGATATGCATGAACACATTGTCACCCAGTCGGCTTTGGATTGCTTCGAGGCACTCACCACCGATCAGCGTGTGGAGTTCCATGACTTCTCGTTCTTCCTGGGTCAATCGACCTGGTTTCAAGAGAATGGAGTCGGGGATGCCTACCTTGCCAATGTCATGAAGTGACGAAGCCAACGCTAGATTGTGAACGAGATCTTCACCCATGTCAGGGATATGTGTTGCAAGGTCGTTTGCAAGAATCGTAACGTAGCTGCGGATGCGATCGAGGTGTTCGCCCGTGTCGTTGTCACGTGATTCGGCAAGTTTCGCCAAGCCAAAAATGACGGCGTTCTGAGTTTTCACCAATTGACGTTCGCGTTCTGAAACTTGTTGTTCCAAATCTAAACTGATTTCTTCAACCTGCTGAGTCATGCGGTTCAGGATCGTAAAGATCAAGCAAAGCCCGATCAGTCCGATCAGCATGGTCCCGGCGAAGGCAATTCGTTTGGCGTACGCCATTTTTCCGGCGACGGCGGCAACGGTCTTGCTTCCGCGTTGGCCGACGACGAATATCGAGTTCAGTTGAGGTTGGAATTCTGCATTAGTGTGATACGACTTTCCGTCGATCAACATTTTTCCAGCGGTATTTCGCTCATTGGTTTTGTTGGTGACCGAGTCGATGAGGCGGCTGGATTCCTTCTTGGTGTCCGAATCGCTTTCAATTTCTAGCTGCCCGATGTCAACGAATGAGTCAGTGTTTGAAGATTGGCAGATCAAAGCTCCGGTTTTCGCATCGATAATCGCGATGAAGCCTTCGTTTGGGATTTCGATCGACGAAATTAAGTCCGCCATTTTGTTACGGTCGTCGTCGTTTTCACGAATATTGCGTATGCCTGCCACGTTTGAAGCAGTACGGATTTGATTCACGATAACGCTGTTGTTGCCGCATGCCTGGCGCCCGACGGATTCCTCTGTTTGACCTAAAAACCATGAAAACAACATCAATACTGCAAACAGCATAAGTGCGAGCTGCACTGCTGAAATCAGAATGACGACTAACCATCCGGCTTTGGTTTTCATTGGACTATTTAAGGGGTCTGTAGGGAAATAATGAGCGACCTCAGAATGGCCGACAGGCAATCCTACGTTTCCTTATGCGCCCGTGCGAGGAATTTTGTTTTTTATCCCTGCATTTGGTGTCGAAATAGAAGGGTGGCGGTACGGAGATGGCATCAAAAAATGACATATCGGTATATTCGGAATCGTGGGGGAAATCATCCCTCGTCCAGCCACTTTAAAAAGGCGCAAGGCCGCACCTCGCCCCCCGCATATCTGGGAGGCCGGCGATCGGATTCCCTATCGGGACGGGCGGCATTCGGCTGGAATCGGTGAGAACTGGCTTGGATGGAGAAGTATCACAATAAAAGCCGACATTTCCTCCGCACGAAAGCCGCGAAATGGCTGGACCCACAAACGTCGTTTATTCGTAGCGCCATTTCATCGCCCAAGGATCCTCAAGCTGCTTTTGCATCTTCTTCATCTTCTCTTGATAGGTTTTGAGCAATTGAGCGTGCTCAGCCTTCTCGGCCAGGTTGTAAACTTCTTGGGGATCGTTCTCAATGTCATAGAGTTCAAACTTTGGGCGGTTTATATACTGCCCGACGGTTTTCTGCCCGTAGGGCGCGTCGAGTCCCTTTTGAAACTGCGCCTGCCAGCTAGAGGCCACCCATAAGTCAGTCGCGAACGGGTAATCCAGTTTGTGCGCAATATTCCAGATCAGTTTGTACTTCTTGTCTTGGACGACTCGCATTGGGTAGTACATCTGGATTTCGTGAAATGTGTGTGACGCGAAAATTGAATCCCAGTGTTCAACCGAGGGATCCGTAAGTGCTTTCAGCCAAGATTTACCGTGGTAGTTCTTAAACTTTTGCCTGCCGTCGCGATTGTCCAATGCAAACAGGCCTTTTTCACGCCAAAATTTATCAGGGTCGATCCAGTTTTTTGGCCCGTTAGTTTTCTCGTCCAAGCCACCTGCGAAATCCAAAAGCGTCGGGGTGATATCGACGTGACTGATCATCGCCTCAGATTCAAAACCGCGTTTTTCCACGTAAGGGTTGCGAACAACAAACGGCACGCGAAGTCCCGGTTCGTAGACGGTTGTTTTCGCACCTGCAAAAGCCATCCCGTGATCGGAAGTAAACACGATCAGGGTTTTGTCATAAACGTTGGCTTCTTTTAGGATCTCAATTAGTCTTCCAAGTCCCTGGTCAATACGTGCACATGATTGATAGTACTGTGCGATCTCGGCTCGGGTGTCTGGTGTGTCGCTGAGGAACGAAGGAACGGCTACATCGGCTGGATCGAAAAAGACTTCTTTGACGCCAGGGTATGATTCTCGGTTAGGTTTGTTTCCAAACAGGTTTGGCTTGAGCTTTCGTGGCGACGTTTTGTCATTGCCGCCGCCTCGGTGCGGGTCACTGGTTCCAAAATACAAAAAAAACGGACGGTCGTCTTTTTTGTTCTTGATAAATTCTTCACACTGGTCCGCCATTTTGACAAGGCTGCGGCCGTTGCCTTTTAAATACGTTTCGTAGTGGTAAACCGCTTCGGGCCCGACATGATATTTTCCAATGTGCCCCGTTCGATATCCCTCGTTGGCGAGAACGCGCGGAAGCGACAGTGACACAACGTTGTGAAATGAATCAAATTTGTGGAAATGGTGCTGGTGTCCGTACTGCCCATTTTTATGATTGTGAAGCCCCGACATGACGACGGAGCGGCTAGCACTGCAGCTTGCTGTCGTTGCAAATGCGTTTCGGAAAATGACACCGTCTTTCGCCAGTGCGTCCACGTTTGGGCTGACCGCAGTTTTGTCGCCGTAACAGCCGAGCGTTTGGCCTTCGTCATCAGTAATGAAGAAAACGATATTGCGTTCGTTTGCCCGACTAAGCGAGCTTGTGAACAAGTTCGCAAAGCAAATGAAAACTGCGAGAAAGAAAGTGGAATCCAAAATTGTTTTCAACATGTTTTTACCCGGCGACGACTGGTTTGAGTGACAACAATATCGTTGGACATGATAAGCGAAATTTCTCCCAGATGTGTCTTTCACAGCGCTGGGAAACGATTTATCTTGTGAGTCCTATGCAAAACCTACGACAAATCCTTTTCGAAATCCTCTTTTCAAAAACTACTTATCGAGATTCAAAATGTCAGAAGAACAAGGTTTCCAGCTTCCTACGCCAACCGAGCATCATCAGCGTCTCAAGCCGTTCGAAGGAACTTTCGATTCGGAAGTGCAAATGTGGATAGGCCCTGGTGACCCAATGGTTTCAACCGGCAAAATGAAAAGCACATTTCAGGTCGGTGACTTGTTTCTTCATCAAGACTACAAAAGCGAATCACCCCTAGGCCCATTTGGCACGTTTGAAGGACGCGGGTATTGGGGATTCAATACAACGACTGGGCAGTACGAAGGATTTTGGATTGATACCGCATCGACGACCATGCAGATGGAAAAAGGATCGGTTGACGAGACTGGCAAAGTTTTCGAAATGCACAGCGAGTTTGTGATGCATGGGGCGACGATGAAAAAACGGACGGTGTTCACCGTGCTGAGCAACGATCATCATCGAATGGAAGCATTCATTGAGGCGCCCGGAGCGGAAGAAATGAAAAGCATGTCGATTGAATACAAACGAAGCTAAAGATCGAGCTTCGAATTTTTTTGGCCATCAACGACCGATCATAAGATTCAACTCCAAGGTAGCTGCGCTTGCTCGCCGGAACTCAGGCTTGCATTTGCTCATCCTGAAGTTTTTTCGATTCCGGCTACTTGGATTCTTGGTTGGCTCCAAGTCTTATGGCGTCGGCTACTTGACCGTTAGCTCAGTGGCTCTAAATTTTTCACTTGGTCGCGAAGCGCGATTGCGAATTCGTTCGGCCTAAGTGAATACTAGATGAGCATTCAAGGAGACCATGGAAATGGCAAAGATTGATTGGAGCTACCACCGTCCTGGCTGAAAGACGTGTGTAAAGACGCAAGAGTTTCTTGCGAAAGTCGGCCAAGAACCCAAAACAGAAGTCAACGCAAAGAAAGAGACTTACCAATCAGAAGGTGCGATGAAGTTGGTTAGATCGGCCAGCCATCTGTTGGTCGCCAAAGGCAAAAAGATCAACAAACTCGATTTGAAAAAGGACAAACCATCTGAAGAAGAAATTTTGAAACTGGTCCTTGGCCCCACCGGTAACCTTCGCGCGCCGACTCTCGTGGTCGGCAAGAAACTGGTCGTTGGTTTCAACGAAGAGATGTACGACGAAGTATTCGGTTAGTTCTGCGTTTTATCATCAGCCGTTATCGCGTTGGCCGAATTTCTGGTTGGGGCAACGCGGCTGATGGCCAAACGGCTAATTTAGAAACATGGGTTCAACGAGGCATCGGTCAAGTTTTTTCAAAGCAAAAACGACCTGCCGATTTTGAGCGATGATTCTCCGCTGGCGTCAAAGCAGTACCAACTCGAGCCCACAAGTTTCAGTCGAAACCACCCTCGAGTTGCAGATGCTTCATCGCCGCGATGAATTCCGTCATCGTTAACAACGCCGGATAACGCTGCTAGTGGATCGGTTCCCAATTAGCTAAACGTTGCTCAGTCGTGAGGATAATTCCCATGGACGCCGAGCGAGTGTCTGGGGTCCCACGGCCAGTCGGCATCAATCCTTGCTGGGTCGAAAGGTTCCTTGCCCGCAATCACGGCTGCAGCTTTGGCCTCGCTCAATGCCAAGGCTTTCTTTTCGGCTGCTGCCTTAAAAAGGGATCGCACTTGCTCTGAGTCGTCAGAGGTGGGCAATTCCGTCATCGTAATTCGCCCAGTGATCTCGTCTTATTTGTCGGAATTCAATTGTTGCGAGGACCGGGCCAGCCAATCATGGCCCGGCTTTCTAGGCTACGCCAGCTTTTTCCGCGGTCTCTGATTGCCGTTTTGCGATGTCCCAAACAACAAGAATCAGCATGACGATGGCTACGATGCTCAAAATAAATCCAGCTAGGCCAAGCAGCTGGCCCGTAAGTCCATCGATCACTTCGTTGTCAATTAGTCGACCTGCAAGGTTTGATACAAAGCCTCCACTTAAAAAGCATGCCCACCATCCAGTAACCATTCCAGGAGTCGAAAGTCGTTCCCAACTCTTGCCGCGAGGTTTTCTAGCAGCACGTGCAATCTCAGACATTGCGTTAAAAGGTTGAACGATGTTGAGGAAAGGGATTAGCCAGCCAAAAACACACCACCAGGGAGAATTGGCAAATCCTTCGGCACCAAGCGACCGAGCATTGGCATTTGCTCGATACATGAAGATCATCAAAAATACAATGGAAAGCAAGGACGATAGAACTAAGGCGAGGAGAATGAGACCAACACCCAGCAACATTGCCATCAATCCTTCCTCTGACTCAGGCGGTTCAACGCTGCCAAAAAACATAAATCCGATCGCAGCTAATGTGATAACAATGTTTATAGCGTTGGCGACGGTGACCAGGATGGCATGGAGCGTTAGGGACTTGTAATTGTAAGGCGTATCATTAACGAAAGGTTTTTTCGCACCTTTCTTTTTCTTCAGCTGTTTGCCGCCACCGGGAGTCAGGTAAGGATTGGTCAGCACATCGTTCATGCCGCTGTCTTTTTCCTCTTCGACTTCTTCGCGGGCCATATCAAAATCGGCAAACCCTGGATCTGCGACGACGCTGCCAAGTCCCATTTGTCCTGGCGGCAGTGAAGTCCCGGCGAAAACGTCGCCGGTGGTTTGGAGGTCGCCGATTCCCAACTCGGCCAGTTCTTTTCTCGAAGGCGCCGGGGCTTGTTTGGGAGTGTCGGACATTTCAATCGTGTTAGCGATTGTGTTGGCACTATTCATTCCGGCAGGGGCTTTTGTCTTAAAAACCGCACCGCAGCTTTTACACTTCAGCTGTTTTCCCATTGCGCTGTCGGGAAGCTTGTATTTCGTCTGGCATTTCGGGCAAGCAATAGCGACGGGCATAAAATAAACACCAACTTGAGTGGTAAAAACTAATAGTGAAGAATCCGATGATCCTACGCGATTATCAGGCTTTGAGCTTGAGAGTCGAGGGTGAACCCGACTGAAATATTGTAATACACAACCACGTTTCAGGTTTAAGAATTTTACAACTCAAAACGTCGATGTGGCAACTTCTTTGCCCGCAGCCGTTCCCAATGCCCGCCAAACCTCAACGTCGATCGCATTGGATAGAAATTCAACTGATCCATCCATTCTCGCGACATTCACTCCTTGTCGATGGTGAGAACGTGAAGTTACCGCGGCGTAGGTCGGGCGGCTGAGATCGCGGCCTTCTTGCTGTGAATTAAAATCAATGTCGTACGTTTGTCCCTGGTAATCGAACGGGACAAAAGTGTTTGGGGGGAATACGGTTGTGAATCCGGTATGGTGGACGCGGCCATCGCTCCAAACCGTGTGCCCCGTGTTGTTGGTTTTCCCGAGGCCCAGTTTCATATCGCCAGAGACGCCCTGAAGGTCTCCTGGTGAACTTGGGATTGTGTCTGACAAACTGGTTGAGTTGCGAATGTAGCTGGTGAAAGATTTAACATCCGCTGCAGCCAATGTATTGCTCAGCCCATCAGAAAAAGTCGCATGGACGGTGGGTTGGGAAACGCGGAACGCTCCATCTCCCGCCGCGCCTGTTCGGGGGTCGTAGATAAACCAAGTCCCCATGTTGAAGCCGTAACTGGTGGAATGAACGTAGGGCCGCCCATCTTTCTGGCGGGTTCCCGCGTTGAAATCGCTTGGGCAGCTGTAAACCGGGGCCCCGAACGCTGGCATCCTAGAGTCGACTTGCTCGTGCCAATCAACGTCGAAATCGATCAATGCCTGGGCGTTGCCTTGTTCGATCATTGGAAGCAGTTTCGCGTGGATCGACCAAGAGCCACGAACCGTCACAATTCGGCTGGCATCAAAACTCGTCGGATACTGCTTGAATCCTGACTCGTGGTTGGCGAGTGCCAAGTAGATTTGTTTGAGGTTGTTGCCGCAACTGATTCGCCTGGCCGCACTTCGAACGTTCTGAATCGCGGGCAGCAGCATTCCAATCAGGATTCCAATAATTGCAATCACGACCAGTAACTCAACCAAGGTAAAGGCTTTACGAGTCTTGGCAATTGAGAACATTTGAATCGAGTTCGGATTGGAAGCAGAGCAGCTCATGACTCAATTGTTTTTCACTAAGCGTTAAAACACAAGTATTTACAGGCTGCAATGTCGTTTCAGTTAGGTCTCAAACGGAAAAGACACCGATTTTGCCGGGATTCGTGATTGTTGGTGTAGGGAAATTAGTAGGGAGCCCGAATGAACGTATTTAATTGCCTATCGTGATTGGTTTCGAGGTTTGGCCACGAATTGGATCAAGCTTTCTCATCCCAGCATAAACCGCCAACGGGGACTTCAGTCCTTTTCATTTCGACGGCCAACCCGAAAAATCGGTACAGCAATATTGGCTGCCAATTCACCAAAAATAAAAAGGTTGGTGAATCTATCTATTTTTGGATTTGTGCGATGGAAAAGGTGTGAACAATTCGATAATTTGAGATAATTCCGGAGGCATGAACTTAGTGGAAACGACTTCCAAAGTGTCTCCTGGGGAGTATCCCTCAACCTTCCAAGCGAAGCAGCGTTCAAAGAACTTTACAGAAAACATTTCTAGAATCTAGTTCGAGACTCAGGGTTTCGAAAATCAAGCGTTCTCGGACGCTCGACAGGATTGAAATGCATTTAACTTTTCTTTCATGGACGAAGCCTCGCCTGTGACGATGATCGGCAATTGAGTAATGAACGTATTTAGTCGAGCGTATATCGACAGCCTGTATGACGATTTTCAGCAAGATCCAACTTCTCTGCCCCCCGAGTGGCAATCGTATTTTGAGAACTACGATCCCGACCAAACCGAAATCAATATCGCATCGTTGCCATCGGGTTCGGGAGCTTTAAACCCGAACTTGCAACACAATTCCAACAGCAGCCGCAGTGTGGCGCAGTTGCAGGATCGTGTTGACCAATTGATTCGCGGCTATCGAGTTCGAGGTCACTTGCAAGCGAAAATTGATCCGCTGGGGCGACCAAGAAAAACCAACGAGGAACTCAACCTCGAGTCGTACGGTTTGCTGCCGTCCGATTTTACGAAAAAGTTTTCGGCGCGAACCGTCGACGGTCAAAACTTTCAATCGCTCGAAGAAATTGTCGACCTGATGCAGCAGACATACTGTCGCTCCATCGGTGTTCAATTCATGCACATCGACGACCACCATGTTCGTTACTGGTTGCAGACTCGCATGGAAGGTTCGCGAAACCGAATGCAGCTTCATCGCAAGACGCAGTTGCGAATTTTGACAAAGCTGACTGACGCGGTGATCTTCGAAGAGTTCATGCGTAAAAAATTCACGGGAGCAAAAACGTTTTCGCTCGAAGGAGCCGAGACGTTGATTCCGCTGTTGGATTTGGCTCTTGAAAAAGCTGGCGACCATGGTGTGAATGAAATCGTGCTCGGAATGGCTCACCGTGGCCGCTTGAATGTGCTCGCCAACATTATGGGCAAACGCGCACAGAATATTTTCTGGGGGTTCGACGATCCAAAACCAGAACAAAATCGTGGCGGTGGCGATGTGCTTTATCACTTGGGGCACAGCAATGACTGGACGACCAGCAAAGGTAAAAAAGTTCACATCTCGTTGTGCTTCAACCCAAGCCATCTTGAGTTTGTGAATCCCGTCGCCATGGGGCGTTGCCGTTGCAAACAAGACCGCAACAACGACACGACTCAATCCGAGGTAATGACGGTTCTCATTCACGGCGATGCCGCGTTCGCTGGTGAAGGCGTCGTGCAGGAAACGCTGAACCTTAGTGCGCTCGATAACTACAAAGTCGGCGGCACGCTTCATGTGATCGTCAACAATCAAGTCGGATTCACAACCGATGTCTCGGACAGTCGTTCGACAACATACGCCAGCGACGTGGCGAAAATGTTGCAGATCCCGATCTTTCACGTCAACGGTGAAGACCCCGAAGCCGTCGCGCAGGTCGTCAATCTCGCAATGGAGTTCCGCCGCGAATTCAATCGTGATGTCGTGATTGACATGTACTGCTACCGCCGGTTCGGACACAACGAAGCCGACGAGCCGCGTTACACCCAGCCGCTGATGTACAAAACGATTGACGCTCGGCCAACGATTCGCGACAGCTACCTGAAACGCTTGCTGAAAATGCAGGAGGTGACTCAGGAAGAAGCCGACAGAATCGCAGAAGAGCGTGGCGAAAAACTGGAAGAAGAGTTCAAGTCAACTCGAACCGAAAAAGGCGAGCCCAACGTTGACAAGTATGCTCCCGACACGCAGACGATGCAGGGCTTGTGGGAGCCATATTACGGCGGACCTGAACCTCAAGAAGACGATCCAGACACCGGCGTCGACGCGCAAATTCTGCGCGATGTGATTGTGAAATCCACGCAACTGCCAGACGGTTTTAGTTTGAACCGAAAGTTGAAACGATTGCTCGATCTTAGAGTCGAGGCAGGTGAGGGAAAACAGCCAGTCAACTGGGCGACTGCCGAACTGGCCGCGTTTGGCACGCTTGCTGTTGAAGGCCATCGCGTTCGGTTGTCAGGGCAGGACTGCGGGCGAGGTACATTTAGTCAGCGGCATGCCGTGTTTAGTGACGGCGAAACTGGTGAGCGGTACACGCCACTCCAGCATCTGACATCCGATCAAGCTCCTGTGGATATCATCAACAGTCCGCTTTCCGAAGCCGGCGTGCTTGGTTTCGATTATGGATACAGCTTGGACGCTCCAGATGGTTTGGTCATGTGGGAAGCGCAGTTTGGTGACTTCTTCAACGCGGCTCAGGTCATTGTTGACCAGTTTATTTGTAGTGCAGAGGACAAATGGGATCGGCTAAGTGGGATGACCATGATGCTTCCGCACGGATTCGAAGGCCAAGGCCCTGAGCACTGCAGCGGTCGGCTTGAGAGGTTTTTGACTTCGACGGCGGAGCATAACATTATCGTGACAGTCCCCACAACTGCGGCTCAGCATTTCCACATGCTGCGTCGGCAGGTGAAACGCAAATGGCGAAAGCCGTTGGTCGTGTTCACGCCAAAGGGATTGTTGCGAGAACCGTTTATCATGTCGCCGTTTGAAGATTTCGTAACCGGCAAATTCAAACGAGTCCTTGCGGATGATGTCGTCACGGGGGATAAGTCACCCTCTCGTGTTTTGTTAACCGCTGGCAAGGTTGGTGTCGATCTATTAAAGGAGCGAGCCAAATCTGAGCGGGAAGATTTCGCGGTCATCCGCGTTGAGCAACTTTACCCGTTGCCTCACAAGGAAATCGAAGGTCTCCTCAGCCAATACCCTTCAGGAACACCAGTCTACTGGGTTCAGGAAGAGCCACGAAATATGGGCGGTTGGTACTTCATGAAAGTGAAGTGGGACGAGTTTGGTCTTGAAGAAAAATGGCCGTTAAAAGTCGTTTGCCGGCCTGAGTCTGCAAGCCCATCAACCGGCTCGAAAAAGACGCACAAGATTGAGCAATCCGAGTTGATGAACGAAGCGATGGGTGCTTTGAAAACTGCCAACGCATAGTTCCGCTCAGTTGTTTTAATCAACCAGCATTTGTTACGCATAAAATTGTTACTTACATACCCGATTACAAAACGGGAATCAGACGGAATCCAACATGTTTGAAATCAAAGTCCCCGAGTTTGGCGAATCCATCCAAGAAGTTCAGGTTGCCAGTTGGCTGAAACAGCCAGGTGATTGGGTCGACAAGGACGAAGAGATTGTCGAACTGGAATCAGAGAAAGCTTCTCAGGCTCTGGTCTGTGAAACTGCTGGAGTGCTTGGAGAAATCAAAGTCGCTGAGGGCGAGTTTGCAAACGTCGGCGATGTGTTGTGCGTGATCAAAGAAGGCGACAAACCTGAAGGAGCGTCCGCACCAGCAACGGCTCAAGCAAGCGCCGGTGGAACGGCCGTCGCAGATCCACCAGCAGCAAAAACGGCTGACTGGATCATGCCTGCAGCTGAGCGCGTGTTGAGCGAGTATCAAATCTCTGCCGATGCAATCACACCGACCGGCCCCGGCGGACGATTGTTGAAGGAAGACGTTCTCAACTACGTTCAGAAAAAAGGTTTGAAGCCTGGTGAATCTGCACCGCGAGCAGCGCCGGCTCCCGTGAAATCATCGGCTCCTGCGGCGACCAAAACCTCCGGCGGTGGAGTAACCAAATCGCTGCCAGATCCGCCATCGCGATCCAAACCAGCAGACGAGTGGAACAATCCACCCATCGTTGGGACCCGCGAAGAGAAAGCGGTTCCGATGAGCATGATTCGTCGAACAATCGCCAAGCGTTTGGTCAACGCTCAGCAAACTGCTGCTTTGCTAACGACATTCAATGAAATTGACATGTTGCCAGTCAAGGAACTTCGGGCCAAGTACAAAGAACCGTTTTTGAAAAAGCACGGCGTGAAACTCGGGTTTATGTCTTTCTTTGCCAAGGCAGCCGTTGAAGGCCTGAAACGATTTCCAGCGATCAACTCTGAAATTCGTGGTGATCAAGTCGTGATGAAAAACTTTCACGACATCGGAATTGCGATCGGCGGAGGCAAGGGCTTGGTCGTTCCGGTATTACGAAACGTTGAGAGAATGAGCTTTGCTGATGTTGAGCGACAAATTGGCGAGTATGCGGCGCTTGCTCAAGCCAACAAAATTGTCCCTGACGACATGAAGGACGGAACGTTTACGATCAGCAACGGTGGCGTATATGGTTCACTGCTTTCGACTCCCATCGTGAATCCGCCTCAAAGTGGAATTCTTGGTTTGCACACAATCCAAGATCGACCGATCGCGGAAAACGGGCAAGTCGTCATTCGCCCAATGATGTACATCGCGTTGACTTACGATCACCGAATCGTAGACGGACGCGAAGCCGTTGGTTTCCTGAAAACGATCAAGGAAGTGTTGGAAGAGCCTGCACGATTGTTCCTCGAAGTTTAAAAGCTAAGCTGAAAAATTAGATTTGAAAAAATTGGTGCACGCTTTATTTACAAAAAGCGTGCACTTTTTTTGCTGCGTGCGTTCAGTAGTAGTGGATCATGTTAAAGATCCTGTATTGTCTTTACGGATTCCTCTCTAGCAAATGCTAGTAGGAGTCCAACAATGCCTCGTCCTCTTCGTGCCGACTATGCTGGCGGGATTTACCATGCCTTAAATCGCGGTAACGCCCGAAATGACATTTTCTTTAAGGACCAAGACTTCGAAGCGTTTGAACGCGTGGTTGACGAAGGCCTTAAAAAATACCCTGTTGATCTGATTTGTTATCAATGGATGAAAAACCACTGGCATATGGTGATCACGCAC
>JBGCDK010000084.1:0-64267 GCA_045105295.1 Mariniblastus sp.
GCAAAAAGACGGACAAGAATGTCCATCCTACCGAAGAGTCAACGCTGGGTACGCGAGCGATTGACTGGCAATGATTGGCCTGGCCGTGATCTGGGAATGCCTAGCCACTTTGCAATTTTACCGTCTGGACCTACCGCCCAGCCGTGGCGACCATCCTCGGTAAAGTCGATCGAATTAAAACCCTTGTTGGAAATCCGGTGCCACTTGTTGCCTAAATCCGTAGAGACATCAGTTCCGTTTGGGCCCACGGCCACGAAATTTACCTCGCGTCCATTCATCCAAACCGCAACGCAACTACGAAAACCAGTCGGCGGCACCCGGGGACTGGGCGTTGACCAACTGACGCCGCCGTTTCGCGTCACCGCGTAGTTGCCCGTCAATAGTTCAGGCTGTTTGTAGTCACCACCCACCGCGACGCCGTCTTTCTCGTTCGCGAAACAGATTGAAAAAATTCCAGCCGAGGGGTTGCGCGGAATTGGAACGGAGCTCACTTTCCAAGTGTCCCCCTCGTCTCCTGAAAACATGACCCGGCTTGTTTGGGACGATTGCCCCTCTTCAGCAGCGCCAAGTGCAACCATCACTTTTTGACCCACCACTGTCATATTGGTTCCGCTGGCCGCAAAACCTGCTTCGCCTGGATCGGTTTTTGGATACTTGCGAAAAACGCGCCAAGTCTTTCCGCTGTCGCGCGTTCTTAGCAGAAACAATTTTTGATCAATTGGGTCTCCCATCGCAACTCCATGTTGGTCATCTAAAAACGAAATCGAATCGAGAAAGACCTTGGGATTGGTATGCTGATAACAAACCCGCCAACTTGAACCGCCCGTCGTGCTGCGATAAATTCGCGCGGGCGTTCCTGATGTCATCGCGACAATCGTGCCATCGTCGATCGCATGGATATCACGAAAATCAAGTTCTTCAGCACCCTGAATCACCCGGACTCGCCACGTTTTTCCGCCATCAATCGAATTGGCAATGGTGCCATTGGTTCCACCGGCCCAGATATCCGTTTTACTCAGAACGTGCAATCCGCGAAAACTGGCCCCTGTTTTGATGTCAACCATTTTCCAAGGCGACGTCACAATGGAAAATGCATCAGAGCCATCGACTCGCAAACGTTCTTCCGTCGGATCCTGTTCAGCCTGAGAAACCTTCGCCTCAGATTTTTTCGTCCCCGCCTGCCCTGAAACGAATGCAGGTTGCATCAAAGTGCATATTGCGATCAAAGCTGAGTGAGCAAAAATTGGATGGGTAAAAACTGAATAGGCAAAAATTGAAATCCGATTTCTCGAAGCGTTCTCTGACATGATTTTCATGGAAGTTGTAGTTTCCCTTTTGGTCTCTCTGCGGATCATCTTGGACAGTCATTCGTATGATACTTCGAGCAACCAGTTGTTGCGAAACTACGAACAAACAATCTCAACGTTATTGGACTTCGGGTATGTTTTTTAAAGTCGCAACAAGGAATTTCCAGTATTTTGCGACACTGGCGATCTCGCATTTTTCGTCGGGTGAATGTGGATTCTTGATCGTTGGTCCAAACGAAATCATGTCTAGACCTGGGTAGCCGCTGCCAATGATTCCGCATTCCAATCCAGCATGAACGGCGTTGACTTTTGGTTCGATCCCGAACAGGTCTAAATAAATGCGCTTCATTCGTTTTAGAATTTCAGAATCCGCATTTGGTTTCCAGCCAGGGTATCCACCTGAGTGTTCGACCTGTGCTTCCGCCAAACGGAACGTGGCTTCGATCGTGTTTGCGATATCGTCCCGAGCCGTTTCGACACTGCTTCGCGATAGAAACTGAACGACGGCCACACCAGAGTCGATTTTTACGCGTGCCAAACTTGTGGACGTCTCAACCAACCCTGGCATTTCGTCGCTCATCCGAACCACGCCACAGGGTGCAGCATAGATCGCTCGAACCAAATTGATTTGGCCTTTTGGGTCCATGGCTTTTTCTGGAGCCTCCGTTGGCTCGAGCGTTACCATGAGGTCAGGCTCGGTCCGCACAAGCTCTTTTTGAATGACCGCAACCAATTCAGCCACGTGTTTCTTAAACTCGTCGGCTTGATCAGAATCCACCACCACTGTCGCAAACGATTCACGCGGAATCGCGTTTCGCAAACTGCCACCATCAATGGTCGCGATCCTCAAACCAAACTCACTGTCCGTATTCCAGATCAACCGATTCATGATCTTATTCGCGTTGCCACGCCCAAGATGAATTTCACAACCTGAGTGGCCACCACGCAGCCCTTTGACAGAAACCTTAAACGCCGTTCCTTCGCCAGTTGGGACCTCGGAATATTCCATTTGGATATTGGTATCGATTCCCCCTGCACAGCCAATGCAAAGTTCACCTTCATCCTCTGTATCGGTGTTCAACAGGATCGTGCCATTGAGCAAACCAGGCTGCAGCTCAAACGCGCCCGTCATTCCGGTTTCTTCATCAATCGTAAAAAGTGCTTCCACCGGTCCATGTTCAATGTCAGTAGAAGAAAGCACCGCCATAATCGAGGCGACTCCCATCCCGTTGTCAGCTCCAAGAGTCGTGCCTTTGGCTTTCAACCAACCGTCGTCATCGATGTACGATTCGATGCCTTGTGAATCGAAATCAAATTCCGTATCCGAGTTTTTCTGGTGCACCATATCGAGATGGCCTTGGAAAATAACACCTTGTCGGTTTTCCATTCCCGCCGTCGCTGGTTTCCGGATGATGACATTGCCGGCCTCATCGACAATCGTCTCCAGGTTCAAGCTTTCACCAAACGATTTGATAAACGCGATCACTCTCTCTTCTTTTTTGGAGGGTCGCGGAACGGCGTTGAGCTGTTCGAAGTGAGTCCACACGGCGGTTGGTTCGAGTTTGGTAACGGCTTCGTTCATGGTGATATCTGGTATTCAAAATTTTATGATAGAGTGGGTGGATTCGAGTTTATCACAAAGCCGACGATATTTCTTTGACGCCTGCCTTGGACTCGGGCGTGGGTCGAACCGGATCCGCACACCGACAATAACCACGCCATACCTCAAACGCGAAAGAATCCTCGAGTTGTTTTCATTCTTCAAAAACTGGCGTCGAAATCGGATTCTCAAACAACCATTTCGTGAACAATGGCTGAACACCGTTTCGAAAAATGTTTGGCAGTACCGATCGCTAAACACGAAAAAACAAAAACGTGTGCGAGATTGTACGCAGATCATGGTGGCTGAAAAAAACTGGGAGGGCGTCGACGGATTCAAAATTACAGACGAAGTCAAAGTCACCATTTCAGCCACCGCTGGTCTGTTGACGCTGGGTCTTGAAAAACCGTTCTATTTCGATCGTGTGGAGTCGATCATTGTTTACCCTGGGCCTATTCGAAACCGGCAGCTTCAACGTGGGCTGGTTGTGCACGACGAAGACGCTTTTTATTCAGGACTGGCTTGGCAAGGCGGTCCTCTAATTTTCTCGTGGCCGAGTGCACTTCGTGGGTCACAGCGGTCGGGCGACGGCGCGAATGTGATCATTCACGAGTTTGTCCATCACATCGATGGGCTCGATGGTGAAATGGGCGGGACGCCGATTATTGAATCAGCAGATTTGCGCCAACGCTGGGAAGAAGTTTTCCAACGACGTTACGCGGAATTGGTTGACGATATCGAATCCGGTCGGCGGCCAGCAATTGATGAATACGGCGGGACTAACCTAGCCGAATTTTTCTCAGTCGCGAGTGAAAGTTTTTTCGATTCGCCAACGAGATTGAAACACGCCCTGCCCGATGTTTATGACGTGCTCTCTGATTTCTTTGACATCGATCCGATTGAGTTTGATTAGATTGCGCGTTGGGCGGTTAACGTGAAAGCGTTGACTGCACTGGACGCTTTCCGGGCAGCAATAGTGTTTTGGACGCTCCACTGCCAACGTTTCGCAAGCTGGCCGGCGCCGAACGTCCAGCACACACCACAACCAACACTAAACAGTTACAGAACTCGCTGGCTAGCTGGAAAACTTCCGAGCACAACTAAGTTCTTGCAATACGCCCGTGACTCACCAATCACATTTGCGATTTTTTCATCCTCACGGTGACCAATCAGATCAACGAAAAAAGTGTAGTCCCAATTCAATTCGCGACTTGGTCGTTTCTCCAAATGCGTCAGGTTGATCGCATTACGTTTAAATACATCCAACACATCAACTAACGCTCCAGAGCGATCTTCGGTTTCAAACATGATCGATGTTTTGTCGTGCCCTGAGATCAGCGTCTGGCTCTTTGACAAAATCAAGAATCGAGTGATATTGCTTTGGCGATCCTCTATCGCTTCGAACAACGGTTTGAGCCCGTAAATTTCGCCAGCCAAAGTCGACCCAATCGCTGCCACGCCGCAATTCGGATCCGCGTCTATCTCTTCTCTCGCTTTTTTCGTTGCCAGCGCCGTGCTTTCGGTTGGCACACGAACGGCCTGGGGATACTGAGTACTCAACCAATTTCGGCACTGCTGGAAAACTTCAGGCTTGGAATAGATCTTGCGAACCTGTTCCGGTCGACAATTGGCGAGCAAACAAAAATGAACTTGCAATTTGACTTCACCGTAGATCTTCAGTTTGTCATGCATATCGATAAACGAATCGAGCGTCGCATTGATGCCACCGACTGAGCTATTTTCGACCGGTACCAAACCATAATCAATCTCGTCGTTGGCAACTTGATCGAATACGGATTGAATTGCACGCGACGCTTTGAATTCTACGCTTGAGCCGAATTGTCGAATGGCGGCGAGGTGGGAAAATTCGCCCTCGGGTCCAAGGAATCCAATACTAAGAGGTTTTTCCAATGCGAAACTTCCGCTCATCAGCTCGCGGTAAATCGACTCCATCGTTCGATCGGTTAGCGGGCCCTCATTGAGCGAACTAATTTTCGCCAACACCGCCGCCTCGCGATGCGGAGCGTAGATGGGAACGTCAGATTTTCTTTTGAACTCGCCAACTTGGATGACAGTCTTCGCTCGCTCGTTGATCAGCGAAATCATCTCGGAATCGGTTTCATCGATTCCAACCTTCAATGCTTCGGCAGTCTCGTAGAGTTTTTCAGAAACGTCTTCTTGGTATCGCAGTTCCTCGTGGTAAGCAGGAAAGCTACCGAGCACAAAAAGATTCTTGCAATGCGCTCGGACTTCGCCAAGAATTTCCGCCGTCTGACCATCTTTGGCATGACCAAGCATGTCGACGAAGAAAGTGTAATCACTACCGAGTTCTCGGCTGGGTCGTTTTTCAATGTGGCTGAGATTGATCCCGTTGCGTTTGAAGACCGTCAAAATATCAACGAGAGAACCTGGCCGATCGGCACAAGTAAACATCAACGAAGTTTTATCGTTGCCAGTCGGTTTGGGCGACGTTCGGGAAAGAATGAGAAAGCGAGTCACGTTGTTGGAACAGTTTTCGACTCCCTCTTTTAGCGTTTTCAGTTTGTAGAGCTCGGCAGCCATGCTCGAACCGATCGCGGCAACCCCATCGTTGGGATCAGCCAAGACTGCGATTTCAGCGGACGCGGCAGTGCTTTGAGCGGCAACTCGCTCGGCGTCGGGAAGATTTTCGCCCAGCCAAGTTGTGCATTGCGCGAGTGCTTCACCCTTGGAGTAAATTTTCTTGACGTCTTTTAGTTCACAATTGCCCATCAAACTAAAATGGATCGCCAATCGAATTTCGCCGCAAATCGTGACTCGATCGAAATAGTTCGAAAACGAATCAAGCGTTTCAATGATCGCGCCGCCGGTGCTGTTTTCGATTGGCACCAAACCAAAATCAACGTGGCCGCGGGAGACCTCTTCGAATACGCCTTCGAGGGCTCGAAGGTTCTCGTAGTCGACTTGCTCACCAAAATATTGAGATGCGGCAAGATGACTGAACGTGCCTTGAGGGCCGAGATATCCAACCCGAGTGGCGCGGCCGAGAAAGTAGGCTCCGTTGAAAATTTCGCGATAAACGCCTTCCAAAGCGGAATTTGGAATCGGTCCAGCATTCTTTTCAAGCGTCTCAGTTATTCGCTTTGCCGTGTCTTCACAGCCCAAATACCCTGCGTTCGTTTTCTCCCATTTCGAAAACTCAACCGCCAGCTGGCTTCGTCGATTAATGCAGCGAACCAATTTTCGATCGATGGCGTCGATCGTTGTGCGGAACTCCTGAAGTGTTTTTTCTGCGGGAGACATGGGATCATTCAGAGATGGTAATAACTGCGAGCAAGTTAACGACAATCTCCCATTCTAGTGGCAATCGGATAGACCTCCAGACCAACACAATCACAAATCCCAAGGACCTTTATCGCCGAGCAAACTGCTGTCCCGACAAAAAAACGCATGCCGGAAATCCGACATGCGTCTTGTTTTGTTCATCCATAATTCATGGCATGGCGGCTACGAATTTAATTTATAGAAAAATGTAACCTTCTTCGCCATGCTCACTGACGTCCAACCCGCGTTGTTCTGACTCAGGGCTAACTCTTAACCCCATCGTTGCGTTGAGCAGCATCAGCAACAGCAACGTTCCTACGATTGCCAAACCAGCGGAAGCACCAATACTGACAGCCTGGTTGATCAGTTGAGTAAAATTGCTGTATCCACCCTCCACCAATCCAATCCGGTCGCCAGAAATCACTTGCCCTGGGTGTACTTCTAATTTTCCGGTGATGGTTTGGCTTGCGAAAATACCGGTCAGCAAAGCACCAACGGTTCCACCAACTCCATGAACACCAAACGCGTCGAGCGTATCGTCGTACTTGAAAATCTTTTTCATTGATGTGCATGCCCAAAAGCATACGACACCAGCGACAAAACCAAGAATGATTCCCGACATTGCTGTGACCGAACCACAAGCCGGCGTGATGCAAACCAAGCCTGCAACCGCTCCAGAGCACGCTCCCAGCAAACTCGCTTTCTTACGCAACAACCACTCGGCTCCTGCCCACCCAACAACGCCAGCCGCGGCAGCGAAATGAGTCGCAACAAACGCGTTGACCGCACCCGTTCCAGCCGACAAAGCACTTCCTGCGTTGAATCCGAACCAGCCCACCCACAACAATGCGGTCCCGATACATGTGTAAGTCAAATTGTGCGGAGGCATCGCGTCTTTTCCATAACCCACACGTCTACCAACAAAGATCGCACAAACAAGCGCCGAAACACCAGAGCTGATATGCACAACCGTGCCGCCTGCAAAATCAAGCGCCGGAAACAACGCGTCCGGGTTCCACTCACACAACCACCCTGCATCGCTCCAAACCCAATGGCAGATCGGGCAGTAGATCAACAGCCCCCAAAGAGCACTGAATGCGCACATGGTCGAGAATTTAAAACGCTCTGCAAATGCACCGCAAATGAGTGCCGGTGTGATGATAAAAAACATGCCTTGGAAGCACATGAAAACAGAAGCCGGAATGCCTCCGCCGTCAGGACTTTCCCCTGGCGTGTAGATCTCAAACTCATCGGCTGAAATTCGCGAACTAAGATTACTATACGTCGCCTCGAGACTTTCCTTCTCTTCATCGTCTTGCGCATTTTTCAGATCTTCTTCCACCGTCTTGATATGGTCTTTCGCCAGAATCGGTCGAACGCCTCCGAGGCAGACATGATCCAAATTGCCGAAATACGGATTCGTTCCTCCGAACGCCAGGCTGTATCCGACGATTGCCCAGAGTATCGTCATCATTCCCATTAGGAAAACGCACTGCATCATTACGCTGAGGATGTTCTTTTTTCGAACCAATCCACCGTAGAACAATGCGAGCCCGGGTGCTGTCATCATCAGCACCAATGCTGAACAAGTAAGCATCCAAGCGATATCGGCACTACTAAATTCGGGTGCTGCGGCTGTTTCCACGTCGTCGGAGCCCACCACTTCTGTATCGTCGGCTTGATTTACAGTATCTTGCGGTGGTGTTGTCGATTCTTTCGCTAGTGATGTTTGCAGGCCAAATGCTAAACAAAACGTCAGCGCTAAAATGAAAATCGGGTGTGATAAAGGCTTCATGCGTTAGTCCTTGGGAGAAGCAAATAACGCGTAAAACACCGGTACATTTCGAAAATGTCTCGGCACGCGTCATCCGCTCAAAATGTGTTCGGAAGGTTGATCGGCTGTCTCAGAGAGCCGAATTAATGACTGCTATCGCACAGCCCGTGCCAATGATGACTTGCTCGGAAGACTTGCTCGGAAGACTTGCTTGGAAGAATTGAGTGAAGCCATTTTGAGAACTCGAATCAACCGATTGAAATCCAAGTTCAAGTCAAGAAGCGACTGAAGGGCACAGGTCAAAAAATCAATCGGCTCTATTGAACCTTGTCGTTCTCGTAGCAACCTCAACCGTTGTGCGAATAGGAAAAAATCACTTGGCCCCGAGAACCAATTACTGAATTGGCGCGATTGCTAAACAACGCATCAACCGCGTTTCAGGAAAAACTCAACTGCTTTGCGATTGGAAACAAATGCCATGTTGTCCAGAACGTCATTGGTTGCTTTGGCGATATGAAAACCTTCGACCTCGCCTTGTTGCGGTTTCAAACTGTCGAACGTTTCAACTTCGCAAACATAAAACGAGTCCAAAACGCCAACGGTGACTTCGCGATAAGTGTATGAGTTTGGGAAAGAGCAAAGGTAATCGACTCGGGTGACCTTGAGTGACGTCTCTTCTAGCACCTCGCGAGTCAACGAGTCTTCCAACGTTTCGTTTGCGTCGACGAAACCACCAGGCAATCCATACTGTCCTTTGCCCGGATCGCGGCCACGAATTAAAAACAAAATTTCGTCGTCTTGATTGGTGACAATCCCACCCACTGCCGTCGCGGGGCTAAAGTAAAAACCGTACTCACATTCATTGCAATGGAATGGGCTCATGCCAACCGTTTTCGAAGCCGAACCGCAGTTTGGACAGAACTTAAAAGTTTCCGAGACAGGTTTTGGCATTGGCAAACCAAAGATTGAAAATTGACGTGGCAAAGGAAATGGTGTGTTAGCAGCATTTTAGACCGTTGAAACGACCCGCCGCTACTACCGTGCTACTTAATAAACTCTTTTGTCGAAATCAACATTCTCGGTGCCGCGTGAGGTGCACGCATCAAAATTTCCGCAGACGCCAACAATGTGCGGTTGGACTGATTTCGATAGGCATCGGCTTTCTTTGTCAAAGCCTCTTGGTTGATTCCATCCGCCGCATTTTTCACTAACGCCTGGCTAAGATAAATCAAATTCGAGGCACTGATGCTATTGCCCGATGGCATCGCACCATCCACCGTCCGTTTACTACGAGCCAATAAAACCTCGTGATTTTTGGAGGTGTAAAAGTACCCTCCGCCCTCTTCGTCCCAAAATAAGTCATCCTGAATCGTTTGCAATTTATCGGCTTCGTTCAACCATTTCGCGTCGCCAGTCGCTTTATGAATTGCGATCAACGCATCAACCAAACAAGCGTAATCGATCACGTAGGCATTCAGCCGCGCCTCACCGTCGGTATGCGTTCGATATAACCGCCCTTCCGCATTGGTGAGATTCTTAAGTGCAAAATCAGCCGCTTTGGCTGCCGTTTCAACATACGAGTCGTTTTTAAGAATTCGGCCAGCATCCGCATATCCACGAATCATCAAACCATTCCAGGCAGTCAAAATTTTCGTGTCCAGCAACGGTCGAACACGTTTCGCGCGGATATCAAAAAGCTTTTTACGGATCGGTTCAAGCTTTGATTCCAACTCCGATAGCGAGGTAGATTTTTCTTTCGCGTGATCGGACATCATCCGATTCAGTAGGGGGGCGTAGTACTCTCCTTCAAAATTCGGAGGGTTATTGAGGCCATAAATTTCCGCGAACAATGTGTATTCGTCGTTAGAAAGTGCTTCCTTAATTTCCTTCAACTCCCAACGATAGAACTTCCCTTCTTCGCCTTCGGAATCTGCATCGAGTGAGGAATAGATACCTCCTGATTCGGCAATCAGTTCGCGATCAACGAATTTCAAAATGCCCTCTACGACACGTTTGAATTCTTCTCGACCGGTCAGTTCATACGCCTCGGCGTAAACGGTAGCCAACTGGCCGTTGTCGTACAGCATTTTTTCAAAGTGCGGAATATGCCAGAATCGGTCAACGCTGTAGCGATGAAATCCGCCTCCAAGGTGATCGTAGATTCCGCCCATCATCATGCCTTCGCAAGTCTTCACGAGCATGTTTTTCGCGATCGTTTTTTTCGCATCGTCAGGATTGTTTTTGATTTGATCAATGAAGAAAAAAAGATTCGACGGCTCAGGAAATTTTGGTTGGTTTGGATTGGTCGCACTAAACCCAAACCCGCCATACGCTGCGTCGAAGCTTGAACTCAGTCGATCAATTGTTTCATTCAACCACGATTTCTGAATGGGCAATTTTTTTGCACTGCGAGCACTCAACGCCTTTTTAGTTCGAGCGGCCACCATCTCCGCATCCTTATTCACGAGCAATCTGTTGTTCCGATAATGCTCATCGACTTTTTTGACGATCGTCAGAAACCCGTTTGACGCACCACGGTCTCCATCGCGCGCCGGCCAATAAGTCCCACCATAAAATGGCTTGGCATCCGGCGTCATGAACATCGATAATGGCCAACCACCGCGTCCCGGTTTGATTTCCATCAAGGCATGCATGTAGATCTCATCGACATCCGGGCGTTCCTCGCGATCGACTTTGATGCAAATGAAATTCTCATTCAAGAATTTGGCAATCTCTTCGTCCAGAAACGACTCGCGTTCCATGACGTGACACCAATGGCAGCTTGAGTATCCAATCGAAAGAAAGATTGCTTTGTCTTCCTTTTTTGCCTGAGCCAACGTTGCTTCGTTCCAGCCGTACCAATTGACTGGATTATGGGCGTGCATCAGAAGATAGGGACTTGTTTCGTTGACCAGCGCATTGGTGTATTTTTTGTCGCCATGCCCAGCGTGTCCTTGACCAGATTCTTCTTGTTTCGATCCCGCTTGTTTGGATTGTTCCTTGTCCCCAGATTTGTCGTCGGTTTGAGTGTTGCCTCTTGAGCAACCAGCCGCGACAAAGATCGCTGAAAGAACGAAAGCGAATAGAAACTGGCGAGTGAGTTGAGTGGAAGAACGCATCGTTGACTCATTGATCGTTGGAGTGACATAGAATCGTTTTAAAACCTGATCAAATAGCGATGCACCACGTTAGTCAGTGGACGCTTTGGCATCGACAGGTTTCAAATCACATCTGCGTTTAGTTATACCAGTTTCGCGTTTCCCACGTAGGATGGATATTCTTGTCCGTCATTTACATACGCTTTCATTCGTAAGTTGAACGCTCTTGGTCCGTCTAAAAAGCACTCATGCTGCCGTCGGACAGGAATGTCCAACCTACGGACGCTCTCACTCAACTTCGATTTTAATTTCGAAATCGAACGAGAGATTCACATCAGCCGTTTTGGCGATCGACTGGCAAAGCGTTTTGAAATTCGGTTTGTACTCAACCTCATACGACTTTCCATCCACTTTGATTTCGATCGGCTTACTTGGGTCGATCAACCGTTGATCAAGGAAAATAGAAAACGAATCGACTTTGTCTGTTTTGACTTCGATCGTATTGCCATCTATTTTTGCATCAATCATCTTTCCGCGCGATGGATTATCAACCGCCAACCAAAAGAAACGATCCACCACGGAATCCGTCATCTCCCAAGTCACATGTTTTGGAGCAGGATTGCGGACGTGATCGTACATTTGGCTGATCATGTCTCGGTCAGGCAATCCGCCATGGCCAAATCCTTCTTTGTACATGAACTCGACCGGGTAATCATCGTCGGCTGAATTCGATTTTAATTCCTCGACTTGTTTGGCGAATTTCTCACAACGTTCGCGTCGACCGTAGGCCGTATCCCGCTCGCCAACCATGAAAGTGAATCGCGTGTTGCGAAGTGTTTTTGCAGTCGTCTGCCCATCTGTTGGTGCCGCGGCACTGGCATGGACTGCTGCGAACCGATATGGAATTTTTGGACCAATCGCAAACGCGCCGTATCCGCCGTGGGAATATCCCATGATGAATACCTTGTTCGGGTCAACATCACCAAACGCGACATATTGTTGAATCAGATTTTCGATCAACGGATAAACGTAATCGTCATAGAATCCGTTCCAAGTATTATTCGGTGCTCGCAGTGCCAAGTATTTATAGCCCGTCACGTTCGCCTGATCTTTGTAATAGATCTGCATGTGTCGCCATTGGCTGTCGTTCAGTTTTTGCGGAGCTCCACCGCCACCGTGCATGGCAATAAACAATGGCCAACCGTTCTCCGGACGCTTGCCGACTTCTTTGATCGTGTATGGGCTCAAGTGTTTTTCGAACGTGACTTGGTTTTTGTCAAAGTCCGATTTGCGTTGCTTGCCAAGTGGCGAAACAAGATACTGTTGCCAAGCAAGCTCTCTCGCAGCCTGAGGATTATCGCGAAGCAATTGATTTGCAGCGTCTAGATCACCGGCACCAAAGAAACCATTGGCAACGCTTCCTAGTGTTTGGATATCCGCAGCTGAAAGCCCTTTTGCATCTTCTTCTTTGACCTCAGTGTTCGTCTCCGTTGAACTCTCGGTTGTCATTTTTTGGTCGAATTGAATTTCAACAATCTGATTAGCGTCTTCTCCGGTTTTAAATTCACTAGTCGTGTCGACATCCGGCTTTCGTGTCAAACGGATTTTGTAGACCGTGTTGGGTTTCAACTCGAAAGCCAACATGTCATTCATGTCAGCCGTTCCGCCTTTGGATTTACCAGTGAATTTCTGAGTTTCGTCCTGCGGATCAAACACCTCAACGTCAAGAATTTCACGCTTGGTTTTGTCAGAGTTCCAAACGCGGAACATGGCTTGGACGACATCCTTCTTTGGTTTCGCAGCATCGCTCGGCTCGGGAATGTAGCGAGCCGTTACATTCTCGGCAAACACTCGTTTCTCCGGCGACCAAACCATCGGGAACACGGTTTTGGTTTGCTTAAAACTTGTCGCGTAAATGGAATGCAGTTTTGAATCAGGATCAGCTAGTGCAGCGTCGTTTTGAAACCAGGTGTGATTGAGACCTTGATCGGATGGTTCGGCGGCACCCGTAAAGTGCCATTTGTCGTCCCAAACTTCCACCCACGTGTGGTTTCCTCGCTTGTTTTTCCAACTGGGAATTCCTGCCAGTCGAGCCGGCACACCGACGCTGCGACACGCATCAGTCAAAATGATGGAAAGCCCAGTGCATGATGCGAGCCCCTGTTCGATACTTTCCTTGGGACTTTGGTTGGCACGTTTTCGTTTTGTTGAATACTTGACCGAAAGTTGTTTGAACACTGTCTCGTTCAATTTTTGAGCCGCCTCGGATGCAGTCTTACAATCCTTGACGATCGGTTGGCACATCTGAAAAAACTCTAGCCGCCATGGGTCACGTGGCTCGTCGATGCTCGCGTAAGGCAAAACGTCGTTGAAGAATATTTCGTCCGGAATTTCCCAATTGGCTTTGGCTCGCGCTTGATACGCCAATTCAATATTCGTCAGCAAAAATTCCGAAGTCAACGTTTTGAGGTCATGCTTCGGCATGTTCAAGATCAGAAACTTCAACGCGTCTTGATGTTTTTCAGGAACGTCGGCGATCGCTTTTTTGAGCTCGCTTGAATTGTCACCGGCCAGTTTCATTCTGACTTGAATTTCTGGTGAGCTTGCGAGATCTGTTTCCGCCTGAGCAAAACTGAACCCAGGCATCAGGAGCAAACCGATCGCTAGACAAGCCAGTCCAAATGGGTGAACGAAGCCGATGGTTGGATTGCAAATCATTTTCATTTTAAATATCTCGCGTTGACCTTTGACCTTGCTGCTTTATCAGTGCAGTAGGTAATATTCCGACTATCATATCCACATTAAGTACAAATTGAATTGCTGTTGGAGACTCTGCTATGAAAATTGCTCGCATTTCCGCTTATCAAGTCAACCTTCCCCTGAAAGAAGGTAGTTACAAATGGTCAGGCGGAAAATCGGTAGATGTATTTGACAGTACAGTCATCGAAATTGAGACAGAATGTGGTCAGCTAGGATACGGCGAAGTCTGCCCCTTGGGTCCGTTCTATCTTCCAGCCTACGGTGGCGGTGTTCGAGCCGGCATCAAGGAACTTGGGCCGCACTTGATCGGCATGAACCCGACTGAACTCGGGCCGCTCAACCGAATGATGGACGCGGCACTAAAAGGGCACGCGTATGTTAAATCTGGAATCGACATCGCCTGTTGGGACCTGCTTGGCAAAGCAACCAACACTAGCGTTTGCGATCTACTCGGCGGGCGCTATGGCGAGGACTTCGTTTTGTATCGCGCTATCTCTCAAGAATCTCCCGAAGCGATGGCCGACAGGGTTTCGCAATATCGCTCAGAAGGTTACCGACGTTTTCAATTGAAGGTTGGTGGCGATCCTGATGTTGACATTCAGCGAATCAAAAAAGTCGCTGCTGTTTTGCACGCTGGCGATCGCTTGGTTGCCGATGCGAATACCGGATGGCTGATGCACCAAGCAGCAAGAGTCGTTAGAGCCGTTCGAAACACAGACGTCTACATCGAACAACCATGTCTCACGTACGAAGAGTGTTTGTCGATTCGAAAGCGAACCAATCACCCGTTTGTCATGGACGAGTGCATCCATGGAATGCCGGAACTGTTGAGAGCCAGCAACGATCAGGCGATGGATGTCGTAAACATCAAGATCAGTAAATTCGGCGGACTAACCAAAGCCCGTCTAGCCAGAGACCTGTGTGTGTCGCTGGGCGTTGGAATGACGATCGAAGATAGTTGGGGAGGCGATATCGTAACTGCCGCGATCGCCGTTATCGCTCACAGCACTCCAACAGAATGTTTGTTCTCTTCAACTGATTTCAATAGTTACGGAACAGTTAGCATCGCGGAAGGTGCACCGCAGCGAAAGAACGGACGACTGGCGGCTTCGAAAGAACCTGGTTTGGGTATCAAGCCGCGGATGGACGTGTTGGGCAAGCGATTAGTTGACATCTCTGCAAAGGCGTAGGTGTGCCCAACTGAATTGAGGATTTACTTTCGGGGTGCGAAGCGTTTGGGAAAGCATGCTCACGCAAGCCTGAGGCATGGCACGCGATATATGAAAAATACGCCCGTCAGTTAATGTACTGGCGGGCGTATTCTATGATTCAAGCGAATGCGATTTTGCGTTAGATCAACAAATTCACATCCTCAAGCTTTCTAATATCTGGACTCTAGTATTTCGGTTCAGTAATACAGAACGCAAGCGTACCAAAGCCCATTGTTGCCTTTGGTCACTCCAATTTGAGCCGTCGGGCGTGTGCCCCAATAGCAACATTTTGAAATCGCATGCTGTGGTCCTTGACTTGACCAGCCGACACCTTCGTACCTGGCACCACCGAGTCCACCACCAACGTGACCTTGCAGTCCCATCTGTGCAGCTTGGACAGCTTTTTGTTGAGCCAATCCTGGCGTCACACCACCGCTTGTCGATGTGTAACGATTGGAACCGTAGTTCGAGGTCGCATAATTCGAAGTCGGTGACGCCTGAGCCGCATAAGGTTGCGAATAGGTTGGCTGAGAAACAATTGGCTGAGAAACGACCGGTTGAGCAACGCTATTGGACGTATAAGTCTGAGCGTAATTGCTCGGGTACGTCGTTGCATTTGATTGCATCGAATAGGTCGGTGACGCTTGGACAGGATAAGTTTGTCCTTCGTAAGCTTGCGTTGGATACGTTTGCGATCCGTAATTCTGTACCGGATAGCTTTGCACCGGAACCGTTGACGCTACATAAGTCTGGGCGGGATAGCTTTGACTTGGGTAACTCACTGTCGGGGCCGCATTGACCTGCCCTGAATAAACTTGCGTCGGGTACGTTTGGGTCGGATAGCTCTGTGCTACCGGTGATGAATAGGAACTCGTTGGATACGAATTCACAGGATAGGAAGAATAAGCTGAAACATTGGAAGTGTTTACGCTTGAACCATAAACCACTGGCTGAGAGTAATTGTAACTCTGAACCGCCGGCTGATAGGAATTAGAGATAGGCACTGACTGGTAGGACTGAATTGGAGAGCCGGCGAACACAGGTTGCTGGACTGCAGACTGACTGCAACCAACGCATTGTGCAAAGCTCGATGTTGGGCAAACAGCAGTCGCTAATGCCAATCCAAATACTGCTACAACAGATAGTGTCTTCTTCATTTTTTTCCTCTGAAAAAACTTTGGACTTGTCACAAAGTCCGTTTTAAAACCCCAAGCTCATTGAACCTGGACAACACATTTTTCGAGGAGTTGAGAATCGCCGTCACCATTTTTCGATCGTCACCGACATTGGTTAAACTTGGTTCGAAAAATGATTCGAAAACAAAGTCACCAACGAACGACAGCAATCGCGACAGGTTGCGAGGACAAGCTCATCCCAAACTTCCTCAGAGCGCGAATTATTCAAGACACCATTTGTCGTCACAATCATGGGATAACCAAGACACGTCTTGAGTCATAATCAATGGTTATGACGTTCACGGCTTTCCCCACAAATTGGCGATATCGGGTCGCAAAAAACCTGAAAACTATTTTTGCCAGCACCCGTGTTTTGTTCCCTAAATCACAGTGGCCAAAAATAATGATGGGCCAGTGCACCCCGCCATCCATATCTACATCTCAATTAGTTCATCTATCGAAGGCGAAACCTATCCTCCGTTTTCACCACTCAAATTGACCTGCTCAAGCAATTTTGAATCGTTGAAGCCCAACCCAAAATCAAAACTACACCAACCTCGAAAACAATTGCGTTATCATTGGCCGACTGATTTTTGTTTATTCGAGTGATTAGAAATGTTGATCACAACCAAAACGCTTGGTTCAAAAAAGCCCTTGTTTGCGGACTTTTCAATTCCACTTCCTCCCGACTGGGACTCAGAAGGTGACGGTGGTTTTACGTTGCGAGATCTGATCGAGCGGATCGTGCGCCACGAAGTCGCCGCGTTCCGCAAACGTCAAACGGATCGACAATTCATTCGTGTTCTTTCAAGCAGCGAAATAGACGATGCCGCAGAAAAAGGCAAAATCGAAATGGGTGGTAGCGAAATCACTCCACAAAACGTCGACGTGGACGCCGCTGTTGATACAGCCCTCATCGCATTCGAGGACGGTCTGTACCTGGTCGTGATTGATGAAGTTCGTTTCACAAGCCTCGATCAAGCAGTTTTTGTAAATGAAGAAAGCCAAATAACATTCGTTCGTTTGACGATGCTGTCGGGCGCCTAAACTAAAAGAACAGTGAAGCGCAGAGCCAATCGGTTTGAAGCCGCAGAGTCTTTCCAGTGTGTTTGATTGAATTCCCAATTAAACCAGCAAGTGCATCGTCACCGTCGGGGCAAAAGACGAGACTTGCGGAACAAAAGGAGATAGGCGGAACGAAAGTAAATAGGCGGAGCGAAAGTAAATTGCCAGAACGAAAGGTTGGGCAGACTTCTTGCGCTCCCTGCCTGTCTTTGCAGCATTAGACTCATCGCGCCAAAACAAGTCCCACTTCTCTCAAAAACACACTCATATAGCCAGCCTCAACCGCAGGGCACAGGACGATACCTTTTAAAACCAGTCTGCGTCAGTACCTCATTGCCTATCTAAGCTCTAGCTTTCCGCGCAAACTCACGCAAACGAGCAGGCAAATCGAATTCCGACTTGGTATTGCATCAGGCTCGTACAACTAAATCTCGCGCCGAAACTTTGAACTGACTTTCAATGTCTGGTAAATTCATCGCCGAACATCCACACAATTTCTGAGGAGCGGATTCTTGGCTAAAAAAGTTAATTTTGAAGAACAGCTTGAACAGTGGCAAGTATCTGAATCAGACGAGGACATTTTCCACGATCGTTCAACGCGAGTGGTGCCAGGATTAAAAAAGCTTCCCGCCAAACTCCGCGCGATTGGAATGTCTGTTTTCAAACTGGATCAATCTGGCGAAGAGCTCAATCAGTACTTTGACAACGAAGCCGACGAAAGAAAACAAGAAGCCAAACAAAAACGTGCGGCCAAAGATCAATTGCAGTTTGACAAACTGTCGGCAACCGATCGGAAGAAAATCTTTGCCACGGTAGGCAAAAACATTGGCCCCCATCTCGAGTCCGCTTGGCAGTTTTTAATAACAGCCCCCTACAAGCTCGGTTACGAAAGATCGCCATTCCGTGCCTCGAAAAATCCTGAGCTGACGATCGAATCCCGAGTCGATTGGCTGTGCGAATTTACAGATGCCATCGCCGATTACAAACCGGAAATCGTAGACGCTGCGTGGCTGGCCGCATGGGCCAAGCACGCGCTTGATTACAACGCCGAATGTGTTTCGCCAATTTTGATTGGTGCAATGAACACAAAAGGCAAAATCGGCGACGAAGTTTTCGACGTCCTTTACAAAACAATCACTCGAGATCATCCAATTGGAGTGATGACGGGTTTTGTGATCGAGTCGTTGATGGGATCCAATCGAGTCGAAGGCTGGGAGATCGTCGAGAAGACTTTGATCGCGGCGAAGCGTCAGGAAGGTTTGCGGCAGGTCATCATCGAAAACGCAGATCTCGCTCACCCAGACGCTTTCAAGCGAATATTGAAACTGATTATTGATGAAAACCTGATTCGATTCAGCAGCGTCGCGCGAAGCGTCGATATCTGGCTGCGTTTGATGTGGGATTCATCAAGCACAAAAGTGTTGCAGGAGAATGTCGAGGCAGTCCTGCAATTGCAAAATCCAAAAAATCGCAAGAAAGCACTCACAAGCTCCGATGCCGAAACGGTTTACCGCGCTCTGTGGGTTTCCGCGTCCGAGGACGCTCCATCAACGGTCAAGCTCGCAAAATCGCTGCTTAAAAACAAAAGCGAAGAGATCCGTTTTGTCGCCGTTTGGATTCTAAATCTTTTGTCCATCCCGACCGCAGCTCAAGCTGCAAGCTCCGCGTTGAGCGATGAAAATTTGCAAATCGCAGTTCTTGCGGCTCACGGCGTTAGTGGCATGTCTGGGGATTCCCAAGTTCAAGAAATGATTGAATACACAGAAGAGAGTGAAAATCTTTCGAAGAACTACTTTGAAGAATTGGAAAAACTCTATCTACGATTGCCTGAGAAACCACAGACTTTAAAAGCGATCGTTTGGCCGTGGACAGAAAGAAAAATCAAGCGAACTCACTTGGCCGATCAACTGCTTTTGAGCCTCGGTGACAGGTCTCCGACCCGAATGCTCCCTTACATGAAAAGCTTGGATTCATGGAGTCAGGTACAAGTTGTCCGACAACTTTCGAAACAAAAAAAATGGGACGCCCTCACTCGAAAATCGTTGTTCGAGTTGGCCGGTTCTACTTCAGCCAATGTGCGCGGCGAAGCCTATGAAGCGTTTGAAAAGAAAAAGCTAACTCAAGAGGAATGCATTATCCTCGAAGGTTATCTCACACGAACCGCAGTGGATCTTCGCACTGGCGTCGTTGCAATGTTGCTGGGTCAGCCAGATAAAAAAGCTCTCGAAAGTGCCGAACGACTGTTGGCCGCCAAAAATTCAAAGCTACGCTCGGCAGGCTTGGAAATGGTCCGGCAGTTGTGCGAGGCCGATCGTTTGAGAAAGGAATGCAAACTCGCGGCTCAAACCTATCGGACCAATCACAAGAAAATTTCTAAAGACGACTTGGTTCAACTCGCGGCGATCGAAGACTCCGACAAAGACAAACTTTCGATGGACAACGCGTTGGGCCTAATGAACCCTGAAGGCCTATCCGCGGTTAAGCAACCCAAAAAGCAAAAACTCACACTCATCTCAAAAGCCGCGATCGAATGTCTTAAGTCACTCGACGCCTTGGTCCACAAAAACCGGGACGTCTCAGTGCGGTATAAATCATGGAACGGCTGGGAAGAAGAGCCGCTTGGTGCGATCGACTATGGACTTCCGAGTTTAAATCCTCGCAAACCTTTGAAGAAACAAGTCAAGGATTTTCCGCTGTGGGATACTTGGGTTCAATGGCGAGACAACCGACCGGCCAAACTGCGAGACAAAGACGGGTTGGAACTATTGCGAGCCCTCGCCGCGACCAATGTACTTACTGACGAATACAATTACGACGAAGTCAAAGACTTCATTAAAAAGCCGGCTCAGAAGAAAATTGCAAAGGCCGTTTTGGGGGAAGTAGACAGCTTAAAGCTCAAGTACGAAAACGTTGTGTCTAAAATCGTCGATTGGATGTTTTACTCAGAGATCCCTAAAGGCTCGTACGATTTCCTACTCGATTGCAAAGAAAACACTGCGGCGAATGTTACTGATGGACTCCTTCAGGACATGCTCACGCCAAACAAAACGAAGAGAAACTCCTGGGATCGTGATGACCTCGACTGGCGAGATGAAACACTATTCAGTGTCTGGCCTGAACTGTTTCGTTCGTTTGTTTCGCAGACGAACATTAAGATTTCAGCAGCCCAACAACGTCGTGATTTCGAGGTTGATCGGTTTTGGGATCGGCCAATCCCCGAAGCCAGGCGTGCGCGGCTTCCATTCTTTGACTGGATAAATGCGTATCAAAAGAAATATGCGACCTACGATGATTTGGTCGATGGCTTGCTTGGCCCTGGCCGCGATGAATACAGTCCGTATCGAGAACTTGCCGGATTGACCGCCAACAAACTTGGCAAACGTCATGAGGAAGCTCTCGCAAAGACCAAAGGCCTGCAGAAACTCGTCGACACGATCCGCGAATTGCTGTTGGAGATTGAACTTGGTCGCGGCGAAAAAGCGACCGTTTCAACAGACGCCGTATTGGCAATCGAAAGTTTCCAAGGCAGTGAAACGCTTTTCAGGATTCTCAAATCGCTGGACGGGAAATTCAAAGTCCTCTCTGGTTGGAATTCCTCAACCTCCGATTCGCGCCCCGCAACGTTGACGGAGCTTGTCAGAAACACCTACCCAGCTAAAAACGAAACAGCAAAAGAGTTTATCAAACTCGCTAAAAAGTCGATTGCAGATGGACACGTAACGCAGGACCAAATGTTGGAGCTGGCTTTCTTGGCTCCTCAATGGTCCAAGTTCGTCGGTGAGTTTTTGAATTGGACCGGATTCAGCGAGGGGCTCTACTGGTTCCTCGCCCACATGAACACTTGGATGTCTGATGCCACCACCGCCGCTGCAACGGCAGAGGGATTGGACGACGATCCGTATGAAGAGGATGACGACGCGCTAGATGACGACGATGATGCCCAAGAGCAACCGGAAAAACTGAGCGCGTGGGAGCGTTTGATTCTCGAGAGAACGCCTTTAAAGCCTGAGGAAAGACATGAAGGCGCCGTTGATGTCGATTGGTTTCATCGCACTTTTGCATTGCTTGGCGAGAAACGCTGGAAACAGATGGCTCAGTCCGCCAAACTCGCTGCGAATTCAGCCCAAGCGAAAAAGGCTCAGTTCCTCGCCGATGTCTTGCTCGGCAACACGCCGCGAAAGGACTTGGTCGACGGCATCAAGAAACGCAACTTGAAAGAGAACGTGCGATTGCTTGGTCTGCTGCCCTTGGCAAAAGGAGCAAAGTCAGACAAAGACATTTTGGAACGCTATAACATTTTGCTTGACTACAAAAAGTACGCCCGAAAGCTTTCGTCGCTTACCAAACCCGATGCCATGCGAGCCCTCGAAATCGGTATGAGCAATCTGGCTCGCCTCGCTGGATTTCCCGACCCATTGAGATTGGAATGGGCATTGGAAGCCGAGTCCATCAAGGATCTCGCCAAGGGTCCAATCGCAATCACCAAAGACGGCGTCACCGTTACACTACAGTTGGACGATCAAGCGAAGCCTGAGCTATCCGTTAAACGCGGTGAGAAAAAATTGAAATCCGTTCCTCCCGCGGTCAAGAAAAAACACAAAGCGATTGCGGAGCTTCACGATCGCGCGAAAGAACTACGAGCAAAATCCAGTCGTATCAAACAGTCTCTCGAGAATGCGATGTGTCGTGGAGACGTCATCGAAGGTGGTGAACTGGTCAAACTGATGAAACATGTCATCCTCGCGCCCAACCTTGAACGTGTAGTGATGATTGGCGAAGGCATCGCCGGATACCCTGACAAAGGCGGAAAAGTTCTGCGCGATCATCGTGGAAAACTGGAACCGATCAAGAAGAATGAAAAACTTAGAATCGCGCATTCGGCAGATCTATTGAAACTCAAAAACTGGAATCTTTGGCAACGCGAGTGTTTTCAAGTCGAACGAGTTCAGCCGTTCAAGCAAGTCTTTCGCGAACTCTATGTGCCAACCAAATCAGAAAAATCCAAAACCAAGTCAACTCGCTTTTCAGGTCAGCAAATCGGTCCGCGACAGGCAACGGCACTGTGGAACAGTCGTGGGTGGAACACTCAAGAGGAAGTAATCAAAGTCTTCCACGACTACGAAATCATGGCCACCGTCGGGTTTCAGTACAACTCGGGAACGGCTGCCGAAATCGAAGGCTTAACTGTCGACTGTGTTACGTTTTCCAAACTTGACAGTTTTAAGCCGCTTAAACTCAGCGACGTTCCACCTGCACTTTTCAGCGAAGTCATGCGTGATGTAGATCTAGTAGTCAGCGTCGCCCATCGAGGCGAAGTCGATCCAGAGGCCAGCGAGTCAACGGTCGAGATGCGAACCACGCTGATTCGCGAGACGTGCCAGTTGCTTGATTTGAAAAATGTAAAATTCAAACCAAAACACGTGGTCATCAAAGGGTATTACGGCGAATATTCGTTGCATTTGGGCAGTGGCGGAGTCCAACGAATACCAGGTGGAGCGTTGGCGATCGTGGCGGTTCAGGGTCAGCATCGCGGACGTTTGTTCTTGCCATTTGCCGACAACGATCCGAAGTCGGCAGAGATTGTTTCCAAGGTTTTACTGTTGGCCAAAGACGAAGAGATCATGGATCCGATGATTCTCGATCAGCTTGGTGCACCAGAAAAGAAACGTCCCAAGCCAATCGAAATTCTCGAAAAACCAAAAAGCAAATCTGGCAAAGCGGGAGCCAAGAAAAAGCCTGACGCTAAGGGAAAATCTACGAAAGCAAAATCGAGTAAAACAGCATCGAGCGCTAGCGGGAGCAAACGTCGTTTTGAATTTGCACAGGGTTCGTCAAACAAGTTTTGGGAAATCGAAATTTCCGGTGATTCGGTCACAACGACTTGGGGTCGAATAGGAACGGGTGGCCAATCCAAAACGAAAACCTTCGCCGACGAAACAAAGGCGCAAGCGGGTTACGAAAAAATGATCGAAGCGAAAACCGGCAAAGGGTACGAAGAGTCCACTTAGAAAGTGCACGTTTTCTCATTTTTGGAGAAACGTTTTTCTAAAAGGATACTCAATCAGCCAAACCAAACCTGACGATGCACCAGACGGCTTCGAATCCGTCACGCCAACTGATTTTTTTGCCTTCAGCGAAAGTGCGACCGGCGTAACTAATTGGAACTTCGAAAACTCGATACTTACGGCGCGCGATTCGTGCTGTGATTTCGGGTTCAACTCCAAACCGTTGACTGACTAGTTTAGTCCCGATGTCTTGAACGACTTCGCGGCGAAAAACTTTGTAGCAAGTCTCGATGTCCGACAGGTTCAAATTGGTAAACACGTTGGACAGTGTTGTGAGAAAGCGATTTCCCACTCGGTGCCAGAAATACAAAGCACTATGGGCTTTGTCGCCCAGAAAACGGCTGCCGTAAACCACGTCGGCACGCCCTTCAACGATCGGCTGGATTAACCTTGGAAACTCGATCGGATCGTACTCCAAATCTGCATCTTGTACGATGACAATACTGCCGGTAGCGATCGCGAACCCAGATTTAAGTGCTGCACCTTTGCCTTGGTTCGTTGGATGACAAAGTAAGCAAACTTCGTTTCGATCATCGGTTTGAAACCGCTGAATCAAACGCGTTACGATAGCGCGGGAACCATCGGAGCTTCCATCATCAACGAGAATGATCTGTTTTCGGATGGGAACGTCAGCGACGCGATTGAGAATTGATTCAAGAGTACGTTCTTCGTTGAAAAACGGAATGACAACTGACAATACGAGTTCATTTGGGATCACGTAGAAACCCAATTGCCGACACGCCGTCTCACCGAGTGACGATTTTTGAAAATCGTACCAAGCTTGAGACCATGGGGTGAGTTGATTGTTGGGCGAACGTGACATGTCACTATTATATTTGGAACTCGAGCGTTTGTCGGTCTGACCCAAGAGCGATTCGGGCTGACCGTTCCCCGAGCCTCTGCACTAATTTTGAGCGCCATTTCACGAAGCTTTTCGAACCTTAATAGCGGTTCACCCTGAAAGGATGATAGAGACAGTTGCTGTGACACTTCCAGCGTCAACGTTCGCAGGAATCTTTTCCGGCGATGTCGCTTACGGAACTTGGGCTTCAAATAGAAGTTCACCCTGAAAGGGCGACAGAGAAAACGCCCTCAAAAACCTGGGCACGGCCGCCAATGTCTTTACACAACCTTCTGACGCACGAGCTGAAAAGAAAATTTACTATAAGACAGACGAGCCTCTCACCAATACAGCACATCTGGGCAAAGAACCAACAACCGATAGAATGGCGATCTATGAAAGTCGTCTCACTGCAATCAGGAAGTAACGGAAACTGTTTCTACGTCGAATCGGGAGATATCCGTTTACTGTTCGATGCAGGCATCAGTGGTAAAAAAGCCGAGGAACGGCTGGCGCGTCACGGTCGAGACATTCGCGATGTCGATGGGCTGTTCATTTCGCATGACCACAGCGATCACACTCGCTCCGTTGGAGTATTTCAACGCAAATATAACTTGCCTGTCTACATCACCCAGCGAACACTTCTCGCGATTCAACGCAGCCAAAAAATTGGAAACATGAAACGAGTCCGGCTGTTCACCGCTGGCAGCTCGCAATGTTTTGGTGACGTCACCGTGCACTCGGTGCCAACTCCACACGACAGCGTCGATGGCGTCGCGTTTGTAGTCGAGGACAAACAACATCGCGTCGGAATTCTGACCGACCTTGGCCACGCCTTCGATGGACTCAAAGAAGTCCTTCGTTCACTTGATGCCGTTGTGATCGAGAGCAATTACGATACACAGATGTTGGAAACGGGCCCGTACCCTGAACATTTGAAACGTCGAATTTCTGGAGACGGTGGTCATCTTTCAAACGAAGACACTGCCCTGCTGCTAAAACAAGCCCGAACCGATCGGCTCAAATGGGCTTGCCTGTGTCACCTGTCTGAAGAAAACAATCAACCCGAAAAAGCGCGTGCAACCCACCACCGAATTTTAGGGAAAGACTTTCCCATTCACGTCGCCAGCCGCTACGACGCAAGCGATATTCTTGAGCTTTGAACCAAGCCTGATTGTTCAGCAACCATCAGACAATTCAATGAAGCGAACGGTCCACGAAAAAAGCCCGGCCAAGAAATCTCTTGATCGGGCAAGAATAACAGTGAGCTGTTCCCAACTCACAGATGAAAATTTTATCCTGTCAATTTCCTAACCGTCAAGGCATTTCCAAGTAAGGTTTTTCCCTAGCCGATAGGCCAAAGTCAGGAAATACAAGCTCGGCATATGCCTCACCGAAGCTACTTTCCTGACTTGTCTGATTCTTCCGACGCATCATTCTTATCGGCATCGGCTTCTTTGTCATCTTCTTCGTCGGCTTTCTCGTCATCGTCTTCTTCATCTTCATGAGAGATTTTGACTTTCACATCCATCTCATCAAGCAATTTCGTGATCGCGTCATCGAGACGATCACCACGAACGTCGCGGTATCGAATGCGACCTTCTTGATCAAGCAAGAAAATAGACGGCCAGCCACGAATCGCCCATTCATTTGAAATGGAACCGCCGGCTTGCTCATTTTGAAAGCTACGCCAAGTCAAATTTTTTCGTTTGACGATCTTTCGAATCTCTTTCAGATCGCTGTCACTGTTTACACCGATGATTGCAAATGGTTTGTCAGCCAATTGTTTTACGAGCGACCGCTCGTGTGGGTACATTGCCCGGCACGGTCCTCACCAATCACCCCAAAAATCAATCATCACGACTTTGCCGCGATAGTCTGAGAGTTTGAACGCCACGCCATCTAGATCTTCACCGACAATATCGGGCGCGATCTTTCCGACTTTTAAATTGGATAGATTCAGTTTGGTAGCCGCAAGTTTGCCGATCTTATTTCGACCCTTTTTGACGTCTGGATATTTGTCGCGGCAGATAGTGAGCAACGATTCAATTTCGCTATTCAATATTGCTTCATCACGACCTGCAAGTGATTTCCAAAGCGTTTTGTATTGAGCGAATTGGGGACCGCCCATTTCTTCATTAAGCTCCGAACCTTTTTCCGTTGGCTGGACTTCACCATCTTTCTCTTCAAACAATTCCAGCGGATCCCTGCCAAAACCACGAAGTGAATTTGATGCAAGCTGGAGTTTTTCAATGTACTCAACTAACGTCCATGTCGCATTACCTTTGACTTTGTCACTCGGGCTGATCTCGATCAACTCGCGAAGCCAAGCTTCGTTCTCGGGTGAAGGGCTGGAGACTTTTCCAACTGCCCGGACAAACTCGGTCATGTATTCCGATTTGGCGTACTTGGGAATAATAGAATCGTGAATTAGCGTTCGGGCTTCGCCTTTGGTTCGATTGAGAAACCAAACAAGATCGCGAATGTTTCGCCGCTCGTCGTCACGATTTTCAACCAACTCAATCACGCTTTGGATAGTCGTGAGCTCCATCGCTCGACGTTTTGCGACGACAGCATTTTGAGCTTTTTGGTCTTCTGCCGATTTATACTCGGCTGTTAACGATGTAATTTGCTTGCGTAGCGTTGTTTTGATTTTCGAAATCTCTTCCGCGACATCAACAACGTCAGCTTCATCAGCAGCGGTGTCTTGCGACTCGGACTTTTCTTGAGCGAACGCGCAGGAAAAAGTGCTCGTCGAAAAGAAAGTGTTTGCACAAAGCAAAAACACTACCGCAAAAACGCAGTGGATTTTGGGTCTTAGGTATTTCATGGATTCCTCTGTTATGCAGCCTATTGGTGCCAGATACGTTCGTTTCTTCAACAACGAACAGTATAAGCGGGATGCTAGGTAACAGGGAATGGAAATCTGTTGCGCGGCGAAGCGACCTCAACGTGCAAGTCCGAATTCGCCCAATAATTGGACAGGAATGTCATCCTGCGAATCAAACGCAGAACCTGAAGGTGTTTTATCGAAGACGACTAACGTATAACTCTCGTAAATCGTTACTTTGAAAATTCTTCGGACATCGTCAGCCGGCTATTGTTTCGGGTTTGGCGGTCGTTGAAAAAAGCCAGATCGCGCCCGCCAGACTGCTTGTGACAAGCAATGCATGAACTCGCGCGGCCCATCAATCTATGACGACTTGACCCTGTCGAATTTGAAGCGAACGTCTGCTGAACACCATTTGCGTTCAGATAAGTCTGATTCGGCAATGACGCAACAGATCCGTCGGCGTTGTACTTCACCCAAAACCAATCGTTGGCCGAAGGATTGAATCCGGGACTGCGATACATTACCGAAATCGATTCGAGTGATTTATCTGAGCGATAATTTTCCAAGATCACAATCGAGCCGACAGGAAGGTCGCTCGGATTGCCCGCAGCTTTACGATTCATGTAACTCTTTAGATACGCGCCGTGTGGATTGGCAGAGTTGTAACTTTTAAGATCGGCTTGCTGATTTGAGAAATGGTTGATCGTTCGACCAACGCCAGGCGACCAATGTTTGTAGTTGTTAGCCAATAAGTAGTCCCACAATTGGCTTGCGAACTTGGCTGTTTTTTCGTCCTTTGAATTTTGGTCCGCTGTTTGACCGATCACTTGTCCGCTAAGTAGTCCGACCGAAACAAGTGACAAAAAAGCGAAGAACAAAATCGACCGACACTTCGAAAAGCAAAAAAGAGATAGCCTTTGAATGGCCATGGCGGGAATCCTTCCACGTTGTGCATCATTGTTGTGTTATCTTGCAAGATCGGGATCCTCCCGACGCGGCTATTGTAGGCGGATCGCTCTTCTACTAAACCCGAATCGGCCTTGCGTGATTGCTGCTAGCATTGCTGAGTTATGACACTCCAAAACCCGCAGTCAACACAGTGCTCTACGTCAAACCACCCTTCTAATGTACTGCTAAATAGCGACTTGCTTTCATATCGAATCATTTACCAGCATTGAAACGCATCAGTAGCGAAAGCACTTTTTTGTTCAGCGACGTCAATTTGGTTTTGGAAAATTGATCGCCAAGCTTCCTGATCGCTTCGGCTTGGGTTGGATAAGGGTGGATCGTCGAACCGATCCCTGACAGGCCGATTTTGTTTTTCATCGCCAATGTGATTTCGGAAATCAGGTCTCCTGCATTTTCGGCAACGATCGTAGCCCCTACGATTTTGTCGGTTCCCTTTCGCGTGTGGACCTTGATGAACCCTTCGTTGTTGCCTTCCAAAATCGCTCGGTCGATGTGTTCAAGCGACTGAGTGTAGGTATCGATTTCGACACCGGATTTTTTCGCATCGTTTTCGTACATGCCAACATGTGCAATTTCGGGAGAAGTATAAGTCGCCCAAGGGATAATCAGATCCGAGGCTTTCTTTTTTCCGAACGGTCCGATGGCAAAGAGTGCATTCTGAATCACGATCCGGGCTTGGAAATCCGCCGCGTGCGTGAATTTGAATGTTGAGCAAATGTCGCCTGCTGCAAAAATCTTTGGATTCGTTGTCTGCAAGTGATCATTGACTTTGACTCCGCTTTGATCGTACTCAACGTTTACTGATTCGAGATTGAGCCCATCGACATTGGGAGCTCGCCCCACGGCAATCAAAAGTTTCTCCAAAGCATATTTGTAAGCGATCTGGTTTCCGTTCTCGTCCTTCGCGTATCCCGAAACGCGAATGGTTCCGTTGGAATCCTGACTGAGTTTTTGATCAGTACTATTGGTAACGATGTCGACGCCGTCGCGAACAAGCTGAGCCTGAACAATTTTTGCGGCATCAGAATCTTCACGAGACAAAATTTGCGGAGCTCGTTCAAACAGCGTGACGATGCTTCCGAATCGGGCAAACGACTGAGCCATCTCGGCACCAATCGGACCGCCGCCGATGATCCCAATCGTTTTAGGCAACTCAGTCAGCGAAAACAAATTCTCGTTAGTCAAATAATCGACCGACTCCAAACCCGGGATAGGCGGGGCTGAAGCACGCGCTCCCGTCGCGATGACTGCTTTTTTAAAATTGAGTTTTGAAACAGAGCCATCGCTTCGAGTGACTTCGATCGTGTTGTCGTTGACGAATTTTGCCTGCCCAAAAAACACGTCCACGCCTAGATCAGTAAATCGTTGAGCCGAATCAACGGGACTGATGTCTGCACGGAGCTTTCGCATTCGTTCCATTGATTTAGCAAAATCAAATTTGGGATCGGGGCCGTCTTCACCAGACTCAACACCAAACTTTCCCGCATCTCGAACGGCCGCCGCAGCCTTCGCCGCAGCAATCAACGCTTTTGATGGAACACATCCAACGTTCAGGCAATCGCCGCCCATCAACTCGCGTTCGATCAATGCAACTCGTGCTCCAAGCCCAGACGCGCCTGCGGCCGAAACCAATCCAGCTGTTCCGGCACCGATCGCGACCAATTGATACTCGCTAGTTGGAACTGGATTTTTCCAATCTGTCGGATGAACGTTGGATTGAAGTTTCTGGTTGTGTTCATCTAACGGTTGAAGCTGAACAGGAATCGACATAAGGGCTCCGAAATGGTTTTGAACGAACATTGCTCAATGTTCGTCTGATTGTATTCGTTGGGGCGCACTTCGAAACTGTTTCGCGATAAAGGTAACCGTGCCCACGACGACTATCAGAGCACAAAACTCTAAGTGCTTCGAAAAGAGTTGAAGAAATGGCTCTGGTGGAGGACGGAACGCCGTTTGATGCCTTACACGAAAAAACAAAGTTGGATGTTTTCGTAGTAACCGATGAAAAATGCGCGAAAGGCAAACCGATAACGAACCCACCAACGAGGGATTTAAAAATGAGCGCTTAATCGTCAAATTACTTGACCATTAACGGCTAGGTCGGCGCAGATATCCGAACAGTTCCGCAATCGCGGGTTGTTTTGCAACGGCGGGTCCAGCAATAGAGAATCGTCGAGTCTGTTTGGTGGTGGCGATCGAAATCTCGTACTGATACGCATCAGGTACGGCTGCCGATCGCGTTACTGCGGGAACGGATTGCCAATTCGTTGCGGCAATGAACTTGTGCAAGCCCGCAAGTTTCTCTGGATCGATCTGCCAACTATTAGAGATGTTCTGGCTTTTGAATTCATAGTTCACTGTGCCGTCAGAGCTGACCGTTTGCCGTTGCTCTTTGCCTGCGATACCTCCCGTGATCTTGATAGTGATCGATTTAAAATTGGACAGCCCGACACCACGCTCTGGTTTTCCTTCTCCGCGATTCCGAATCATTCGCTTCTTGAGATCCGCGATACGTTTCGAATTCGCGGCTTCTTTGTCGATCATCGGTCGAGCGGGTTGGCCAGCTTGATTGGCCAAACCGGAAACACGTTTGAAACTTTCGACAGTGACAATCCACCGTTCATTCGATTTGATCCCGCGAATTTTCCTTAAGCTACCTTTGATGCTGGCCATAGAGCCGCCCAATCGTTTTGCAGTAGCCAGTTGATCGGCTGTCAGTTCTAACTCCCAAACGATTCCATTGGCGGCAACCAAATTACCGGTCGACTCGCCGCCCATACTATTGAGCCCTGTACGAACGACGCCCGTGATATCGACTTTGATAGATTCAAAAGCCGGAACGTTTGCTGTGGGTTCTCGATCAGCGACGACAGGCTTGGCCGGAACGTTCGTTGGATTGGAAGTGACGATGGCGGGATCTTTAGTCATTTCTGCATCGCGCGTTTGCCCAAGCCGCACGCCATTCACTGCTTTGATATTTTCGCTGGGAACTAACATCAGCAAATAGCCAAACCCCGGCCCGGCCATTCGGGTCGACGCCGTCTCGTATTTCAAACTACCAGTGGCGTCGATTTTGAGAGAGCTCGTCAGGACATTGTTTGGGCCGTTAACGGTTTCAACCAACACCAAGTTTTTTGAAAAATCGACATCGACCATTTTCTTGTCTGGTCTCCAAGCCGCCCAAATCTTCTCCCAAGCCGCCGCGTCTCGGACGATGTTACCAGCGAGTTCCCGTTTGCTATCATCGGCTACTTTGCCGGTCCATTTTTGGGTGATGTATATTTCCTGGCCGACGCATGGGAATGCCGACAGGCTGGAAAAGGAAATCACCATCAGCGCAAAAACCAAACATTGAATTGGACGGAAGTTTGTTGATGCCATGTTTGTCTCGGTGATGAAAGCGGGTTGAATGTGATGTTTGATCGTGTTTCTCCAATCCAATTGTAGAGAATAGAAAAACCAATACGATGGAACGAATCTGAATTCGACGAAAATACGTCGTGAAAAACGGATGCTGACTTTACTTAAACAAGGGCCGGCAACTTTCGTTCTGCATCATTTTTGAATTTAACATGCCTCAACCCGCCGACGTTTTACTTGAGATTTTTGGCCACTCGGAATTTCGAGGCCGCCAAAAAGACATCATTGAACGAATCCTCGCCGGTAAGCATTGTCTTGTCATCATGCCAACGGGGATGGGTAAAAGTGTTTGCTTTCAAATCCCCGCCATCGTACTTGCCCGCCAGTCACAAAAAAAACTCGCGAGCGAAATTCAGAACCATCCCAGCGGCAAACCCCCTCTCACACTCGTCATTTCTCCGCTGATCGCGTTGATGAAGGATCAAGTCGATGCGCTAATGGCAAAAGGCGTCGACGCGACGTTTATCAATTCGTCACTCAATCGTCAGGAACGACAGGCTCGTTACACCAACGTAAGCAGCGGCGAGTATGACATGCTTTACGTTACACCCGAGCGTTTTCGAAAAAGTGATTTTTGCGAGATCATTGCCAAACGGAATATCGTTCTATTGGCGATCGATGAAGCCCATTGCATCAGTGAATGGGGTCACGACTTTCGCCCCGATTACACGCGAGTTGGTGACATTCGCCAGTCGCTGGGCAGCCCGACGACGATCGCACTCACTGCAACTGCCACTCCCGATGTTCAAGTCGACATCGTGCGTCAATTGAATCTGCGGCCCGATGAAGTCCAGTTGTTCCATGCCGGCATCGACCGACCGAACCTTTCATTGGATGTGGTTCAAGTCTGGGATGACGATGCCAAATTTGACTTGATCGCCGAGACTCGAAAACAGATGCCAGGTAGCGGGATTGTCTACTTTACTTTGATTCGAAAACTGATGGAATTCAGCAGTCAGCTGTGGGACGAAAATATTCCGCACTTGATCTATCACGGCGACCTTTCACGTGATCGACGACGAAGTCTACAAGAGTCGTTCATGAATGAGCCAGGGCATTTGGTGTTGGCAACCAACGCGTTTGGGATGGGTGTGGACAAGGAAGACATTCGTTATGTGCTTCATGCTGATTTGCCCGGCTCTTTGGAATCTTACTATCAGGAGATTGGTCGTGCGGGTCGTGATGGAGAACCTTCGAAATGTTTGTTGATGTATGACGAACGTGACCTTGCGACGCAGATGGAATTTATGCAGTGGAGTAACCCGGACGCTGAATTTTACGAACGGGTTTTTGATTTTCTGCGCAATGACATTGAGCAGTTCAACGCGTTTGGAATCGATTGGCTGCGCGAACGATTGCACTTCAAACAAAAACACGACCGACGTTTGGAAACGGCGCTCTCGATGTTGGATCGCTGGGGAGTCATTGAAGGCACTGTGTTTCCACCACAACTGAAGGTCATTGGTGAGCTGCCAGAGAAATTGAAAGATCCAGTTCAGTTTGGGGAAAAACTAAAACGTGATCAAACCAAACTGCTTGCGATGCTTCAGTATGTAAAACACGAAGGCGATCGTAAGGATTTCATTCACGAGTATTTCGGCTTGGACAGAAAATCCAGTGGATCCTCAGATCCAGCTCTTTAGCCTGGACATTCCTGTCCGCCTGCGAAAATACGGATGGAAATGTCCATCCTAGAATTCATGCGGAATTGCAGATCGCGAGCCTCCGAAGCTCGATTTTCGAACCAATGCTGGCAGGACTTGAGCTGCAAAACCAAGAAAAAAAGGGTTTTTACCTTGAAAATCTCAATTCTCTCGAATCTTGGAAAATCTCACTGGGATAATTTAGTCGCACCGCGACTATCTGTTTGTAGACGCAAATTATGTAAGGTTCGCGATTCGAAACACTCGAATTCAATTTCGTAATTTTGTTTTCACGAACCACAAAGCAACTAATTTTCCACTGTCAATTTTCCAACCATGACCCACATCAGCGACCAAGCGATTGATTGGCCTGCCGCTCTGGAGCAGCACCGCCCTTGGCTGCAAAAGGTGTTGCGCTGTCGTGTGGGAGATCGACACGAAGTCGAAGACCTATTTCAAGAAATCGCGTTGGCAGTTTTTCGTCAGTCCAAACACAAATCAAAAGTTCCGCAGGATCCAAACAAAGTCGCACCTTGGCTATACAGATTGGCCGTACGACAAGCAGTCAACTTTCATCGAAAAGCCAATCGTAAATCCAATGCCAAACCAATGGCGGAGCTTGACCCGTATTCCTCCGCTCCGCAACCTCTCGATTGGATGTTGGCTGAAGAACAACAAGTGAACTTGCAATGGGCGCTTGAACAACTGAGACCGCAAGATCGCGAGATTTTGACTTTAAAATATTCCGAGAACTGGTCGTACCGCCAAATGGCTGATCATCTTGGCGTGCCGACGCGGACCATTGAATATCGCTTGCTGAATGCTCGTAAACAATTGAGACAAAATCTGATTAGTGCTGATTCAAATATGGCTGATTCAAAAATGAGAACACCATGAAACCAATTGACCCACTACAACTTCAACGACTGGTCGACGGTGAACTGGACAACCAGCAAATCCAAGAATTGCTCCGGGAAGCCGAAACAGAGTCTGGGCAGTGGCGCGAGATCGCAACTGGTTTTGTAGAAAACCAAATCTGGAATCGTGCCTTTCAGGCAAAAAACCCCAGCTCGGGTGATGCTTCTAGTTCGAAAATCATTGTAGAACCACAATCGAAAACGAGCGTTCGAAGTTCACTTGATCAGCATCCAGACCATCTGTCTGGCCGCACTGCGTTTTCGTGGTGGGTGGTGGCTGCGAGTTTACTGACGGCTGTCACGATTGGTTACATGGCCAATCAGATTCAGAACCGCGACCTGCCGAATACTTTGGTTGAAAACAAAAGCCCAGTGCCAGTTGAATCTCACGATGACTTAGACCTGAAAAACGGGTTGGCTGACAATTTGCCGCCGAGGAACACAGCACCTCGGAATGCAGTTCCAAATCTTGATCAGCCAAAGATGACTCCCGCGAGTCTGCAAGCTCCCTACCACCTCGAAGTTCCTCAGGACAGTCAGCAATTCGGGCAACTTGCAAACGAATCAACAACCGTTCCGTTGTTTAACATTTCCAATCAAGAACAGTTGGATCAATTAAGACAACAAAAACGTGAACCTGTTATCCCGCCCCGATTGCTTAAACGGCTTCAGGGTTCAGGGTATCAAATGCAAGAAAACGTGAAGTATATCTCGGGAAAACTGAGCGATGGACGCTCGTTCGTCGTTCCTGTGCGAACCATTCGAGTGGTCCCTGGGCAATAGGAACAGTCGCCTAACCATTCCCGAAACCTTTGTCAAAAACACTTAAAGTGAATTTTTACCCAACGCTAGAACAGGTTGCCTGTTCGTTTGGTAATCAAAATAAGGAGAGAGAAAATGAAATTTGGTTTTAAATCTACAATTGCTTTAGGCATTTGCACTTTGGCAGGACTCGTATCAACTACTCAGCAAAATCGCGCTCAAGAAAACGAAGCGAACATTGTGATCGTCAATCAAGACGGTGAACCAGTTGGCGAGTTGCAGGAAAAAGCGATCGCTCCCGCGACGCCTACGACTCCTCCAACCGGCGTCACAGCTCGTGCTGGAGTTTCGATCCAAAGCAAGGACGGAAAGATTGTCGTCAAAGATGCCGACGGTACAACGGTTCGCGAAATCGACACAATGGGCGCCAAAAGCATCATCGTGAATCGCTCTGCCAAATCTGTATCCATCAATGGCGAAAACCAAACACAGACGTTCGGCAAAGCCATCATTATTGGACCTGACGGAGAGCGCCAAGAAATCACGTTGGGCACTCCGATTGATGGACTGACACAATTAGGATGGGAAGGGCTACGTGGAACGATGAAAGTCGATCGAGTGAATAACACTTTTATGATCGGTGTTCATTGCGAACCTGTCGACGAAGCCATGCGTTCTCAGCTTGGCCTGGAATCTGGATTGATTATCGAACAAGTAATGGACGACACACCAGCGGCCAACAGCGGCGTTCAGAAACATGACATTCTGATGTTTGCTGATGATCGCGAACTCAAAACGAATACGGATCTCTCCGAGATGGTTCAAACAGCGGGAAAAGAAAAAACCAAAATCACTTTCACCGCCATTCGCTCTGGCAAAGAAATATCGTTGGAAGTCACCCCAGCAGAACGTCCTGTCAGCGATGCCACGCTGGACCCAGCGTTTGGACATATGCTGAAAATCATGCCGGACCTCGGAGCTATGGGTGGAATGGACATGAAATTTCGACACCTCGGGCCAGGCGTGATCGTTAGTGAAGGCGACTTTTTTGAAGCCGAAAAATCCACGCTTAAAATCGAAGAAGAAATGAAACGCATGCGAGAAGACATGGAGTCGTTTCGCAGGCAAATGCAGGAAGATTTTGGTAAAGAGCTTGGTAAGTAGAACTTACCAATTTAAAAATTGCTTTTTCCGCGACCAGTTAGATCGACACAAGAAAACCAAGCTGGTGTCCCACCGTTCTTCATATTTGATTAAAACAATAACAAACACATAACCACAATAATTATTGGAGCCAACATGAAATCACTTACCTTTGGATTAGCGTTGCTCGCGTCCACCATCTGCTCAACAGTCGCTTCTGCCCAAGATGAGCAGACAGACGTCCAAGAGCAGGCAACGGTTGTCGAGATGTCTGTCGTTGACGAAGGCGATGGCGCGCCGATGATTTTTTCTTCATCGCAATCATTTAGCAGCGACGGCGGACCGGGTCAGATGCGTATTCTGTCGGCACCCGGAATGGGCGGAACTTTCACGATGATGGGCGGCGGAGATGGTAGCTTTGCGATGCCAGCCCCCAATCCGTTTGACATGCTCAACAACCCAAGCGTTCAGAAGGACCTTGAGCTGGTTGGCGATCAACTGGACAAAGTTAAAGCGATGCAGTCTGAGTTTCAAAAACAAATCAAGGATCAAATCGGCGATTTGTCAAAAGGCGGTTTGTCACCCGACCGATTCAAAGACCTTCCCGCGATGATGGCAAAACTTCGAAGCGAGCAGCAAGAACAAATGAAGGCCCTGTTGTTGCCACATCAAATTGATCGACTCAAACAAGTCGCTCTTCAAACACACATGAAGCAAGCTGGCACTGCCAACGCACTTACCAACGACACCGTTGCTGAAGCCTTAAAGTTGACGGACAAACAAAAAGAGAAACTGAAATCTCGGGCCAAAGAGATCAAAAAGAAGCTTGAAGAAGATACGAAAAAGCTAAAAGAAGCCGCGAAACAGGAGCTGCTTGATGAGTTAACACTTGATCAGCAGAAAACACTCAAAGAAATGATGGGCGAAAAATACGAACCCAAAACCCAAGATTGGCAGGACTCATTCCGAGATCGAATTCAACGCCGAAGTCGTCGTGGCGGAGAGAAGAATTAAGGGGCTGGCAAATTTAACCAAGCACCGCGGACTGTCGTACTACTATTGCCTGAACCGTTGAGCAATCGGGTAGGATGGACATTCTTGTCCGTCATTGACCCAGTCAAGCAAGAAACCCCAACCACCAAACCTAAGCATGCCTACAAATTGTAAGCATGCTTTTTTTGTAGCTTTGTAGAGCACTTTTGTATCCTGACGACCCAAATCATGTGCGGCATCTTCGCAGCCACCACACATCAACAGTCACGCCAAAGGCAAGTCCGCTTTGCAGGCAAAATGATCATGAAGCTGCATGATCGATTCGACTTCCTCATGCACATTCGGGTTCCCGATCTGTGTAACAAACGCACATGTTGAAAACTCATTTGAAGCCAACTCGTAAATGGATTGCCATTGCTTCGCCGCTGCCGCGTCTGCATCGTCTTTGTAAGGAAAACTAGCAGGTGGTGGCTTGATTCCAATCCGATAAGGCTTGGGAGTTAACCGGGCGCGAAAACACTGTTGCCGTTTGCAAAGCACCACATAGAGCCCATCCGATCGCATTTTTTCGAGCAACGTTGTCGTCAGCGGATCGTTGACATTGAACAGGCGCGACGTTGCCATCGCGCGAAAACCAGCAGCCGTTCGATACAACCGAAAACCCAGGGACCGATCCGCGCCACAAATCTCTTGAAGATTTTCGATCACTGCTGCTCCGGGAATTTCAGGTTCGGGCTGCGATTTTTTAAAGAACGAAAACAGGCTTGGTTTGCTCTTCTTTAACATTTCCGGCGGCAAATCGATGTCGGCGAACAAAACGCTGGTTGTATTGAGAACGATCGAGCCGTAGTGAACTCGGCTGAGGACCGTGACTAACTCATCGTCTTTAGTGAACCGATCGATGACTTCTTCGCAAAACGGAAGTTTGTTGTAATCGTAGTCCAACGGCTGGTTGGTATTGATGAGGTGGGCATGATGAGCCGCACGTTCATTGGCAACACGCAGCGCGTCTTCTTGACTAACGTTGGAGAACCCAACACAGGCAGCAAATTTGACGGTATGGCCATTGGCAGGAATTGTTTTTGATCTCGCCCAGAAATTGTAAAACTCCATTCATGGCTCCGTTTTTTTAACCACGATTTCTAACTTGTTTTTTGCGTCGCAACAGAATTTTGGCCGAGAATGGCTCGAATGTCCATCATGGATGAAGCGTGACACGCTGAATGCGTGGAGGACACTCCGCGGCCAGCTAAGTACGCACTGGCCGCGGGGCGTCCACAGCCAGCAAATGCAATTCACTGGTTCCTAAATGCCGACGTCATCTTCGCCAACTTTCTCAGCATGTAAGAATCAATATTGAAATAATAACCGTCTTTGCGACCGATCAAACTGTTGTACTTGTCTTTTTGTTCGCGGCTGAGACCATTAGTGATGATCTCCACGAAATCATCGTTTTTATTTTTTGATTCAACCAAAATCGCGACATAGTCGTCCAACACGGCTTGATGTTGGAGCTTTCTTTTTTCCTCAATTTTAGTCAGCTGCTCCTTTGTAAGTTTCAAATACTTCGCAGCCTTGGGGTGTCGACGTCTTGCGCGAGAACAGTCGTAGAAGCGAAAGTTAAAACGGAAGCAATCAGGAACCATCGCATAGCATCACCTCAATAAGCGGTACAGGCATTTCGCTGAAGATAGATTGACTAAGCCAAGCTCAATCCCGGTTTCATGATACTAGAAGTTTGGTTTGCACACCAAATTTCTCTGGCAGCCTGCCTTTCGAGGGGCAACTGGAAATCGGCATTGCATTGCGAAATAACCACCGATGCACATTGTTAATGTGCAACATGATGCGCGACTCGCTTGAGTTCAAACTAAGCCTCAACGACAGTCGCTGCGTTATGGAATGCGTGGCCCTGCATTGCCGTTGAATACGTTGAGCCAGACCGACGTGCACCGCTGTCGATCTGGCTCAATCCGTTTCTCGTTTCTCACATCAATCGCGGCCGTTTTACTACTGAGTCGGTGGCAACTCAACGTAAGGCTGAGGAAGCGAAGCCGTTGTATCAAGCAAGTCACCTAAACTCACGGCTTTGACTTGGTCCATGATCTCCAACTCCTGAGCGATTGCAGCATCATTTGGAGTTTCAGCATCACCCGTTTCTGCATCACCCGTTTCCGCCTGAGCCCGTTCCGGTTTCTCACAATCCAAACACAATCGGTTGATTCCATCGAGTGCGGCAACTTTGTAAGCTTCCGCAATCGTCGGATGATTGAAAACCGCATCGCAGAAATAGTCGATCGTGCCACCATACGCCATGATGGCTTGCCCGATATGGATTACTTCGGTTGCGGCTTCACCGATGCAATGCGTTCCCAACAATGCTCTCGTTTCGCGATGGAACAACAACTTTAAAAGCCCTTCGTGTCCGCCGCTGATCTGAGATTTTGCAAGTTCTTCAAAACGACAGATGCCGATTTCGAATGGAATGCACTCGGCCGTCAACTCTTTTTCTGTTTTGCCGACCATCGCGATTTCCGGAATCGTGAACAATCCGTAAGGCACATGCTCAGCTCGAATATGGTGTTTGCCATAAATGTGGTTCACTGCTTGGCGGCCCTGCTCCATTGACGTACTCGCCAGTGAAGGAAATCCGATCACATCACCGACCGCAAAAATGTTGGAAACTTCCGTTTCAAAGTCCTCGTTGCATTTAATTTTGCCACGTTTGTCGGTACCAAGACCAGCCGCGGATGGATTGAGCGTTTCGGTGTCACCTTCGCGTCCTACGCTAAAGAATGCGGTCTCTGCGATAATTCGTTTTTGACTATCCAGTTCGACCATCACTTTGTTGTCGCCCACAACATCGACCGAAGCTACATTTTCTCCGAGTCGGAATACGATCCCCATCGCCCGAGCTGAAAACACCAAATGGTCGACAATCTCTGGATCGCAAAACTCCAACAGATTCTCGCGGCCATCAACGACAGTGATCTTCACGCCCAACGCGGCGAACATGATTCCATATTCGATGCCAATAACACCGCCGCCAATCACAATCATGGAACGAGGAATTTTGTCGATCCGCAAAATTTCATCGCTGTCAAAAATTCGTCGCCCATCAAACGGAATGTGATCTGGACGTGAAGGTTTTGTTCCCGAAGCGATCAAAAAGTTTTCGCCCGCGATTTTCTCGCAGTTGTCGCAATCAACCAGTTCGATTGTGTTTCCATCCACGAACCTGGCATCGCCGTGATAGATAGTAATATAGTTACGCTCCAACTGGTCAATGATGACGGCGCGTTCACGATTGACAACCTCTTCCAATTTTCGGCGAAGATCATCCATCGTGATATGCCGGCGATGGTTGTATCGTTCCGAGTAGACCTCGCGTTGTGTATAGCCGGTGAGAAACAGGATCGCCTCTCGCATCGTTTTGGATGGCACCGTTCCAGTGTGGAGACAGACACCGCCGACCCGGACTTCACCTCGTTCAACGATCGCGACTCGTTTGCCCATTTTCGCCGCGGCGATTGCGCCTTTTTGACCTGACGGACCTGTACCAATGACAACGAGATCGTACTTCATGACTTTTTATCCGTGACCGAGTCTAGTGCTTCACTGTCGTCGTGATCGAACGAGTTTTGCTCGGCATGCTGCGATTTTAAAAACTCTGGGCATGGAATGGCTTGGAGTGAAACGATTCATCGGGTCAGGTACTTTTTGCCAATTCGAAATTGTGCGCTGGACGCTCCGTGGCCTGCGCACTGTTGGCGGATGATATTCCACGCGAGTTAAACGTACATCTAGGAATCGCTCAGCTGACTTTGGAGCATGCAGCGCACAATGAGGGAGAACCCGCATCGGTCGGTTTATCGTTGGCGATTTTTGAGAAGAAAATGTTGGTTTTGATTGTGTTGGTTACGCGAAGCACCCTGTTTCGCACGCTGACCGCCGAGCGTCTAGCACGCAATTTCGCCCGTAATTTCCAGCGTAATTTCGCACTCAACTATGCGATCAGCTCTTTGATCACTTCACCACCGAACTGGCTTAATTGTTTATACCGACCAGCGTGAAAGTAGGTCAGCTTGTTGTCATCCAAACCAAGCAGGTGCAACAGCGTCACGTGGAGATCTCGAATGGGATGCACGCATTCGGCTGCTTTGGCTCCGATTTCATCCGTCGCACCGACAACCGTTCCCTTTTTCACGCCACCGCCCGCCAACAACATTGTCATCGCATCGGCATTGTGACCACGACCAATCGAGTAAACGCCACCGCGTTTGTTGTTGTCGGGAGTACGGCCAAATTCGCCTGTCCAAATAACCAGCGTATCCTCAAGCATGCCGCGTGCTTTGAGGTCCTTGATCAAAGCGGCCATCGGTTTGTCGACGCTTTTGATTCGCGACGAATGACCACGCTCAAGATAGTCATGGCTATCCCAACCGCCACTGAAAATCTGCACGAACCGGACGCCCTTCTCAACCAAGCGACGGGCCATCAAGCACTGCCGACCAAACGCAGCGGTCTCTTTATCGTTAAGCCCGTACATTTCGTGCATGTGTTCTGGCTCGCCGTCGATGTCGATGACGCCAGGAACTTCTGTTTGCATTCGGTAAGCCAATTCGTAACTCTCCATCCGCGCCGCCAAATCATGGTGGGTCGGATGCTTGGCTGCGTGTTTCTCATTCAAGAAAGACAGTTGATCAAGAAACGCACGTTGGTGTGCACGCGATTTGAATTCAGGAGATTGCAAATCAAGGATCGGACTCCCTTGTGGTCGCAGCCGTGTCCCTTGGTAGTGAGCCGGGAGGAAACCGTTGTTCCAGTTCGTCGACCCGCCCTGTGGCATCGCCAACTCTGTCATGACAACATAGCCAGGCAAATTTTGGTTTTCCGAGCCAAGCCCATACGTCGCCCAAGAACCAACCGACGGATCGCCGCCCAATCGGCTGCCCGTGTTCATGTGAAACAATGCTTCCGGATGGTTGAGAGACTCAGCAGTACAACCGCGATAGTTACACAATTCATCCGCCACCAACGGATCGGCCATGTGCTCCCATTGGTCGCACATCTCGATACCCGACTCGCCAACTTTTTTGAACTTGAACGGGCTACCAACGTAAAATTTGAATCCAGTCGCCAAGCCTTCTTTTAGCTTCGATTCTTTTTTGTGAAGCCGCGACAACTCTGGTTTAGGATCGAACGTATCCATGTGGCCGGGGCCGCCTTCCATGAACAACATGATCACGTTTTTGGCGCGAGCTGGAATCATGGGCGGTTTTGGCGACAAGGGCCCCGCTTCTTTGTCCTGTGTTTTCTTGGAATTCTCCGCTGAAAGCATATCCGTCAACGCGAGCGAACCGAGTGACGCGCCCAAGCCATACAAAAAATTGCGACGCGACGTTGCCAATGGAGATTGATCAAATGGATTCATGGTTTTGACTCTGACTTGGATGTTGTCTTGTCGAAGACGGATTTGGGTTGGTCTGTATGGGTCTTTGTAAAAGCCACTTCAAAGGATCATTCACAAGATCCACTACATGTGTCGTGGTGTTTTGCCAGCTAGTCAACGGACGTGTTTTCGCGTGCGCGGACGGGACTGACGCAACGTATCTAATAGACGTAAAGGAACTCGTTGCTGTTAAACAACATCAGGCACAAATCTGCCAAAGCCCTCGTGTCTGCATCGACGTCGGAAGGTTTCTTGTCCGGCGTGTAGTTTTCATAGACGGGCAAAATCTCTTCGTATTCAAACGGTTGGCCGGTGAATTCTTCGACCAGCGAGCGAGTAATTTTTGTTGGATACGTTGTTGGTTTGGGTGTTACCGATTTGTGGTAGTCCTGCATTTTTTGAACGTACTGTGTCAGTTTTTCCCTTTCCGATTCTGATGCCGACCGTCCAAAAGCGTGTTCAAAAGCCCCATCAATTTGTGCGGCAATCGAATCGTTCTCAGCCTCTAGCCGCAATGCAAACGCGATCGCGCGGTCTGTCATCAAATCGCTGTTCATTAACGTGAACGCTTGTGGAGAAACGGCGGCCGTGTCGCGAACCTCACATGACTCGTTGGGATTCGGCTGATTGAACACTTCCAAAAACGGATCCGCTTGCCCACGAACTCGATAGGCATAGATGCTTCGCCGGTTTCGTTTCTCTGGAGTCGGCGATGGCGTGTAAGCCGGTGCGATCGAAAACTGAATCATTCGCGGCTGCAATGCGACTTCTTGGTTGATCTCTGGCATGGCTGGAATTCCACCCATCTTTGGATTCAGTTCACCCGTGATTCGCAACATCGCGTCACGAACTTCTTCGGCCGTCAATCGTTTGGTTGGAAAGTAAGCCAACAGGTCGTTGTTCGGATCTTCGTTAAGGATCGACTCCATTTCCGGATGGCTGCTCGATTGGCGATACGCCTCCGACATCATGATCGTTTTATGCATCCGCTTGAATGTCCAACCGTTTTCGACGAAGTCATTGGCTAACCAATCCAACAGTTCGGGATGCGTTGGCTTTTTACCTTTCGCACTAAAACTATTTGGATTGCCTGCGATGGCTTTGCCAAAATGCTGTTGCCAAATTCGATTCACGATCGAACGCGAGGTCAGTTGGTTTTTGGGATTTGCGATCCATTTTGCGACCGCCAATCGACGACCAGGCAGGTCTTCACCAATCACGTAGGGATCCGCGGCGGATTCGTCGACTGGAAGTCCGAGTGCACTCATCACGCCGGGCTGCACTTTCTCACCGGGGGCCTCGATGGCTCCGCCGGTAAAGATGTAGCTAACCTGTTTCGCTTTGGTATTAATCTTTCCCGGCATTCGCATTTTTCGCGACATCAAGAATTTCGGATCTGGTCCGTTGTAGACCGATTGAACCATTCCTTCGTATCGCTCAAGCCGACGCCTCCAAATCCAAACATCCTGCTCGCGAACTTTTAGTCGCCCTTGTTCGACAGAGCTCAAACCCACGTGACGCGGAGGCTTCAACTCGTCGGCAATGTCTTTACGTTTGTTGTGAGGAACATACTCCGTTCCGTTTTCTTTGTACCACTTCTTCGCTGCAGTCTCGCGTTTCAGTTTGAGTGCGTTGACTTTGTCTTCGGCAAATTTGAGCAGACGTTTTACCTGCTCCTTGCTTTCCTCGAACCCATCCAAATTTTCGTCGGGCAAAAAATCCGCATTTCGCTCAGCCAACTGGGTCGTCGAAAATGCAGCGTACATCCGGTAGTAATCTTTGGTCGGGATCGGATCGAATTTGTGATCGTGACACTTGCAGCATCGCATCGTCGTAGCCAAAAACGTTTGGCCTACGGAATTGAGCACGTCGTCGACATACAGCTGGCGGGCTTCGGCGACTTTGACCATCGCTGGATCCCAAGCACCCATTCGGAGAAAGCTGGTCGCGACCAGCAGTTCAGGATTTTTCTCGTTGCCGGATTGTTGTTCCCAAAGTTCATCACCCGCGATCTGCTCAATGATGAACTCGTTGTAAGGTTTATCGTTATTGAATGCTCGAATGACGTAGTCGCGATAGCGCCACATATTCGAACGCTCGTAATCGTTTGAGAATCCGGCGGTATCGGAATACCGAGCGACGTCCAGCCAGTGTTGCGCCCAACGCTCACCGTAGTGAGGCGATTCGAGCAGTTGATCAATCAACGAACTCCAAGCGGTTCCAGGATCCGATTCATAGGCCGCAGTAAATGATTTAATTTCCTCTGGCGTTGGAGGGAGCCCAATCAGGTCGAACGATGCGCGGCGAATCAATGTCACAGGATCGGCTTGAGGTGCAGGTTTGACTTTTGATTCATCCAGCTTGGCGCGAATCAATTCGTCGATTGGATTGAGAGCGGTCGTGAGTTTGACAGTTTTGACTGGGCGAAAGGCCCACATGTCTTCTGGGTTGTATCGCCGGTAGGTCCAGTCTTCCCCAAGCCCGCCACTTGTCGGAATAATGTCGCCTTCGTCGGTGGAGAGTTGACGTTTCTCTTCATCGCGATACTTTTTTTGTTTCTCTTCGCTTGGCCAAGGTGCACCGGCTTTCACCCAATCTCGCACCAAATCAATTTGCTCTTCGGTTAAGCGATCGTTTTCTTTGGGTGGCATCTCCATGTCATCCCAAGCGATTGCGGGAATCAAAGTTCCCTCATCCGGCTCACCTGGTATGACTGCTTCGTCGCCCGTCTCGCCGCCCTTCAACAACAGGTCGCGTGTCAACATGCTGTAGTCGCCTTTGAGGTCGTCGGCGTCCGAGCCATGGCAACCGAAGCATTTGTCTTTGAGAACCGGCAGGACTTTGAGAGTGAAATCTCGTTCGGCTTTTTCGTCTGCGGAAACAATCGAGACTAGAGACGTGCAAACGAAAAATATGGTTGCCAGCATTCCCAAACGGATGCTGGAATTTCCTTGAAAGATTCGAATCATCATGTCTGTTCTTTTTAGGACCTTTGAGCCATTGACGACGACTTGAGGTTCGCCCAAAAATACTTGGGCGTACCTGGTTATTATGTCCAAACTTGGGTGTTTTAGCTTTCCCAATCCAACAATAATCCCGTCTGCTGAATTCGATGGTGTTCGAATTTGTGTTTAAAAACACGTACTATTGTTGCCAAAAGTCTTAAGGTTACCCGTCAGAGCGTCCAATATCGAAAAACGCGATGATTTTGGACCCGAAGAGACCCGAAATTTTCGCTGACACGGTAACTACCAAATATCTTTTTTAGCTTTCATTTGGACTAGATTGCTTGGCCTCACGACCGATTGCGTCGCACAAAACGCGGGTGGTGCTCTGCCATCGAATTGAGAAAAACAGGATCGAAATTCCTTCCGCTACGTCATTTGCGCTCCAGATAAAAATTTCTGCCCGTCATCGCTCACGGGGGCAAAAAAATGAATGTCTAACCTCCTTGTTCCGCCTTGGTCCAATCCCCGCAACAGAGAACTCCCGGCAAGCTAATTCACAGTACTCAGCTCTCAACGATCAAACATCCGTCTTGACAATTTATTTACGTTCGTAAATAACTACATCCGTAAACATTAATATTGCCTGACACGGAGAGTCATTGCGATGACGGATCAAGTTGATATTTCGCCAGCTGAATGGTTGGTGATGAACATTGTTTGGGATCGACAACCGATCAACGCCAGCGAAGTCATCAAGGCACTCGGCGATCAGACTTGGACCTCCGCGACCATTCGTACATTCTTACATCGCCTAGTGAAAAAGGGTGCACTTGAGTTTGAGCAGGAGGGTAATCGCTATGTTTACAGCGCTGCGATCAAGCGCCGTTCATCGGTCAAAAATGCCAGCAAATCATTTTTGAAGTCAGTGTTTGACGGACAAACTGGCCCGTTGATTACACACTTTGTCAAATCTGAAAAGCTGTCCGCCGAGGACATTCAAAACCTTCGTGACCTCCTCGATCAAAAGGAGTCACAATGAATTCGCTCTCAAATTCAATTGCGTTTTTCGACTCCGCATTCTCTTCCACACTCGAACAAATGCCAGACTGGATTGGATGGCTGGTCTATCTCTCGTTGGTTGCAACTGTTGTCGCGATGCTGGCGATCGTGTTTCAAAAACTTGCTGGCCGCAGAATGTCCGCCCGGTTGATTTATGTAGTTTGGATCCTTGTTTGCTTCAGATTCGTATTGGTTGCGACTCCAGAAAGCCCCACCAGTTTTCTAAATTTGATTCAAGGGTCGACTGACTCGGTTCAAACTCAACCAATCGAATTCGAACCCAAGGCGATTCAGCCAGTCGATCGCTTTCAAACATTTGATAGATTCGAATTTGAATCTGACCTGTCCGAATCACCGCTTGAGAGCTTTATCCAATCGGCTGAAGAACCAATCGCACTGGTGCCGGCCAAACCAGGTTTCAACTATGTGAATTTTTTCTGGATCGCGATAGCAACCGCCTGGGTTTTAGTCGTCACGTTTCTGCTGCTAAGGCTAATCGCCCAAGCTATTGGGATTGCCAAATTGATTCGCAATTCAGAACCTGCGACGATGAACGAAGTCTTCGCAAACAAGCTTCTGGGCGTTCAAAAATTGCGAAAGCCAAACCAGCATCTCAAACCCCGATTGCTTAACCGAATTCGAATCTCTGACGATGTCGATGTGCCGGCGACGGTTGGGCTGTTCCGCCCAATCGTACTGCTTCCTCGTTGGTGCGCGGCCGAGCTAACAACAAAGCAGATCGAGATGGTTCTAGTACATGAATTCGTCCACGTGCAGCGCTACGATGTCTTGATCCAATTCGTCTCACACCTTGCGATGACGTTACATTGTTTCAACCCAATGGCTCGATACGTTCGCAACCGGATCGAAGAGTTTCGAGAGATCACTTGTGACCAGCGGGTTATCAAAACATGTGATCTTGAGAACGGTGCTGGAACTCGTTTGTACGCTGAGACGATTTTGCTGTTCGTGGATCGCGCTTCGAACTTGAGCAAATTAAACAATCACCCGGAATGGATTCCGGGATTCGTTGGGGGAAACAAGAATTTTATTCGTGAAAGGATTCTGATGATGGATCAAAAGAAATCTGGTTTGGCGAAAGTCATTGGTTTGATTGGTACTGTTTTTTTGGTGCTGGTCGGGTTTACGTCGGCACAAACTCAAGAAAACAAGTCACCTATTACTGATGGCGGCGTGGAACCGCTCACTCAGGCTGGCGTCACAGTTGACCTTCCACTTCTTCCGTCCCAACAAATGAAAGAACGTGGAATCGTTAGCGTACCTGATGGAGGGATTCGGTCCGGTGCCAGAATTCCTCGCGATATACGACGGCTTCGTGGGTTAAACGACGAAGTGAAAATTCTGCCTTGGGCATCAAGCGACAAAGAAGCTCGGAAGACAATCGACGAAGCCAACCGAAATCCGATGTTACTTGGTTCTCTCAGGAATTCTGACGAAACGCATCGGTTTCCGCATATCACCAAAACGACGAAATCAAATACGGTGAGTGTTCCCAATGCTGGTTTTGTATCCCACAGCCGCGCCAATTGGCCCAATCGAAAAGTGATTCTCAAGCGGAGCCCGAAACCTGTCAAATTCATTCCCAAAAAGATAATTGTCGACGGAGGATATGAGAAAAGCAGATCCATTGTTAGCCAGTTGTCTTGGGAACAAGCAGCGACCTACGAGTTCGAGGTTTTCCAAGGCAAAAATTCTGCGATGAAAAAATTGCTTGATCAGGTCATTCATCCTGACTCGATGAAGAGAGTACCACTTGGCAAAATCCCTCGCGCTGGCATGGTGGGACTTGATCAAAATTCATGGGGGCTTGGAACCGCTGATGCTGATCAAAAACTCTCGACTCTACTGGCCGATCCCAAAAATGGATTTCGCAAAGTATCTGCCAGCAACGCGAACGGCATGAGTTCCACGGAATCCGTTCGAATACTTTCGCAAGAAACATTTCCGTTTGCTGGCAAACAGTTTAAGGAAGGAGTTGAGACTGAGTTTCGCGATAACTATTCAGTTGGAACATCGATTGAGTTCACGCCGATACTGAAAGGGACAAAGTTGAGTTCAGCGGTGAAAATTGAGAACAATTCGCTGTGTTCCATCTTGCGTGAACAATCCCTGCGAACCAACAGATTCAACGGTGAATGGAAAGAGCATCCGTATTTGCATAACTTAGAAATTACACAAGCAGTAACTGTCCCGGCTGGCAGCCGATTCGTTGTCTGGGCAACGGGCGCTGACCAGGATTCTTCCGCGAAAAAAATGGCCCAAGACGATGCATTGATCGTATTGGTCAAACCAAAAATGTTCCGCCGCGAGGTTCCTCAAGTCTTAGTGCCCCAAGAGAAATCAATTCCAACATTCGTCGAAGAGAAACCCGAATCGCCTACCGATTCTGCTGCAGGTGCTGCGGGCCCAAAAGTGGTTGCCGTTTCGCATTCTGCGGAGGCGCTTACTCCCAAAGAAATTGCCAGACGACTTGAAGCCAAAGCAGTCGATTACGACGTCCAGTTGTTCAAAGTCAGAACCAAGGAGTTGGAATTTCTCTTCGAGGCGAATACTCAGCCAATTTCTTCGAAACCCATTACGGCTGGAGGCCAAGCTCTAAACAGTATTGACGTGGGTAGAATGGACTTCGACCGTCGAGCCCTTCGACTTGGCCAGCCTGGTTCCGAGAGGCAAATTGAGTTTAACAAACAGTTAACGGAACTGATAAAAAAGTCAAAGGCGGTATTGGAATCGAAACCTAACTCGAGCGCATTATCCGAAAAAGATAAAACTTCTGCCATTCGAATCGGACGCAGCTTTCCTTGCGAAAAAGGACGGGTTGAAAATGGAATTCTGATTAAGGAAGGCTACGAAAATATTCAACTTGGCCATGAAGCCGAATTTACATATCGCATCCATCCAAAGACCGGCGAACTAATTACAGTTTTGAATTCAAAATTTACAGATGTAAGTTATAAAAACGGGGCACCAGAATATGTTGTTTGTATACCGATGGATACCAAAGGTACCTACGTCAAAAGGCCGGGCATCATGGAAACAGAACTCAACACAACACTACGGATGAAGCCAAGCGCTACCGTCGCGTATATGGGAATTACTTTTCGGAGTGACGACGAGAAGCAGTGGACTACGCTCCTGTTGATCACTCCCAGGATTGTTCATCAATGATTTAGTTGGGGAAACAATCCTTTCCCATAGAGTCTTGCGTCAATCCTGGCAGGATGCTTTGTAGCTATCGTGGATCACATTCTATCGCCCTTATTCTCGCCTTTTGCCGTGAATAGGGGCGTTTCACGCTCCCGCTGACTGACTCTTTTTGTTTTTTTCGGCTGATTTTCGTTGGAATGGTATCTCTATCTTTGGATGAGACCATTCTTCAAGGGAATCGGATGATTAAGCTTTCGCAAGCCGACCGACAGGCACGAATCGACACGCCGCTGGGCGAAGATGCATTTTTACTTCAACATTTCAGCGGTATCGAAACGTTGTCGAGAGATTTTGCCTATCGGGCTACCGTCGTTTCCGAAAATCCAGAAGTCGACGGTCAAGCGATCATAGGAAAACGAGTTTCAGCCACTTACTTTAACGAAGATGGTCGGCAACGACACTTCAACGGTTTTGTTAGCCGATTTGAGTACGTCGAACAAACCGAAGAACCAACCAATCTGACCACCTACACCATGACGATTGTTCCGTGGCTGTGGTTTCTCAAACACAATCAGGATTGCCAGATTTTTCAAGAGAAGACGGCTCCCGATATCATCAAGCAAATATTTCAAGAGCTTGGCTACAACGATTTCCGTCAAGAGCTCAATGAAGAGTATCCAACGCGCGAGTACTGCGTTCAGTATCGCGAAACCGATTTCGATTTCGTCTCAAGGCTGATGGAAGAAGAAGGGATCTTCTACTACTTCGAACACTCGAAAGACAAACACACATTGGTCATGTGCGATTCCCCAACCGGATATTTCCAGTTGGATGAACCCGAAGTTCGATACACACCAATCGGTCAACAGCATGAGGAACAGCTAACAGGCTGGAGACATGTATACGAATTTCGAACAGGCAAAGTTGGCCAAAAGGATTTCAATTTCAAACGCCCGACCGATGGCTTGTTCACGGAAAAGAAGAGCAACGTTCGATTTGATGGAAACTCCAAACTTGAAATCTATGAATACCCTGGGCTCTACGATGAATCTGACAAAGGGAACCGCTTGACCAAAGTCCGTCTTGAAGAGCTTGAGTCGGAACACAACCATGTCGAAGGAAGCGGTTTCTATCAGTCTTTTACGCCCGGTGGAAAATTTGTTGTCTCCAAGCACAGCCGGCCCACCGAAGAAGGAAAATCCTACGCTTTGGTCGAAGTCCGCACCGAGTTCAATTCGAATTTCGGATTCAACCAACATGACGAAGTTGATTTTCAAAACTCATTCCGTTGTATCCCTTCAGAAACTGCATTCCGACCAGCCAGAGTGACCCGCAAGCCTTTCGTTGAAGGGCCTCAAACCGCGATCGTCGTCACCGATGGTCAGGAAATCGTTGTCGATGAACATGCCCGAATTAAGGTGCAGTTCCATTGGGACCGGTTGGGAAACAAAGACATCAACAGCTCTTGTTGGATACGCGTTTCGCAAGCGCACGCTGGAAAGGGCTGGGGCATGATCGATATTCCCCGGCAACACGAGGAGGTCATTGTGAGTTTCCTCGATGGTGATCCCGACAGACCGATCATCACGGGACGCGTCTACAACGGCGACAATAGTCCTCCATTTGGCCTCAAGGGAGCTGGCGACAACGCGAAAAACAAAACGCGCCGCGGCAATACGACCAAGTCCTACGAAGCCGATGGTTTCAACGAAATCACAATGGACGACACCGCCGGTGAAGAACAATTGCGTGTTCACGCCCAACACAACATGGACACCGTCGTTCTCAATGATTCAATGACTCGCATCCATGGAAATCGGCACCAGATTATCGGCTGGGAAGAAGACGGACAAAAAGGCGGCGATCAACGTGAGAAAGTTTGGCAAGACAAACACATCAACGTTAAACGGAATCAAGTCGAACACATCGAAGGCAATACGCAGATGATGATCGGCAATGGTGAAGCCGACAGCGGTGGTAAGCTTGAGGTCGTCGTCGAAAATCAAGAACTGAGAACAATCGGTGATGGCGGATTTCATCATGACATCGCGGGTGATCACGTGGAAAGAGTCGGCGGGAAATACTCGCTGGATGTGGGCGGTGATCACGCGACCAAGTGTAGCGGCAGTGTGGCGATGGAGTCCGGCGCGATGGGCGAAGTCCACTTAAAGGGCGGAACCAAATTCGTGATCGATGTTGGAATGTCTGGTCAGCTTTCGATCAATGGGCCCGGCGGATTCATCAAAATCGACCAGTCTGGCGTCACGATTTCTGGCTTGATGGTCAAAATCAACAGCGGTGGTGCGTCGAGTTCCGGCGGCGGATGTTCTGTCGATACTCCGACCGCCCCCGAAGAAGCCGTCCCAATCGAACCCGAACAAGCAGATCGTTTCAAGTAAAAAGTCCACGAGGCTAGGCGGTGGTTCTTGTCGAACGGATCCACTACCCGCCACCGTTTCTTTCATACAGCATTGCCCAAACAAGACACCAAAGTCGCTCCTCCGGTCTGAATAATGAATTCGTTTCGCAACAATCCAAACACCATGCAAGCCATTTCAATGCAAGTGATTCTTGAGTTCGCAGGGGGGCCAGCAGCACCGTCGCATTCAAAAATAACAGTGCGGCCGGGAGAAACAGTCCAAGTCGGCCGGTTGGCAAATTGCGATTTGCAGGTGGCGGATCCATCGATCTCAGGCAAGCACTTTTCAATCGAATTTACCGACGATGGCGTACAGCTTAAAGACTTGGGAAGTAGAAACGGCACATGGGTCAACGGTGAAAAAGAGATGACCGCGTCGCTCAACAATGACGACGAAATCCGAGCGGGAAAAACAAACTTCAAAATTGGATTTGTCCATTCCAATGCGAATATCTCTGAGTCGTCCTTTTACGGATCGAACGAGTCCAGTGGATCGAACGAGTCCAGTGAATCGAACGAACGAGAACCAAGTGGCTCACGTGAAAACGTTTTTGAGTTTGGCAATAGCATTGAAGTCAAAACAGATACCGATGACCTTCCCAGCAGCACGGGTCAACGACAACCGATTGAAACATCGTTCGAACCCGAGTCCAAAACTGAAGTGCCAGCCACCGCAGTTCCAATCGATGATTCCTCCTTGCCAACATCTGTCCTACTCAAAACAACATTTGGCAGCGGTGAAGAAGACGAAATCCGAATCCGAAATGGCCAAGCGTTAGTTTTTGGCTCGTCCAGCCGCGCCGACATTACATTTCCCAGCGCAAAACGAGCAAGGCATTTTTCGATCGAGTGCCGCCACGATGAATGTTGGCTAAAGTGTTTTAGCAAACGTGATCCCGTTGTCATTAACGGCCAATCAATTTTTGAAAGCCGAATTTATGACGGTGATACTTTGATTTCAGGATCGTCAACATTTGAAATCTCGCTGACAGGTCGTGGTAAGGATGCAACGAGCAGTGAGCCCCACGCTGAACCAAAGACGAAAGAACTTACACCTGCAAAACATCCGGTAAACACTGGTCTGCCGAGAGTGACAGGCTCGCGTTTTACCAGCGAATTCACGGGCTCGATTCGCGTAGAAGGAGAGAACAGCGAACTTCCTGTTGAGAAACTGCTTCGATTATTTCACAGTAGCTTGAATGCTTTTTTGTTGGTTGATTTTTTCCGGTTGGGATTGGCAGCGGGCGCTTACAAACAACATAAACTTTCGACCAATGAATCTGGAATGGTGGGATCTTATTTGGTTCCTGTTAACGATGAGAAAGAACTATTGAAATGGTCCGACGAAATTTCAGGTTCTGATTGTGGCTTGTTCATATTTTCAAAAACTCAACCAGACGAACTCAAAAAACAGTTAAGTGAAATTCGAACAAACGATCACCTCTTCTGTGATGTTTGCTGGCCCAGTGTGTTTCGCATCGCTCTTTCATCCGGATGTCCCGACGCAGTAAAGCAATTCCTTTCGGTGGCCAACTTTTCGATTGTCGAAACAGAATCTCCCGCGAAGTGGTCGATTATTTGCAATGAGAAAAATTCCAATCAGCTAGAAAAGTTGGGTATTGAAATAGAATCCTTGGAGAAAAAACATGCCTAGCGGACCAGCAGCTCGCGTGGCAGACCCCGTCGCGCATCCAGCACCTCCAGTGCTTACCGGCGGTACAGGAAGCACCAATGTCATGATCGGTTTCATGCCGGCATGGCGAGGCGTTCCATTGGCGGCGGCACCTGGGTTGATTTCCATGGCAGCAGCGACGACCGTTCGCATGAACGCGGCGATGGCCAGAACCGCTGCAGGAGATCCATCCGGTGCCGTCGACCTGGCGGCTTGCGTTACTCAAATGGCTCAGACCATGGCGGGCATGGGATGTGACGTGCACACTTGTGGGTTGAGCACACCCAACCCGCACGTATCTGGAGTGGTTGTGACAGGCAGCCCGACGGTCATGATCAACAACTTTCCTGCTTGTCGAATGGGCGACACCATTGTGGAAGCCGGTCCGCCAAACGCTATTGTGATGGGATGCCCAACGGTAATCATTGGCGACGTTGGGATGGGATGTTTTTCGTCTAGCGGTATGTGAATGGGTGCTGCTCAGACGGGCGGTGCGCCCTTCATCGAACCATCGGACGACGTTTCGTTTTAACTCTCATTCATCATGAATAATAAGCAAACCAAAACATCACCTGTCGCAATTGAGCCGGTCGAGCCCGCGTCGATCAGCGAGCTTGCTGAGAAAGGCAATTTGTATTGCGTGCTTGATTCTTGCAATCATCCGATGGTGTTACGCATGGCTCAGATTCGAAACAGCCAATCGGAATCGCTTTATAAAAATCAAGCCGCTGTGGAATTTGAGTCGTTTGCTCCCTATTTGTTTGATACCGATGCTTCGTTGATTGAATGGATCAATGAGAATCTCGCTGGCAAGCATTTCGGCATCTTCATTGAGTCGGAACTCGAGCGGGACGAACTAAGAACACACTTGAGAAAATTTCTAATGGTCGACGGGCCGAAAAATCGACGGCTCTATTTTCGATTTTACGATCCGCGCGTCATTCCAGGTTTTCTGGCAACGGCTGAACCCGAGGGTGCTGCTCAATTCATGGGCCCGATGAAGTCATTGTTTTTCATCGATGCCGAAGAACAACTTTGTCAGATTCAGTTGTCCAGTTCGATCAAAAAGTCAGCCAGTCCAGACCTGGGCGATCGCGGATCGAAAAACCTAAGCATCACCAAAGATCACATTGGTGCGATGGCAGACTATTCAAAACTTAAATTTGCAACCCGTTTGAGTGAGCACTTAAGCAAAACATTGCCTGAGCAAAGTGTTCGACTATCGCCATTCATGTTGGAATCCAAGATCAAAACGGGAATGCTAAACGCGGAGCGGTATGCTCTTACGACCGAATCAGAGATCGCTCAATTCGTCGAACTCATGTGCGTTGGATTTCCTGATTCGGCTGAAAAACTGGACCCTCCACATGTTCGTGAGTTGATGTTGGATCGTCGCCTGAGTATTGAGGAGCGTTTAGGAAAATTAAAAGAGATCACCAGTGTTCCAGCAAACTCACGATGAGCTTTATTCAATCGCCTTTTTTCAATCGGAAACAACGGAGAACTCAATGAGCGGATTTGGAGATTCAAACGTGGGTGCCGGTGTTCAGAATTGTGGCAGCGGTGAGTACGAATCGGAAACGAATCAGTCGACCAACATCAAGATTGAGTTGGCATATGAGAACAACGGCGAGCCCGTCGTTGGTGAAGAGTATTTGGTTACAACTCCCGATGGACTGGAGATCAAAGGCTTTCTCGATTCCAACGGTTTTGCCAGTGTCACGGGAATCATCTGCGAAGAAGGCGAAGAATGCGACGTGACATTTCCCAACATGGACGAGGAAGCTTGGGATGAGGGTTAGAGAGATTTTAAATCCTGTTTGCCGTGCTGGCTTCAAACATTTAGTTGCCAAAACGTGACCGAAAACAGCAGAACTCAATTCCGTCTTCAACCCACCAACAAGTCCCAACGTCGATGATGCCAATGCGGGCTAGGCCTCCAGCGCATCCAGCCTGTCTTTTCAATCCCAAAGCCATTGGCAAACAGAATGTCTATTACACCTTTCCAATCTTTCAAACGATGAACCAATCCACAAAATACATTGTCGAACCGGGCGACTGCATCTCCAAGATCGCAGTCGAACATGGGTACACGTGGAAACAAATATGGAATGACTCAGCGAACAAGAAACTTAAGAAACTTCGTAAAGACCCCAACGTGTTGATGCCCGGTGACGAGGTCGTCATTCCTGCCAAGAAAAAGAAAGACAAAAAGAAAGGTACTGGCGCGAAACACAATTTCAAACGCAACAAAGAGATGTCGAAAATTAAACTCCAATTGTTAGTTGATGGAAAACCAATTCAAAACATGACGTGTCGGCTTGAGGTTGAAGGTTCGCCAGATCGGATGGGGCGTGTCGATGGAGAAGGAATTGTGGCAATTGAAGGAGAGACCGAATTCAATCTGTCCAGTACCGTAACGTTTGCAAGACTGTATGTTGGCGATGAGCCGAAAGTAACTATCTACGATCTCGACATTGGTTATTTGAATCCAATCGAAGAAGTTTCTGGCATTCAGCAACGACTCAACAATCTTGGTTTTGAGAGTGGTGCCAACGATGGCTACCTAGGTCCGGTTACAGAAGACGCGATTCGTCGTTATCAGAAAAAGCACAAATTAAAAGAAACTGGCGAGGCCGACAAAAAGTTCAAAACGTCGCTTGAGAAAACTCACGGCACTTAACCCAAACTCACGGGGACCGAGGATCCAATTTAGGTTTCCCTTATTCGTCGGTATTTCAACGAGGAAAATCAGTTGCCAAGAAACGACTACGACATGGCTCCCGTTAAAGTAGCGTTGCATCGAAATGAAACGAGCAACGTCACCAAAGCGGTAACCGACTTAACAGTGAACTACTACATGAACGTTGGCTCGTGGGGAGACAACGGAAAATCAGATTTTGCGCTAGTATCTGGTCGCGTGATGGTTCTAGGAAGTTGGTTGGGATCCGATGGAGCAAACGAAATTCCACCCAGCGATGAACTCATAAAAAGTAAAGTTGGCCACAACGATAAGATCGCAGACTTTTTCATAGAAGCGCAAAAATCAAAGCGAGGTTTTTTTCGCGACGTCGTAGTGATCAATGCTCCCGAGTACAAATTCGCTGAAGAAAGTGAATTGTTAGTCGTCCTCGGGGACTGCCACATCAATGTATTGAAAGAATGGGGACCAGATAACTTCGTCAGGATCCCTGACTATGACATTGCTTGCGAACTCAACCCGCCTACACGTATCTCGATGTGGCAGTACTTCAAGGAGTTTATTGACTTTGCCAGTCCGCAGACCACAAAGAAAAACTTTGTTCAAATTGGTGACCTCTACGATATTTGGGAGGCTCAAAACATTTTTGAATACGCGGCTCATATTCTTTTGAACCAGATGGAATCTTTCAACCGAGATGCGATTGTAGGAAACGGCGGCCCAACTCGAAAAGATTTCCTTCCTGAACTGTTGTCGTTTTCTGATCGCTTTCAACGAGAAGAGAATCGTGAGTTTAACTGGTTGCGAGGGTCAAAAAAGTTACTGAGCAAAAAAGACAAATTGCCGCTAACACTGGCAAGATACTTTGGCATTCCAGACCCAGAACCGATCGAGAAAGCCCCATTGGTCGACTATGTCCAACCGGTTGATGGACCTTGCGAAGCAAACGAAGACTATGTTGAAGAGTACCAATACACTGACGAGCACGATTCACTCCTAATAGATTGGCGCAAGTCAGCCCGTCAGAAGTTCTACGAATTCAAACCAACGTTACGCGACGCATTGGCACTCATTTTTTATGGTGATACATCACAAGGGAATTCCTACCCTCTCAGTCCAATGGCAACTCCTACTCAATTTAAAATTGAAGGAGAAGCTGGGTTGCAGAACGAACTCCATTTCGTTGCCCAATGCGAAAAACTCGGTGACAAGGACAAAAAAGTTGATTTTCTTTCGTGCGAAGCAATCAAGCGATTGATCGAGGCTCAATACGAAGACGCAGCATCAACTTTTGCGAAGATGACATTAGTTGTTGGCAATCACGACATCAGCGATGCGGACGAGGGCGGGAAGTACAAAAACCACTACCTTGAGTTGCTTTTTCGAGAAGGGAAAACTCGCGAAGATGTATTAAAGCTAGTCACATCAGAAGGCGCCAAGAACAACATTGTTATCAATGGAACTGATTGCAGCCAAGCCAATCGCATGGATCCCGATTGTAATCTGACCGATGGCTATATCACTCATCGTCGTGGAGTTAATGACAAGATTGTTATCGAACACGGCATGTCCTGGGACGTCTACAACAATCCAATCAACTACTCTTTGCTGTTAGTAAACGCTACCAATCCGCTTTCAATTTTTAATCCCATTAGTGCTCCTGAGACTGGCAATTCCGGGGTTTCCACTGACTGGAAATGGCTTGACGGTGGATACCATGCCTGCCGCGGCTGGACGGTGGGAGATCCTTACTCAGTGATGACTCCCTACAATGGCGACATGTATGATTCGGATGCTTTTGGCGCATCTGAAGCAGGCAAACGAGTAGTACTTCCGCAAGCAGATTTTGAATTGGGAATCGCATGTGAAGCGAGGATGGATGGAATCTTTGAAAAGAATCGCGACAAAGTTTCCTTGGTAATGATGGGACACACTCACGATCCATTCATCATTAGCTGGCACAAATGGAAATGGGCATTGCGAAATACGATTGGAGTAAGCCCCATCGTTACTTCCATTGAGGGAATATGGCAAGCATTTCCTTCGCTGTTGTACAAATACGGAACGTCTCCCGCCGAAGTCGAATAACAAAGTGCAAATATCGACAAATCAATCACAAACCACTGGCTAATTCCGGCTGTTCATTTCCCGTTGTGACACTTCACCCGTTTCCTTGTTTCTCAAGATGACTTTCGTCGTTCCGTCGGGCATGCGTTCTTTCTTTACCAAGAAATGCTCTTTGTCGAACTCGCGCCGCACCGAGATGCTCTCCACTTTTTCCTGGCCACGCCAAATGGGAAGCGAAATGGTCTCCCAGCGTTTTGTTTCAATCGACTTATAAGCCGCATCCATGATCGCATTGACAACATAACCATCGTAAAATGTCTCTGACGGCTCGGTGCCATTTTCGATCGCGCCTAGAACGTCACTGAACATGTCGACGTAACCGAGTGCACTTGGCTCGTCGCCAACGGGAAACAGCCAACCAGTCGCGGATTCTGCTTTTTCTGCAACGTAGTCTTTTTGGCCACCTGCAGAGAACATTTCCATACCCGTTCTCAGCCAATGGTTAAGCCAAATGGTTCCCTCGGTTCCGGATACTTCGTCTCGCAAATCCATGCCGCCACGAAAAGTCCAGCTGACTTCGAATTGGCCAATCGCACCGTTCTCATATCGGACCATTCCAATCGCATGGTCTTCCGTTTCGATCGGATGGACTTGGGTATCGCCCCAACAGACAACTTCGACCGGCCGAATGTCTTTGCCGATAAAGTTTCGTGCGATCTCGATGCAGTGGCAGCCCATGTCGATGATCGCGCCGCCACCAGATTTCTTTTTGTCCCAAAACCAATCGCTGTGCGGCCCGGGATGTGTTTCGCGAGACCGCACCCAAAGCACATCGCCGATGGCTCCACTGCGGACGGACTGAAGTGCCTTTAACGTTTTTGGCGTGTAGACAAGGTCTTCGAGATAGCCGGCGAAAACTCCGGCGGACTCGACAGCTTCAAGCATTTCTCGGGCTTCTTCTGCCGTTCGGCCCAGGGGTTTGGTACACAGGATCGGTTTGCCCGCCGCCGCGGCTGCGAGCACGGCCTGTTTGTGTAAGTGATTGGGTAACGCGACGATCACCACATCGACATCGTCGTGTTCGATTGCGGCTTGCATGTTGGTTGTTGCGACCGGGACGCCCCACTCAGCCGCAAATTTATCTGCTGATTCTTGTGTTCGCGAATAAACTACGGAGACTTGATCGCGGCCACGTTTTCCATGCAAAGCCATTGTGTAAAACATTCCGATCAAGCCAGAACCGAGCATACAAATGCGCATTTTTATTCCATAAATTTGAGTTGGTAGTGGCGAATTGGTAATCGTCAGCGTTGATAAGAAAAGCAGTCCGTTGCATGCGGAACGGGAAGTTTGATCTTACTTTACTGGCGACGTGACAGTTGAACGGGGTTCACTTTGTCAATTCATTCGTCGGCTTAAAAATGATTCGGCGATATGCGGAGAGGTTGTGGGTTCCGTTGTCAGTTACTTCGCAGATAACATGGAAGTTCTTGCCTCCGGCCTCAGCAGGGATGGTGACCTCGGCGATCGAGGAATCGCTGTTGGCTATTTTGACGTCGTCGGTCCATGTGCCGGCTGCGGACAAAACCCACCAGCGGAAATTCAATTCGTCTCCGTCTGGATCAGACGACATCGACGCATCGAGCTTTACCGTTGTACCGGGGCGAGGTTCCTTAGTTAGTATCTCGATGCCTTCGATGCCGTCGATGTTGACAATCGGATTCCGGTTGCCCGTTCCTTCGTTGGCCCAATCCATCCGCGCGGCAAAATTATTAAACGTGGCTGGATAAAATTGTTTCTCCAACGAGTTGCAAATAGATTTACTTTTGCCGATGTGATTGGTGAAGCAATTCGTCTGACCGTCTTCGCTTACACCCCATGCCGCATAACCTCCCCAGCCACCCTGCGTTGGAACGTTGGGATCGTTCAGTCCGGTCGGCATCAGGTGGAGGAAGGCAGGTGTGTCGCCCTCGACTCCGTATTTATATTTCGGGTAAACCTTGCCAAGGTTGCCATGATTTTGAATGTGCTTTTCATACTCGGACCAGTTCTTTTTGCCGGTTCCGTTCTGAAATTTCCAAGCACACTCGTCCCAGATGAAAAATAGATCTTTCTCGAAATCTCGCCGCAACCATTGGTGAGAGCTATCTGAAAAAGGCGTTTTTTGATCGCGGTCCTGATCAGTAATCGTGTAGACCCGGAGCTTTTGCAAAAAGGTTTTCAATTCATCTGCACTGCGATCTTGTTTGACTCGCCAAACCGCCTGAGCCAACGTATTGCCACCACCCCAAACCGTGATCCACAGCGGACGATCGTCTTCTTCGTCAGCCAATTTGATGATCAGCTCGCTACCAGCCGAGTCGTTGCCCTCACCAACATGTTGGGCTCCGCGTTTTTTGCTGCCAAACACCGTACGATCTCGCAAATATTTTACGCTGGGCCAGTAACCGATTTCCTGTCGCGACTCGTCCTCTAAGTGCTCCGTTTGACTCGACCGCTTTTGCAAATTCGGCACATCTTTTTCGTACGCATTCACGGCGTCGTGGATCAAATCCATAAAGTCATCCCGCGTTTTATCAAGGCTCCAACCCGTCGTGAAAACAAGCCCTTCGATCTCGAGCAGGTCCGCATGGACCATCAAACGCACGAGAGATTCGCTATCGTCGGTTTCCCAAGTCGACACGTCGGTCAACACGACCATGCGTGGTTTAAGTGATTGCGCAAAAGCCGTCGCCGACAAAGTCAAACCAAAAATCGAGACAACGGCGAGCAAGAACGTCCGTTTGATAATTCGACTAACTATCTTCGATTCAATATTCACAATTAGGTTATTCCTTGGCATTGTCTAGCTCGACGCTGGACGGAAACGAAAATCCAAAATCACCGCATACCGCATACTGACGACTCAAAAAACCTCGTCATCATCCCGAATCGCCAGCGGTTGATAGTTCGGATGTTTCCCTTTGACGATCGGATCATTGTGCCGCGTGTTGTAGCAGCAGATCAACGACCAGCGCGGGTTTTCGCTGGTGTTTTGATCCGAACGATGCAGCGTGTTGCCATGAAAGAAAATGGCGTCGCCCGGTTCAAGCTCGCAGTAGATCAACTCCATCCGCTGGAGCGCCGCGTTGACTCTCTCGAGATCGGCTCCGGTTTGCTCGCCCGTTTTAACGTGGTCGATCCGGCCCATTTTATTGGAGCCGCGAATGACTTGCAGGCAACCGTTTGCTTTGTTGGCTCTATCGACCGCGATCAAACAACTGGCCATGTCTGGAAACAGGCAACCGTTGTTGTACCAATAGCCATAGTCCTGATGCCATTCCCAAGCCCCGCCAACCAGCGGTTCCTTCAACATCATTTTGTGATGATAGTGATAGACTTCACTGCAAAGCAATTTTTGCATATTGCCTGCAACTCGGCGGCTTTGCACAATCCTCGCGTAAGGCGACTGGTCCAGCTCGTTGCGAACGGCAAGCCGGCTTTCACCGCCCGAAGCGTCCTTTTTCGCGTAAGCGTCTTGCAAAATCGCTTGGTCAGATTTCGCGATGGCTAACAAGTGCTGGGCTTCATCGCCATTAAACAATTGTCTGGCCACGATGTAGCCGTCTTGTTCGAACTGTTGAAGTTGTTCGTCCGTTACTGAGAACGTCATGGGGTGTCTCGAATGTGATCGGTTGCGAGAATTGGATTCTAGCAACCAACCGTTGTCGATACCAATCGGCCGTCAGTGATGTTCCCCTCTGCAGGTACGGTACGCAGAAACGACTTACTGTATCCGCTAACAAATTTGCGAAAAATTACTGTACTGATTCGGCAACGACATTCGATTTGTTGATTCGAATATTGCCGTGGCTTGTTTTTAAAGTAACTTTCTGAGGCGAACTATCGCTGGATCCGATTTCCGATTTCGAATCTCCATGTGAGGTCGACATACTGATCGCTGGGCTCACTGACGCAGGCAACGAAAGCTTGATCGAGTCGTGTGTTGTTTCTGCATCAACAGATTTAAAATTTGAGTTAGATACAACAATGTCAATCTTCCCGTGTGTTGCTTTCGCTAAGACAGAATCGCCAAACGTAGAAATGTTGATGGAGTCATGACTGTTGGACGCGTCAATTTTTCCATGGATATTCTTCGCCGATATCTTTCCATGACTCGAACTCACTTTGACATCTTGAGCATTATCAATATTGATTGACGAATGGCTTCCATCGACTTCCAAACTTCCTTCAGTACCCGTCACGGCGACATTGCCATGCGAATTATTGATTACCAACGCGCCGCTTGCTGACATCAAGTCAACGTTGCCGTGTCTTACTTTTAGGGAGCCATCGGCCAGATTCGAAGCCTTCAAATTTCCGTGAGAGTTCGTCAAATCAACACGAGCCGTCAAATTTTCAGCGTTCACATTCCCGTGGGCGTTCTCCAATTTGACTTTAATATCTGCAGGCAAGCTAAACGTCAGATTCGACTTAACGCCATTCAGGTCCGACGAAGACTCTGGCATCAAGATCGTCCAAGTCTGTTTGTCGCCAACGGTTTCGACATTCATCAAGAGATCGTCCAGAAACACATCCGCTTGCTGCTGGCTATCGGCCCAAACTTCTTTATCCCAAGTCCATCCCGGATCGCCTTGGGCAAGCATCACATTGACGTCGCCGAATTTATTAACGACTTCGATCTGGGTTACGCCTTCGCTAAAGACACCAGATTCCAATGATTGGGCAGTCTGTCCTGTGTAGTTAAACGAGTACCCCCCAGCGACCATGATATTGCAGCCTGAAAAAGTCAAAGCGGCAGCAACCAAGCACAACCCTGAGAATATCGAAGTTGGTTTTAAAGACTTCATTTTTTTACCCGCTGTTTAAACATTGAACTGAGGAGTGCTTCAGAATCAAAGCACTCCAAATTTTTGACATGGCTCTTATTCGACAACAAGGAGCAAATGTTGGAATTGTTTTTGTAAATATTAATTGGCTAATGCCGCAAACCCTAGACTCTTTGATATCTCGCCCTTGGAAAACCCGTCGTTTGGGGTGCATTGTGGGATAAGCAGATCATTTCTCTAGTTTTGCTTCAAGCAAACTCCATTGTTCCCAATCACCTGCTTCTGCTGCATCGTTTTGCAAATGCGTTTTTAAGCGAGCTAAGAATTTTAGTATTCCTTTTCCTTCAGTTGCCCGAGCGCCTGCGTCTAATTTGTTTAGGCCTTTTAATGCTGCATCCAGATACGGACGAGCCTTCGCCAGATCCCGCTCTGCCGATTCGATTGTGACCAGTCCAGCCAGCAAATCAAAATACGGAGAGCCTATCACTTTGGATTTTTTATTCGTGGCTTCTAAAACCAAATCCAGAGCCTCTTTGATCTTTCCACGATGATAAAGTGATTCTGCATACCGCATTTTTTGATGAAAACGGTCTTTGTCTGAGTCTTCATTCAGCAGGTTATAGATTTTATCTGCTTCATCAAATTGCCCAGACCGCACTAAAAGATAATGCAACCGTTTGCGAAAAGCTCTTTTTGTTTCCTTGTCGGGCGCACTTTCCATCTTGGTTCTGCACATTGCAATCGCCTTGTCAGACTCTCCAAGAGAATTGAGTGATTGAAGATAGTAGTCGTGATACTCGAAACGAGTTCGGTGCCCAGTTTGTTTCTCGTCGGTAATAATCGCTAGAAAACCGACAGCCTCTTTCATTCGACCCAATTTGTGCAGACCCGACGCCAATTGTCATTGCAAAGCGACGTTGTTGCGGATGAAACCAACAAGCCAAACTTTGTATTTATCCTTGTGGACGACCTTGGGCAGCGAGATCTAGGCTGTTACGGAAGCACGTTTCATGAGACTCCACGAATTGATGCACTGGCGGCTTCGGCAACGATGTTTACCGACGCCTACGCTG
>JBGCDK010000085.1:0-25382 GCA_045105295.1 Mariniblastus sp.
GAAAATCGTCGCTGGTGCAAGCCAGTTACAAGCCCCGGCTTACGACCAACTCTCTTTTTTTGTTTTCGTTTCTTCGAGTTTTCGACCAGACACAACGAAACCCAGTTGTGGCGGACCAGCACACGGGCAGGCTGGACTCTCCTATCAAATTGCACACTGAGTGCGTCTTCCGCCGCAACTGATGACGATGACGGACAAGAATGTCCATCCTACGAACAACGCAGACTTGGGGAACTATCACGAAAATCGTCGCTGGTGCAAGCCAGTTACAAGACCCGGCTTATGACCACAACGCAAGCGATAATGTCTGTCACAAAAAAAGCACTTCGAACTGAAATTCGAAGCGCTCGCCGGTTTATCAAATTTTAGCTGCGTTTCAGATTTCACTGGCCAAAGTCGCTGCCGTCCACGATTTCACCGTCATTGTGTTTGATCAAAGGCATCCATTTGTCGTTGGGAGTCTTCAAACTAAAACTATGACTAGAGCCATCTGCGAGACTCACCTCGACCGATGTTCTGCCGTCCTCTTCCAGCTTGGCTTTTACATTTGCGAAATCGACTTCCCAATCATCTGGCTTGGTCCAAATCACGGCGTGTTTTTGGGCGACACAAATCAACAACATCGTGTTGCTACTCCCATCGGTAATTTTTCCAAAACCGATTTCATTCCCGCCATCAAACATCAGCCCTTTGCCAGCTGGCACCAAGAAAATCGTCTTGCCCGCTTTATTGTTTTCGCGGGACTTGTCAGCGTAAGCCTTTGGCATTTTCTCAACCAATTTCAGATTGTGCTCACTGTCCCACGGCTCGTCGAGATGAAACTCATTGTACAAATCGTTTTGCTCAATGAACGGAAGGATCGAAACCCTCCAGCTCAACAGTGGCTTCCCTGCTTTGTCGACGATCGCTTGAGCGGGAAAGTGCCTGTGTGCTGATTCGTAGTTGTGCATCGCCAAAGCTAATTGTCGAAGCATGTTGACTCTGTTCGCTTTTTGCGCGGCTCCCTTTACCTTACCAACCATTGGAGTCAAAACTTTTGCCAAGCGATCTTTGTCAGCTGTTAGCATTTTGGTTGAAAGCGTCACAATATCTCCATCGAGCGACGGCGAAAGCGAATCCGCCATAAGGTCCATCTGTTCCTTGTCGAGGAACGCCAACTGCGGAAGTGACCTCATCATTTCGACCCCAGCCTCAGTCGCGTTGGCAATCGTCTTGGCTGCTTCCGCGTTGTTGGTTTTCACTTTCACCGTGGCATCAACGGAACCATTCATATCGAGCCAAGCACCTGCCCACTTGAGGTCGTCAGCCACCATTTTTCCAGTCAGAGCGGCGAAAGGTCCAGGAAGCTTGGGGAACAATTCTCTGACGACTCTTCTCGAGTCGCTATCTCCAAACAGAACCACCCCCGCCGCACCTCCGCCGATTGCTTTACAAGGCTCAGAAAGATCACGGGGTTCATTAGCGATATCATTTTTTAGACGATCCAATTGCGATTGAGTTGTCGCCGCAAAAACTACTCCATCGCCTGAATCAAAAACACGCATCGTTGGTGATTGGCCAATCGAATGAGCGGCGAGTGCCTTTGCCGCTGTACGTGGATCAATACCCTCAGTGACAGGAAACACAAACGACGTTCCAAAATTTTGAATGTCACTCATTCTCAGCAGAATGATCGCACTGGAAAGTCCAGCGTCTTTCAATTGTTTAAGTTCCGTTTGGATGACCGGAGTGGCCTCGATCATGTCGGTAAATCTATCGTCCTCTCCGAATCCAATTTGTTTGGCGAACTCGATTGATTTGCCTAGATCAAAATTCTCCAAATCGACATAGCCAATTCCGACAACGTCGCTGGTCAAATATGGCTTTATCGTTGCGGCGTGTTTCTCGAGAAAGTTCTGCGCACTTCCAACGGAGGCAACAACGATGGCAACGAGACAGGCTAAAACGCCTCGAAAGAAAACTACTTTGTTCATATGTATCACTTATTATCCAATTGATTATTTTTGCGGGAACCAAACTCTACTTGCCGGTGGCCATCTGAATTTCGTATCGATAATTAGCATTCCGAGTTTTGACATCGAGAATGGCGGTTTCGCCTTTGACTTCGTAACCAAACGGTTTGCCTGTGTTGGTGTTTAACCGAACCGGTAACTCCATTTCATCGAGCGTCATCGGAAACTTCCCATGCGTTGCCAGGTGATCACGAATGGCCTCGACGGCTAGGAGTGCATTGATTTGAGTGTTGACTCGCTCTTCAGCAATTCGAACTTGCATCACGGCCGGCAACAGCATGTTGGCCAACATCGCACCCAACCGCCCCGGAGTTCCTTCCGTTCGCATTCTGTTTTCCCATTTATCAGAGTGCGTTTTAAACTCTGTAAAAGGAAGGTAATAAGCAGCTTCAACTGCATCGGCGTACTGTCGATAATCGCGGGCAGCATCAAGCAGCATGACATGAGCAACGGCCATTTTTTCGACTTCGGCAGATTCCATTCCACTTTCAAGCAGCCGTTTCTTGGCCTGAGGGTAGCCAACCAAACCAGCACCTGCAGCAAGGAAGTTCAAATCCATCCCAAGCGTTTTTTTGGAACGGCGTCCCCCTGTCAAACCAGAGATTTCCGTAAACGAAGATGTCAAATCAGCAAGCAACTCACTCCATTGCTCCGGAGAGTGCTTCGCGGTTTCAACGTTTTCCAAAACAGGAAAGTAACGAGTGGCGAAACTGGATTCCAAACGAAGGGCTTCACGAATCGAGATGATCGGATGGGGCAGCTCTGCAATCGCCCAGTACATGTTAGGCGAGTCCTTGGCAGCGATCAGATGTAGCAGCCCCTCATTGGCCATGCCTACCTCCGCAAACCCAACTAATGCAGAGACAAGAAATTTCATTTTTGCCGTGTTCTGCCCCAACTGATAGGTCATCCGCAAATGGTCGATCGAGTCTTCGTACCGTCCGTCAATGATCGCCAAACGATTTCGAAGCATCAACGCGCGGGCCATGGATCTTGTTTGCTGAACGCTAGGCAAAAGGAATCCAATTGTTTCTTTTCCGCGAAGGGTTTCCTCTGCCAAGCCCCAGTCGCAATCTCGACAAAACGTCGCTCGGCGCAAGTGATTTTCGATGTATCCATCAAAGACCTTGCATGCGTCTCGCAATTTCTCAACAGGAATGTCTTCAGTTTTGATTTCGGTGCCATACCAACTGAAGGCTTCCACTCCGTAGGTTTTGAAAACGTAGTCATTTGGACTATCAAGCGAGTTTTCACCAAGCGACCGCAGGTAATGTGTAATCGCATTGCCTGGAATTTTTTCCATCGGCAGAACTGTAAAACGATGTTTGAGCAGCGGTTTTGGCTGGACAGCCGGGGTGACGGTCATCTTGTAAGTCACAACAGCCCGACGATTTTCTTCGTCGCGCATCTCTGTCACGTCGGCCTGGACCGACGAGCCAAATATCACCAACGTCATCGCGGCCACAACGGAGCCAACATTACTCAGGCTGCCACGTCGACGGCGTTGGCGTGTACTGGAACATCCTCGATAAATCATTTGTTGATTTCCAATTAAAATTTGTTTGGAGAAACGCTACGGTGCTATTTCTCAAAGAAGCGATGAATCGCCAAGCGTTCCGTCCGAACGCAACAGCTCATTCATCATTTCGAAACGATTCTTCAGCACCGGCTGAACAATCGAATCACCATCAGCATTTGGAACAACGCGTTGGGCATCGTCGGATCCCGTCGAATCAAACAACACAAAACTCGCATCCAACTTTCCACTGCTTGGATAAGCCATCACGAGCTCAACCAAGTCAGTCGATTCTTCCATGGACTCAAACGCTGACGCCGGTTCTTTCTCATGAGACAAATCATTTGATCCATCTGGAGATGCCGGACTAACAGCGACTTCATTCGTTTTTTTTACAATTGTGCCATCAACGAGAGTTGGCTCGGCATCCGTCATGGCTTGCTGAAGGAACATCACGCCGAACAAAACTGCGGCGGCCGAAGCAACCAAGGTTGCTAAAGGCCAAGCCAGTCTCGGCGTCGTTGCGCGAGTAGAAACGGCAAAATGCTCTTCCCTGGAGTCAAGGCTTGCGATCGCTGCCGCCCAACCAGATTGATACATCAATTCATCGCGATCCAGCTTTGGATCTGGCAATGCAATTCGACCAAGCGAACTCTCGAGGGCTTTTAAGCCGTCAGGCAAATTTGATTCGTTATTCATTTCGGCTTCGTCAGACATTGTGACTCCAATCGAATTTTCATTTTCTCAAGTGCGGCAACGTATCGCCGCTGGGCAGAGCTGGATGAGGAAACCGTCAACTCCGCGATCTCTCCCCAAGTCAATCCACTCCAAATCCGCAGCACGATCAACTCTCGCTCCTCATCAGGCAGGCCTTTCAAAATGCCCATCATTTTTTTCTGCTCGTCCTGAATCAACATTCTTGAAGATGGATCATCATCTTGCATGTCCGGCCGAGCCACAGTTTGCTCACGTCTGTCTCGCCGCTGACGTGAACGAAGCTCGTTGATGGCTCGGTTACGCACGACCTTGAACAGCCAAGCCGTCGGGTTTTCTGGGCTAATTTTCTGGCCCGCCAATTCAACAAAGGCTTCTTGAACGCAGTCGTCTGGAGATTTTGCCCATTGAGAAGCGTAAAGCGCAAGAGATCCCGAATACTCATCGAGTAGCTGTGCGATCTGTTTTGCATTCACCGGTTTTGACAAACCAATTCTCTTTAACCAAATCCGTTTTGACGTTTGCGTGATCCGCTTTACCTCTAAGACACCACGGTAGCTATAGCTTCCCAACGAATTGAAAAGAAATCAAATGTGGGCTGTTGCTGGGGAGTTCCGGATTAAAGCCCGTAATTCAGTGAGGAATTCGAGGTTCAGCCAGCGTTTCGTCATCCGAGCTTAGAATTGGATCTTGTTAAGCCCCGAATTGCCACAAGACTTAAAAAAGTCAATGAACGAGAACCGTGAAGGATCCAGAACACGCACTCTCTCAGGAGGCCGGCAGAACGTTTTTGTTAAAGATAAAATTTTGGCTGCGTCGAAAAATTCGATCGCGGTCTAGGTGGGCGGGATCTTCAACAAGATCGACTGAACCGGTTCCCGTTATTTGCACTGAAGCATGAAGGCGAAGCTTTGATGGAGCTAAGTGACGCAGCGATTAAAGGGAGCATTGCGACAAGCTCTGTAGAACATCCTTATTGCTTCAACTCGACTGGATCGGCAATTCTCGTTTCTGCATCGGCTGTCGAATCAGCATTCTCATCCGCCAATTCATGTTGCCACTCGTGCAAGATTTGCAAGGCACCGATTGGAGTGATCTGGTTCGCATCGAGCGCTTTGATTTTTTCAACCAATGGATGAGTAGGCGAGCCAAACAGCGTCAGTTGCATTTCGCCAGACGACCGTGGCCGTTCAGCTCCGGAAGACTTGATCGCTTCCTTGTTGGCCTCAACATCGCCACTGGACTCAAGTTTTTCCAAAATTTGCTCCGCTCGTCGATTGACCCACTGCGGCACACCCGCCAGTCGAGCGACATGGATTCCGTAACTTTTATCTGCGCTGCCAGGAACGATCTTGTGAAGAAAGACAATCTTCTCATCCCACTCGCGGACGGCAACATTGAAATTACAAACGCCTTTGAAATCTTTTTCCAACTCGGTCAGCTCATGGTAGTGAGTTGCAAACAAAGTTCGACATCCAATTTGATCATGCAAGTATTCAACGATCGCCCAAGCTAATGAGACGCCGTCGTAAGTGCTTGTTCCTCGACCAATCTCGTCGAGAATCACAAGACTTCGAGAGGTGGCCGTATTTAAAATCCTCGCCGTCTCGGTCATCTCGACCATGAATGTACTTTGGCCGCGGGACAATTCATCACTCGCACCAACCCGCGCGAAAATTTTATCAACCAAACCCAACGTTGCTTCTTTGGCAGGAACAAAGCTGCCGATTTGAGCCAGCAAACTGATCAACGCGACTTGGCGAATGTAAGTACTTTTACCAGCCATGTTCGGGCCAGTAATCAAATGCAAGAATCCAAATTCTTCATCGATACAGGTGTCATTGGGAACGAACGCGCCAAGCGGTTGAAGGATATCCAAAACAGGATGACGCCCTTCAACGATTTTCGTTGTGCTTTCCTCTACCATTGTGGGGCGGCAGTAATTTTGCTCGACCGCCAATTGAGCCAACCCCGTCACCGCATCCAACGTCGCAATGATCTCGGCGTTCGATTTCAAACGTGAAGTTTGGGCACGCACGAGTTCACGCAACCCCTCGAATAATTGCAATTCCAAGTCGCTGGCTTGAGTGTCGGCAGAGAGAACTTTCTCTTCGTATTCTTTCAACTCAGGCGTAATGTATCGCTCAGCATTTTTTAACGTTTGTTTGCGAATAAAGTCTTCTGGAACTTTGTCACGATGTTTGTAAGTAACCTCTAAGTAGTACCCGAATACTTTGTTGAATCCGACTTTTAAGCTTGGGATGCCAGTTTTTTCGCAAATCGATTGTTGATACTCTGCGATCCATTGCTTGCCACCGGCAGCCAACTTGCGAAGCTCGTCCAGTTTTGAATCGTACCCCTCCTGGATAAAACCACCGTCTCTCGCCAGAGCAGGGCAGGGGTCAATTAGTGCACGCTCGAGTTCAGCGCGAAGCTCGGCACACAAATCGAGATCAGCTTCCAATTGCTGAAGCCACTTGCTTTTCCGCCCCGTCAATTTTGCTTTGAGTGCAGGAATTGCCGCAAGTGTTTTTGAGATACAGCTAAGATCGCGCGGAGACGATCTGCCTGATGCAACCCGCGCCAACAATCGTTGCAGGTCATAGACGCCTTTTAGGTATTCTCGCAAATCGTTTCGCAGAGATTGCTGTTTGGTCAATTCTTCGACCGCGTCATGCCGCATGTTGACTTGATTGAGATCGGTAAGCGGATTGGTCATCCACTCGCCCAACAACCGACTGCCCATTGGAGTCTTACTTCGATCGATAACACCAAATAGGGAACCGTCACGCTCGCCACTGCGAATCGTTTGACTGATTTCGAGACTACGCCAGGTTGCCGAATCAATCTCAACAAAATTACTTTGTCGAAACGCTTGAATTCGATCGAAGTGCTCCAATGACGCTTTTTGCGTTTCATTAAGGTACTCAAGAATCGCGCCGGCAGCACCAATCGCAACATCACCAAACTCGGCAAGACCGAATCCATCCAAGGATGCGACTTTCAACTGTTTCAGCAACAACTCGTGTGAAGTCTGAATCCCGAAACACCAATCTGGACGCCGTGTGATCATGGCTGACGGAAAAGCTTCTTTGGCAAACTCGTCGTACCGATCAGGGATTAAGATCTCACTAGCCCCAAGCCGTGCGAGGAGATCGTTCAATTGGTTTTCAAAAACGGACGTCACATAGAAACGGCCAGTCGAGATTTCAGCCCACGCAATTCCAAATCGCTTGGGAGCGTCATTGGAGCTCGACTTAATTTGCCGCTCACCGGGTTTCGATTTTTTAGTTTTCTTTTTCGAGGCAAATTCCGGCAACACGGCGACCAAGTAATTACTGATCACAGGATCCAGCATTGCTTGATCTGTAACCGTCCCCGGCGAGATGATTTGCTGAACCTCTCGCTTGACGAGCCCTTTGGCAGTTTTGGGATCCTCAACTTGATCGCAAACTGCGACGCGGAACCCCTGCTTGATCAGTTTCCCAAGATACGAATCGAGTTGGTGATAGGGAAAACCCGCCATCGGGACAGCGTTGGCTTTATCGCGACTCGTTACATTGAGCCCAACAGCCTTTGCGGCGATTTTGGCATCATCATGAAAGAGCTCGTAAAAGTCGCCCATCCTGAAAAAAAGCAGGGCATCCCCACAGGCTTTTTTGGCTTCGTCGTACTGGCGCATCATGGGTGTTTTTGACATGCCAAAATGTTAACAACCTTGAACTCTTGTTTCGAGTAGGAAGTCGAAGGTAATGTCCACCGCGCCCGATTCGAATGATCAAAAAAATGCCCAACAGTAATAATCGGGAACGATTTACATCCAATCGCGTCCAACTCGCGTGGATGAGTTATCCCAAGTTTTGATTTGATTCAGAGTTAGGGCGTAGAATCCAACCGCACATCTTCCCCTTCGATCTTTCCTGACCGTTAAGCTTTGCCAGAATGCCATCGCGCAAGCAAATGAAAGCATCAAGTCGCCCCCTAAAAGACGTTAAACTATTAGGAAAAAGCCAATTGCAACGAAACAAAGTTGTTTGAGGATGTCGAAGGAGATGTTATAGTGAATTTGCGCGAATGCCACTGGAAAGCGTATCGCGGAATCTACTTTGAATTTCTAAATCGACCCAGATTTGGAACTCGTCGCTGCTCCCAAGAGATCATAATTGCGCCGAGTTACACCTACGTTGCCACTTCGGAGGATTACCGTGGACACGCACCCGCACAACGCCCCCCAACCTTACATGGTCGCCCAACAGGCGGCACCTGAAGAATCCGGTTTCGATTTCTGGGGTGTTCTAAACCGCCGGAAATGGTTGGTATTTTTAGGACTTCTGACGGGCATGCTCCTCGGTGGTTTGTACCATGCGCAATGCGATACGATTTACAAATCTGAAGCCAAGGTACGAATCGAACCTAAGGACCCATTCATTTTTTCACTCAACGGTGGAAGTCAACGAAATGGATTGATGCCGACAGCAGCGGATTTGAACATCCGCCACGATCAACTGATTGGCGAATTCAACATCGTCAAAAAGTGCTTGAATGAAAATGACCTTCTGACGCTCAAGTCATTTGAAAGCCTGCCGAACGACGAGATCATTCCCGAAGTTCGCTCAAATCTGGAAGTCACTCAAAACAAAGAAGAACCGATCCTTTACGACCTCGTGTTTTACGGCCCAGAGCCTGACGACGCTCGAGTGATTCTGGATCTTCTCATTGCGACGTATCAAGAAAACTTGATGACGACGTACAACGACGACACGCAGCAAGTCGAAATGTTGCTCAAGACAGTCTACGATCAATTCGTCGAGAGATCAGAAGAGCTTCAAGACGAACTCAATGAAGTCTTTGAAAACAACGACATTACTTACATTGCTCAGGGAAAACTGACCCTGCATCACCAAAAAATCGTTGAACTTGCTGACTTGCTAGAGCAGGACCGACGTCAGATCAAGATCTTGTCCAGCGACCTCGCAAGATCTAAGGAATCTCTGGCTCTAGGATCAGAGGCTGTCAAACAACGAGTTTGGAGCTTGATCGCCGACGGCATCCTCAAAGAACCGCAGAAGAAACAGACTTCTGAAGATCGTCAGGGTGAGCGAATCGCAACACAGTTGCGTGAAACAGAGATGGCGAAGAAACGACTTGAGAAACGATTCGGCCCATCACATCCTGACGTCGAGATCCTTACCGATCAAATCGCCGATTTGGAAGTTGAGCTCGAAACCGCACTACTTGGCAAAACTGAAGAAGTCACAAGCGGTCCCAGCGCAGAAGAAATGCTTCGCTGGCACGTGTCTTCGCTGTCTGAAAAAATCTCGGACCTCGAAGAAAGCATCATGATCAATGATCAGCTGCTTACTTACAACCAAGAACGAGCCAGTTCCATCGAGACCGTCAAACGAAAGGTCGAGAACATCAAGGAACGACAAGCCGAGCACAATGAATTCCTTCAAGCCGCTCGGAAAAAACTTGTTGAAATCGGATCTGGTGAAGCTGAAGGCCGAAATCGCCACGAAGGTTTCCGATTTCAAGTCCTGATGAATGCTACGTATGGGCAAGACGTTTGGCCAATCCTTCCAGTCATTCTGGGAATTGGCGGACTGCTCGGTTCGTTGCTTGGATTCGGTTTGGGTTGCTTGGTCGAATTGGCTGACAAGACTTTCCATAATCCTGACGAGATCATGAAGCAGTTAAACGTTCCGCTGATCGGCCACGTTCCAGTGATCGGTACGAGCAAGCGTTACTTGGTTGAGAACTCATTGATCGAGCCAATTATCTGTACCTATCATAGACCGAAATCTCAAGTCTCCGAAGCGTTTCGCGCGGTTCGAACGGCTTTGTACTTTAACACCCAAGGCAAACAGCATTCGGTGATTCAAGTTACCAGCCCGACTCCTGGTGATGGCAAATCTACATTGGCATCGAACCTTGCAGTTTCAATCGCTCAGTCTGGAAAAAGCGTCTTGCTAGTCGATGCTGACATGCGTCGACCTCGACAACACGAGACGTTTGGAATCAGCTCAAAATCTGGATTCGCAACGGTTCTTAGTGGTGTGGACGCTTGGCGAAAAGTCATGTTCGAGTGCGAAGAAATTCCCGGACTGACCTTGATGCCTTGTGGTGCCAAACCTCAAAACCCTGCGGAACTCAGCTCGTCACCTCAGGTCAAGGAGTTGATCGAAGAGATGCGATCCGAGTTTGATTTTGTGATCATCGACACGCCGCCTCTTTTGGCTGTCACAGACCCATGTCCAATCGCAGCAAGAGTCGACGGCGTCATTCTCTGCCTGCGAATCAAAAAGAACGTTCGCGTCAGTGCCGAAAGAGCCATCGACATGATCGCCAACCTTGGTGCGAACTGCATCGGTTTGGTAGTCAACGGAGTCGGTGCTCAATCAGGTTACGGCAGCCAGTACACCTACGGAGCCTACCGTGCAGGATACTCCTACAACGGCTATGGATACGGTTATGGTTACGGCTATGGTGCTGGCGGAAAGTATTACGACGAAGATCAAAAAGGCCGCAAGGCAAGCGTCGGTGCTCCCAAGCATTTAGAAAACCAACGAACTGGCCAACATCAGGGTCAACAGCCCCCAGTGGCATAGTCAGTTCAAATTGAATTGACAGTCAATTTAGGCGTCTCCGATCCTCCGGAGGCGCCTTTTTTTGTGAATGATGAGATTGCTCACTGGTTGTTTGAGGCTTTTAATTATGACAGCCACGGCAGATTCTCAGAGACGAACGGCGCAATAGCCAGGACAAAGAGCGACTCCCGATTGCTTCTACAATTGCTTCTCAGATCGCCTTCTAACCATTTCCGTAAACCGATCCGCGTTGACTGAACGTAAAACCAACTCTCCACTGCTAGCAGCGGCCATGAATCCTCTTCGACACGATCGAAAAGTGCGAAAAAGCTGGCCTGTCTTGCTCTAAAACGGTCTGCTAAAGTCCCCGACGCCTTCTGTGAAAGTCTGGGAATTATCATGCAATCTAAACTTCAAATTCGCATCCTCAATCTAGCAATATTGTCCGCCACTTTGTTCGCGGTGGGGTGTGCTGAGGGACCGCTTTGGAGAGCCGGCAAGTATTCGCCTTGGGCGAGAAATCAGTGGGCCGAAGAAGAGCGGATCGCCGACACATTGTTCGCGCGGAAACAAAAAATGACCGAGCTCGCCAACTCAGTCGTCAACGCTCCTGTCGAAGACCAACAAAAGGTCGCCCAACAACTGACAGACACACTTCATTCCGATCCAGTTTTGCTACTCCGGCTTCACTCAGTGAAGCTCCTTGGGACGCTCAATTGCCCGGGCGCGATTCAAGGTTTAGTCGACGCATCCTATGACCACAACTCAGACATCCGAATCGCGGCGATCAAATCTTGGAAAGCAATGCCTGCTGAAACGGCGATTCCACAACTCCAAGAAATAATCGGCAGCGACTCAAACATCGATGTGCGACTTGCCGGAACTCGGGCGCTTGGAAATTTTTCAGGCCAAGAAGCAGTACGCGCCATCTCGCTTGCCTTGGACGATCCTGATCCAGCATTGCAATTGCGAGCAGCCGAGTCATTGCAAGTCGTTACTGGCGAGCAACTCGGACGAAACGTCGTCGCGTGGCAAGAGTACGTCAAGAATATCTTGCCTCAAGAAACCACGCCATCGACCCCAACCAACGATCCGTTGGAAGCTGGATTTGGCAATCCTTCGCGTGTCGCAGAATTAAAAACCGGCGGTGGATTTAGTCCGAACAACGACCGCAGCGAATCCAGTGATTCGTTTTTTCGTTGATCAGGCCCGCAGCAACCAACACGTTGCTGCGATGAAAGTAAGCCGATATCGCGAAAGCGTACGACTCAGATGACTCGCTAGGCACAGATGCCTCACTGATTTTTGCCGTCACCTTCCAAGTTTTCGAATTTTGCCTTTCTCCTGTTCGGCATCAAAGCCGTTGCGTTCTGCAAAATTTGGCTCGACATCTTCCTACTTGCCATCATTTTCTCGCTAGGTATTTGTACACATTCTTGTTTAACACTCAGTTTTAACACCGAGTTTTAACGCTCAGCCGTTGGATCAAACTTCCTCGTTCCCCCGAGCTCCTCGCCTCAAACTGGCGAACTAAACGGCTACAATGGCTGCACCTCGGTTCCCGTCTGGCCCAGCGATCCAAAAATGGCTGATAAAAAATACGAAATCCTGTTCTCTGGCCAAGTCCAAGGCGTTGGATTTAGGCACACGGCAAAAAATGTTTCGAGAAACTACGACCTCGTTGGAACGGTTCAAAACTTGCGTGACGGCCGTGTCAAAATGGTTCTTGAGGGCGATTCCGAGACGATTGAGCGTTTTATCGCTGAAGTTTCTGAATCAACTTACGGAAACGTGCGAGAGACCGAGATCACGCAATCCCTACCAACTGGCCAATTCGCCAGTTTTGACGTAATTCGATAGTCTGAAATCCTGTTTTCCGGCCCTTTGAAGAATTTGAACATTGCGAGCATAATAGTCGTAAATGATAGCTGGGCGAATCTGGCGAACCGCGCACTGGTACTGGCTATCAGGGTTAAATTTCCAGCTTTCTCAGAGCTTGATTTTTCTGGCTTCTGGCATCATTCCAAACACTATCTTCGTAATCCAAAAAGACAAATCCAAGCATGTCATCCGTTCCTTTCTTGATCGCTCAGAACGTCAAAGTCACCAACTGGTTGACTCCCGTTTGGCTCCTTTCGCTTGGTTTCGCAGTCGGATTTGTTCTCGTCATTTTGATGTTGATCAAGATCTTTGCCTGTCAGCGAATCCCTGGCGTCAACGCGGCAACTGAAAAACCAGCGATTCGATGGACGCTTGGAATCATTACCGGTCTGGCCTATCTCGGCTTGTTCGTTGCAGCCTGCTACTGGCGTCTTGGTCCAGTCATTTTTGAAACTGGATTCATATTTACACTTTGCTTCGTAGCGCCGTTTTGTTTACTGCTCGGTTTTGGAGTCTGGAGTGTCATTTCGCGCCGGATGATAGGTGAGACTTGGGGAGTATTTCGAGAAGGCTTTCTCGGCTGGGTGAATCGAGTTTGTATTGCCATGACCGTGTTTGCAGTCCTTGGATTTGTACTTGCGCAATTCAACGGATTCGGAGTCGTAAAGTTCGTCGACGAACCGATGCTGTTTGTTGATTCTCTAGGAAGACTTCCATTCACTGGGCGATTCACCAAAGAAGTCGAGATTCCAGTTAGTGACCGAAATTCCGAAGGCATCGAAATGCAAGTGGATTTCGACGGTCAAGAATTGCAGTGGATCTCGTTCGAGAATGACCAACGTTTGGAAATGTCAACACAGCCGTTTACTGCTGACTCGAACCCGATCTACACTTTCGAAATTCCGGTTCGCGAAGAAGCGTTGACCTATCGCCAACGGACGGACGGACGCGGCAAGATTCCGCTTGAGCAGATCGACTCGCTCTACGTAAAAAACGTTGGCAGCGACACCACAAATTTCAAACTGACGTATGAACTGGCTCCGGTTTATAAAGAAGTCTGGGTCGTTCCCGTGATTGCCTTTTTTGTCGTTTGCCTCTACCTGTTCTATCTGATTCTCGCGACGATGTGTCCGAAAGTTTTCGCGATCGCCCATTCGACGTTCAAAACCGAGATCAGCCAACCATTGTTCATGCTGGTCATGATTATCGGAGGTCTGTTCATACTCGGGTCGATCTACGTGCCGTACAACACGTTCGGCGAAGACATCAAAATGTACAAAGATTCCGGTCTGACTTTGATTCGCGTGCTCGCAATCTTCTTGGCGATTTGGGCTGCGAGTAAATCTGTCGCCGAAGAAATCGAAGGCCGCACCGCGCTCACCGTTTTGTCCAAGCCAGTGGGACGCCGTCAGTTTATCCTTGGAAAATTTTCTGGCATCTCGCTTGCAATCGGTGTCATGTTCATCGTGCTTGGAATCTGGTTTGTCGGCTGGGTTGCTTACAAACCAATCTACGATTTCCAAGAAGCCTCCAAAGGGCTTTGTGAATGGGAAGAGTGTTTCACAGAAGCGATCCACGTCATTCCAGGCATTTTCCTTTGCTTTCTCGAAGTCCTCATTTTCGTCGCAATCAGCGTCGCGATCTCGACTCGAATGGGGATCCTTGCCAACTTCTTGATTTGTTTTTCGATCTACGTCTTGGGCCACCTGACGCCACTATTGGTCCAGTCATCCTTTGCCGCGTTTGAACCGGTCGTCGTTTTCGGACAATTGATAGCCATCGTTTTCCCGGTGTTAAATCACTTTGATGTGCAAGCCGCGATCAACCAGAACACGCTGGTTCCGCTTGCGTATCTTGCTTGGGCGGTGATCTACACGGCACTGTATGGTTCGATGGCGATGCTGTTGGCACTGGTTCTATTCGAAGATCGCGACCTGGCGTAAATCAGACTTTGACTTAAACTCAGGCCGTTAGCTTCGCAGTCCTGCCGCCAACAGACGCCACACTCGAAACAACGCGATACACCAGCGTTTGTGTGCCGTAGAAAAGATCGCCGAGATGGCTCAGCAGGCTGCTGTTTCAACCGATGATATTTCTAACGCTCGGTGGCAAGATTGATGTGTACTGGACGCCTTGCGGCCAGTGTCGTGAGCGCTGGCCGCGGAGCGTCCAGCACACGTTCGAGGCAGCCTTTATGCCGCCCGTTGAACTGACTTGGCCACAAACGGAGCAGGAGCAGTCGCTTTTTTCGCTGGCCACGATTCTGGCACAACACCAAGCGGTCCTGTCGATTGAGGCTGGGCGTCCCAGCGATGCATGGCGACCGAATCAATCACGCCCTGCGCGATCTCCACGGCTTGCATTCCTGCAGTTGCCGAAACTCGAGGCGTTTCACCGGTACGAATGGAATGAATCCAATCCTTTTGCTCAGCCAAAATCGCGTTCGTTTTGGGAACTTCGATCTCTGATTTGGGCAAAACCTTGGTGAACAACTGCTCACGAATAAACGCTTGTTGTTCAGGGGTTGTGTCCAATACATCGTATTGTCGATTGCGAACCCAGCTAGGAACTTTGACAAACGTGACCTTGCTCTGTGCCAGATCAACCGACGCGTAACCTTCGGTTCCAAAAACCTGAAACGAGCGTTCGTTATTGAAACTGCACCGCGACGCTGTCAGATTCGCCACGCCACCGCAACTGAATTGAATTCTGGCTTGAGCCATGTCTTCGTTGTGGCCAAACATGGACATCCCGACGGCTCGGGTATCAACCACTTCACCAGGGAACATTGAATTTATCAAATCAATGTCGTGAATCATCAAGTCGTGAACGACGCCAATGTCGGTGGAACGGAAAGTGTATCCGCTCATTCGTGACGCCTGAATGAATTTTGGCGTTCCCACAAGATCCATCGCTGCTTTGATCGCGGGGTTGAATCGTTCGACATGGCCCACTGAAATTACCAAGCCTGATCGGTCGGCGAGGTTGACCAATTTTTGTGCGTCAGAGACCGAGTCCGTCAACGGTTTTTCGATCAACGTATGAATGTTGTTTTGAAGAAGTTCGCTGGCAATCGCGAAATGGGTTCGAGTCGGTGTCGCGACAACAGCAGCGTCGATCTGACCATAAAGTTTTTGATAGTCGCTGACGGCTCGTGTTTCGATTTCGTCAAGCACTTGCTGTTGCGCAGAGGGACTTGGATCGGCGATCGCAACCACCTCAACGTCGTCTTGCGAATTCAAAAGTCGGGCGTGGATTTTGCCAAGGTGTCCCGCACCAACAATGCCTACTCGTAGCTTTGTCACGCCGCTTTTCTCCTTACGTCCCGACCTCGTCCGTGGCGTCCAGCTTGTGATACTGAAATACGATCGAGGAAATGACGAATCTCTGGAATTAACATGCCCTTGGATTCAAGAATTTCTTCACAATTACCAAGTCCGACGCGGGCGCGGTACATCAGCCGGTAAGCTTCGTTGATCGCGTCGATAACGTCAGCAGAAAAATCGTTTCGTTTGAGTGCGACGATGTTGATACAACGGGCGCGTGCCGGGCTACCGTCGGCCAACATATAAGGCGCGATATCCTGCAACACACGACTGGCAGCACCAACAAAAGTGTAACAGCCGATGGCTCCGTAGTGCGTCACGGCAACGGATCCGGAAAGTGTTGCATGACTGTCAACATGAACGTGCCCGCCAAGCATCGAGCCGTGGCCAATGATGACACGGTTTCCGATGCGACAATCATGAGCGATGTGAACATTACCCATAAAGTAACAATCGTTTCCGACTCGGGTGTAGCCATCTTCTTTTTCTGTAGCGCGATTGACGGTAACGCATTCGCGGATCACATTTCGATCGCCGATGACAACTTTCGTGACCGTTCCTCGATAACTAAGATCCTGGGGAGCCCCACCAAGAACCGCACCAGGTGAGATGATATTGTCTTCACCAATTGTCACGTCACCTAAAATAGTCACGCTGTTCAAGAGCTTCGATCGTGCGCCAATTTTGGCTTCAGGGCCAATCACACAAAACGGCCCAATCTCAACACCGTTTGCAATCTGTGCGTCAGGGTGAACGGATGCAAGATTTGAGATCTTCGGCGGCTCGTTTGATTCCGGCTGCGAACTTTCTTGAATATTAAGTATGTCCACGTGTTTATCGTTTCAGGCTGAGATACGGTTGGGAGTGACTTCTACTTTTGTAACTTGCTGAAGCAGTGCAAATACCATTTGTGAATTCAAACGGTGACCGCTTTTAGAAGCAGTGAATTTTCCAATCAGGTCTCTCCCTGAAAGCGAAAAATCACCAATCATGTCAAGCATTTTGTGACGAGCACATTCGTCGTCAAAACGGAGTACATTGTCGACTGGGCCATCGTCGCGAAACACTACCACGTCTTGGTAAGTGACTCGTTGGCCCAATCCTTTTTGCTTTAACTGAGCGGCTTCTGCCTCCAAGACAAACGTCCTGGCCGCTGCTAGTTCATCCACGTATGACTTTGGAGTCACTGTTGTTGTGTAAGTCTGAGTGCCAATCGCTGGACATGCGTAGTCCAAGTGATAGGTCAACTCAAGCGTTTCCGAAAACGACGGCTCGGCTTGAATCCACGATTCGTCATCGCCAACTCGGATAGTGGTTTCGACTCGTTCTACTCTTCGTTTTGCATTGAGAGGCACAATGGTTGTGCTCTTTAAAGCTTCAACGAACGCTAAACTTGATCCGTCGCATCCTGGCATTTCTGCGCGATCCACCAAAATTTCGCAGTTGTCAATTTGCATCCCAGCAAGTGCAGACAACACGTGCTCCACCATTTCTACCGGGCATCCATTAGCAACCAGCGTTGTTCGTCTTGGGCCATTGACCCGATTCTGAACGACGGCTGGAATTCTCGGTTGGCCAGCAATGTCAGTTCGCACAAACACGATTCCAGAATCCGATTTGGCTGGGCAGAACGTCAATGTGACATCGCGTCCACTCCAAAACCCGAATCCTGAGACGGAAACGCGTTGGGCGATCGTTGTTTGTTGGCGGAGGAAACGGTCCAAGGTAGTAGCTTTCGAAGTCGTGTTGATTTGGCCTGCCAGATTTGAATCGGCCGTCTATTAACTGGCCGATTGGAAATGACGCTTAACGGCGAGCAGCGTTACCTGCGTTGTTCGCAGTTCCACTCATTTGGGCAATTCGAGCAATCAACTCAGGGGTAATATCGTTTTGCTGATTGTGATAAACCACGCTACCGTTGACACGTTGCATTACGGATTGCGGATTTTTTGGATCCATTTGTGCACTGTTATAACGCAGCACCAGTTGGATTCCGCCGGCTTCGCAATACTTGGAAATCAACTCGTTGACTTGAGCGTACGTATTAAAATGCAGCTGGGCTTCTTTTTGCATCAACATTCGCATCTTGTCGCGTTGATCGACCTCAAGAGCGGCAGATTCTTGAGCGAGTTGGGTTTCGGCAGTCTTAAAATCGACCGACGACGGTTCGTACTGCTTGAGAACTTCAGCTCTACCCATCAGGGCTTTTTGCTGTTCAAGCGAAGTTGCCTTGAATTGATCGGCTTCTTGTTTGAGAGCCCCCAATTGTTGGGCGAACTGAGGGTGGCTCTTAAAAATCAAGCCAATGTCGACGATTGCGACTTTGGTTTGGGCCACGCTTGTTGAGAGATTTGCAAAACATGTAATTGTCAAGCAAACGAAAAACGCTGCGATCCATCGCTTATTTTTCACTTTCAGCACTCCTTGCCGTCGTGAGAGTCACTTGATCAAGCACCAGCAATCCATTCGCTGAAACTTGCTGATCAAGTTGTAATATATTGTCTTGGACTGAGCATTGTGCCGTCGTTTCGGTTTTTCGTAAATAGATGTTTAGCGAATTTTATTTCTGCCAGCATCTTTTTCGAAATATTAAAAATGACAACGCTCAATCTACTCTAATTCCCAATCTAAAATCTCTAACTCGTCGCCGTAAACGTTTCTCTGAGTTCATCCGCCAGTTCGTTGTAGCGAACATAGAAACTTCGAGAGATCAAACCGAGGTAAGCATTTAAACCTAACGAAACAAGCAGCAAGAAGTAAATCAATCGTGACGTTTTATTGTCTTGCCCAGCCAGAGAAGTATCTGAATCTGGGTCCATCTGATTCCCTAGCCCTGTGTTTGTTTGGCCACTATTTTTTCTGTCAAGGTTGCCCGGAATCGAAGCGACAAACTTGTCTCGACCTTGCCGGACGGTGTCGATGGCATTGTTGATTCCATTTTTAATTCCAATGTCCGTCCGCGATGCAAACCGCTCTGGGCTTGGCAACTGATTCTCCACGATTGGCCCGGTTGGAAAATGAATCGTGCCGGGAACTCGCCCAACTGGCGGAGTACGCGTTGAGGGGCCGCCATATTCAGAAGGCGTGATCTGTGATTGACCAGTTGCGTAATCATTGACGCCGGGGTTCTGAGGTCGCAGAGATTTGCGGTACAATTCTGCCTCGAGATCAGCGATCTTTTTGTCTTTCTGTTCATTGTCCCACTGTTGTTTCCGCAACAAATACTCAGCCTCAGTAAGCCGAGGTTGTTGAGAATTACTAAGTGACCCATTATTGAGTAGTCCATACCCGGCATTTGGATTCGGTTCGTTCCCGCCACGAGTGTTGGGTTTCCACTGACCGGTTGGACCCAGGTTGGCCAATCGTTGTTTCGCTGCGAGCAAGTCGGCTTGCTGTTTAACGTATTGCTCATATTCCCACTTGGCTCGCCGGATACGATCAGCTTCTTTTTGTGCAGCAATCTCTTGGGCTTCTTGCTCAGCGGCTTCTTTGAGTGCAAGTTGCGCTTGCTCAGCGCGCCACGCATTTCTTTGCCGTTCTTCAAATTGCTGTTGGTCCAACTGGGCTTGGGTTAGCCTTTGGCCTCGATTGCCATTCTGAAATTGGTTGCCTTCCTTCGCTTCCATCTCGCGTTTTAAGCGATCGTAGCGTTCTTCCGCTGTTTCTTGTCGGTTGCCATTGGTGGCGAATTGATTGCCCTGGGCACCAAACTGTTTATTGCGATCGAATGCTGGATTAACTTCGTTACCTTGATTTGGTTGCTGATCCCAAGCTGTCTTGTTTTGGATTTTCGCCAACACGGTTGGATCAAGATACGGTCCCATGTAATCGTACTCGCCTGGTTCCGGCTCTGGGCCAGGGTTTTGAACCAAAGAGTTTGGACGTGATTGGGACTGTTGAGTTGCGCGAGTGGGTTGCTGCGCTGGGCGATTTGCTTGACGCGGTTGCTGTGCCGAAAATTGAGTTGAAGGACGATTGTCCGCTGGAGTAGGACGGGCCGGCGTCGAGGCCACCTGAGGTGGCTCGTAACGAAAATAAACTTCTGAGAATCGTCCACGATCAGCAGGTTCAATTTCGCAACGAAGTTTTTTCTGTTCAAGTGCGACCAAATCTTGATCGTCAAGCGTAACAACCAGAACTTCCCCTGGTTGGTTTTCATACCGACTGGCCTTGCCAAAAACACGCTTCAAAGGAAGTTGCTTAAGCTCGTTTTCTGGACTGGTCAGATAGATCCCACTGATATACTCCGGCCCACGCACAGGTCCATCAGGGCCTGCTTTGGCTTCGACTTTTGCACGAACCGGCTCGCCACGTTTCAGGGCTTGGAGTTGAAAATTCGAAACAGCTAGTTCCAATGGCAGAACCAGATTCGGATCAATTTGCCTTCCACCACCCGAGTTATCCGCAAACGGATTTTGGGCTCTGGTCGCCGAAGCTGGATTGGTTTGTCCGTCGAAAGATGTTTTTGGAGGACCGAACGTACTGCGATCGCCGACTGAATTTTCTTGCTGACCGACGACAATCCCTGTCATCAAAAACGTCAGCAGAGTTACCAATAATCCCTTCATGGAATTCTCCGCCTTTAAGTTATTTCTGGGTATTCACTAATGTTACTTCGTTTACATGCTACGGGTAAATAGCGAAATTGAATAGAATTCGAAGACAATGATAGGTAGATTGAAAACAAATTCTCCCAGACACTTCTTCTGAGCTCCACTAGCCCCAACAGCAATTTGAAATTGAGCAACGTGTCTTCCCCAACCACGCCCAATCAGCCCCCCAGCCCGAAAACGTATCTATTTAAGTGGTTTCGAGTTACCGTCGCGGGATTGGTCGTCGGTGCCGTGCTTTACACCGCAATAATAGCCTTCCGTCAGCTCCAAGACAGCGATTTCGATTTCTCGAAAATCCAATATCAATGGTGGATCTTAGCCATCATGATTTACATCGCAACGATGTCGCTATCATGTCTTTTTTGGCACCGCGTTTTACTGGCACTTGGTCAAAAGCCGAAACTGGCAAACTCAATGCTGGCTTTTTTTGCCAGCCAACTGGGAAAATATGTTCCCAGCAAAGCCATGGTTGTCATCATTCGTACCGACATGATTCGTGGCGATGAAGTCCGTACTGCTCCCGCCGCCGCTAGCGTGTTCGTCGAAACACTGACGTGGCTGTTCGTCGGTTCTGCGATCGCCAACGTGTTGCTGATCTTTCAGTTTCGCGATCAAGTCACAATGCAGATCGGGGCCGGAGTATTAACATTGGTTGCAGGCGTGCTGACTTGGCCTCCCATCTTTCGACGCATCGCCATCAAACTCGGGTCCGCTCGAGGCCGAAACATCGAACAGATGTTCGATGGCTTGAACTTTCAGACGATGGGTTTCGGTTGGTTCGTGATGACGATCGGTTGGTGCCTCAACGGCATGAGTTTGTGGTTCGTCCTCAAAGGGATTCCTGGCACAGAAATGACGATGGCCGATTTTCCATTGGCACTTGCCTGCGTGTCGTTGGCTACGGTCGCCGGATTCGTTTCGCTTTTGCCCGGCGGCATCGGAGTTCGGGAATTAGTGATGATTCCGTTATTGGGGGCCAGATTCGGTTCCGTCACCGCAATTATCGCCGCCATTGTGATTCGAGTCGTTTGGTTAGCGGCGGAGTTGCTCACCTCTGGTATAATTTATTTGTACCGGCGCAGGACAAATCTTTAGCTTAGACCTGCCCATTTCGTTTGCCGTTCTCAACAACTAACACTTCCACCAATGGCCACTTCGTTATCGCTCGTTATCCCTGTTCTCAACGAAGAAGATTCGTTGGGACAGTTGCATCAAGAGATCTCCAATGTCGCGCAGGAAAATGGCTATCAGATTCAAGTTGTCTTTGTCGATGACGGTTCGACAGACCAAAGTTGGAAAGGGATGAAAACGCTTTGTGAATCTGATGACCGGATTCGCTGCCTCCGTTTTCGACGAAACTTTGGCAAAGCCGCTGCTCTGCGAGCAGGTGCCTCCGTTGCAACGGGTGAATTGATCATCACGATGGACGCGGATCTTCAAGACGATCCTGCTGAGATCCCAGCGATGATCGAAAAACTGGGTGACGATTTCGACCTTATCAGCGGATGGAAAGAAGTTCGCAACGACCCCGTTGGCAAAACGCTGCCTTCGAAAGTTTTCAACTGGCTGGTTGGATTCCTAACCGGCGTCAAACTTCACGACCACAACTGCGGTTTTAAGATTTACCGACGAGAAATTTTCGACGAGGTCAAGCTTTACGGCGAAATGCATCGCTTCGTTCCCGTCCTCGCTTCTGCCAAAGGATTTCGGGTTGGCGAGATCGCGGTCAACCATCGACCACGAACCCACGGCGTTTCGAAGTACGGCTGGTCAAGGCTGCCCAAGGGGTTTCTTGACTTGCTCACCGTCAGTTTTTTGACAGGCTACAACCAACGACCGCAACATGTGCTTGGAACACTAGGCCTGACCTCGTTTGGACTGGGAGCCATTGGCCTAGTCTACATGATGATCTACTGGGTTTTGCGGATGAGTTTCGACGCGTTTGCCGATTGGGCACCACTTCACCAACGTCCGCTTGTGATCTTTTCAATGGGCGCGTTGTTGCTGGGGACTCAATTACTGTGCATGGGATTTTTGGCGGAACTGATCGTTGCCCGCGGTCAGGAAAACAAAGAGCCGTATTCGATTCGTGAAGAGATTGGCCAACCCTAAAAGCACGTTCAACTTATGACAACCACACCAACTACCAACGAAACCTGTCCGGCCGAGCTGCCAAATTTTTGCGCTCAGCGCCATTGGTCGATATTTTGGATTTTAATCATTTGTTCTGTCTGCATGGTCGCGGGCCGTGTTTTGACAGTCAAAAATCACAACGCCAAAGGCGACTCGCCATTTTTCAGTGCGAACGATCGCAGCCGTTGGTGCACGATCCGGGCCCTCGGTGACGAAGGCGTCTACGAGATTGACAACGTCATTCGAAACGACCAAGCCATCCACTGGGACACGATCGACAAAGTCCGACACGTTGGAAGTGACGGTCAGTTTCACGAGTACTCTAGCAAGCCCACGTTGTTGCCAACAATGTTGGCTGAGGTCTACAAAGCCGTCAAATTTGCAACTGGTAAAAATCTTTCTGATGACACGATGTTTGTTGTTCGATTGATGCTGTTGCTATTCAACGTTTCATTATGGGCGGTGTTTCTGTGCTTTGTTGCCAAAACAATCAACGCGGTTCCGGTTCGCGACTGGGCTCGATACTACGTGTTGGCTTGCGCAGGATTCGGGACGTTTCTTTCGACGTTTACGGTCACGCTTAACAACCACTTACCTGCTGCAGTTTGCGTGATGGTTTCGCTGTATTACGTTTCGTTCATTTGGCGAAAAACGGAAACCCACGGGTGGTACTTTTTTCTTTGTGGATTGTTCGCGATGTTGGGTTTTGCGTGCGAACTACCAGCGCTCTCGTTCGTCGCGTTCGCGGGTTTGTTTTGCTTCATCAAATCCCCTACCAAAACAATGGTCGCATTTGTGCCAGGATTGATTCTGGTCACAGTAGGAATTTTCGGCACTAACTACTGGGCACACGGCGAATGGCGACCGGCCTACGCTCATCGCGGAGACGGGCAAACGGTTGCGACATTGGTGGCCTCCGAAGAATCAAAAGACACCGATTACTTTGCGGAAAAACTTAGCTCAGGCCAATTCCCTGATGCAATTCTTGACGCAGCGAAACAACATTTTGACTTCCAAGCTCCCACCGTCGCAATTGGATCGTGGCCAGGAACGTCATCCAAGGAAAGACGTTGGGTCGTTCGTGATCGACTTTCGACAACGCAGTTTTCGATCGTGAATCCAACCGTTGGCTCGGAAGTCCAACCCAATTTCCTGACAAAGGCACTTTCCAAAATCTTCAAAGACGAATCTTTCTCGGAAGAATTCGTGGCTAGCGATAGATTTGAAATTCGAGCATGGGACAACTGGTATGACTTCCCCGGTAGCTATTGGCTGGCGGCCAACGAAGCCAATAAATCACAAGTCGACCGTGGGCAGCCTTCCAAACAAATCTACGCATTTCATGTGCTCTTTGGGCACCATGGCATTTTCACCCTGACCCCCATCTGGTTGCTTAGTTTGGCTGGCATGATCTCGTTGTTATGCGGGGCAAAAATGGCAGGCCGTTTTCAAATGCGATGGCTTGGAATGATGGGACTTACGATTTCGATTGTCGTTGTTCTGTTTTACATCAACCGAACGATGATGGATCGAAACTATGGCGGGGTGACTAGCGGATTGAGGTGGGCTTTTTGGATGGCACCAATTTGGCTCGTTTCGATGCTGCCGATTGTGGACTGGTTGGGAAAATCCAAATCTGGCAAGGCACTTTGTTTTGCACTACTAGTTATCAGCGCTGTCTCTGCGATGTACTCGGCCAACAACCCATGGGTTCACCCGTGGCTGTATGAAATATGGGATCTAACTGGTTTGGCCAAGTGATTTATCGCTGCCAACCATCAATAAGCCGTTAAATGTGGCTTGAGTGGAAATGTAGGTAGCGTGTAAAGTTTGGGCTGAACCTACAGCTCAACATCGCATCTACGCCGCTATGAAAACTCAATTCTACAACTCACTCACTAACCAGCTCGAATCATTCTCTCCAATCCATCCGGACAAAGTAAGAATGTACAGTTGCGGTCCGACCGTTTATGACTTTGCCCATATCGGCAATTTTCGGTCGTTTCTGTTCGGCGACTTGCTGCGCCGAACGCTAGAGTTGCTTGGTCATGAAGTCCATCACGTCATGAACATCACCGACGTGGGACACATGCTTGAGGGTGAAGCCGACAAAATGATGGAGGCGGCCAATCGAGTCAAAGAAAACAAGAAATCGGGCCGTGTCCCTGAAGGTGCCATCGAAGACCCCAACGATCCGTACCAAATCGCGGATTACTTTATGGAGGCATTTTTGGAAGACGGTCGGAAACTTGGCTATAAAGTCGCCCGAGAGTTTCCACAAAACGTGCCGCGTGCGACGCACCATGTTGAAGGCCCTCATGGCATGATTGGCATGATTGAAAAATTGATCGATCGTGGCCACGCTTATATTTCCAACGATGGCGTTGTTTACTACAGCGTAGAGAGCTTTCCTAGTTACGGTTCACTCAGCGGTAATACGCTGGAAAAACTTCGCGCCGGAGAAGGCGGCAGAGTGGATGATGCGAACCAAGCTCAGAAAAAACACCCCGGCGACTTTATGCTTTGGAAGCCCGACCAGCATCACATCATGAAATGGGATTCCCCGTGGGGAGTCGGCTATCCTGGTTGGCATATCGAAT